>NZ_JBBHZJ010000008.1:0-273533 GCF_049843535.1 Hydrogenophaga sp. T2 | reverse complement strand
TGTCGCAGGCACTGCAGGCCACGCCCGAGCGCGTGGCGATCGTCACCGGCGCCGCGCGCGGCATCGGCCTGGCCAGCGCGCGCTGGTTCCTCGCACGCGGCTGGCGCGTGGCCGTGGTCGACAAGGACGCCCCGGCCCTCACCGCGGCCCACGCCGCGCTGGCGGCTGAAAGCCCGGGCCGCGCCATCGCCGTGCACGCCGACGTGTCCGACCCCGCGCAGGTGGCGGCACTGGTGGCGCAGGTGGACGCCGCGCTGGGTCGCATCGACGCGCTCGTGAACAACGCGGGCGTGGCCGTGTTCAAGCCGCTGGTGCAGACCAGCTTCGAAGAGTGGCGCCACGTGATGGCGACCAACCTCGACGGCGTGTTCCTGCTGAGCCAGGCCTGCGTGCCGGTGATGAGGCGAAACGGCGGCGGCGCGATCGTGAACATCGCGTCCATCTCGGGCCTGCGCGCGAGCACCTTGCGCGTGGCGTACGGCACGAGCAAGGCCGCGCTGATCCACCTCACCAAGCAACAGGCGGTGGAACTCGCGGGCCTGGGCATCCGCTGCAACGCGATCGCGCCCGGCCCGGTGGAAACCGCCATGGCCAAGCAGGTGCACACGCCCGCCATCCGCGCCGACTACCACGACACCGTGCCGCTCGCGCGCTACGGCACCGAAGAAGAGATCGCCAACGGCATCGGCTTTCTGTGCTCACCCGAGGCGAGCTACGTGACCGGCCAGGTGCTCGCGGTCGACGGCGGCTTCGACGCCGCGGGCGTGGGCTTGCCCACGCTGCGGCGGGACTTCGGGCACGTGTGAGGGCGGTGGGCGAGGCGCCAACGCCGATGAAAGCGCCGTCGTCGCAAACCGTGCTGCAGGCCGCGGGTGGATCAGTGCGCTTGCCAGGGGTCGATCACCGAGACACCCGCGGCCCTGAACGGGCTCGTGTCACGCGTCGCCACCGCGAAGCCGTTGGCCGCGGCGATGGCGGCGATGTAACCGTCGGCCGAGGCGATCGCCAGACCGCTGCTCCGCGCCTTGGTCATCAAATCGGCATAAGCCTGGGTACAAGCCAGGTCGAAGGGCAGTATCCGCCCCGCAAACAGAGGCAACACCCGCGTCTCCAGGTTGTCGCGCAAACCAGTGCGGCGTTTGCCCGCTGGCAGAAAGGCCACACCAGCACGCAGCTCGGCAACGGTGATGGCCGCGAGAAACAAGGTTTCCAGAGGCTGCGCGTCGATCCAGGCCACCACACCCGCATCGGGCGTCTGGCGCAAGGGCTCCGAAACCACATTGGTGTCCAGCAGGATCATTCGAAGCTCGGCGGTTGCGCAGGCGTCTTCTCGCGCACCTGATCGAAGACCGCGAACTCGTCGTCGGTCAAACGCGCCCGTCGACCGATATCGGCCAGCAAGCTGCCCAGTTTGACCCGTCCCTGCGGGCTGACAGCCGATTCCAGAATGTCCCGCACCTCAGCCTCCATGCTGTGCCCATGGCGCGCCGCGCGAGCACGCAAAGCCCGGTGTACCGCTTCCGGCAGATTTCGAACGGTCAACATTGCCATCGTGACCTCCATGTCAGATTGCATGCATTCTATTCTCATGCATGCGAATCAACGCTTTTCCGGCAAAAGGCACTGGATACCAATCCGCGCTCTCAGCGCTCGCGCAGGCTCTCCTGGCCGTGCTGCAGCAGCGGCGCCAGGAAATACTCGATCACGCGGCGCTGTCCCGTGCGGGCTTCCACGGTCACGGCCATGCCGGGCGAGAGCGTCACGCTGGCGCCGTCCACGTTCATGTCGCTGCGCGACAGGCGCACGCGCGCCGTGTAGATCAGGCCGCGGCGCTCGTCGCTGATCGCGTCGTGCGACACGCTCACGAGCTCGGCGCGCAGCGTGCCGTACTTCGTGAACGGGAAAGTCTCCACCTTCACCTCGGCCGGCTGGCCCGCGCGCAGGAAGCCGATGTCCTTGTTCTCGAACAGGGCCTCGACCTCCAGCGGCTGATCGATCGGCACCACCACCATGAGCGCCTGCGCGGGCGTGACCACCCCGCCCTCGGTGTGCATGGCCAGTTGCTGCACCGTGCCGTCCACGGGCGAGCGCAGGCGCGTGAGCCGCTCGCGCGCCTCGGCCTTGATGCGCTCCTGCGCCAGCGCGTCCAGCCGCTGCTGCGCCTGCTCGACGCTGTCGAGCGCGGTGCGGCGGGTCTGCGCGGTGAGCGCGTGCTGCTGGGCACGGGCTTCGTCGAGCGAGGCGTCGATTTCCTGCAGCCGCTGGCGCTGGGCCTCGAGATCGGCCGCCATCTCGACGCGCGCCTGCTCGTGTTCGAGGTAGCCGTGCTGCGACACGAAGGCCTCGTCCACCAGGCGGCGGTAGTCCTGCGCCCGCTGCGTGGCCATGGGCAGGGTCTGTTCGAGCTTGTGCACCAGCGCCTGCGTGGTGCGGCGTTCGGCCTCGCGCCGCGCCACATCGGCCGCGATGCGCTCGCGCTGGCTCTGGTACTCGGCGTATTCGCCCTGCAGCAGCCGTTCGGCTTCCCGCTGCCGCGCACCATCGACACCGGGCTGGCGCGGCAGGGCCGGGGCGCGGCCCGCCGCGAGCGCGGCCAGCAGCGCCTGGCCGCGGGCCCGCTGCAGCAGCGCGGCCGTGTGCTCCACCGCCACGCGAGCGGCATCGGCCTCGGGCGCGGTCGGGTCGAGCTCCATGAGCAGGTCGCCCGCGCGCACGAATTGGCCGTCGCGCACGTGGATGGACTTCACCGTGGCCGCCTCCAGCGGCTGGATGGTTTTGCTGCGTCCGCCCGGCACCACCTTGCCCTGCCCCACGGCCACCACGTCGATGCGCCCGAAGCCGGCCCAGAGCAACGCCAGCAGCAGGAACAGCACGAGCAGGCCCATGGCCACGCGGGGCGCGGGCGACACCGGCGTTTCCTGCAAGGCCAGCGCCGCGGGCAGGAATGCGGCTTCGTGCGCCTCGCGGTGGGGCGCGTCGAACAGCGCGCGCTGGGCCCAGGCCCGCTGCCACACGCGGCGGTGGTGGCCCAGCAACTGGCACAGCGCCTGCCAGCGCCACTTCAGGTGGGCGGCGAACATGCGGCTCAGGCCTGCTGCAGCCGCCACAGCTGCGCATAGGCGCCGCCGCTGCCTTCGAGCAGCTGCTGGTGCGCGCCCGACTCCACGATGCGGCCGCGCTCCATCACCACGATGCGGTCGGCGTCGCGCACCGCGCTGAGCCGGTGGGCCACGATGATCACCGTGCGGCCGCGGGCGATGCGCTTCATGTTCTGCTGCACCATGCGTTCGCTTTCGTAGTCGAGCGCGCTGGTGGCTTCGTCGAGGATGAGGATGCGCGGATCGCCCATGAGCGCGCGCGCGATGGCGATGCGCTGGCGCTGCCCGCCCGAGAGCGAGGCGCCGTGCTCACCCACCAGCGTGTCGTAGCCCTCGGGCAGCTCGCAGATGAAGCCGTGCGCGCCAGCCATGTGCGCCGCGCCCATCACCCGTTCGAGCGAGGCGCCCGGGTCGGCCAGCGCGATGTTGTCGCGCACGCTGCGCGCGAAAAGCACGTTGTCTTGCAGCACCACGCCGATCTGGCGGCGCAGCGAGCCAGGCTCTACCGTGGCCAGGTCCACGCCGTCCACCAGCACGCGGCCGCGCTGCGGGGCTTGCAGGCGCTGCACCAGCTGGGTCAGTGTGCTCTTGCCCGAACCCGACCGGCCCACCACGCCGATGACCTGGCCCGCGGGAATCTCGAGCGTGAGGCCCTGCAGCACCTCGGGGCCTTCGGGCCGGTAGCGGAAGTGAACGCCTTCGAACGCGATGCGCCCGGACAAGGGCGGCAAGGCCGCCTTGCGCCCCGCGGCTTCGGGGGGCGTGTTCAGGATGTCGCCGAGCCGCTGCACGGAGATGCCGGTCTGCTGGAAATCGGTCCAGAGGTTGGCCAGCCGCATCACGGGCTGGGCCACCTGGCCCGCGAGCATGTTGAACGCGATCAGTTGCCCGACAGACAGATCACCTTCAATGACGAAGCGCGCGCCAAAGTACAAGGTGAACACCGTGACGAGCTTGGACACCAGCGTGACCGCGCTGTTGGCCATCGTGCCCACGGTGGCGGTCTTGAAACCCGCGGCCACGTAGCCCGCGAGCTGCTGGTCCCACTGGCGGCGCCACTGCGGCTCCACCGCCATGGCCTTGACGGTGTGGATGGCTGATGCCGTCCTGGTTCGCATCGCGCCAGACCTGCAACTGCGCCCAGGCCGCGTCGGCGCTGGTGATCTGGCCGTCGCCGTTGACATCGAGATCGGCCAGGGCCTCGAAGCCCTGGCTGGCGAACTGGCCGTTGCGCTTGAGGGTGTCCACGCCAAAGAGCTCGCGGCCCGAATCAATACGGCCATTGCCGTTCAGATCGCGCACAAGAAAACCGTCGTCGGCGCGCGCCCAGCCGGTGCCGGTCCTGATGCCGTCGGCGTTGTGGTCGAAGAGGACGTTGCCGGAGGCGCCGGTCAATTCGAGGCCGTCGCCATCGAGGTCGAGGACCAAGGGGTCGCGTTGCAGGATGAAGGCGCGGGCGGCGTTGAAGGATATGTTGGTGAGGGGATTGGCCAGGAAGAACGGATCGCTGTCGATCACCCGGTGGATGGCGTTCAACATGCGCCCCGCTTCCGTGTGCTGCAGCCATTCCATCAAGGTCTTGGCGCTGCGTCCAATGGCGTCCCAGTTCGCGAAGCCGGGAACTTGCTCAATCCAATCCAGCGCCGCATCGCGAATGGCAGGGTCTTCAGAAAAACTCAGCCGGCCAACCGTGTTGTAAAGCTTGACGCTCGCCAAGGTGCCATCCAGGCCATCTCCGCCGGTGTCGCGAATTTCTCGCCAGAGGGCTTCGACGGCCTCATCGCCTTGGGTCTGGCGCACCAATTCCATCGGGGTGTTGAGCGTCCAGTTGTCGAGGGAGAGGTTGTTGTTGGTGAAGACAGTTTGGTGGAATCGACGTACTTCTTCGTAGTTGACGTCCTCGGAAATCTGACCACCTTGTCGGGTGCTGCGAACCCGAAGAGCCTCAACGTAGCGTCGAGCCATATCCATCCGGATGTTATCGAGGGAGGCCTCAGAAAGGTTTCGACACTGCGATCCACCCCAGCCCATCATGGCAGTGCCGGTCAGAAAGTTCACCGCCGACACGCCGGCAATCGTGCTTTCACTGGCAACACCACCTGCCCAGCCGGCATAGTTGTAGCCCTGTTCATACAACTCGGCATACACCTGTTCTGCATCGGCCACAGTTCCGCTGGCCAACCGATCGGAATAGGCTTTCAATTGGGCGGTCGTGAGTACTTGTGCTTGAGACATGCATTTCTTCCTAAAGGCTGATAGGTGAAGTGACAGGTGATCGTTCAGCGCGGAATGATTGGTCCGGCTTCAGGTTGACTGGGGTTGTGCCGAAACCCCAGCACGATGTGAGTGACCATGAGTTGGATCTCTCCCCAGTGCTGCAGCAGAGGACGGCGGTACTGCGCTGTGAGTTGAATGCGAAGCGCTTTGTCTTCCAAAGACCAGACCTGATCGCAGGTAGATCGATTGATATCAACCCGTACTGACGTGCATCGAATCGTGACTAGCAATTGACCCGACGCATCGCGACCGAAATACTCGTCGTCAATGATCAGCTTCATCGGGTCAGGCCCTTCGGGCGGGGGGGCCAGCTTGTAGACCTCAAGCCCAAATTCCTTTTCGGGCTGGCGGCGGTACCGAAACAGCGCAGACTTGTGATTCATGTCGTTGTAAATCGATTGCTCGTAACGACTTAGAAATCCGTCGCCAGGGTAGTGCTTGCTGCTCGCAACGCCGACATCAATCCACCGATCCTCCCAAGGCGGCGTCAGCCGTTTCTCCTCCCGCCGCGCCCACGAATCGAGCGTCTGGCCATCCGGGTAACGCACGTAAAACCCGAAGCTGTTGATCTTCGATTCGAAGGTCCGCACCGGCGGCCGCCAATTGGGCGCAGGGGCCCACCCGGGGTCGCCGTCGTACTCCAGCAGCTCGGCCATGTATCGCGGCACCTTCACCGGCATGCCGCCGAGGTCGCCAATGGCAAACCCCGGATACGGCTGCGAAGCCACGTGGGCCTCGATGCGTTCGGTGATGCGCCTTGCCTTGTGCAGCCACACGGCCCCCACGGCCGCCACCACGAGCAGGCCGATGAGCAGCAGCCCGAGCAGCCAGCGGCGCCAGGGCCGGCGCGGCTGGGGGGCGGGCACGAGTTCAAGGCTGTAGCACTCGCCTTCGGCCCAGCCGGACCGGGGCTTGTTCGGGTTGGGTGTGCTCACGGGTGTGCTCACAGGCGGGCCCCCTGGAAGCCCAGGCCCCAGAGCACGATCGCCAGACCGATGCCGAGCAGCACGCACAGGCGGCGCAACCAGCGCTTGCGCCGCATCTTGGCGGCGTACACCGGGTTGCTGAATTCGCTGTCGTGCTCGATGTTGCGTTTCGCGCTCACGGGGCGCCCTCCTTGGAAACGCCCGCGAGGTTAGGAGGGGCCTGTCTCTGCGGCACTACCGCGAGCGCACTAATTGGCGCCCGCGTCACCGTTTGCAAAGCGCCGCGATACGCCTGTGCAAGCCTCAGCCGCCGCCGCGCTGCATGTACAGGTCGAAGCGACGCATGAAGGCCAGGCGCTGCGCGTCGTTCAGGCCTTCGAAGCGGAAGGCCACGCGCAGCACGGGCAGGCGCACCAGCGCGATGGTGCGCGGCGGCATGAGCTGCCAGCGCAGTTCGAGGCGGCCCGGAGGCAGCTCGACCTGCGCGCGATCCGGCCCGAGCTGCCACGCCGCGGCACCGATGGCATCGGGCAGCCAACGCAGCCAGTCGGCCTCGGTGCAGCCCATGTCGCGCTCGAAGCGCTCGGGGTAGTGGCTTTGCACGGTGCGGGCGGCGCAGGTCGCCGCTTCAGCCGCCCGCGATGGGCGGCCACACGGCGAGCACGTCGCCGTCGGCGAGCGCCGTGCCCGCGCGCTGCTCGGGCGGCACGAAGCGCCCGTTCACCAGCACCAGGTGGACGAGCTTGGGCGGCATGCCGTAGGGGTCGATCACCTGCTGCACGGTGGTGCCGGGCGCCACGTCGAGATCGACCTGGTTGGCGCGGCGCGCCTCGTGCGGCAGGTAGTCGGTGAGGGTGGCGAAGAGCTTGAAGGTGATCTTCATGGAGGTCCGTGAGGGCGCCCCGCCGCCGGGCCGCCCCAAGGCGGGGCAGCCCCCTCGGGGGGCAGCGACCCGCGCAGCGGCGGAGCGTGGGGGCTCATGTTCAGCGTCGGCGCGTGTCGCCGGCACCGGCCCAGTGGCCTTGCGCCTGCGCGGACGCCAGGTAGGCGTCCATCAGGCGCGTCGGGTCGGCCTTGAGCTTGTCCTTCCACTCGCCCAGCTTCACCTGGCCTTCGACCAGGCCGCGCATCACGCCCACGTGTTCGGTCCAGCCCACCGAGTTGCAGCCCACGAGCTGATCGCCCTTGAACTGCAGGCTCAGGTGGCGGCCGGCGTTCAGGTCGGTGAGCTCCACGTGTTCACCGCCGGGCACGCCTTCCCAGTTGCCGAAGCTCGCCGAGATCATGCCCAGCGTGTCGAGCACGTTGATCTGCGTGACGCCCTTGAGCTCGGCCACCTGCCCCACCATGTTGAGCGCGGCCACGCGCGCCTGCTCGGCGGCGTTGGGCTGGATCGCGCTCACGATCGTTTTGCCGCTGACCTTGTCGTAGGCCTCCGCGCAGTCGCCCGCGGCGTAGATGCCGGGCACGTTGGTCTGCAGGTGCTCGTCGGTGAGCACGCCCTGCAGGCAGGTGATGCCCGAGTCTTTCAGGAAGCCGATGGCCGGGCGCACGCCGGTGGCGCTGATCACGAGATCGGCCTCCACCGTGTCGCCGCCCGAGAGCTTCACGCGCAGCGCGCCGCCGGCCTGGGGCTCGATGGCTTCCACGCGCGTGCCGGTGTAGACCTTCACGCCCTGGGCTTCGCACCAGCGCTTGATCATGCCGCCCGCGGTGGGGCCCATCATGCGCGGCACCATGCGGTCGCCCATCTCCACCACGCTCAGCGCCACGCCGCGCTGCTTGAGCGCTTCCATGATGATGCAGCCGATGAAGCCGGCGCCCATCTGCAGCACGCGTGCGCCGGGCTTGGCGCGCGCCATGATGGCGCGCGCATCTTCCAGCGTCCAGCACGGGTGCACCCCGGGTGCGTCCATGCCCGGGATGGGCGGACGCACCGGGTGCGAGCCGGTGGCGATCAGCAGCTTGTCGAAGGCCAGGGTCTGGCCGTCATCGAGCGTGACGGTGCGGCGCGCGCTGTCGACCGCCGTGGCGCGCGCGCGCACCTGGCGCACGCGCAGCCCGTCGTAGTGCGACGCGCCCTTGCGCAGGTAGGTGCCGCGCTCGTCGATGTTGCCGATGAGCAGGTAGGGAATGGCCATGCGCGAGTACGGCGGCTCGGCCTCATCGCCCACGAGGGTGATGGTGTCGAGCGGCGCGTGCTTGCGAATGGTCTCGGCCGCGATCACGCCGGACGGGCCGGCGCCGAGGATGACGTGGTGCATGCGTTCTTACAGGCCGAGCCGCGCCTTGGTTTCCGCGGTGGGGCGGCCTTCGCTGTCCCAGCCGCGCACCGCGTAGTACTTGGGCAGCATCTCGGGCAGCTTGCTGACCATGCCCTTGGCGGGGCCGGTCTTGGCGGCCTCGGTGAGCAGGCGCTTGGGCAGCGAGTCGTCGGCCTTGGTGAAGCCCGCGGCGTTGTTGAACTCGCGCTCCATGTTCCAGATGCGCTCGCCGATCTTCTCGAGCTCCTCGGTGGTGTACTGCTCGTCGCAGGCGGCCTGCAGTTGCGGGGCCAGATCGGCCACGCCCCAGGCGAAGGTGGTGAACACGCACAGGCCCGACGAATCGAACGCGGCGGTGGCGTCCTGGAAGGCCTTCACGAGTTCGGGCTTGCCCTCGCTCTCCACCGGGTCGGTCTTGACCGGGATGCCCAGCACTTCCGAGGCGATGGTGTAGCCGCGCAGGTGGCACGCGCCGCGGTTGCTGGTGGCGTAGGCCAGGCCGATGCCCTGGATGGCGCGACCGTCGTAGGCGGGGAATTCCTGGCCCTTCACGCTCATCGAGAGGTCGGGGTGGCCGTACTTCTTCGTGAGGCGCGCCGAACCCAGGCCGATCTCCTTGCCGAAGCCCTCGCCCTTGCCGGTCATCTCGGCGAAGGCGGCGAGCGCGGCGGCCGAGCCGAAGGGCGCGTCCACGCCGATCTGCTCCTTGGTGAGCACGCCCATCTCGTAGAGCTCCATCACCGCGCCCACGGTGGCGCCGAAGCTGATGGGGTCCATGCCGTACTCGTTGCACAGCAGGTTGGCGTACTGCAGGGCCTCGAGGTCGTTCACGCCGTTGGCCGCGCCCAGCGCCCAGGCCGCTTCGTATTCGAGACCGCCGCTGGCGCCCCAGTACTGCGGCTTGTTCTGCACGGTGAAGTGGGTCTCGTCGATCTTGCTGATGCGACCGCACGCGATGGTGCAGCCGAAGCAGGCCTGGTTGGTCACCAGGTGCTTCTTGCCGTCGCTCTCGCGCGGCGTGGCCATGGCCTCGGCCGAGATGTCCTTGGCGCCTTCGAACTGCACGTCGCGGTGGTTGCGCGTGGGCAGCGCGCCCACTTCGTTGATCACGTTCATCAGCACCTGGGTGCCATAGGTGGGCAGGCCCTGACCGGTGACCGCGTTCTCCGCCAGGATCTTCTTCTTCTCCTTGGTGACCTGCATGAAGGCCTTGGGGTCGCGGATGTTGCCCACGCCCTTGGTGCCGCGCACCGCAATGGCCTTGAGGTTCTTGCTGCCCATCACCGCGCCCACGCCCGAGCGGCCGGCCGCGCGGTGCAGGTCGTTGACCACGGCGGCGTAGAGCACCTGGTTCTCACCGGCCTGGCCGATGCAGGAGACGCGCACCAGCGGGTCCTGGAGCTGGGTCTTGACCATCTCCTCGGTCTTCCACACCGTCTGGCCCCACAGGTGCGAGGCGTCGCGCAGCTCGGCCACGTCGTCGTTGATGTAGAGGAACACGGGCTTGGGGCTCTTGCCCTCGAAGATCACCATGTCCCAGCCCGCCATCTTGAGCTCGGCGCCCCAGTAGCCGCCCGAGTTCGAGCAGGCGATGGCGCCCGTGAGCGGGCCCTTGGTGATCACGGTGTAGCGGCCGCCGGTGGAGGCCATGGTGCCGGTCAGCGGGCCGGTGGCCCAGATGATCTTGTTGTCCGGCGAGAGCGGGTCGACCTTGGGGTCGACCTCGCTCGTGAGGTACTTGCTGCCGAGGCCGCGCGAGCCGATGTAGGCGCGGGCCCACTGCATGTTCAGCGGTTCGGAGGTGACGGTGCCCGCGCTCAGGTTGACGCGGAGGATTTTTCCAGCCCAGGACATGAGGGTCTCCTTGTGCGGCTACGGGTCAGGCGGCGCTCGGCTGGTTGCCCAGCTTGTCGGCCCACTGTTTCATGCGGTCGATGCCGGTCCAGTTGGCGTCGATGAAGGTGATCGCGCCGGTGGGGCAGGCGTCGGCGCAGGCCGGGTCGCCACCGCAGAGGTCGCACTTCTGCACCTTGCCGGTTTCCTGCACGTAGTTGATGGTGCCGAACGGGCAGGCGATGGTGCAGACCTTGCAGCCCACGCAGGTGGTCTCGTTGACCACCTTGGCGCCGGTGTCCTTGTCGACCTTGATGGCCTCCACCGGGCAGGCGTGCAGGCACCAGGCCTCGTCGCACTGCGTGCAGGTGTAGGGCACCTTCTTGCCCGTGTGGTGGAAGTCGAACACCTTGATGCGCGACTTCGACGTGGCGTAGATGCCGTAGTTCTCGAACGAACACGCCATCTCGCACTGCAGGCAACCCGTGCATTTGTCGGGGTTGATGTGAAGCACCTTCTGCATTCTTGTCTCCTGTGGGGCGACGCCTTGCAAAGCGGGACGTATGCAAGTGTCTGCATACGATTGTTTGAAGCCGACCGCACCGAATCGCCTAGGGTTAACCCCAGTGGGATGTTTGCCGGCCGCACAAAGTCTCAGATTGCGACATCGGTCCTATGCACCAGAGCCATATCCAGGCCCGCAAAAACGCCGAGTCTCATATTGAGAACAACTGGGGGCCGCGGCGCATTCCCAGGGTTAACCCACCCTCGTGGCCCAAGGGGCGGGTGCTCCACTGGCAACGCGTTTTTCCACGACCACCCAGGAGACAGACATGCCCGTAGAACTCAAGGTCAACGGCCGCGCCGTGACCGTGGATGCGGCACCGCACACGCTGCTGGTGCACGCGCTTCGCGAAAACCTCCGCCTCACCGGCACCCACGTGGGTTGCGACACGGCCCAGTGCGGCGCCTGCACGGTGCACGTGAACGGCAAGGCGGTGAAGTCGTGCAACGTGCTGCTGGCCCAGGTGGCCGGCGCCGAGGTGACGACCATCGAAGGCATGGCCGCGGCCGACGGCACCATGCACCCCATGCAGGCGGCCTTCAAGGAGTGCCACGGCCTGCAGTGCGGCTTCTGCACGCCGGGCATGGTGATGAGCGCGGTCGACCTGTGCCAGCGCCACCCGGGCGCGAGCGAAGCGCAGATCCGCGAAGGCCTCGAAGGCAACCTGTGCCGCTGCACGGGCTACCACAACATCGTCCGGGCCGTGCAGCAAGGCGCTGCGGCCATGAAATGAACCACCCCCGCCGCGCTTCGCGCGACCCCCTCAAGGGGGCGACACCAGCGGCCTGGCAAAGCCAGTTCCGCGGTGTCTCCCGATGAAAACCAATAGGAGACATTGCAATGGGTGCCATCGATTTCGCCAAGCTGCCCCACATCGGTGAGCCGCTGCGCCGCAAGGAGGACTACCGCTTCCTCACTGGCGCCGGCCAGTACACCGACGACATCCAGCTCGCCAACATGCGCCACGCGGTGTTCGTGCGCTCGCCGCACGCGCACGCCAACATCCGCTCGATCAACAAGGCCGCCGCGCTCGCCGCGCCCGGCGTGGTGGGCGTGTTCGACGGCGCCGACATCGCCGCCGACAAGATCGCCGGCCTGCCCTGCGGCTGGCTCATCACCGACACCAACGGCCAGCCCATGAAGGAGCCGCCGCACCCGGTGCTGGCCCAGGGCAAGGTGCGCTACGTGGGCGACCACGTGGCCATCGTCATCGCCGACACGGTCGAGAACGCGCGCAACGCGGCCGAACTCGTCGAGGTGGACTACGAGCCGCTGGCCGCCGTGGTCGATGTGCGCGACGCCATGAAGCCCGGCGCGCCCGCGCTGCACACCGAAGCGCCCGACAACCACTGCTACAAGTGGGCCATTGGCGACAAGGCCGCGGTGGACGCGACCTTCGCCAACGCCGCGCACATCACCAGGCTGGACCTCACCAACAACCGCCTTGCGCCCAACCCGATCGAGCCGCGCGCCTGCATCGGCAACTACAACCGCGCGAGCGACGAGTACACGCTCTACGTGGCCAACCAGAACCCGCACGTCGAGCGGCTGCTGATGACGGCCTTCGTGATGGGCCTGCCCGAGCACAAGGTGCGCGTGATCGCGCCCGACGTGGGCGGCGGCTTCGGCGCCAAGATCTACCTCTACGCCGAAGACGTGGCCGTGACCTGGGCCGCCAAGAAGCTCAACTGCGCGGTGAAGTGGACCTGCGAGCGCGGCGAGGCCTTCCTGTGCGACGCGCACGGCCGCGACCACGTGTCGCACGCCGAGCTCGCCATGGACAAGGACGGCAAGTTCCTGGGCCTGCGCGTGCACACCGACGCCAACCTCGGCGGCTACCTCTCGACCTTCTCCACCGCGGTGCCCACCATCCTGTACGCCACGCTGCTCGCGGGCCAGTACACCACGCCGCAGATCTACGTCGAGGTGGACGCCTGGTTCACCAACACCGCGCCGGTGGACGCCTACCGCGGCGCCGGTCGCCCCGAGGCCACCTACCTCATCGAGCGCATCGTGAGCCGCGCCGCCTGGGAGCTGGGTCTGAGCCAGGACGAGATCCGCCGCCGCAACTTCATCACCCAGTTCCCGTACCAGACGCCGGTGGCGCTGCAGTACGACACGGGCGATTTCCACGCCTGCCTGAACAAGGCCAACGAACTCGCCGACGTGGCCGGCTTCCCCGCACGCCGCGAGGCCAGCAAGGCCAAAGGCCTGCTGCGCGGTCTGGGCTACAGCAGCTACATCGAGGCCTGCGGCCTCGCGCCCTCGAACA
Organism: Hydrogenophaga sp. T2; assembly: GCF_049843535.1. NCBI lineage: Bacteria > Pseudomonadati > Pseudomonadota > Betaproteobacteria > Burkholderiales > Comamonadaceae > Hydrogenophaga > Hydrogenophaga sp. T2. Next base: position 260,298 of record NZ_JBBHZJ010000008.1, on the reverse strand, counting down.
TCGCGGGCGCGCTCGGTGCGCGCGCCGGCCTGTTCGAGTGCGGCGAGGTGCGCGTGCACCCCACCGGCAGCGTCACCGTGTTCACCGGCTCGCACAGCCACGGCCAGGGCCACGAGACCACCTTCGCGCAAGTCGTGGCCTCGCGCCTCGGGCTCGACCCCTCGCAGGTCGACATCGTGCACGGCGACACCGGCCGCGTGCCCTTCGGCATGGGCACCTACGGCTCGCGCTCGATCAGCGTGGGTGGCGCGGCCATCATGCGCGCGCTCGACAAGATCGAGGCCAAGGCCAAGAAGATCGCCGCGCACCTGATGGAAGCGAGCGACGCCGACGTGGACTTCGCCAACGGCGAGTTCAGCGTCAAGGGCACCGACAAGAAGGTCACCTTCGGCCAGGTCGCGCTCACCGCCTACGTGCCGCACAACTACCCGCTCGACAAGCTCGAGCCGGGCCTGAACGAAACCGCGTTCTACGACCCCACCAACTTCACCTTCCCCGCAGGCACCTACATCTGCGAACTCGAGGTGGACCCGGCCACGGGCGTGGCGCGCGTGGACCGTTTCACCGCGGTGGACGACTTCGGCACCATCATCAATCCCATGATCGTGGAAGGCCAGGTGCACGGCGGCCTGGTGCAGGGCATCGGCCAGGCCATGCTCGAACACTGCGTGTACGACCGCGAGACCGGCCAGCTCGTCACCGGCTCGTTCATGGACTACACCATGCCGCGCGCCGACGACGTGCCCAGTTTCACCATCGGCCACGTGTGCACGCCCTGCACCACCAACCCGCTGGGCACCAAGGGCTGCGGCGAGGCCGGCGCCATCGGCTCGCCGCCCGCGGTCATCAACGCCCTGCTCGACGCCCTCGCGCCCCTGGGCGTGAAGGAGTTCGACATGCCCGCCACGCCCCACCGCGTGTGGCAGGCCATCCAGTCGGCGAAGCAGTAAGGAGACACACCATGTACGCCTTCACCCTCGAACAACCCAAGACCCTGGCCGATGCCAAGCGCATCGCCGCCTCCGGCGTGCAGGCGCTGGCCGGCGGCCAGACGCTGATCGCCTCGCTCAAGCAACGCCTGGCCCAGCCCGGCGCGCTGGTGGACCTCGGTGGCGTGGCCGAGCTGCGCGGCATCCGCCGCGAGGGCAACAGCCTGGTCATCGGCGCCATGACGCGCCACGAAGACGTGGCCATGAACGCCGACGTGAAAGCCGCCATCCCCGGCCTGGCCGCGCTGGCCGGCGGCATCGGCGACCGCCAGGTGCGCGCCATGGGCACGCTGGGCGGCTCGGTGGCCAACAACGACCCGGCCGCCTGCTACCCCAGCGCGGTGCTGGGCCTGGGCGCCACCGTCGTCACCGACCGGCGCGAGATCCAGGCCGACGATTTCTTCCAGGGTCTGTACGCCACCGCGCTCGACAGCGGCGAGCTGATCACCGCGATCCGCTTCCCGATCCCGAAGAAGGCGGCCTACGCCAAGTTCCGCCAGCCGGCCTCGCGCTTCGCGCTGGTGGGTGTGTTCGTGGCGCTCACCGACAGCGGCGCGCGCGTGGCGATCACGGGCGCGGGCAACGGCGTGTTCCGCCACGCCGGGCTCGAAGCGGCGTTGGGCAAGAGCTTCACGCCCGAGGCCGTGCAGGGTGTGGCGATCGACGCCGGTTCGCTCAACGCCGACCTGCACGCGAGCGCCGAGTACCGCGCCCAGCTGATCCGCGTGCAGACCCAGCGCGCGGTGGCCATGGCCAACGGCTGATGCCGCGCGACGGAGCCGCCTTGACCACCGAGCCGCACGACACCGACGCCCTGCTGGCCGCGCTGCGCGGCGTGGGCTACCACGCGCCGCGCTCGCTGGCCACGGCGGTCTTCCTGGCCATGAAGCTGCAGCGCCCGCTGTTGCTCGAAGGCGAGCCCGGCGTCGGCAAGACCGAGCTCGCCAAGGCCTTGTCGCGCGTGCTGCAGCGCCCGCTGCTGCGCCTGCAGTGCTACGACGGCATGGAGCAGCGCGAGGCGCTCTACGAGTGGAACCACACCGCGCAGCTGCTGCACATGCGGGCAGCGCAGAACACGGCCACCCCGGAACAGATCGAACGCGAGGTCTACCAGGAGCGCTACCTGATCCGCCGCCCGCTGCTGCAGGCGCTGCAAACGCCCGCGCCGGGCGCGGTGCTGCTGATCGACGAGGTGGACCGCGCCGACGAGCCCTTCGAGGCCTTTCTGCTCGAGTACCTGGGCGAATACCAGGTGAGCATTCCCGAGCTCGGCACCATCGCCGCCCTGGCGGCACCGCTGACCCTGCTCACGAGCAACCGCACGCGCGACCTCAACGACGCGGTGAAACGGCGCTGCCTGTACCAATGGCTCGACCACCCCGACCGCGAGCGCGAGCTCGCGATCGTGCGCGGCCAGGTGCCGCAGGCCGGCGAGCACCTGAGCGAGCAGATCGCGCGCTTCGTCGAGAAGCTGCGCGCGCAGCCCTTCGCCAACGCCTTCCAGCGCGCGCCGGGCATCGCCGAAAGCGTGGAATGGGCCAAGGCCCTGGTGGCGCTCGACACCCTCACCCTCGACCCCGAGGTGATCCAGGACACGGCGGGCATTCTGTTCAAGCAGCGCGAGGACGTGGCGGCGTTGCTGCCCATGATCGAGCAGCTGCTGGAACCGGAACTGTGAACCCGGGGCAGTGCGGCGCGGCGGAGGTGAGCGCATGAACCTCGGTGACGCCAGAAAGGGCAAGTTCCCCGACCAGATCACCGCCTTCGGCCGCGCCCTGCGCCGCGCCGGCGTGCCGGTGGACAGCGCGCGCATCGCCCACGCCATTGCCGCCACCGAACTCGTGGGCGTGCAGCGCCGCGACGACCTGCACGCCGCGCTCGGCGCGGTGCTGGTGAGCCGGCCGCAAGACCTCGAGGTCTTCGACGAGCTCTTTGCCGCCTTCTTCCGCAACCCCGAACTCGAAAAGCAGCTGCTCTCGCAGATGCTGCCCAAATCGCCCAACGCCAAAGCCCCTGCGCGCAAGGCCCGCTCGCAGGAAGCGCTGAGCGTGGCCGGCGCACTCGCGAAGCAGCGCCCGCCCGGCGAGACCGAGCTGCGCTTCGATGCCGCCATGACCGCGAGCGACCTGCAGCGCCTGCGCCACGCCGACTTCGCGGGCCTGTCGGCCAGCGAGTTCCGGCTCGTCGAGGGGCTCGCGCGCGACATCGCCCTGCCCCTGCCCACGGTGCGCAGCCGCCGCGACCGGCCCGGCGCGCGCGGCCACCGCATCCACTGGGGCCGCGCGCTGCAGCAGGCGCGGCGGCACGAGGGCGAGCTGCTGAACCCGCCGCGGCGCGTGCGCCGCCGCCAGCCGCTGCCGCTGCTGGTGCTGGTCGACATCTCGGGCTCGATGGAGCGTTATGCCCGGCTGCTGCTTGCCTTTCTGCACCAGGCCACGCGCGGCGCCCCACGCGCGGCCTTCGCCTTCGGCACCACCCTCAGCGACCTGCGCAGCGCCTGGCGCGAGCCCGATGCCGACACCATGCTCGCCCAGTGCAACGCCGCCATCGCCGATTTCGCGGGCGGCACGCGGCTGGGCGCCTCGCTTGCCCGGCTGCGCGAGCAGCACGCGCGCTGCCTGGTGGGCCGGCGCACCGTGGTGCTGCTGATCACCGACGGCCTGGACACCGGCGAGCCCGATGCGCTCGACGCCGAGCTGCAATGGCTCAAGCGGCACAGCCGCCAGCTGCTGTGGCTCAACCCGCTGCTGCGCTTCGACGGCTACCAGCCGCTGGCGCGCGGCGCCAGCGTGCTGCACCGGCACGCGCACGGCATGCTGGCCGTGCACAACCTCGAACGCCTGGAGCAGCTCGCCGGCGCCCTCGCCGCGCTGCTGCACACCCGCTGAACCCGCTTCATCGAACCCGGAGAATCCCCCCATGGACATGCAAGGCAACCGCCTCCTCCCCGTGACCCAGCAACAGGCCTGGGACGCGCTCAACGACCCGGCTATCCTCAAGGCCTGCGTGCCCGGCTGCGACAAGTTCGAGCCCCAGGGCGGCGACGCCTACGCCGTGGGCGCGGGCATCAAGGTGGGCCCGGTCTCGGCCAAATTCACCGGCCGGGTGCAACTCACCGACATCGTGGCCCCGCAAAGCTACAAGCTCAGCTTCGAGGCGCAGGGCGGCGTGGCCGGCTTCGGCAAGGGCGAATCGTCGGTGGCGCTCGCGCCCGCGCCGGGCGGCTGCGAGCTGAGCTACACCGTCAAGTCCACCGTGGGCGGCAAAATCGCCCAGCTCGGCCAACGCCTCATCGACGGTGCGGCCAAATCCATGGCCGACGACTTCTTCCGCCGCTTCGAGGAAGAATTGCTGCGACGCCACCCCGAAGCCGCGGCGGCGGCCAGCGCCGCGGCACCGGTGCCGGCCGCCGCCGCGGGCCCGTCGGGCCCCTGGCCCGTGTGGGCCTGGTGCGCGCTGGCCTTCGGGGGCGCCTTCGTCATCGCCGCCGCCTTTTTCTTCACCGCCGCCTGGCGGTGACACCGACCATGGAAAACCTCGATCTTTTCGTGCTTCGCACCCTGCTGGACTGGCGGCGCGCAGGCAAGGCCACGCTGCTGGCCACCGTCATGCGGACCTGGGGCAGCTCGCCGCGCCCGGTGGGCTCCATCATGGCCCTGTGCGAGGGCGGTGCGGTGGTGGGCTCGGTCTCGGGCGGCTGCATCGAGGACGACCTGATCCACCGCTACCGCGACGCCCTGCAGGACGGCCCGCCGCGCAAGGTGAAGTACGGCGTGAGCGCCGACGAGGCCCACCGCTTCGGCCTGCCCTGCGGCGGCACGCTGGAACTGCTGCTCGAGTTCAACCCCGACGCGGCCACGCTCGACGACCTGGTGGCGCGCCTGAGCGCGGGCCGCATGGCCCAGCGCAGCACCGAGATCGCCACCGGCCGCGTGGTACTCACCGAGATCGAGCAGCCCGAGGCGCTGCGCGAGCACGAGGGCTGGCTGCACAACGCGTTCGGCCCCGAGTACCGGCTGCTCATGATCGGCGCCGGCCAGCTCACCGAGTACCTGGCCACCATGGCGCTGTTCAGCGGCTTCTCGGTGACGGTGTGCGATCCGCGCGAGGAGTACCGCGGCGCCTGGCAGGTGCCGGGGGTGACGCTCTCGCACGAGATGCCCGACGACCTGGTGCGCGGCTTCCGCGCCGACCGGCGCACCGCCATCGTCGCCCTCACCCACGACCCCAAGCTCGACGACCTGGCGCTGCTCGAAGCGCTGGAGACCGAGGCCTTCTACATCGGCGCCATCGGCTCGCGCCGCAACCAGGCGCTGCGCCACGCGCGGCTCATCGAGCACTTCGACCAGACCGAAGAGAGCCTGGCGCGCCTGCGCGGGCCCATCGGCATCTACATCGGCAGCAAGACGCCGGCCGAGATCGCGGTGAGCGTGATGGCCGAACTGCTGGCCGTGAAGAACGGCGTGCCGCTGCCGCGCGACCTGGCGGTGGGCGAGGCCAAGGACCGGCTCGAGATCGACCCCAACGAGCCCGTGGCCTGCTTCGTGCGCGAAACCGACTGAACCCGCGCCGGGCACGCTTCGTGCAGGATACGGGGGTGCTGTTCCAAACCGAGACACCTGCCGCATGACCACCACCGCGCTGATACTGGCCGCCGGTGCGGGCCAGCGCCTGGGGAGCATTCCCAAATGCCTGGTGCGCCTCGGCGGCCGCACGCTGCTGCAGCGACTGCTCGAATCGCTGCAGGCGCTGCCCGCGGTGACCACCGTGCTGGTGGTCGGCGGCCCGCACGGCGCGGCCATCCTGCGCCACCTCAATACCCTGCCGCGCGCGCTCTGGCCCCTGGTGGTGCGAAACCCCCAGCCCGGTGACGACCCGTCCGACTCCCTGCACACCGGCCTGCGCCACCTCACCGCCATGCCCGACCGGCTCCTGGTGCTGCTGGCCGACCTGCCCCTGCTCGATGCGTCCGCGCTGCAAGCCGCGCTCGATGCCTTCGAGCGGCGCGAGCGCGGCCTGCATGCCCTGGTGCCCACGGTGAACGGCCAGCCCGGCCACCCGGTGGTGCTCGACGAGATCGCCTGCGCCACGCTGCGCGGCCGCGGCCACGGCGGCCTGCGCGCCTGGCGCCGCGATCAGCCGGACGCGGTGGCCGCCTGGCCCACCGACGACCCGCGGCATGTGCGCGACCTCGACACGCCCGACGACCTCGAGCGGCTGGCGCAAGACACCGGCCTGCCCGTCAGCCTGCCCAGCGCCGAGGCCCCGCCCCCCAGCGGCGCGGTCATCGGTTGATCCTCCCCGAACGGACTGCTCCAATGGCCTCCATGCCGCTCAGCCCCCCCTCTCCCGCCCACGACCGCCTGGCCCTGATCGAACAGGCCCGCCGCGCCGTGCTCGACGGCCGCAACCCCGAGGCCGGTCCGCGCCTGGCGCCCTGGGTGGCGCGCTCGTGGCGGCGCTGCCTGCAGCAGGGCCTGGACCCTCGGCACAGCGTGAACTTCGACCCGGTGAGCGCGGCCCAGGTGCGCCGCGCCATGGAAGCCAGCCAGCCGCTGCTGCAGGCCGCCACGCCGGTGATCCGCTCGCTCTCGCGCGCCATGGCCCACACGCGCTACTTCGCCATCCTCACCGACGCGCAAGGCGTGGTGATCGACGTCAATGGCCCGGTGGACCTGCACGAGCCCAGCGTCAGCCGCATCGCCCGGCTCGGCGTGGACCTGTCCGAGCGCGCGGTGGGCACGACCGCCATCGGCATGGCGCTGACCGACCTGCAGCCCGTGTGGCTGCACCGCGGCGAGCACTTCTTCGACGCCACCAGCATCTACAGCTGCGCGGGCGCGCCCATCTGGGACCCGGACGGCCGCTGCGTGGGCATGCTCGACCTCACGGGCGTGAACGTGACCGAGCAGCCCGCGCTCAAGCACCTGGTGTCGCAGTCGGCGCGCAGCATCGAGAACGCGCTGGCCCTGGCGCGGCCGCACCACCTGCTGCTGCGCATGAACTGGCCCGGCCGCGTGCTCGGCGACGACAGCGACGGCCTGGTCTGCCTCGACGCCGACGGCGCCATCACCGGCCTCAACCGCCCCGCGGCCGACATGCTGTGCGTGCCCACGGGCCAGGAGGCCGGCCACGCCAGCCTGTACTTCGCGGCCCCGGTCGAGAGCCTGTTCGACGCCGCCACCGCCCACCTGGGCGCGCAGGAGGTGCCGCTGTGGTCGGGCCTGCGCCTGCAGGTGCTGGCCCAGCCCGAACGCCGCGCCGCGCGCAGCGCGCCCGCGCCCCAGGGCGTGCCGCTCAAGGACTTCGAGACCTCGATGATCCGCAAGGCGGTGGACGACGCGCGAGGCAACGTGATGGAAGCCGCGCGCGCGCTCGGCATCAGCCGCGCCACCATTTACCGCAAGCTGGGCGCCAAGCGGCGCTGAGGCCGGTCTTTTGACCGAGTCGTGAGGGCTTAAGCCCGGATCGGGGTGGGGCCTGGTGGCACCCACACGCATTCCACCGCCCGGAGTGCCCCATGCCCCTGCTCAGCCCCCATGACATCGACGTCGCGCTCGATCAGGCGGCCCAGGCGGTGCCCGAACTGGGCCTGGTGACGCGGCTGGATTCGAGCGCCTGGGTGCTGGCGCTGGCCAGTGGCCACGAACTGCTGGCCGAATGGGCCGACGAGCCGCCGCGATTGGTGCTCACCGCCCCCCTGGGCCAACCCGAGCCCGAGCACGAACTGGCGGCCTGCCGGGCCGCCCTGCTGCACAACGCCCAGTGGCCCGAGCACGGCCCGCTGCGCGTGGGCCGCGACGACGAGGGCGAGTGGCTCTTGATGACCGATCTGCCGGCCTCGGCGCTGCTGGGGCCCGAGCTGCCCGATCAACTGCTTCGCTTTGGCGCGGAGCAGGCGCTGTGGACGCTGGCGCTGCAGCGCATCGGGCAGGCGGCGAGCCCGGACACCGCCTCGACCCCAACGGCAGCGCCGCCCATGGGGTCGGCCTCGGCGCTGCGCGCCTGAGCCCGCGCCGCCATCGATCCAACGCACCCTGCACGCGCCATGTTCAAGAACACCCTCCCCTCCCTCCGCAAAGGCCCTTCGCTGCCCCGAAGCCAGGTCAGCGACAAGACCAGCCCGAACATCAAGGCCATGGCCGAGCCTGCGGCCGCCGCCCGGCACACCGAGGCGCGCCCGGCCCCAACGCTGTTCCAGCGCTTGCGGGCCCGCTGGCGCGCCCGCATGGAGGAGCCGGCGAAAGGCCCGGTTTACCTGGCGATTACAAGCCTCGCGCGGGAGGCCAAAGCCCGTATCCCAGCGAACGACATCCTCCCGCACCGCGCCGCCGACCAACTGACCCAGTGGCTCCACAACGCCCCGGATGCCAAGCTCCATCCGAAGGACGTGGGGAGGCTCATGCAAGCGGTCAACCGCGCGCTGGCGACCCTGGAATCGGATGCCGCCCAAACGGCCTGCAAGTGGGCCGAGCAAGCCCGCAGCGCGCTCGAACAGGTCGTGCTGACCCCGCCGCAAGCCCTCGCAGTCGCCGCGCTGGGCAAGCGCGACGACACGCCTGAGCTGCAGGCGTTCAGGCAGGCCCATGCAGCGCTGAAAAGCAGTCTCGATCGCGAACCGCTTGTGGTCACGGACAAAGCCGGCCGCCGGGAAGAACGCCGCCAGGAAAGACTCCACACCTACCGGGTGAACCGCTACTTCGACGCCATCGGCGAAAGACGCCTCTTCCAGGCGGCGACCACGCCCGAGGAAAAGACCCGCTTGTTCGCAGAGCAGCGGCGGGCCACCCGGCATCCGCACCGCAACAACGAGTTCCGGGATGCGGGCATCGCCTTGCACGGAGAGATGCTGGAGAAGCCCATGGTGGCTCTCAACAACCTGCGCTCACTCGCCCAGCAGTTCGACAAGGCCGTCGCCACGGGCAACCCCCAGCTGCTGGAAGGGGCTTCAGCAGCGCTGATCGACGCGCACAAGACCGCCATCGACAAGCTGACCGAACACGCCAGAACATGGATGTGCACGCATGAGCTGTCCATGAGTTTGCTGCCCAGCGAACGGCGGGTGCTTCGCGAGTACGGCCAGAGCATCCTCAAAGGCCTGATTCCCTACCTCACCTCACCCGACACCCACATCGGCATTCGCTACCGCTTGGCGAACATGGCCTGCAGTGGCAACTCGAAACTGCAGGAAGCAGCCATGAACCTGCTGCCCAAAGCCCGGGACCTCAAACTCGGCAAAAAGTCGGCACCACGCCGTGTCGAGACAAGCGAAACGTCCAGCGAAGAGACGAGCGTGGAGGCGAGCGAGTCCGAGGGCAGCGGTTCGGTGGACCAGGCCAGGATCGATCCCGAGTCGTTCGAGGTGAGACCGCTGGCCCACGACGAAAGCCCTGCCGAAGTGCAGCCCGACGATTCCGATACCCGCATCGATCGGAGCGACGACCCATCGCCACAGGTGCCTGCGCCCAGCCTGCCGCCCATCGTTTTCAAAGTTCGCCCCACACTGGCGCAAGTGCAGCAACGCATCGCCGAAGCCAAGATCCAGGCGCTGGAGGCACATCTGGAGACACTTCAAGCCTCGCAGAACCCCGGCGATGCGCCCGGCAAATCCGAGGCCAAGCGCACCCGCACTTTCGGCGGGCCGTTGTCACGCCAGGCAGACAAGGCCAATGCCGGCAGAGACCCGGTCCACGAGGCGCAATCGCTTCCGGTGCAGCAGGTGCTGGACAGGTTGAAGCTGGCTTTGGCACGGTCACGTGCGCAACCGGCCCAAGACGAGGAGCCAGCCACCGTGGCGTCGATCTTGGCCGAGTACCGAAACGCTGAGCGTTCGGCCATGGAAGACCTCCAGAGGACGGGCGAGATCTGGTCCAACACGCTGCAGGGCGATGACCTTCCACAAGACAAGCTTGTCGAAGCGCGCCGGGCCGAATCGATCGCTTTGTCCAAGGCGCGCATCCACGCCGCCCTCAGGAAGCTTTGGCAAGAAGCGCAAATGCAATACAGGCAACCCACCTCAGACCTGAAGCCGATGCCCCCCAGCGAACCATCCCCCAGGCACTGAAGCGCCCCCATGCCCGCGCACAACACCCTCTCACGCCCTTTCCCTACGAGCCTGGTTCCGCAGCTGCTCACCTGGAGCCATTCCGACAAGAACCACGGCAAGATCTTCGACGTTCGGGTCCGCGGCCAGCGGGCCGAGCTGAAGCTGCGCAAGGTCGGTCTGGGCGACTTCATGGCGCGGCGCTTGAGCAAGACCTTTCACCGCGCCTACACGCAGCGCAACCACGTGCTGGCCCAGCGGATCAAGGCCGACATCGAAAGCGATTACGGCTTGGTATCGCCCGAGCATGCAGCGAACCCGGCCATACAGGACGCCTACACCGCACTCGTGCAGGAGCTGGACCCCTACATTTCAAAGACCAGGGCGCGCCACTTCAAGCTGGAAGCAGTGGCCGCACTGCTGCAGCGGCTCGATGCCCTGGTGCGCCGGGCCCGCCTGGAGCAACAACTGGCCGCCACACAGGCCCGGCGTGAACGGATGTCCGGCGAGCCGCCCCAGCGGGCCGCCATGGCGCATCAGGCACGGTCCTTGTTCTGGGCCCCGCCGCCCGACTTGCTCTGCCTGGAGGCGCCTGCAGCACCAGTGCCCAAAGTGGACTTGTTGACCCTGCAGATAAACCGCCATTTCCCCTCGGCCCCCGGCCAGAGCCGGCACCTGGCCCGGCTCGATGACCCCGCCGATCAGCAAGCCAACGAAAAGGCCAGGGCCGAGCAGCAGGAATCCGAGCACGCCGCCCGGGTGGCGGCCGCGTCGGCCGTTCACGCCCTGCAGGAAGGCGATCCTGCGTGTGCGCGGCTGCTCGGCGTACTGCAGCGCATGGGTGAACTGGTGGGGCATCTCAATGCCCAGGCGGACCAGGCCGTTCATGCGCCCCGGGCGCCGGTTGGCAGCGCGCATCGCCAGGGCCATCTGCAACGGCAGCAAGAGAAAGCCATGCGCCGTTTGCTCGGCGTGATGGGCCAGTGGAACGACGTGTCCTTCCTGGGCCCGAGGTACCGGCACATCACCACCGCACAAAGCCCCTGGGGACTGGCCGTTGACCGCGGACGGGCCGTGGCCACGACCCTGTCGGTCGAGGCCGCGATCGGGCTGCAGCAATTGAAGATGGCGCAGGCGGAAATGTTTCATCGTGCGGCGTTGTGCGAGCCGACGCGACGCCCTGGTGAACCGCGCCTGGCGTTCGGGCGTCGAATGGGCCAGGCGCACAAGGCGTTCGTGCTGTGCTGTGCCGAGCTGATGCGGACCACCGAACGCTGCCTCGGCACGTTCTTGTCCATCGCCGAAGGCCTCTCCGCCGCCGCCCAGGCCGCGGACCTGCACCCGCAAGACCGCCTGGTGCTCACCCGCCTGGCCGAGGGGTTTCTGGTGTTGGCCGATGGCGTCATGCAGGAAGACCTGCCCTATGCCCAGGCCTATGGGTTGGCCAGGCAGGGGAACGCTCAGGTGGCCAAAGCATTGCGGTCGGCCGCTGCAATAAGCCCCGTCCGTTTGGCCAAGCATCACAACCCGTTGACCGAGCCATGAAGGGTTAAGCCCGGATCGGCAACAGCCAGCGCGACACCCATGCGCATCCCACCCGCTGGAGTGCGCCCATGCCCACGCTGACTGCCCACGACATCGACGTTGCGCTCAACGATGCCGTTCAAACCGTGCCCGAACTGGGTTCGGTGACGCGGCTTGACGACGCCGGCTGGTTGCTGGAACTGGCCAGCGGCGAAGAGCTGCTGGCCGAATGGACCAGCGATCCGCCGCGCTTGGTGCTCACGGCATCGCTGGGCCAGCCAGATGCCGCGCACGAGTTGTTCGTCTACAAGACGGCACTCGCCTACAACGCGCACTGGCAACGGAACGGTTCGCTGCGCGTGGCGCGCGATCCTGCCGCCGGTGATCTGTCGCTGCTGGCCGATCTGCCAGCGTCCGAACTGCAAACGACGTCACTGCCCACCTGCCTGCTGCGTTTTGAGGCTGCACGGGCGCTCTGGCTGCTGGCCGTTCACCACATGGAAGCCATGGACGCCTCGCCAGCGGGCGCCCTTCGCTCGCACGCAGCCCTGGTTTGATCGCGCCCCAGCTTGCGCCCGTCCCTTCTCTCCGTTCCGCCGCCGAGGTTTCACATGCCCGTTTTTTCGCGCTCGCAAAAAGCCCCCCGCTTCTCGCTGACAGCAGACACCCCGATTTCCGGGCCGCCTTCCAAGCCGAGAGCTCCCCTCGTTGAAATCGCCCCGCGAGCGCCGGAATCGAAGGCCTTTAGCCACATCAACAAATTCCTCGGACTGTTCGGCAAGAAGATCCGCCGCCAACCCAGCCTGAGAGAACGCCGGCAAGCCACGGCCAACGCGGTCATGGCCGATCAGCAGGCGGGACTGACTCGGCAGCCTGATGAGATCAAGCAGGCGTATGCCGGTCTTGTGGCGCTGATGGCGAAGGAAAAGCTGTCCGCGCAAGACTGGCAGCAGATCCGCGCGGACAAAACCCTTTTGGCCAAGGCCCATCTGACCGACAAGTTCCGGCAGGCGGACGATGCGCTCGGCGCGGTCAACGAGGCGTTCCAGGGCCTTCACCACATGGCCGCGGCAGACAACCCGTCGACCGATCTCGACGATGATTTCGGCCTGCCGCAACCGCCAGAGACCCTGGGCGGCTTCATGGATGCGAGCCACCTGGTGAGGGCAAACTGGGTACACAGCATCCAGCAGGCCGGTGAGACGCTCCGGCGCGATGAAACGGAAAGCGTGCACGACTTTCGCCAGCGCCAGAAAGCCCAAAAGGGGGAACGGCGATTCCTCAAGAACGCGGGCACCTTGCCTTGGAACAAATTGGCATGGTCGCCGCGAAACGCCCACGCCTCCAGCCTCAAGCGCGGGCTGCTGAGCAAACCCGACGCTGCGCACATCGGTGCACAAGGTCTCATGGCGCTGATGGACGAGCCCCGGGCGATCATCGAAGAACTCGACGGCGCTTGGGCAACCATGCTCTCCACCGCGCAAGACATGCCGGCGAAGTCCGGCCCCAAAGACTTCGATCGCGTCAAGGACAGCTGCGCCGAGGCGGCCGCCACATTCGAGAAAGCTGTGCGTCGGCTTCGCGACATGGGCAGCGTTCTGACACACGACACCTGGGCCACCGAAAAGCTGTCTTTGGGCCGGATGGAAGGCCTGCACCGCTTCGGCCTGGCCTTGCTCGGGCTGTCGAAACAACTCGCAGCGCCCGATGGGGTGAACGTGCAGAGCTATTTGTTCGCACGCCGGGCAGCCAGCGGCGATCAAGACGCCATCGAGCAACTGCGCAACCTCAGGGTCATCGATCTCGAGCTCGATTTTTCATCGGTCAGCAGCGAAGACGACGAAGCGCAGGACACGGATCTGGAATCGAGCCAATCCAGCCGTGCAGAGATCGCCCACGACGAACTGCCGGCCATCGACCGCATCGAGAACAGCAGCGAGGCATCGGATTCCGGCAACTGGGTTGCAACGATCAGCCCCCCCTTGCGGCGCCCCAGCTCGGACACGCTGGCCGAAGTGTTCGCCGATCGCTTGGCCGAAAGCACGAAGGCGCTGTACCCGGCGCGCGAATGGAGCGAACCTGCGAGGCGCAACCGCCCGCTGAACCCATCGCCATCACGCCGGGTGGAGATCGATGTGCAGGCGGTGGCCCGCCAGGAAGCGCAAAGGGCACTTCAAATCAGAGCCGAGCTTCGCCACGCCGAGGTCATGGCCGATGTGCTCGAGACCACGCTCAAAGAACTTCGGGGTCAGCAGGGATCGGAAGTCGACAACGTCAACGTGGGCGCCAAGCTGCTCCCGGTCATACCGCTGCGCGTGCAAGGCAAGCGGATCAAAAAAGCCGAGGCCCGCTATCAGGCCTTTCAAGCGAAGGTGAAGCGAATCAGCGAGGCGCTCGAGACTGCCCGGGCACAACAGGCCCAGCTGTCGGCCAGTCTTTCGGCAATCGGTGACCTTGCCGACCCGGATGGAAGCGAAAGCGTGCTCAAGGCCGCCGCCGTCGCGGCAGCGCATGCCCAGGAAGCCGCGAAAGACGAGGCAGAGAGAGCCGCTGCAACGGCTCGCACGGCCAAGCTCGACGCGCAGGGTGATGCGTCGAAGGCCAGCGCAGCCGCTGAAGCCGAAGCGATCACACAGGTCATGGCCAAGGTCTACGTCCGCCTCGTGGAAGCGCACCGTGAAGCCGAAGGGGCCTACCACCGGTTCCTTCGAGATCAGCCATCGGCCCAACACCCTGCGCCGATCGACCAGGATCCCGCCGCCGTGCCGACGGTGGGTGATGGCGCCCCGAATCGCGCCTACGCGCCCCGCCGCCTCGCGCGGCAGCAGCGGGCACAGGAACGTCGGTCTTCCGGGCCCGAGGCACCCAGCAGGTCACCGCTGGATGCAGACGACGTCAAGACATTGCTGACCGACCTCCAGAGCGATCTGGAGCGGCTGGGAACGTCGCCGACCGCACTGGCTGCCGTCTACGACAGCCCGTTCTCTCCGAGGCCGGATGCGCTCGACGCATTGGTGCAGGACTCGTTCGAGGCCAGCCAGGCGGCAGAGCACCGGTACGCACTTCGCCATACCGAGGCAACGCTGGTGGCGCTCGACAAAGTGATGGCCGAGTTGCAGCGTACGAACTCGCTCAATGGACGCCGGCTGACGCCTGAAGAGGCCAAAGCGCAGCTCGAGCGCATCGAGGCGGACAGGCAAAGTGCCTTGGCCCTCGAGAGCGACCAAATGGCGCGTGAGGCGGCCATGGCCAAACCGCCCCGGACGGACACGCAGGCGGCGCTGAGGGCCGACCTGGCGGCGGCCGCGCGCGCGCTGGCCCAGGCGAAGGCAGACGCCGAAGCGGCCGCTCAAGACGCGCAAAGGGCGCAGGCGCTGGCGGCCCAGAGCGCTGGCGATCGCCACTTGGCCATCGCGTTCGAGGTCTCGGCCCAGGTGAAGGCACACATCTGCGCAGGCATGGCGGATTTGCACCGCCGGGCCGAGCAGGCCCTGCGCGAGGTGCCGCCCTCGCCCACTGCACGGCTGGACGATCTGGCGCAGGCGATCCGCGACGATGGGCAACGGCACCGAGAGAAGATCACCCAGCGTTCGAAAACCCAGCAGCCGCGTGCGATGCGATCCCGGTCCGAGCCGCTGCAGCCCGCCACCGAGAAACTCGTTCAGCCCGCACAGGCGCTGCTGGTGCTCCCCGAGCTCGATGAAGCGGCCGTGCTGCCTCAGGCGGACCAGGCGCTTGCCGACGCCGAGCAGGTGCTGGCGCAGGCGCGGTCGACGCGCGATGAACTGGCGCTGCTGAGGGAAGTGAGGTCCGCGTCTTCGAAACTGATCGAGGCCACGGCCTTGGCGTGGGCGACGGAACATCAGGAAACCAGCGTCCCGCTGCGCAACCGGGCGAATGAAGCCACGGCGCTCTTCGACAAGACCCGGCAAGCACTGTCGGAACAGGAATACGCCGTGCGCAACGCCGAGGCGGCCTTGAAAGAGGTCCGCAAGACGTTCGGCGCCGACATGCCCGATGCGACGCGTGCAACGCCCATCACCATGGCCCTGGTCGACGCCGAGGTCGAAGCGGCGGTGCAGGAACTTGACGCGCTCCGTGTGGCTTTGGGCCAGGCCAAGAACCAGCTCGAAGCGGCCCGGCTCTATGACAAGACGCTGGTGCGTCCGAGCGCCTCGACCCGCCAGGCCTCACTCAAGGCGGTCAGGGCCGCCGAGCAGGACGTCCAGGCACACGAGCTGCTCGTGGACTGGGCGCTCAACCGCTTGAACATGGCCCAGGCGGCTCAGAAAGAGGCGCTGGTGCGCTCAGAACCCGAGGCATTGCGCACCGAAACGAATGTCGACCGCACGCCGTGGGTCGCACCCCAGATGCCGGCACCCCAAGTCGCCCGTTCGCTCACGGAGCGACTGGCGCAAGCCATGGAGCAGGAGGTCGATGCCCAGGCCCGCATCGACCAACTGCCATCGAACCGGTTCGCGCGTCTTGTTTTCGGCAAGCAGGAGGAATACCGCTTGGCCGTGGAGAAACTGAAGATTGCAAGGGGCGTGGTTCAAGGCCTGCAGAGCACACTGGCGGAGCAGTCCGTGGCCGAGCGCCGCAATCCCGCCTTGACGGCACCGTCGAGCCTGGTTCCCCAACTCGAGGCCGACCTGAATGCCGCACAAAGGGCCGTGATCGAGGCGCGAAACCAGGTCAAGGAGGCCAGCGCAAAACAGTTCGATGCCCTCAAAGAGGGCCGCGAGGCGGAGGTCAAGCACGCGATCACCGAGGAAAACACCGCGCGGGCGCGCTTGAACGCGCATGAGGCCCAGGTCCGGGCGCTCAGCGAACAGTTGCGGCGGGCACAGGCGGCCCAGTGAGCCGGCGAGGCCACCCGCCATGACCTCTGCCTCAAGGGGAATATCCTGCAGGGCCGGCGCGCCCGGCACATGGCCTCAGCGCGCGTTCACCCCGGAGTCAAACCCTGCGGCGCAAGGGCAGCCGACCGCCCCCGCTCAGGGCGCGGTCAGCGTGAGGCCGTTGGCCTTGAACAAGGCAAGCAGCTCGCCGCTTTCGCGCAACTGCCCCATCGCGGTTTCGATTGCCTGGCCCAGGGCCTTGTGTTCGGCCTTGATCGCCATGCCCACCGGCCAGCCGTTGACGGCCATGCCCGGGAAGGCCAGCGGCGTCAGCCGCACGCGCGCGCCCGCAGCGCCCGCGCGCGCCAGCACCGCCTCGGCCTGCGCACGCAGCACGTAGGCGCCCGCGGCCTTGCCGTCCAGCACCGCCTGCACGGCCTCGGTGCCGCTGGGCAGGATGGCCACCTGGTTGCGCAGCAGCCCGCCGCCGTGGCCCATGAGCACGCTCGCCGCGGCCGCGCCGCGCTCGGCCGCCAGCGGCTGGCCCTTGAGGTCTTCGGGCGTGTTCACCTCGGCGATGCGTTGCGTGTCGTGCGCCAGCACGAGCTGCTGGCGCATGTAGGGCGCAAAGATCAGCACCTGCCGGTTCTTCTGCATCAGGGTGCGGTCGACCGGCACCTGCAGCAGCACGTCGGCCGGGCCATAGCCCAGGTAGTGGCCGCGCCAGACCATGTTGCGCAGGTCGTCGTTCATGTTCTCGCCAGCGTCGAAAGGCAGCAGCGCGAGCTTGAGACCAAGCTGCCTGGCGAGCGCGCCCGCCAGGGCGACGTCCAGGCCCTGCATGTCGTTGGCGGGGCCATCGGAGAACGGCGCGTTGTCCTTGTACACGGCCACCTTGAGCGCCCCGCTGGCGCGTATCTTCGCCAGGTCGCTGAGCTCTTGAGCGTGCAGCACGGGCAGGCCCGCGCACAGCGCCGCGGTCAGCAGCGTGCGCCGTTTCAGGCGGGCCGCATCACTTTTCACGGCGCGTCTCCAGGTAGGTCTTGATCGCCCAGATCGCTTCCTGGTTCATGGTGCCCTCGAAGGGCGGCATGTAGACGCGGCCGTCGCGCACGCGGCCGCGGCGCACGGTGGCCAGGTAGTAGTCGTCCATCTCCTTGTAGCAGGCGGCCTTCTTGGCCGGGTCGGCCAGGCCGGTGCAGTCGGCGTCGAACTTGCGCAGGTCGGGCGAGATGCCGCCCGAGATCGCCTCCAGGCCGTGGCAGCGCGCGCAGTTCTGGTTGTAGGCCGAGGTGCCGATGCGCAGCGCCTCTTTGTGCGCGGGGCCGCTGCTGTAGGGGTTGGCGTCCAGCCACTTGGCGCCGAGCGGCGGCAGCGTGCTGGTGTCCACCGCTTGCGGC
The DNA here is from genome assembly GCF_049843535.1 of Hydrogenophaga sp. T2. Taxonomy (NCBI): domain Bacteria; kingdom Pseudomonadati; phylum Pseudomonadota; class Betaproteobacteria; order Burkholderiales; family Comamonadaceae; genus Hydrogenophaga; species Hydrogenophaga sp. T2. Next base: position 242,501 of record NZ_JBBHZJ010000008.1, on the reverse strand, counting down.
GTCACGTCGCCATGGGCGAAGGCGCTGGCCAGCGCAGCGGCGAGACCGAGCGCGGTGAGCGCGCGCAACAGGGTTCGGGGGCGGGTCGGGGTCTTCATGCGTTGTCTCCAGGGTTCGAAACGGTCCTGACCCCGGTCTGCAAAAAGCGGGCCCGTGGGGCTGCCACGGGCGCATTGCTCCAAATCGGAACAGTGTCCACGTGGCCGGCTTCTTGCAGGGAACAACACCGGAGACACCGTGTGTCAGCCGGAAGCATTGCGGGAAAGTTCCGTGTTGTCGCGCGCCACCGATATGAAGAGAATTTCATGACCGACAAGAGCGATCGCCCCGACAGAGGACGGCCCGCCGAACCCGGTGAGGACCCCCGATGGGCGGCGGACTACTGGGGTGGTCTGCCGCCGGCGCCCGGTGCAGGAGACAACATGAACGCAGCCATGCCCACACGGCCGCACAGCCCCGCAGCGGGCGCCCAGGCGGTGTCCGCCGGCAGTGCGGACCTGATCGACGCATCGCACCGGCGATCGTTGAAGTACGGCATCGCCGCGGCCGATGAACCGGACTTCAGCAGCCCGGCGCGCCATGTGCTGCACGAGGCCATCGAAGAAAACCGCTTCCTGTTCCAGCACGCCGCGCCCGTGATGGAAACGCTGTACGACCAGATCGTGAACACGCACAGCATGGTGCTGCTCACGTCCGCGCGCGGCATGGTGCTGCACTCGCTGGGCGATCCCGACTTCCTCGAGAAGGCGTCGCGCGTGGCGCTCACGCCGGGCATGGACTGGTCCGAGCGCGGCAAGGGCACCAACGCCATCGGCACCGCGCTCACCGAAGAAGAAGCGCTCACGGTGCACGGCAACCAGCACTACCTCGACGCGAACAAGTTCCTCACCTGCTCGTGCTCGCCCATCTTCGATCCCTACGGCCAGGTGATCGGCGCGCTCGACGTCACGGGCGACCACCGCAGCTACCACCAGCACACGCTGGCGCTGGTGCGCATGTCGGCACAGATGATCGAGAACCACATGTTCGCCGACATCTTTCCCAAGGCGATCCGGCTTCACTTCCACAGCCGCTCGGAGTTCCTGGGCACGCTGGTCGAGGGCATCGCGGTGTTCTCGCCCGAGGGGCGCTTCCTGTCGGCCAACCGCAGCGCGCAGTTCCAGTTCGGCCTGTCGTTCGCGGCGCTCAAGACGCACACCTTCCAGTCGCTGTTCGGCATGCCCATTGGCGCGCTGATCGACCTGTTCGCGGGCGCGCTGCCCGCGCCCAAGCAGCTGGTGATGCACAACGGCGTGTCGGTGTGGTGCCGCGTGAAGATCAAGAACCCGAGCGCGTGGACGCCGCCCGTGGTGAGCCCCGCCGTGGCCGCACCGGCGCCCGCCCCCGCCTTCTCGCGCAAGCCGCACTTCTCCAGCCTGCAGTACCTCAACACCGGCGACCCGCAGGTGGCCGCGGTGATCCACAAGGTGCGCATGGTGGCGGGCAAGGACATCCCGGTGATGATCCTGGGTGAGACCGGCACCGGCAAAGACCTGCTGGCCCAGGCCATCCACGGCGACTCGCCGCGCGCGGGCCAGCCCTTCGTGTCGGTGAACTGCGCGAGCATCCCCGAGACGCTGATCGAGAGCGAGCTGTTCGGCTACGAAGAAGGCGCCTTCACCGGCGCGCGCAAGAAGGGCGCGATCGGCAAGATCGCGCAGGCCCACGGCGGCACGCTGTTCCTCGACGAGATCGGCGACATGCCCAAGCACCTGCAGGCGCGGCTGCTGCGCGTGCTGCAGGAACGCAAGGTGAGCCCGCTGGGTGCCGGCAAGGAGGTCGACGTCGATGTGGCCGTGGTCTGCGCCACGCACAAGAACCTCAAGGACATGATCGCGCGCGGCGATTTCCGTGAAGACCTCTACTACCGGCTCAACGGCCTGGTGGTGCGCCTGCCCGCGCTGCGCGAACGCACCGACTTCGAGACCGTGGTGCAGAAGATCCTGCAGACCCTGTGCACCCAGGGCCAGAACATCCAGATCGCGCCCGAGGTGATGGCGCTGTTCAAGCGCTACGCCTGGCCCGGCAACTTCCGCCAGCTGCACAACCTGCTGCGCACGGCGGTGGTGATGGTGGGCTGCGAAGGCAGCATCACCACCGAACACCTGCCCGACGACTTCGTGGAAGAGCTCAAGCTCGATCGGCAGGCGGCCCCCACGGCCCCGCTGCCAGGGCCTGCGGCCCCCACGGCCGCGGGGCCCGACGCGCCCGCCGCCACCGAGTCACGCGGCGAAGCCTTCCGCCTGCAGGACGTGGCCCTGGCCGCCATGGCCGAGGCGCTGCGCCAGCACAAGGGCAATGTGTCGGCCGCCGCCAAGGCCCTGGGGGTGTCGCGCAACACCATCTACCGCAAGAAGGACCAGCTGCCGGCGGATCTGTTGCGCTGACCCGGGCGCAGCCGGTCAACGCGGCGGCGCCGCGCCGGCCGGCGCCTGCATCCACACCGCCTCCAGCTCCCGCCACGCGCGCTGCACGTTGAAGCCCTGCCGCTCGGCGTGGCCGGCCCAATGGCGCCAGTCGTCCATGGGCACCAGGCCGCGCTCGCCCGCGAGCCGGCCGGCGTCCATGGCCGCGAGCACCTCGCGCCGCAAGGTGGTCAGGTAGCGCTGGGTCTGCGCGATGCCGTGCGCGTCGGTCACGCGGCTGCCCACCACCACGCGCGGCTGCAGCGCCGCCAGCCGCTGCAACGCGGCCAGCCAGCCGTCGAGCGAGCCCTGGGCGAGCTCGGGCAGGCGGCCGTCGCAGACCAGCCCCCCGGCGATCAGCACGCCGGCCTCGGGCCACCAGAGCACCAGGTCGCCTTCGGTGTGGCCCTGTTCCACGCGCAGCGCGCGCAGACGCACCCCGCCCAGCGCGAGCGCCTCGCCCTCGGCCAGGGTGTCGGTGGGCAGCACGATGGCCGTGCCCGCCATGGCCTCGGCGCCCACGCGCTCGGTGAGGCTCTTGAGGCAGGCCGGGCAGCGCTGCTGCATCGCCTGGCGCGTGGCGGCGCTGGCCCACACGCGCACGCGGCCGGCGCCGATGCCGTCGGCGAAGGCCGCATTGCCCAGCACGTTCTCGGCGTGCGCGTGGGTGTTCACGATGGCCACCACCTCGGCACCGAAACGCGCGCGCAGCGAGGCGCGCACGCGCTGCGCGTGGCGGGCGCTCGGGCCGGGGTCGATGAGCAGCGCCTGCGGCCCGCGCACCAGCGCCACCGTGGGCGCCACGTGGCCGGCGTTGTGCGCGTCGATTTCGGCGTTGGCGCCGTCCCAGGCCCACAGGCCATCGGCCAGGGCGCGCCACGGCGGTTCGCGCTCACCGGACCCGGGGCGCGTGGCGCTGCCGCAGCCCGCGCCCAGGCCGCTGCAGGCCAGGGCCATGGCCAGCGCACGCCGCCGGTTCACGCGGCCTCCGCAGAGGCCGCGTCGGGCGTGCGCACCGCCGCGCGCAAGGCCCGCGCCATCGCCGGTTCGTGGGCCAGGTGGCCGCTGTGCACCCGCGTGTGCCGCACGGGGCCGCCGTGCGCGCGGCCCAGCGCGGCCCCGCGCGCGCTGTTGGCCGGTGGGCACACGGCGTCGAAATCCCCATGCAGCCAGTGCACGGCCACCCCCGCGCGCGCGCAGGCGATCACCGCGCGTGGCAAGGCGCCCGGGCGCAGGCCGGCGCGGCGGCGCAGCAGCCGGGCCTGCACGCGCAGGCGGCGCCAGACCTGGCGGTCGCGCCGGTCGGCCCGCGCGGCGCAAGCCCGGGCCTGTGCGCGCCGCAGCCCACGCTGCGTGACGGCCCACTGGCGACGCAGCGCGGCGCTTCGCGGCGCGCCCGTGGGCGCGTGGCGCAGCGCGCGGCGCTGACCGTGCGCGGCCAGCAAGGCCTCCATCAGCGCCCAGGCGCGGCCGGCGCGCAGCGATGCAACACCCGGTGTGCCAGATTGCAGCAACTGCACCCGCCGCTTGAGCACCGCGGGCAGCGACAGGCGACCGCCCGCGGGCAGGGGATGGGCCAAGGGCCCCAGGGTTTTCCCCCAGCGCGGCGCGGGCAGGAGCACGCCCGCGATCTCGGCCGCGCGCAGCGCGAAGGCCCCACGCAACACCACCTGCCCCACGTGTCCGGGGTGCGCCTGCGCGTAGAGCAGTGCCAGCACCGCGCCCCACGATCCCCCCAGCAGGTTCCAGCGCGCGATGCCCAGGTGACCGCGCAGGGCCTCGGCATCGGCCACGAGCTGGGCCGCGGTCTGCCCGCGCAGGCCGCCGCGCGGCGCGCTGGCGCCGCTGCCGCGCTGGTCGGGCATCACGGCGCGCTGCGAGGCCGGCGACAGCGCCGCCCACAGGCCCGGGTTGCCGCCGCTGCCGGGGCCGCCGTGCAGCACCAGCCAGGCTTCACCCTCGCGCGCGCCGCGCTCGCGCCAGGCCATGCGCTGGGCGCGTGGCAGGGGCAGCGTGAACGGGCGTGGCGACATGGCATCGATTTTGCAGTTGGGTGGGGGCGAGCGGTCGGTGTGACACGCCAGCCCGCCGCAGTCACGTTCCATGCCAACCCCACAGGAGACAACGCCATGCAAACCCCTTCGCCATGGACCGCCCCGGCCTTCACCGACCTGCGCTTCGGCTTCGAGATCACCATGTACATCGCCAACCGCTGACCCGCGGTGAAGCGTCCGGGCGCACGTGTGATCCACGCGTGCGCCTTTTTCTTGGTGGGCTGACATGCACATCCGCGTCCTGGGCTCTGCCGCCGGTGGCGGCTTTCCGCAGTGGAACTGCAACTGCGCCAACTGCCAGGGCCTGCGCGCCGGCACGGTGAAGGCGCGCGCGCGCACGCAGAGCTCGATCGCGGTGAGCGCCAACGGCCAGGACTGGCTGCTGGTGAATGCCTCGCCCGACGTGCTGCAGCAGGTGCGTGAACACCCGCCCCTGCAGCCCGCGCGCGCCGTGCGCGACAGCGGCATCGCCGCCGTGCTGCTGATGGACGCGCAGATCGACCACGTGACCGGCCTGCTCATGCTGCGCGAGCGCAGCACGCCGCTGCCGCTGCTGGCCACGCCCGAGGTGCTCTCGGACATCGGCAACGCATTGCCGCTCACGCGCGTGCTCTCGCACTACTGCGGCGTGGCGGAGCACCCGCTGCCGGTGGACGGCCGCGCCATCGAGCCGCCGGGCGTGCCCGGCCTGCAGGTGGTGGCCGTGGCGCTCGATTCGCAGCCGCCGCCGTATTCGCCGTTCCGCGGCCGGCCGCGGCCGGGCGACAACATCGGCCTGCTGCTGAAGAACCCGCAGAGCGGCGCACAGGTGTTCTACGCGCCCGGCCTGGGCGCGCTCACGCCCGCGCTGCGCGCGCTCATGGCGGGCTGCCACACCGTGCTGGTCGACGGCACCTTCTGGACCGAGGACGAAATGATCCGGCTGGGCCTGTCGAAGAAGCGCGCGGCCGAGATGGGCCACCTGCCGCAAAGCGGCCCGGGCGGCATGCTGAGCGAGCTCTCGCGCCTGCCGGCCTCGGTGCGCAAGGTGCTCATCCACATCAACAACACCAACCCCATCCTGATCGAGGACTCGCCCGAGCGGGCCGAGCTCGTGCGCCACGGCGTCGAGGTCGCGCACGACGGCATGGTGATTCACTTCTGAGGCCCGCCGTGGACGCCTGGACCCCCACCGAATTCGAAGCGCAGCTGCGCGCCAAGGGCCGCGCGTACCACATCCACCACCCGTTCAATGTGCGCATGAACGCGGGCGGCTGCACGCCCGACGAGATCCGCTGCTGGGTGGCCAACCGCTTCTATTACCAGGTCTGCATCCCGCGCAAGGACGCCGCCATCCTCGCCAACATGCCCGACCGCGAGCACCGCCGTCTGTGGGTGGAGCGCATCCTCGACCACGACGGCCAGGGCGATCACCAGGGCCCGAACGCCGGCGGCATCGAGGCCTGGACGCGGCTGGGCGAAGCGGTGGGCATCCCGCGCGCCGAGCTGCTCTCGCTGCAGCGCGTGGTGCCCGGCGTGCGCTTCGCGTGCGACGCCTACGTGAACTTCGCGGTGCGCGCGCCCTGGCAGGAGGCCGTCTGCTCTTCGCTCACCGAGATGTTCGCGCCGCAGATCCACAAGGACCGGCTCGCCAGCTGGCCGCAGCACTACCCCTGGATCGAGGCCGAGGGCCTGGGCTATTTCCGCAGCCGCATTCCCCTGGCCAGCCGCGACGTCGAACACGGCCTGCGCGTGACGCTGGCGCACTTCACCACGCGCGAGCAGCAGCTGCGCGCGCTGGAGATCCTGCAGTTCAAGCTCGACATCCTCTGGACCATGCTCGACGCGATCGAGAAGGCCTCTTGCGAATGAAGGGACCGCTCCCATGACCGACACCCCCCTGCCCGATCTGCCGCGCCTGTCGCGGCGTTTCCGCCTGCAGTACGAGGACGCCCAGCAGGCCTGGGTGCTGCTCTACCCCGAGGGCATGGTCCAGCTCAACCACAGCGCGGCCGAGATCCTCAAGCGCTGCGACGGCGCGCACAGCCTCGACGGCATCGTGGCCGACCTCGAGACCGCCTTCAGCGTGCAGGGCATCGGCGGGCAGGTGCGCGCCTTGCTCGAAGAAGGAAGCCGCCGTGGCTGGCTGGACTGAACCCGCCCACCGCACGGGCCCGCCGCTGTGGCTGCTGGCCGAGCTCACCTACCGCTGCCCGCTGCACTGCGTGTTTTGCTACAACCCCACGCGCCACGCCAGCATCACAAACGAGCTGAGCACCGCCGAGTGGGTGAACGTGATGCAGCAGGCGCGCGCCCTGGGCGCGGCGCAACTGGGGTTCTCGGGCGGCGAGCCGCTGCTGCGCGAGGACCTCGAAGAACTGGTGGCCGAGGCGCGCCGGCTGGGCTTCTACACCAACCTCATCACCTCGGGCGTGGGCCTCACGCCCGCGCGCGCCCAGCGCCTGCACGACGCCGGTCTGGACCACGTGCAGCTCTCGTTCCAGGACAGCACGCGCGAGCTCAATGATTTCCTGAGCCACACGCGCACCTTCGAGCTCAAGCAGCGCGTGGCGCGCACCATCAAGGACCAGGGCTGGCCGATGGTGATGAACTGCGTGCTGCACCGGCACAACCTGCCGCACGTGGACAAGATCATCGAGATGGCGCTGGACCTGGGCGCCGAGTACCTCGAACTCGCGAACACGCAGTACTACGGCTGGGCCTGGGTCAACCGCGACCACCTCATGCCCACGCGCGAGCAGCTGCTGCACGCCGAAGCCGTGGTGAACCGGTACCGCGAACGCATCGGCAACCGCTGCCGCCTGCTGTTCGTGGTGCCCGACTACTTCGAGGACCGGCCCAAGGCCTGCATGAACGGTTGGGGCTCGGTGTTCCTGTCGGTCGCGCCCGACGGCCTGGCCATGCCCTGCCACAACGCGCGCGAGCTGCCCGGCCTGGCGCTGCCCAGCGTGCGCGAGCACACGCTGGCCGAGATCTGGCTGCGCAGCGGCGCCTTCAACGCCTTCCGCGGCGACGACTGGATGCGCGAGCCCTGCCGCAGCTGCCACGAGCGCCACAAGGATTTCGGCGGCTGCCGCTGCCAGGCCTTCCAGATCACGGGCGATGCGGCCAACACCGACCCGGTGTGCAGCAAGAGCCCGCAGCACGAACGGGTGCTGCGCCTGGTGCGCGAGGCACCGGCGCGCCGCCACATCCCCATCGTGTTCCGCAGCGACGCCGAATCGCGCCTGCTGCACCCCGAGCCTGCGCCATGAGCAGCGCCGCACCGCACCAGCGCATGCTCGGCGCCGCCGTGGTGGGCCGCCTGCCCGGCCTGGGCTGCGCGCCGCTCGCGCTCGAGCGCGGCGAACGCGGCCTGTTCCTGCTGTGGTGCGCCTACGCGGGCCTGCTGGCCTTTGGCGCGCTGCTGCTGTGGCGCGCCGGGGCCTGGCACCGCCTGCTCGACGCCGACCCCACCGGCCTCACGCTGGTGATCGCGCTGCTGTTCATCGGCTGCACCGCCTGGGCCGGCCGGCGCGCCTGGGTGCTGGGCGAACAGCGGCTGGCGCTGGACCGCTGGATCGCCACCCGCACACCCGGCGCCAGCGGCGACTGGTCGCACGAATACCGCAGCGGCTGCGCCCCGGCCGGCGCCGACCGCGCCACCTGGCTGCAGGTGCTGGGCGAGCGCGCGCACGGCCCGCACGAGATGGCGTGGTGGCTCAACGGCATCCAGCTCAAGCTCGGCCTGCTGGGCAAGGTCATCGGCTTTTCCATCCTCGCGCTGCAGCTGGGCCAGGTGCAGACCTTCGACGCCTCGATGTCGGGCCAGCTGCTCAAGAGCCTCACCGGCGGCCTGGGCATCGCCCTGCTCACCACCGTCACCGGCCTCACGGGCAACATCCTGCTCGGCCTGCAACTGATGCGGCTCGACCGCTTCGCCGACGCGCTGATCGCCGACGCCATCGCGTCGGCCGCGCCCCCCCAGGAGACGCCCGATGGCGATCGGCCGCACGGCGCGTGACACCGAGGCCGACCCGTTCTACGACATGTTGTTCAACATGTTGATCGCCTTCGTCTTCTGCTTCGTGATCGCGCTGCTGGCCTTCAACCCCAAGAGCCGCAAGGCCGGCGACATCCCGGCCAAGGCCGAGTTCATCGTCACCGTGAGCTGGCCCGACAACAACCCCAACGACATCGACGCCTGGGTGCTCGAACCCAGCGGGCAGACCCTGTGGTTCCGCCAGCGCGACGCCGGCCTGCTGCACCTGGACCGCGACGACCGCGGCGAGAAGAACAGCAGCGTGCTGGTGAACGGCCGTGTGGTCAGCAGTCCGGTGCGCCAGGAGATCGTCACGCTGCGCGGCCTCGCGCCGGGCGAGTACGTGGTGAACGCGCACTACTACGACAGCCGCGACCAGCAACCGGTGGACGTGTCGGTGAGCGTGGTGAAGGTGAACCCGCAGGCCGAGATCGTGTTCACCGGCACCCAGCAGATCCCGCGCAAGGGCGACGAGCGCACCCTGGTGCGCTTCACGCTCGACGACACGGGCCGCGTGCTCGACATCAACACCCGGCCGCGCACCCTCGTGCAGCGGGCCGGCCTCTAGCCGCCTTGCAGACGGCCCCGACCGCCATGATCCCCGCCACCTCCACCGCCCTGCTCTGGCTCGTCATCGTCTACGCGCTGCTCGCGGCGCTGCTGCTCGTGCTCTGCCTGGCCACGCGCTGGCACTGGGCCGTCAAGCTCGGCGGCGTGCTGCTGGTGAGCGCCTTCTACGCGGTCGCGCACGGCACGCTCATGGGCGTGTCGGGCTGGCCCAGCGACGCGCCGCTGCCCGAGAAATTCGTGCTGCTCTCGGCCGTGTTCGACGAACCCAGCCCCACGCGCGGCCACGCGGGCGCGATCTACATCTGGGTCAACCCCATGAAGGACAACGCACCGCTGGAGATGCCGCGCGTGCACCGCGTGCCCTACGAGAAAGACCTGCACCGCCTGCTCGGCGACGGCCTGCGCAAGGCGCGCGAGGGCAACACCCAGATGGGCAGCACCGAGCCGCGCCGCGGCCCCGGCGGCTTCTCGTGGCTGCGGCCGCCCGGCAGCGACCCGCTGCAGATCAAGCTCAGCGACCTGCCGCGCGCGCAGCTGCCCGAAAAATGAAAGCGCTGCTGCTGCTCGCCGCCTGGCCGCTGGCCGCCTGCACGCCCTCGGGCGGCGAGGCCTGGTTCCCCCTGCACCCGGGCTTCAGCCAGACCTATGCGGTGCGCGTGGACAGCGAAGAGCGCCGGCCCGACGAACGCTGGACCCTGCGCGTGACCAGCCCCGCCACGCTCGACGGCCAGCCCGTGGCCGTGCGCCACCACTCCGAGGGCGTGTCCTACTGGCTGCGCGAAGACGCGCAAGGCATCCGGCGCGTCGCCATCCGGCTCGACATCGACGCCGAGCCCACGCCCGAGAAAGAGCCCCTGTGGGTGCTCAAGGCGCCCTACACCGTGGGCACCGAATGGACCACGCCCACCGTGCCCTACCTGATCCTGCGCCGCAACGAACACCCGCGCGAACTCAAGCTGAGCCACCGCGTGCCCATGGGCTGGCGCATCGAGGCCGACGACGACCAGGTGAGCACGCCCGCGGGCCGCTTCGGGCCCTGCCTGCGTGTGGTCGGCCGCGCGGTGCTCAACCTCTACACCGACCCGGTGAACGGCTTCACCAACGTGCCGCTCACCAGCCGCGAGTGGTACTGCAAGGGCCACGGCCTGGTGAAGTTCGAGCGCGAGGAGCCGGTGCCGCCGGGCTTCATGATCGGTGGCCGGCTGGTGGCCGAGCTGGTGGACTGATACCCCCCACCGGGGAAAACCCGCTTGGGCGGGGCGGGCCGGCGCACCCAAGATGCGGCGCGAACGACCCCCCGCCCGAGCGAGCCCGCATGACCACCGCCCACCCCGCCTTCGAATCCGCCCGCCAACAGCTGCTGCGCCTGCGCGACCACCCCGACCAGGCCCGGCGCGAGTTCCGCTGGCCGGTGCTCGAGCACTTCAACTGGGCGCTCGACCACTTCGACGCCCTGGCACAAGACCACCACGGCCCCGCGCTCTGGATCACCGAGGCCGATGGCAGCGAGCAGCGCCTGGGCTTTGCCGAGATGCGCGCGCGCTCCAACCGCATGGCCAACTACCTGCGCGGCCTGGGCGTGCGGCGCGGCGAGCGCGTGCTGCTCATGCTGGGCAACGAGGTGGCCTTGTGGGACACCATGCTCGCGTGCATCAAGCTCGGCGCGGTGCTGATCCCCGCCACCCACCTGCTCACGCCCGACGACCTGCGCGACCGCCTCGCGCGCGGCGAGGTCCGACACGTGGTGGCCGGCGCCGCGCAGGCCCCCAAGTTCGCGGCCCTGGGCAGCGGCTTCACGCGCGTGGCCGTGGCCAGTGCCGACGCGCCCGTGCCCGAGGGCTGGCACGACATCGCGGCCGCGGCCTCGCACAGCGACACCTTCACGCCCGACGGCCCCACGCGCGCCACCGACCCGCTGCTGCTGTACTTCACCTCGGGCACCACGGCCCAGCCCAAGCTCGTGCTGCACACCCACCAGAGCTACCCCGTGGGCCACCTGTCCACCATGTACTGGCTCGGCCTGCGCCCGGGCGACGTGCACCTGAACATCTCGTCGCCCGGCTGGGCCAAGCACGCCTGGAGCTGCTTCTTCGCGCCCTGGAACGCGGGCGCCTGCGTGTTCATCCACAACACGCCGCGCTTTTCGGCGCCCGCGCTGCTGGCCACGCTCGCGCGCTGCGGCGTCACCAGCCTGTGCGCCCCGCCCACGGTGTGGCGCATGCTGATCCAGGAAGACCTGGCCGCGTGGAAAGACCGGCTCGCGCTGCGCGAGCTCATCGGCGCGGGCGAGCCGCTCAACCCCGAGATCATCGGGCAGGTGCACGCGGCCTGGGGCCTGTGGCTGCGCGACGGCTACGGCCAGACCGAGACCACCGCGCAGATCGGCAACGTGAGCGGGCAGCCGATCAAGCCCGGCGCCATGGGCCGGCCGCTGCCGGGCTACACCATCCGCCTGCTCGACGCCGACGGCCACGAGGCCGACGAAGGCGAGGTCTGCATCGACCTCTCGCAGCGTCCGCTCGGCCTCATGGTGGGCTACCTGGACAGCCCCGAGAAAACCGCCGAGGTCATGCGCGACGGCCACTACCACACGGGCGACACCGCGGTGCGCGACGCCGATGGCTGCCTCACCTTCGTGGGCCGCGCCGATGACGTCTTCAAGGCCTCGGGCTACCGCATCAGCCCCTTCGAGCTCGAAAGCGCGCTGATCGAACACGAGGCCGTGGTCGAGGTGGCGGTGGTGCCCGCGCCCGACCCCATCCGCGGCCTGGTGCCCAAGGCCTACCTGCTGCTCGCGGCCGGCGCCGCGCCCGGCCCCGCACTGGCGCAGGACATCCTGGGCTTCGCGCGCGAGCAGCTCGCGGCCTACAAGCGCGTGCGGCGCATCGAGTTCGTGGACGAACTGCCCAAGACCATCTCGGGCAAGATCCGCCGCGTGCAATTGCGCAAGCAGGAACTCGACCGCGGTGCGCGCGGCGCGCGCGGCGAACGCGAGTACCGCGACGAAGACTTCCCCGCGCTGCGCCAGGCCGGCTGACCCCCATGCAATACCCCATGCTGCTGCCCCTGTTCGCCGCGGCCCTGCTCGCCGGCTGCGAAACCGCGCCACGCGCGGGCGCCGACACGCGCGCGCAGGTGGTCGAGGTGCTGCGCGAGCGCCAGGCGCTGCGCGACGGCCATCCCGAGCTCCACCCCGCGCTGCGCGCCGGCGTGACGGCGCAGGAGATGGAGGCCGGCCGCCTCGTGCAGGGCGAATGCGCCGAGCCCGACGCCACCCGCCCCCTGGGCCTGCGCTGGACCGGCGTGACCGCGCTGCTGCCCGCGGGCACCGCGGCCGCCTCGCTGGCGCCGGGCAGCGTGATCGAGGTGCGCGATCCGCGTCCCGCCTGGCCCGTGCGGCCCGGTGACCCGCCGCCCGCCCACCGGCACGGCGGCTTCGCGGGCAGCGCCGCGGGCACGGCCGACGCGGCGCGCACGCCCACGCTGTGCCACGCCGCCGGTCTGCCGGGCAGCGTCTGGCGCGTTCGGCTGCGCGGCGCCGTGCCCGGCTGGATGCACCCCTTCGCCCAGGCCGGCCTGCAGCGCCTGGAGGCCTTCAGCGACGACGACTTCCGCGCCGGCCGCGTGCTGCGCCTGGCCTGCCAGCTCAAGGTGGTGGACGGCGGCGACTGGTACGCGCCGGTGTGGATCGCGCGCGCGCCCGAGGGCCTGCCGCTGCGCGTGGGTGACGTGGTGCGCCTGCGCGCCGGGGCCGAGGCGCAATCGAAAGACGCCGGGCCCGCGGCCGAGGTGCTGGCGCGCGACAGCAGCACCAGCGCGCCGGGCGGCAACGCCGTGGTGCGCTGCCGCTGAACGCCGGCTGGCCGGCGCCGTGGGCCCTCAGGGCTTGACCGTGAGCACCCAGGCCGACAGCGTCTTGAGGTCGGCCGCGCTCAGGCTGGGGTGCGCGGGCATGGGAATGCGGCCCCACTTGCCCTTGGAGCCGTTCTGGATCGATTGCGCGAGCGACGCGGCGGCGTCCTTCTCGTCCTTGTACTTGTCGGCAATGGCCGAGAACGCCGGGCCCACCACCTTCTCGGCGTTGGCGTGGCACGAGTAGCAGCCGCTGGCCTTCGCGAGGTCCACGGCGGCGTTGAGGTCGGCGGCCTGCGCCAGGCCCGCGGCCGCGGTCAGGCCGATGAAGATCAGATGTCGCATGGAACGGAGCGGAGAAAAAAGCGGGTGGCCCACCCCCGAGGCGGGCCACCCGTGAACACCACGAAAAAACCAGGAGTCGCTGGCGGGGCTTACTTCATCAGCTTGAAGGTCCAGACCGAGCCGCCCTGTTCGAGGAAGTTGACCTTCTTGGCCACTTCACCGCCCCACAGCGGCACGGCGCCACCCCAGCCGCTCACCACGCTCAGGTACTGCTCGCCGCCCTCGGTCCAGGTGATGGGCGGGGCCACGATGCCCGAGCCGGTCTGGAACTGCCACACGACCTTGCCGGTCTTGGCATCGGCGGCCTTCAGGAAGCCCTCGGGCGTGCCCCAGAACACCAGGTCGCCCGCGGTCAGCACACCGCCCCACAGCGGCGCGCTGTTCTTGACCTCCCAGGCCACCTTGCCGGTCTTGGGATCGATCGCGCGCAGCGAACCGATGTGGTCGTCGAACAGCGGCTTGATGGTGAAGCCCGCGCCCAGGAAGGCCGCGCCCTTCTTGTAGGTGATGGGCTCGTTCCAGATCTCCATGCCCCATTCGTTGGTGGGCACGTAGAACAGGCCGGTCTTGGGGCTGTAGGCCATGGGCATCTGGTTCTTGCCGCCCAGGAAGCCCGGGGCCGAGAACACCGCCTTGCCCTTGGCGCCGTCACCACCCGCGCCCGTGGGGTCACCCGGGCGGTTGTCGTCGACGAAGTTCGGGCGGCCGGTCTTGAGGTCGATGCCCGTGGCCCAGGTGACCTTCTTGACGAAGGGGAAGGCGTTGAGCAGCTTGCCCGTGGCGGCGTCGTTCACGTAGAAGAAGCCGTTGCGGTCGGCCTTGGCGCCCACGCGCTTGCCGTCCATGTCGAAGGTCACGAACTCGTTCACGCCGTCGTAGTCCCAGCCGTCGTTGGGCGTGTTCTGGTAGTGCCACTTGATCTGGCCGGTCTTGACCTCGATCGCCACGGTCGAGGCCGAGTACAGGTTGTCGCCCTTGCGCACGTGGCTGTTCCAGGGGCCGGGGTTGCCGGTGCCGAAGTAGGCCAGGCCGGTCTTGGGGTCGTAGGTGCCGCCGAGCCAGGTGGCTGCGCCACCGGTCTTCCAGGTCTCACCGGGCCACGACGCGTTGGTGGTGCCGGAGATGCCGTTCTCCTTGCCGTCCTTGTAGCCCATGTGGCCTTCGACCACGGGGCGCGTCCACACCATCTTGCCGGTCTTGGGGTCGCGCGCTTCGACGCGGCCGATCACGCCGAATTCGCCGCCCGACACGCCGGTGAGCAGCAGGCCCTCGGCGATCAGGGGCGCGGCGGTGTAGCTGTAGCCCGCGCTGTAGTCGTCGATTTTCTCGCGCCACACCACCTTGCCGGTGTCCTGGTCGAGCGCCACGAGCTGCGCGTCGAGCGTGCCGAAGATCACCAGGTTGTCGTAGAGCGCGGCGCCGCGGTTGATCACGTCGCAGCAGGGCATGATGCCCTCGGGCAGGCGGTGCTCGTACTTCCAGAGCTTGTTGCCCGTCTTGGCATCGAGCGCGAAGATGCGCGAGTACGAGGCCGTGACGAACATCTTGCCGTTGTGCACCAGCGGCTGGCTCTGCTGGCCGCGCTGCTTCTCGCCGCCGAACGACATCGACCACGCCGGCGTGAGGCGGTTGATGTTCTTGGCATTGATGCCGGTGAGTGGCGAGTGGCGCTGCCCCTGGGTACCCAGGCCCCAGCTCAACACGTTGTTGGTCGACTTCGCGTCGTCGGCAATCATCGCGTCCGTCACGCCCTGCGCGCCCACGTGGGCGGTGGCGGCCAGGACCAAGAGGCTCAATAGGCTGCGTTTCACGGTTTGTCTCCTGCTGTCGTGGGTGGTTGTTCGGCGCCCGCGCACCCGCGCGATCGCCCGTGGCCTGGCCTCGCCCCCTCGGCATGGGCCCGGCACACGACAGAAATGGCAACAACCGTGCCAGCGGTCTTTGAGACAGATCGGGCCGCCTGAGGCCCCCGCCACTGCGCCACGCCGCAGCGCCACCACGGTCGCGGCTGTGACAGTGTTCAAAAACGAAGCACCGGCACAGCGGTCGCGCGTGGGGCGCGCGGGGCGTTGGCGACCTCAGAGCAGCAGTTCGTACGAACCCACGATGGCGGCGCTGAGTGCGGCGAGCGTGCCGAGCAGGCGCGCGTCCGGGGTGTTGCGGCTGCGGCGTTCGCGCCAGGCCATCCAGAGCAGCAGAACGGGCAGCGCATAGGCGGCCCACATGATGTCCATGTTGTCCATGAAGAAAGATCCGGTTGTTGCGGGAACAGCGCACCGGGGGTGCGTGCGACGTCAGGCCGCGGGGAGCGGCGGCGCGCGCGCGAGATAGCCGGCGGGCAGCGGCGCGGGCAGCGGGTGCTGCGCGGTCGGGGCCGGGCCGGCATCGGCCCAAGCCGCCAGCACGAGCGGGGTCGCACCGGCGGGCAGGGCGTCGTCGATCTTCTTCGCCGTGGCCTTCTTGGCCGCACGGCGCTCGGCGCCGAAGGGCTTGAGGTCGCCGCTGCGCAGGCTGGCGCTGCGCAGCGGCAGCTCCGCGCTCGCGCCCCAGGCGGCGGTGTCCCCGGACGGGACGGACACCACCGGGCCGCCGAGCACGGTGCTCAGCAGCATCACAAGGCACAGGGCGAAAGCGTTCAGCGCCGGGAAAGACATGGGCGCCCGCATTCTAGAAGCCGCTTCAGCGCCCCCCGCCCAGCGCGCGCCGCTCGTACACCGGGTACCACTGCGCGAGCGTGCGGTGCCACTCGGCCGGCTGCGCGGCCCAGGCCGCGAAGCGCGCGGGCACCGGCTCGCGCAGCAGCTCGCTCAGGTCCACGCCGCGCTCGGCGCGCTCGCGCATGAGGCCGGTGATCCAGCGCAGCCAGTCGCGCGTCTGCTCGATGCCGCGCAGGCCCTCGTGCACCGGGCCGTGCGAGGGCACGACCACGCGCCACTGGCCTTCGGCGTGCCAGCGCTGCAAGGTGTCGAGCGCGGCCAGCCAGGCCTCGAAGTCGGCGTGCGGCGTGGTGGGCACGCGCTCGCTGAACACCAGGCCGCCCGCGTACAGCACACCGGCCGCGCGGTCGATCACCACCAGGTCGTCGGCGGTGTGGCCGCTCAGGCGGCGCAGCTCGAGGCGCCGCGTGGCCGTGGCCAGGGCCTGCGGCGCGATGGCCTCGCGCGCGGGCGTGGCCTCGGTGTCGCGCATCCAGTCGCCGCAGAGGCGGTAGAGGTTGTCGGCGTAGGCCGGGCCTTCGGCGCGCATGCCGGCCACCGTGCCCGCGAGGGCCTGCGTGGGCACGTCCGCCCAGGCCTGGTGGCCGAAGAAGTAGTCGGGGTGCAGGTTCAGGCTCAGCACGCGCTGCACCGGCTCGCGCGTGGTGGCGGCCACGGCCTCGCGCTGGGCCTGGCCGTAGCGCTTCGACGGCCCGGTGTTGATCACCACCACGCCCTCGCCCGTGCTCACGAAGGCGGTGTTGATGATGTTGCAGCCGTTGGCGCGCGAGAAGTCCTCGACCGCGCCCTCGATCACCCAGTGGCCGTCGGCGATGCGCCGCGGCTGGAGCTCGTAGCGCAAGGGCTGCGCCGCCGCGGCCCCGGCCACCGCCAGCAGCCACAGCGCCAGCGCGGCGCGCTTCATGCCGCCACCTCGGCCTCGATGCGGTTGCCGTTGTTGTCGCGCCCGCGCAGCAGCATCACGCCGCGCGCGCGGGCCGGCAGCTCGAAGGTGAGCAGCGGGTTCTCGCTCACCGGCTCGTGCAGCGCCACGCGCCACCAGGGCTGGCCGGCGCTGTCGGCGAGCTCCAGCCGCTCGATGTAGAACGCCGGGATGCCCGCCACCAGCCCCGTGTCCATGGGGTGCATCACGCGCAGGCGCAAGCGCCGGCTGCCTTCGATGAGGTCGTCGAACACCCGTGCCTGCACCTGGTTGAGGGTGCGGCTCCACGAACCGTCGGCGCGCGTGGCGCCGGGCACGGTGCAGCCGCCGCCCGCGGCCTGCACCCAGCTGCCGCCCACGTGCCACTGGCCGTCGCGGGTTTTCACGAAGGCCCGCACCGGCGAGGCCTGCTCCATGCGGATGCGGAACGCCAGCATGGGCAGCGCGCGCAGCGGCTCGTAGGTGAGCACCTCGCGCACCGGATTGCGGTCCACCACCACCTGGATGCGCTCCACGCCCAACGGCGCGAGCGCGCGCGCGTCGACCTGGATCGGCACGTTCATGGCGTCGTCGGCGAAGCGCGGGCCCTGCACCTTCACCGCCTCGCTGAAGCGCAGCGGCGCGCCGGCCAGGTACTGCTGACGCAGCCCGGGCCATTGCATGGAGCCCAGCGGGTCGCCGCCGGTGGGATCGTCGGCCGCGCGCACGCCGGCGGCGGCCAGTGCGGCCGCGCCCAGCACGGCGCGGCGTTGCATCGAGACACGAAGCACCACGGTCAGCCTCCGCCCTTGGTTTTGATGAAGCCGCGCTGCGGGTCGTAGCCGCGCAGCGCGAGCACGAAGAACACCGCGCCGCAACCCAGCACCACGGCCCAGGCCGTGGCGTTGAACTGCCCGACGCTCGCGAAGCGCATGGCCTCGACCGCGTGGGTGAAGGGGTTCCAGCGCGCCAGCATCAGCAGCCACCAGGCGCCCGCTTCCTCCAGCTTCCACAGCGGGTACAGCGCGGGGCTGATGAAGAACATGGGGAAGATCACGAAGTTCATGGTGCCGGCGAAGTTTTCGAGCTGCTTCACGTACACCGAGAGCATCAGCCCGAGCGCGGCCAGCATGGTGGCCGCGCAGGCCATGGCCAGCAGCAGGCCGGGCAGATCGCCCCAGGCGAGGTCGATGCCGAACGCCACGGCGATCAGCAGGAACACCGCCATCTGCAGCACCGACAGCACCGTGCTGCCCAGCAGCTTGAAGCCCAGCAGCCAGCCGCGCGGCAGCGGCGCGGTGAGCAGCAGGCGCATCACGCCCATCTCGCGGTCGTAGACCATGGACAGCGAGCTCTGCATGCCGTTGAACAGCGCCACCATGCCGAGCAGGCCCGGCACCATGTAGACCTTGTATTCGATGTAGGTCTGGTACGGCGGCACGATGGCCACGCCGAACACGTTGTGAAAGCCCGCCGCGAACACCACGAACCACAGCAGCGGGCGCACCAGCGCCGAGCCCAGGCGCGAGGGCTGGCGCAGGAAGCGGCTGAGCTCGCGGCCGACCACGGCGCGCAGCGCGCGCAGGCGGTGCGCGAGCGGCGACGGCGCGGGGTCGGCTGCCACGCCGTCGGCGGGCGGGTTCAGCGGGCCTTGCATGCGCTCTCCGCCTCGTCCACGCCCAGGGTGTCGAGCACCTCGCGCGGGTGCAGCACGCCATCGAGCGGCGCCAGGCCCACCACGCCGTCGCCGTGCGCGAGGAACAGCGGCTGGCGCAACTGGCCGTCCCAGGCCCGGAAGCTCAGACGCTGGCCCTTGAAGCCGTCGATGGTGACCACGCCCTTGCGCAGCGCCTGCAGTTGCTGCGCCACGCCGGCCTTGGGGTCGTGCACCAGCACCGCGGCCACGGCCTTGGCCGCGGCCCAGGCGGCCCAGTCGTGCGCGTCCATGGGCCGCTGCTGCGCGCGCGCGAAGCGCCGCGTGAGCTGCGGGCCGCCGTTGCGCTCCCAGTGCGGGTGCCAGGCCTGCGCGGTGAGGCCGGCCGCGCCCAGCACCGGCCGCGGCCACTGCGTGGCATAGGGCACAGTGCGCGCGAACTCGCCGTCGGCGTCCATCACGGCCACCACCTCGTGGCTGCGCTCGCCGGTGAGCAGCCGCGTGTTGGCGAGGTCGCGCTCGCGCGGGTCGCCGCTGAGCTTGAAGGGCTTGCGCTCGACGATCTGCACGCCGTAGCGCTTGGCGGCGCGCTCGAAGGCGCGGGTCTGCGCCGCGTCGGCCGGCGTCGGACCGTTGAGCAGCAGGGCCTTGCGCCAGTTGCGCGCGGCCAGGTACTGGGCCAGGGCGTCGGCGCGCATGGCCGCGCTCGGGGTGGTGTGCAGCAGCGCGGCGGCGCAGTGTTCGGCGCGCAGGCCGTCGTCGTCCTGCCCGGTGTTGAACACGATCGCGCCGCCCAGCGCCGCGGGCGCGGCCTGCACCAGCGCGCGCAGTTCGGGCACCGGCAGGTCGGCCACCACATGCTGCACGCGCGCGGCCTTGAGCTCGGCGAGCAGCTTGGGCAGCGCAGCCGCGTCGGCCAGTTCGAAGGCCTTGGCCTGCAGCGCGAGGCCGCGCGTGTCGAGCTCCACCTGCGCCTCGTCCACGGCCAGCGCCACGCCCGCCAGCGCGGTGCCCGTGGGGTGGCCGGGGTAGGCCTTCTCCATGCGGCGCGGCGCGTGGCGCGGGTCGTCGGCCAGCGTGACCACGCCCAGCGTCACGTGGACCGGTCGGGCGGCCTGCGCGTGCGCGAAGGCCGCGCACAGCGCGAGGACAACGGCGAGGGCGGCGGCGGCGAGGCGCTTCACGTCACTTCACGAGAACGGAGTGCGGCACGCGGCCCACGGCCACGGTGCGAACGGCCTTGGCGCTCGCGGTGTCCACCAGCGTCATGTCGTCGGACAGGCCGTTGCTCACGTACAAGGTCTTGCCATCGGGGTGCAGCGTGAGGCCCCAGGCGCGCTTGCCCACCAGCACCTGGCGGCCCGGCGTCTTGCTCGCCACGTCCACCTCGACCACGCGGTTGGCGCGGCCCAGCCCCACCCACAGGGTCTTGCCGTCGCCGCTGAGCGCCATGCCCACGGGCGTGATGTCGGCCTCGCGCAGGCCCTGCACCGCGAACTTCACCGTGGCCTTCACCGTGTGCGTCGCGGTGTCCACCACGCTCACGCTGGCGTCGAGCTCGTTGGTCACCCACAGCTCGCTGCCGTCGGCCGAGAGCACGAAGCGGCGCGGGCGCTTGCCCACGGTGATGTTCCTGACCACCTTCTTCTGGCCCAGGTCGATCACGTGGACCACGTTGGCCACCTCGGAGGTGACGTAGGCGGTCTTGCCGTCGCGCGTGACCCGCACGCCCTCGGGCTCGCCGCCGGTCTTCACCTGGAACAGCGGCTTCTTCGTGGCCAGGTCGTAGGCGGCCATCACGTTCTCGTCCTCGATCGAGACGTACACCGTCTTGCCATCGGGGCTGAGGTCGAAGATCTCGGGGCTGTCGCCGAGCGCGAGCTTGCCGGTCATCTTCTGCGTGGCCACGTCGACGATGCCGAGCTGGTTGCTGTCGCCGCAGCACACATAGATCTGGCTCTTGTCGGCGTTGAACATCAGGTGGCGCGGCCGCTTGCACACGTCGATGGCGCCGGTGCGCTCGCCCTGGGCGTCGAACACATAGAGCTTGTTGTCCTTCTCGCTCGACACGAACACCTGGGCAAAGGCCGGGGCGGCGGCGAGCAGGGCAAGGCCCAGCAGCGGGCGCAGGCAACGGGGCATGGGGTGTCTCCTGAAGGTCGTTGTGGTGGGCTTCGGGGTGCAAGTTCGGTGCCACGCGCGCACCGTGGCGTGGAACTTGCCGATCACCGCGCACCGGGGCCGCCACACGCCGTTGCGGCTCCGGACAAACCCTGGTTTTGTGCCGTGCCACCCCCGCTCCTGCCCCCACCCACTGCGCCACACTGCTCCAGCCTGCAACAACCGGGTGTGACACGCCGTGCCATGCTGGGCCTGGGCATGGCGGCCCTGGCGGGGCGCGCGGGCGCTTCGCGCGCGGCGGCCTATCCCTCGCGGCCGATCGAGCTGATCGTGCCCTGGCCCGCGGGCGGCGCCACCGATCTCACGCTGCGCATCCTGTGCGAAGAGGCCGCGCCGCTGCTGGGCCAGCCGCTGGTGGTGATCAACCGGCCCGGCGCGGGCGGCAGCCAGGTCGCACCGCTGCTCAAGGCCGCGCACGCCGACGGCCACACCATCGGCCAGGTGCCCATCACCGTGTACCGGCACGCGCTCATGAACGCCGTGCCCTGGAACCCGCTGACCGACCTCAGCCCCATCGTGCAGGTCTCGGGCACCACCTTCGGCGTGCTGGTGCCCGCGGCCTCGCCGTTCCAGCGCTTTGCCGACCTGCTGGACTGGGGGCGTGCGAACCCGGGCCGCCTCATCGTCGGTTCGACCGGCGTGGGCACCACGGCGCACCTCGCCATGGAAGAGGTGCTGCAGCAACAGGGCGTGCGTTACGTGCACGTGCCCTACCGCGGCACGGCCGACCAGATGCTCGACCTGGCCAGCGGCCAGGTGATGGCGGGCGTGAACTCCACCGGCTTCGCGCCCTGGGTCGACCAGGGCAAGGTGCGGCTGCTCGCCACCTTCGGCGCGCAGCGCAGCCCGCGCTGGCCCGAGGTGCCCACGCTGCGCGAGCTCGGCCACCCGTATGCGGTGCACAGCTCGCCCTGGGGCCTGGCCGCGCCCGCGGGCACGCCCGAGGCCGCGGTGCAGGTGCTGCACGAGGCCTTCCACAAGGCCATGTTCAGCGAGCGCCACGTGCGCGAGCTCGCGCGCTTCGACCAGGCGATCGACTACCTCAACACGCGCGACTACCGCGCCGCGGTGGCCGCCACGGTGGAGCGCGAGAAGCGCCTGCTGCAACGCATGAACCTGCTCAAGCCATGAACGCCCCGCTGCTGCAGGCCGAGGGCCTGAAGAAAAGCCACGGCCCGCGACCCGCGCTCAAGGGCGTGGACCTCAGCCTGCAGGCCGGCGAGCTGGTGGCGCTGCTGGGGCCCAACGGCGCGGGCAAAAGCACGCTGCTGCAACTGCTCACCGGCCTGTTCACGCCCGACGAGGGCCGCATCGTGGTGCTGGGCCACGACCTCGCGCGCCACCCGGACCGCGCACTCGCGGGCCTGGGCGTGGTGTTCCAGCAAAGCGCGCTCGACCTCGACCTCTCGGTGCGCGCCAACCTGCATTTCCACACCGACCTGCACGGTCTGCCGCGCGCGCAGGCGAACCCGCGCATCGACGAAGGCCTGGAGCGGCTGGGCCTGCAGGCGCAGGCGCGCGCGCCGGTGCGCAGCCTCTCGGGCGGCAACCGGCGCAAGGTGGAGCTGCTGCGCGCGCTGCTGCACCGCCCGCGCGTGCTGCTCATGGACGAGGCCACGGTGGGCCTGGACCCGGCCTCGCGCGAGCAGCTCATGGCCACCGTGCTCGCGCTGTGCGCCGACCACGGCATGGCGGTGCTCTGGGCCACGCACCTGATCGAAGAAGCGCGCCAGGCGCAGCGCCTGGTGCTGCTGCACCAGGGCACGGTGCGCTTCGATGGCCGCACCGCCGACTTCACCGCGGCCTCGGCCAGCGGCGACTTCCACACCGAGGTGATGCGCCAGCTCGGCCCGTGAGGGCCGCACGGGCTCAGAGCGCGTTCACCGGGATCTTGAGGTAGCGCACGCCATTGGCCTCGGGCGGCGGCATCTCGCCCGCGCGGATGTTCACCTGCACCGAAGGCAGGATGAGCGTGGGCATGTCCAGCGTGGCGTCGCGCTGCGTGCGCATGGCCACGAACTGCGCCTCGCTCACGCCCGCGTGCACGTGGATGTTGTGCGCGCGCTGCTCGGCGACCGTGGTCTCGAAGCGAACCGCGCGGCCCTCGGGCGGGTAGTCGTGGCACATGAAGAGCCGCGTGTCGCCGGGCAGCGAGAGGATCTTCTGCACCGAGGCGTAGAGCGTCTTCGCATCGCCGCCGGGGAAGTCGCAGCGCGCCGTGCCCACGTCGGGCATGAACAGCGTGTCGCCCACGAACACCGCGTCGCCCACCTGGTAGGCCGCACAGGCCGGGGTGTGGCCGGGCACGAACAGCACCCGGCCTTCGAGGGCGCCGATGCGCAGGGTTTCGCCGTCGGCAAACAGGTGGTCGAACTGCGAGCCGTCGGGGTGGAATTCGGGCTCGAGATGGAAGAGGCCCTTGAACACCTGCTGCACCTGGGTGATGCGCCCGCCGATGCCGATGCGCCCGCCGAGCTGGCGCTTGAGGTAGGGCGCGGCCGAGAGGTGATCGGCATGGGCATGGGTCTCGAGGATCCACTCGACGGTCAGGCCCTGGGCTTTCACGTATTCGATCACCCGGTCGGCCGACGCGGTGCGCGTGCGGCCGGACTTGGGGTCGTAGTCGAGCACCGAATCGATGATGGCCGCGGGCGTGCCCGGGCCGTTGTGGACCACGTAGGTGACGGTCCAGGTGGCGGGGTCGAACAGGCCTTGCACCTGGGGACGCGAGGGATGGGTGGGCATGGGGCGCTCCTTTGAATAAGTAAACGCCAATATATTGACAAACAATATATCCGTCAATATAGTGACAGCCATTCGACGGAACCCCCCATGCCCGCCATCAAACTCGACCTCGAAGAAATGCACGCCAGCGCCGAAGCCGCCTGCCGGCTCATGAAGGTGCTGTCCAACCCCGACCGCCTGATGCTGCTGTGCCAGCTGCTGCAGGGCGAACACAACGTGGGCGAACTCGAAGCCACGCTGGGCATCACCCAGCCCACGCTGTCGCAGCAGCTCACGGTGCTGCGCGAAGAGTCGCTGGTGAGCACGCGCCGCGAAGGCAAGCACGTGTACTACCAGATCGACAGCCCGCAGGCCCAGGCCGTTATCCGCACCCTTTACCAACAGTTCTGCCAACGCTGAGGAGACCCCGCATGACCATAGATCTCGCCAACTTCACGCCCTGGGCCTCGCTGGCCGGCGGCGTTCTGCTCGGGGTGGCGGCCGCGCTGCTGATCCTGTTCAACGGCCGCGTGCTCGGCATCAGCGGCATCCTGGGCGGGGTGCTCAACCCCACGCGCGGCGACGTGGGCTGGCGCGTGGCGCTGCTCGCGGGCCTGTTCGTGTCGCCGCTGGTCTACCGCGCGCTCGCGCCCGAAGGCTTCATCAGCGCGCCGCGCATCGACGCCGGCTTCGGCCTGATCGTGCTGGCCGGTCTGCTCGTGGGCATCGGCACGCGCTACGGCGCGGGCTGCACCAGCGGCCACGGCGTGTGCGGCCTCTCGCGCCTGTCGCCGCGCTCGCTGGTGGCCACGCTGGCCTTCATGGCCACGGGCTTCGCCACCGTGTTCGTCATCCGCCACCTGCTCTGAGGACCCCGCCATGCAGACACTCGTTGCGTTCATCGTCGGCCTGGTCTTCGGCCTGGGCCTGTTGCTCTCGGGCATGACCGACCCCGGCAAGGTGCAGGGCTTCCTCGACCTCGCGGGCGCTTGGGACCCGTCGCTGGCCTTCGTGATGGGCGGCGGCATCGCCGTGGGCCTGTTCGCCTTCGCGCTCGCCAAGCGCCGCACGCGCAGCTTCCTCGACGGCGCCATGCAACTGCCCAAGGCCACGCAGATCGACCGCCGGCTGGTGCTGGGCAGCCTCACCTTCGGCATCGGCTGGGGCCTGGCGGGCTTCTGCCCGGGCCCGGGCCTGGTCTCCATGGCTTCGGGCGAGCTCAAGGGCCTGGTGTTCGTGGTGGCCATGGTGGCCGGCATGCTGGTGTACGAATGGATCGAGCGGCTGCGGGCCCAGAAGCCGCCGCGCCACGCCTGACACCCCCACGCCCAGGAACCCCCATGGACCTCAAACGCCTCACCCCCAGCCTCGCCGTGGCGCCGCAGGTTGCGCCCGCCGACCTGCCCGCGCTGGCCGCGGCCGGCTTCACCACCGTCGTCTGCAACCGGCCCGACGGCGAACAGCCCGGCCAGCCCGACCACCACACCATGGCCGCGGCCGCCCAGGCCGCGGGCCTGCGCTTCGTGTTCCAGCCCGTGGTCTCGGGCCAGATCGGCCCCGCGCAGGTGCAGGCCTTCGGCGAAGCGCTCGCGCAGGCCACGGGCCCGGTGCTCGCCTATTGCCGCAGCGGCACGCGCTGCACCACGCTGTGGGCGTTGTCGCAGGCCGGTCAGCGGCCCTGGGACGAGCTGCTCGCGACCGCGGCGGCGGCCGGCTACGACCTGAGCCGCCTGCCCCGCCCCAGCCCATGAACCCGCGCGCGCCCCGCTGGCTGCCGGCCCTGCCCGCCCTGGTGTGGGCGCGCGACTACCGCCGCGACACCCTGCTGCGCGACGCACTGGCCGCGGTGATCGTCACGCTGATGCTGATCCCGCAGAGCCTGGCCTACGCGCAGCTCGCGGGCCTGCCGCCCGAGGTGGGCCTGTACGCGAGCGTGGCGCCGCTGCTGGTGTACGCGCTGCTGGGCAGCAGCCGCGTGCTCGCGGTGGGCCCCGTGGCCGTGGTCTCGCTCATGACCGCCGCGGCGGTGGGCGAACACGCGGCCGCGGGCAGCGCGGCCTACCTGGCGGTGGCGATCACGCTGGCGTTTCTCTCGGGCCTGATCCTGCTCGCCATGGGCCTGCTGCGGCTGGGCTTCATCGCCCACTTCCTGAGCCACCCGGTGATCTCGGGCTTCATCACGGCCTCGGGCCTGCTGATCGCCGCGAGCCAGCTCAAGACGCTGCTGGGCGTGAGTGCAGGCGGCCACAACCTGGTCGAGATGCTCGCGGCGGTGTGGGCGCAGCGGGGCCACATCCACGGCCTCACGCTGGCCATCGGCGCCAGCAGCCTGGCCTTCCTGTTCTGGGTGCGGCGCGGCCTGCAGCCGCTGCTGCGCCGGCTGGGCCTGGCGCCGCGCGCGGCCGAGCTCGCGGCCAAGGCCGGGCCGGTGGTGGCCATCGTCGGCGCCACCGTGTTCGCCTGGGCGATCGACGCCGGCGCGCACGGCGTGAAGCTCGTGGGCGCGGTGCCGCAGGGCCTGCCGCCGCTCACGCAACCGCTGTGGGATGTCGCGCTCTGGCGGTCGCTGCTGGTGCCCGCGCTGCTGATCAGCGTGGTGGGTTTCGTGGAGTCGGTGTCGGTGGGGCAGACGCTGGCGGCCCAGCGGCGCCAGCGCATCGAGCCCGACCAGGAGCTCGTGGCCCTGGGCGGCAGCAACCTCGCGGCCGCGTTCAGCGGGGGCTTTCCGGTCACGGGCGGCTTCGCGCGCTCGGTGGTGAACTTCGACGCCGGGGCGCAGACGCCCGCGGCCGGCGTGTTCACCGCCGTCGGCATCCTGCTCGCTTCGCTGCTGCTCACGCCGGCGCTGTTCCACCTGCCGCAGGCCACGCTGGCCGCCACCATCGTGGTGGCCGTGCTCTCGCTGGTCGACTTCGGCATGCTGCGCCGCACCTGGGTCTATGCCAAGGCCGACTTCACCGCGGTGCTCGCCACGCTGGGGGTCACGCTCGCGGCGGGCGTGGAAAGCGGCCTGGTGGCGGGCGTGGGCCTGTCGCTGCTGCTGCACCTGTGGCGCACCAGCCAGCCGCACATCGCCGAGGTGGGCCAGGTGCCGGGCACCGAGCACTACCGCAACGTGCAGCGCCACACCGTGATCACGCAGCCGGCGGTGCTGGCGCTGCGCATGGACGAGAGCCTGTACTTCGCCAACGCGCGCGCGCTCGAAGACCGCATCAACGCCGCGGTGGCCGAGCGGCCCGCGCTGCGCCACGTGGTGCTGCAGTGCTCGGCCATCAACGACATCGACGCCAGCGCGCTCGACAGCCTCGAAGCCATCAACCAGCGCCTGCGCGACGCCGGCCTGCAACTGCACCTGTCCGAGGTGAAGGGCCCGGTGATGGACAAGCTGCAGCGCAGCGACTTCCTGCTGCACCTGAGCGGGCGCGTCTTCCTCACGCACCACCAGGCGGCGAGCGCGCTCGCCGCCTCAGCCGAGCCCGGGCAGGAACACCGGCAGGCCGCCCTGCCCGCCTGAGGCCGACACCGGCGCGCCGTACAGCGCGCCCAGGGCCTGCGCGTTCACCACCCCGGCCACCGGCCCCTGGGCCAGCACCCGGCCCTCGCGCAGCAGCAGCGCGGTGTGCGCACAGCGCAGCGCCTGGTTGGGGTCGTGGGTGCTGAAGAGCACGCCCAGGCCCTGCCGCGCGAGCGTGCCGATGGCGGTCATCACCAGGCCCTGGTTGCCGAAGTCGAGGCTGGCGGTGGGCTCGTCGAGCAGCACCGCGCGCGGCTGCTGCGCCAGCGCGCGGGCGATCAGCACCAGTTGGCGCTCGCCGCCGCTCATGCGGTGCACCGATCGCTCGGCCAGGTGCGCGATGCCCAGGCGCGCCAGCGCCTCGTCGGCCACCGCGTGGTCGCGCGCGCCGGGGCGCGCGAGCAGGCCCAGGTGCGCGGTGCGGCCCATGAGCACCATCTGCCGCGCGCTGTAGCCGAAGGTACTGGCCTGGCCCTGCGGCACGTAGCCGAGCAGCCGCGCGCGTTCGGGCACGGGCCAGTCGGCCAGCGGCCGGCCCTGCAGGGCGAGCGTTCCGCCCTGCGCGGGCAGCAGGCCCAGCAGGGTCTTGAGCAGCGTGGTCTTGCCGCCGCCGTTGGGGCCGAGCAGCGCCACCACCTCGCCCGCGCGCAGCGCGAGCGACACGCCCTGCCCCACCGGGTGGCCGGGGTGGCCGAAGCCCAGCCCGCGGGCTTCGAGCAGCGCGGTCATGAGCCCCCCTTCATTGCCAGCCCTTGTGCGCACGCGCGAGCAGCACGATGAAGAACGGCGAGCCGATCAGCGCCGTGAGGATGCCCAGCGGGATCTCCACCGCGGCCAGGCTGCGCGCCAGCGTGTCGATGAGCAGCAGGAAGCCGCCGCCCAGCACCGCGGCCGTGGGCAGCAGGCGCACGAACGAGGGCCCCACGAGGAAGCGAGCCAGGTGCGGCACCACCAGCCCCACCCAGCCCACGATGCCCGCGGCCGCCACGCTCGCGGCCGTCACCAGCGTGGCCGCGGCCACGATGGCCAGGCGCAGCGCCGTGGTGCGTGCGCCGAGCGCGCGCGCCTCTTCCTCGGGCAGCGACATCACGTCGAGCCGCCAGCGCAGCGCGAGCAGCAGGGCCAGGCCCAGGCCCACGGGCACGAGCAGCGCGGGCAGGTCTGCGCGGTGCGCCCCCGAGAGGCTGCCGAGCAGCCAGAAGGTCATGGCGGGCAGCTGGTTGTAGGGGTCGGCCAGCGTCTTCACCAGGCCGATGCCCGCGCCCAGCAGCGAGCCGATCACGATGCCGGCGAGCAGCAGCACGAGGATCGGGTCGCCCTGGCGCACCACCGAACCCGTGGCGTACACCAGCGCCACCGCGGCCAGCCCGCCCGCGAAGGCCGCCAGCTGGATGCCCGCGAGCCCGAGCGAAAAGAAGATGCCCAGCAGCGCGCCCAGCGCCGCACCGGCCGACGCGCCGAGGATGTCGGGCGAGACCAGCGGGTTGCGGAACAGCCCCTGGAAGGCCGTGCCCGCCACCGCGAGCGCCGCGCCCACGGCCACCGCCGCCACGATGCGCGGCGCGCGGATCTGCCACACCACGGTCTGCATCGCCTCGCTGCCGCCGCCGGTGGCCACGGCCCACAGATCGGCCGGTGCCAGCGGCGTGCGACCCACGCTGAAGGCGAGCAGCACGCCCGCGCAGAGCACGAGCACGGCCCAGGCGGCGCCAGCGCGCATATCAGTCGCGGCCCGCGAGCACGCGGCGCAGCTGCGCGGGCGAGAGATCGACCTGGTAGAAGCGGCGGTAGAAGTCGCGCGCGATGGCACCGAGGTCGTCGCGGAAGCGCTCGGGGAACACCTTGGCGCCGATCCACCACAGCCCGGGCAGGCGGTTCACGCTGGGCGGGAAGTCGACCCAGCCGAAGGGCAGCTTGGGGCTCAGGTGCACGCGCCCGGCCTTCACCGCGCTCACGTTGCGCCACAGCGGGTTCTGCGCCGCGCCTTTCGCGAAGTCCTGGTCGATGGTGATGATGACCTGCGGGTCCCACTGCAGCACCTGCTCGATGGACACGCGCGCGAGCCCGCCGGGCAGCTGCGTGGACACGAGCTCGATGCCCATGGCCTCGAACATCTCGACGTTGATCGAACCGTCGAGCCCGGTCTCGAGCCCTTGCGGCCCGCGCGCGTAATACACACGCGGGCGCTGGGCACGCGGCACCGCGGCCACGCGTTCGCGCACCTGGCGCAGCGTGTCTTCGGCGTAGCGCGCCAGGCCCTCGGCGCGCTCGCGCACGCCCAGCAACTCGCCGAGCAGGCGGTAGCCCGCGGGCACGGCGTCGAGCGCGCCATCGATCAGCGCATAGGGAATGCCGGTCTGCGACTGCACGCGGTCGGCGAGCTCGACGAAGGTGGGCCGCACCGAGCCGGTGTCCACGATCAGGTCGGGCTTGAGGGCCAGCACGGTTTCGAGGTTGGCGGTGTTGCCGCGGCCGGTGAGCCGGCCCAGCTCGGGCCGGTTGCCGATGCCGGGCAGCAGGAACTCGATCTCGTCGGGCCGGTTGGCGCGCGGCCAGCCCAGCAGCGCCTCGGGCGCGAGCGTGTAGAGCCAGATGGCCGCGGGCGGGCCCGCGGGGAACACGCGCTGCACGCGCGGCGGCACCACGACGCTGCGGCCCGCGCTGTCGCTCACGCGGCGCGGCGCGGGCTGGGCCCGCAGCGCCGGCGCGGCCAGGCCCGCACAGGCCGACACGGCCGCCAGCGCGAGCGCGCGGCGGCCGGCGTCGATGGGCTCAGGGCGTGCCGAAGCCATGGCGCGCGAACACCGCCTGCGCGGGCGGCGCAAGCAGCGCGTCGGCAAAGGCCTGGGCCGCGGGGTGCGCGCCGCGGCGCACGCTCAGGCCGTAATCGGCCCCCACCTGCAGCGCGGCCGGCACGGCCACGATCTTCAGGCGCGGCACCTCGCGCTGCGAGGCGACGGCGTTGGTGCAGTAGGTCAGGAACACATCGGCCTGGCGCTCGTCCATCACCCAGGCATAGGTGCCGCGGCCCGCGGGCGCCTTGGGCGAGTTCGGGCCGCCCGTGAGCTGCAGCGCCTTGCGTTCGAGCGTGGCGAAAGCGCCGGGGCGCAGCGCATCGGCCTTGCGGAACAGGGCCCAGGCGTAGTCGCCCGAGGGGTCGGCCTTGGGCGTGCTCGTGCCCACGCGCACCTGGGGGTCGAGCAGCGCGTCGAGCAGGCGGTCGGGCGTGAGCGAGAGCTCGGCTTGCGTGAGCGCGCACAGCTGGTTGCGCGCGAACACGCGCGGCGCACTCCAGCCGCCCGCGTCGGCGAGCTTTTGCGGGTGGCCCATGTCGGCCGAGGCGAACACCTGCGCGCCCTCGCCTTTTTCGATGCGCTCGCGCAGCAGGCCCGAGGCCGCGAAGGACAGCGCGAGCTGCTGGCCGGTGCGGGCCCGGTGCTCGGCCGCGATCTCGGTCATGGCCTCGCGCAGGCTGCCCGCGGCCACCACGGGGATCGGTTCGGGGCTCAGGGGCACGGCGGGCGAGGTCATGCAGGCACTCAAGAAAGCAGGCAACGCGAACCCACCCAGCCACCGGGAGGCACCGCGGAACCGGCTTCGCCGGGCCGCGGGTGCCGTCCCCCCTCGGGGGGAAGCCGCGCAGCGGCGCAGGGGGGGCTTCATCATTTGCTGGCGTTGGGGAAGAACAGCTGTTCGCCGCCGATCTTGTAGCTCGCGATCGCGGCCTGGCCCGCGGGGCCGGTCACCCAGTCCACGAACTTCTGGCCTTCGGCCGTCTTCACCTGCGGGTGCTTGGCCGCGCTCACCAGCATCACGCCGTACTGGTTGAACAGGCGCTGGTCGCCTTCCACGAGCACCACGAGCTCGCCGCGGTTCTTGAAGTTGAGCCAGGTGCCGCGGTCGGTCAGCACGTAGGCGTTCGAGCCCGAGCCGATGTTGAGCGCCGGGCCCATGCCGCAGCCGCATTCCTTGTAACCCGCACCCTTGGCGGCCTCGGCGTCGGCCATCTTCCAGAAGCGCAGCTCGGCCGCGTGCGTGCCGCTCTTGTCGCCGCGCGAGATGAAGGGCGCGTTGGCCGCGGCCACCTTCTTGAGCGCGGCCACGATGTCCTTGCCCGCGGTTTTGGCCGGGTCGGCCTTGGGGCCCACGAGCACGAAGTCGTTGTACATGACCTCCTGGCGCTTGGCCGAGAAGCCGTCGGCGACGAACTTCTCTTCGGCCACCTTGTCGTGCACGAACAGCACGTCGGCGTCGCCGCGGCGCGCCATGTCGATGGCCTGGCCCGTGCCCAGGGCCACCACCTTCACGTCGATGCCCGTGGCCTGCTTGAACTGCGGCAGGAGGTGGCCAAACAGGCCCGATTGCTCAGTGGACGTGGTGGACGCCACCACGATGTTCTGCGCGAGCGCGGCACCGCCGAGCAGCAGGGCGGCGGCCAGGGTGGCGAGTTTGTGGATGGGTTTCACCAGGCTTCTCCTTGAACAAAAAGATGGGCGTGCGGGCACAGTGCCCGCAGCAGGTCGGCATTGAAAAAATCGTCCACGGGCAGGTCGGCGAGCACGCGGCCCTGCTCCAGGTAGACCACGCGGCTGGCCAGGCGCTTGACCTGGCCGAGGTTGTGGCTGGCGAACACCAGGGTGGTGGGGCGTCCGCCCACGGGCGTGGCGGTGAACTCGGCAATGAGCTGCTCGACCTCGCGCTTGGCGTGCGGGTCGAGGCTGGCGGTGGGTTCGTCGAGCAGCCAGATGTCGGGCTTGAGCGCCCAGGCGCGCGCGAGCGCGAGCCGCTGCTGCTGGCCGCCCGAGAGCGCGCGGCCGTTGCGCTGCGCGATGTCGGACAGGCCCACGCGGCCCAGCGCGGCGTGCGCGGCCTCGCGCGCTTCGCGCCAGCGCTGACCCTTGAGCCACAGGCCCAGCGCCACGTTCTGCCAGGCGCGCACGCGCAGCATGTGCGGGCGCTGGAACAGCATGGCCACGCGGCGCGCCTCGGGGCGCTGGCACTGGCCTTCGGTGAGCGGCAGCAGGCCGTGCAGCGCGCGCAGCAGCGTGCTCTTGCCGCTGCCGTTGGCGCCGATCAGGGCCACGCGTTCGCCTTCGGTGATGCGCAGGTTCACGCCGTCGAGCGCGGGCGCGCGCGGCGCCGGGCCCAGGCGCACCTGCAGGCCGCGCACCTCGAAACAGGCCGCGGGCAAGGCGGGCGTGCCGGGCATGCCGGTCACTGGACGACCCTCCGCGCTGCGCACTGCGGGGCTGAGCGCCTTGGGAACGGCCCGGCGGCGCTCATGCGGGCGCTCCCACGGGCAGCAGGCCGTCGGCCTTCTCGCGCCAGCGGCGCAGCAGCGAGACGGCGGCATTGAGCAGCAGCACCACGGCCAGCAGCACCACGCCCAGGCCCAGCGCCAGCGGCAGGTCGCCCTTGCTGGTTTCGAGCGCGATGGCGGTGGTCATGACGCGCGTGAAGCCGTCGATGTTGCCGCCCACGATCATCACCGTGCCCACCTCGGACACGGCGCGGCCGAAGGCGGTGATGAAGATGGTGAGCAGCGCGTAGCGCTCGTCCCAGGCCAGCAGCAGGCTGCGCACCGTGGTGCCCGCGCCCAGCGAGCGCAGCTGCTCGCCGTGGCCGAGCTCGGCGTCTTCCACCACCTGGCGCACCAGCGCGGTCACCAGCGGCAGCACCAGCACGGTCTGCGCCAGCACCATGGCGGGCACGCTGAACAGCCAGCCCAGAAAGCCCAGCGGTCCCGAACGCGACAGCAGCAGATACACCACCAGGCCCACCACCACCGCCGGCACCGCGAGCGCGGTGTTGAGCAGCGTGAGCACCGCGCCGCGGCCGCGAAAGCGCGCGGCCGCCAGCCAGGCGCCCAGCCACAGGCCCAGCGCATAGGCGATGGCGGTGGCACAGGCGCTCACGAAAAGCGAGCGCCACACGATGGCCCAGAGCCCGGCATCGCCCGACACGATGAGGCCGAAGGCCACACGCAGGCTGTCGGAGAAGGTATTCATAAGGGCCTGCACTGTAGCCAAGTGCCGGGCATCGCGCCCTGCGTGAAGACGCGATATGCAATGCCTTGCATAAGAGGGCTTGCGGCACACTCGGGGCCATGCGACGCATCGAGCTGGCCTACCACCTGAGCACCCGCGAGCCCACCCAGCCCCATGGGGCGTCGCTGTTGCGCAACCCCATGATGGACGTGCTGCAGGCGGTCAAGAGCAGCGGCTCGATCTCGGGCGCGGCGCGTGAGGTGGGCCTGTCGTACCGCCACGTGTGGGGCCAGTTGAAGGACTGGGAGGCCGAGCTCGGCCAGGGCCTGATCTTCTGGGAGCGCGGCCAGGCCGCGCGGCTCACGCCCTTCGGCGAGAAGCTGCTGGCGGCCGAGCGGCTCGCGCAGGCGCGGCTGGGCCCGCAGCTGGAGAACCTGCGCGTGGAGCTCGAGCGCGCCTTCCAGCAGGTGCTCGCGCCCGAGGGCGGGGAAGACAACGCGCCCACGCTGCGCCTGTACGCGAGCCACGACCACGCGCTCAACGAACTGGTGGACTTCGCGGCCCAGCGCGAAGGCGGGCCCGCGCTGCACCTGGACGTGCATTTCTGCGGCAGCGTGGACGCGATCCGCGCGCTCAACGAAGGCCGCTGCAACGTGGCGGGTTTTCACGCCCAGCCCTTTGCCGACGCGGGCACGGCCACGGCCCGCACCTACCGGCCCATGCTCAAGCCGGGCCAGCACAAGATCATCGGCTTCGCGCGCCGCACGCAGGGCCTGATCGTGGCGCCCGGCAATCCCATGCGGCTGCGCGACATCCACGACGTGGCGCGGCTGCAGGCGCGCTTCGTGAACCGCGCGCTGGGCACGGGCACGCGGCTGCTGCTCGACGAACTGCTGGTGCGCGCGGGGCTGATGCCGCTGGACATCGACGGCTACGACCACATCGAGCGCTCGCACGCGGCGGTGGCGCTGGCGGTGGCCGGCGGCACGGCCGACGTGGGCCTGGGCACCGAGTACGCGGCGCGCAGCGCGCGGCTCGATTTCGTGCCCATCACCGACGAGCGCTACCTGCTCGTGGGCCTCAAGCGCACGCTCGACGAAGCGCCCATGCAGCGCCTGCTGCAGTTGCTGCGCAGCCGCGCCTGGCAGACCCGCATGGCCGCCCTGCCCGGCTACCAGCCCGACCACTGCGGCGAGGTGGCGGCGATGAAGCGGCTGCTGCCCTGGTGGGGTTGAATGGGGCGCTGAGCGCGGGGCGGCATGCCGCGCCCCGCGTCGCGCTCACTGCTTGGGAATGCCGGCGCGCTCGATCACCGCGCTCCAGCGCTTGATGTCGCCGGCCAGCAGCGCGGCCGTCTGCTCGGGCGACGAGGCACGCGGGTCGATGTTGAGTTCGCGCAGCTTCTTCTGCACCTCGGCGTCGGCCACGCTGGCCGCGATCTCGCGCTGCAGCCGCTCGATCACCGGCCGCGGCGTTTTCGCGGGCGCGGCGATCGCGTTCCACGACGAGGCCACGAAACCCGCCACGCCGGATTCGGCCGCCGTGGGCACGTCGGGCAGCACCGCCGAGCGCTTCTCGCCCGCCACCGCGAGCGCGCGCAGCGCGCCGGCGCGCACCTGGGCCAGCACCGGCGCGAGGATCTCCACGCCCACGTCGACCTGGCGGCCGCGCAGCGCGCCGATCAGGTTGGGCGTGCCGTTGAAGGGCACGGTCTGGGCGTCGATGTCGGCGCTGCTCTTGAACAGCTCGGCCGCCAGGTGCTGCGTGCTGCCGATGTTGATGCTGCCGATGTTGAGCCTGCCCGGGTGGCTGCGCGCGTAGGCCAGCAGCTCGGCGAAGGTCTTGAACGGGACCTCGGGGTGCGCGAGCACCGCGATGTCGAAGAAGCCCAGCGTGGAGACGGGCGCGAAGTCTTTGAGCGTGTCGAAGGGCAGCGACTTGAACAGCCCGGCCGTGACGGCCGTGCCGTTGGACATGAGGAACAGCGTGTGGCCGTCGGGCTCGGCGCGGGCCACGGTTTCCGCGGCCACCACACCGCCCGCGCCGGGGCGGTTCTCGATCACCACGGGCTGGCCGAGCCGCTCGGCCAGCTTGCCCGCCACGATGCGCGCCGTGAGGTCACCCACCCCGCCGGCCGCGAACGGCACCACCAGGCGCAGACCGCGCGTGGGGAAGGCGGGCTGCGCCCAGCCCGCGGGCCAGGCCAGCGAGGCCGCCACGCCCAGCGCGAGCGCGCGCCGCCCCATCGAGGGATGCCGCGGAACCGGCTTTGCCGGGCCGCCGGCATCGCCCCCTCGAGGGGGTCGCGCGAAGCGCGGCGGGGGTGCTCTCATGTCATCCCACGAACTGGACGAGCCAGAGGGAGATCGGCGGGAAGAACAGCAGCAGCAACGTGCGCAGCGTGTCGGCCGCGAGGAAGGGCATCACGCCGCGGTAGCTCTCGCCGATCGGCACGTCCTTGGCCATGCCGTTGACCACGTACACGTTCAGGCCCACGGGCGGTGCGAGCAGGCCGAAGCCGACCGTCATGAGCACCATGATGCCGAACCAGATGGCGACCGATTCCTGCGGCATGCCGAAATCCAGGCCCATGATCACGGGGAAGAAGATGGGGATGGTCAGCAGGATCATGGACAGCTCGTCCATCACCGCGCCCAGCACCACGTAGAACAGCAGGATGCCGCCCACCACCATCACGGGCGGCACCTCCCAGCCCTGGATCACGCTGGCCAGCTGCGCCGGCACCTGCGTGAGCGCCAGCGAGGTGTTCATCATGTCGGCGCCGATGAAGATCATGAAGATCATGGCGCTGGCCGAGGCGGTCGACAGGAAGCACTCCTTGACCTTCTTGAGCGTGAGCTCGCCTTTGAGCACGGCCGCGATGAAGGTGCAGGCCACGCCCACGCCCGCGCCTTCGGTGGGGGTGAACAGGCCGCCGTAGATACCGCCGAACACGATCAGGAACACCACCGCGAGCGGCAGCACGCCCATCACCGCCTGAAGCGACATCTTCGGCAGGTCGAGGTTGTGGTCGGGCGCATGGCCGGGGCGCACGCGCACGTAGATCGCGATCGCGATCATGTAGCCCAGCATCGCGATGATGCCGGGGATGGTGGCCGCGGCGAACAGCTTGGCGATGTTCTGCTCGGTCAGGATGGCGTAGATCACCAGCGGCACCGAGGGCGGGATGAGGATGCCCAGCGTGCCGCCCGCAGCCAGCGTGCCCGTGGCCAGGCGGCCCGAGTAGCCGTGGCGTTTCATCTCGGGCAGGGCCACCGAGGTGATGGTGGCCGCGGTGGCGATGGACGAGCCGCAGATGGAGCCGAAGGCCGCGCTTGCGCCCACGGCGGCCATGGCCAGGCCGCCCTTGAAGCGCGCCATGATCACGCTCGCGAACTGGAACAGCGCCTTGGAGATGCCGCCCTGCGTGGCGAAGTTGCCCATCAGGATGAACAGCGGAATCACCGACAGGTCGTAGCTCGCGAAGCGCGCGAACGCGAGGCCGTTGAGGTTGTTGAGGAAGGGCGGCAGGCCCACTTGGTAGAGGTAGCCGAAGGTGCCGGCCGCGAACATCGCGACCGCGATCGGCACGCGCACGGCCATGAGGCCGAGCATGACGCCGAAGATGCTGAGGGCCATGGCAAGCGAGCTCATGCAGCGCCCTCCTCGTCCTGGGCCGGGCCGAAGGTCTGCGCCAGCGCGATCACCGCGGTGAGCAGCAGCGGCGGCACCATGGCCGCGTAGGTGATCCACTCGGGGAAGCCGAGCATCATGGTGGTGGTCATGGACTCGCGCGCGCTGAGGCCGCCGACGGCGGTGCGCCAGCCGATGACACCGATCATGAGGGCCATGAGCAGGGCGCCGAAGCGGTCGAACAGGGCGTTGACGGAAGCCGGCGCCTTGGCGGTGAAGAAGTCCACGATGATGTTTTCGCGGCGCAGCTGGCACAGCGGCATGAACAGGGCCACGGCGGCGCCCGCGGCCACGGCCGTGAGTTCGTAGTCGCCGAGGATGGTCCAGCCGGTGGTGTTGCGGCCGATGAGGCTGACGCAGGTGACCAGCGTCACCGCGGTGAGGATGAAGCCGGCCAGCACCGCGCAGACCTGGGCTAAGAACGAGAGGAACTTCAAGGCGGGGTCCAATCAGAAAAATCAAGCCGATCCGGCCCCGGCATCACCGGGAGCGGACCGGCCGTCGAAAGAGCCGCGATTATCGGCTGTGCTTGGCGATCAGGGCCCGGGCCTCGGCCGCGAGCTTCGCGCCGTCGATGCCCTTGCCCTTCACTTCGTTGATCCAGTCGGTCTCCACGGTGGACGCGGTGCGGCGCCAGCGCTGCGTTTCCTGGATGTCCAGCGCAACGATGTTGTTGCCGGCCTTGACCGCGATGTCGCGGCCGGCCTTGTCGCCCTCTTCCATGGCGCGGCCGAACAGGGCCGCGGTCTCGATGCCCGAGTTCTTGTCGATCACCGCCTTGAGGTCGGGCGGCAGCTTCTCGTAGGACGCGCGGTTCATCGAGAACGCGAAGGTCTGGGTGTACAGGCCTTCCTTGCCGGCGAAGGTGGTGTGGTTCTTCACCAGCTCGGTCACCTTGAGCGAAGGCGTGACCTCCCAGGGAATGGTGGTGGCGTCGATGGTGCCCTTGGTGAGCGCGTCGGTCACGGCCGGCACGGGCATGCCCACGGGCGTGGCGCCGAGCTTGACCAGCATGTTGTTGATGATGCGCGAGCCGCCGCGCACCTTCATACCGCGCAGGCTCTCCAGGCCGGTGATGGGCGTCTTGCTGTGGAACAGGCCGGGGCCGTGGGTGTGCACGGCGATCAGCTTGACGTCCTTGAACTCGTCGGCGGCGAACTTCTCCACGTACTCCTGAATGGCGCGCGACGAGGCCACCGGGTCACCGCTCATGAACGGCAGCTCGAACACCTCGGTCTTGGGGAAGCGGCCCGGGGTGTAGCCGAGCACGGTCCAGGTGAGGTCGACCACGCCGTCGCGGGCCTGGTCGAACAGCTGCGGCGGTGCGCCGCCAAGCTGCATGGCGTGGAACAGCTGCACCTTGATGCGGCCACCCGAATCGGCCTCGACCTTCTGGGCCCAGGGCACCAGGGCGCGCGCGGGAATGGTGGCCTGCTGCGGCAGCATCTGGTGCAGGCGCAGCGTGACGGTCTGGGCCATGGCGGTGCCGGCCACCGTGGCCGCGGCCACGGCGCCGAGCGCCGCGAGCGCGGTGCGTCGCTTCAGGAATGTCATCGTCTGTCTCCGATCGGGTTGGGGGCCCGCGCCTGGTGGTGTGTGGGTGCTCGGCGGCACGGGCGACGGGTACAACGCGCCCACACTGTGCATGCGGCCCGGCCGGGCAGCCAGTCCGGAGACCGACTTTCAGCTATGCCGTTATGTTATGAAACCTGGGGCAAACCCCGAGCTTGGGTCTGGCTCGCGGGACCGGCGACGGCCGGCCCGTCGGGGCGCCAGGCGCTGTCGAGCGTGATGCGGCCCACCACGCGCGACACGCAAGCGCAGATGCGCTGGTTGGCGGCGCGCTCGTGCGCGCTCAGGAACACGTCGCGGTGGTCGATCTCGCCTTCGAGCGCGAGCACGTCCATGGCGCAGAGGCCGCACTCGCCGCGGCGGCAGTCGCTCATGACCTCCACGCCCGCGGCCTCGAGCGCGTCGAGCAGCGATTCGCCCGGCGGCACGGTGAGCTCGCAGCCGTGGCGCGGCACCTGCACCACGAAGCTGCCCGTGGGCAGCCGGCCGCCGCTGCCGAAGGTCTCGAAGCGCAGGTCGGCCGCGGCGCGGCCCTGCGCGGCCCAGGCGGCGCGCGCGGCGTCGAGCAGGCCCGCGGGCCCGCAGACGTAACAGGGCGCACCCATGGGCAGCGCGGCGATGGCGCCCGCGAGGTCGAGCCGCTCGCCGCGCTCGGCCACCGCGGTGACCAGGGCCTCGCCGAGCTCGGCGCGCAGCGCCTCGGCATAGGCCAGCTCGGCCTGGCTGCGTGCGCCGTACAGCAGGCGCACGGCGCGCCCCTGCTGGCGCAGCGCGCGCGCCATGCCCACCAGCGGCGTGATGCCGATGCCGCCCGCGAGCAGCAGGCTCTCGGGCGCGTCGAGCGCGAGCGCGAAGTGGTTCTGCGGCGCGCTCACGGGCAGCGTGTCGCCCACCGCGAGCGACCACATGGCCCGCGAGCCGCCGCGGCCGTCGTCGAGCCGCTTGACCGCGATGCGGTAGGCGCCGCCCGCCTCGGCGGGCAGGCCCACGAGCGAATACGAGCGCGTCTGTTCGCGCCCGGCCACGCGCAGGCGCAGCTGCAGGTGCGCACCCGGCGGCCAGGCGATGGCGCTGCCGCCTTCGGGCTGCAGCAGGAATTCGCGCACGGTGGGCGTGAGGTCGGTGATGGCGGCGACACGCGCGGTCTGCCAGACGGGGTTGCTCTTCATGGGGTCAGCGGCGGCGGATGAGTTTGAGCGCGGGCATGGCGGCGTGCGCCTGCCCCTGGGTGTGGCCCGCGAGCACGGCGCGCAGGTTGCGCTGCGCCAGCCGCGAGTGCTCGCGCAGGATGGCCTCGGCGCGCGCGCTCTCGCGGCGTTCGATGGCGTCGAGCACCTGGCGGTGCTGATCCTGCGCGACGATGAGCATGTCGCGCGCCTGGCGCGATTCGGCCTCGGCGAGCACGAAGCCCGAGGGCGAGGCGAAGGGCAGCGCGCACACGCGTTCGAGCTGGCGCTCCACCGTGGGGCTGTCGGCCATCTCGGCCAGCAGCGCGTGGAAGCGGCTGTTGAGCGCCACGTAGTCGGAGAAGGCCTCGTCGTCGAGCGTGGGCGTGGCGAGCACGGCGTCGATGCGCGCGAGCACGCCGCGCGCTTCGGTGAGCACGGCCGCGGGCGCGGCGCGCTCGGCCGCGAGCCGCGCCAGCAGGCCTTCGAGCGTGCCGCGCAGCTCGATCGCGTCGGCGATGTCGCGCTCGGAAAAGGTCTCGACCACGTAGCCGCCGCCGGGCAGCGCGCGCAGCAGGCCTTCCTGTTCGAGCCGCAGCAGCGCGGCGCGCACCGGCGTGCGCGACACGCCCAGGCGCTCGACGATGGCGAGCTCGGCGATGCGCGAGCCGCCCGCCAGTTCGCCCGAGAGGATCAGCTCGCGCAGCTGCAGCAGCGCACGCACCTGGGCGCTTTCGGGCACGCCGTCGGCCATGACTTGGGGGGCCATGGCGTCAGCCCGCGCGGCGGATGGGGATGACGGTGGAGCCCGGCGTGCCGCGCTCGGCGTCCACCATCCGGTCGATCAGGCGCCGCGCCCACATCGCGCCGGCGTCGATGTTGAGGTTGTAGAACTTGTGGTCGGGGTGTTCCTCGATCGCCTTCTGCTGCGCTTCGAGCACGAACTCGTCCTCGCGGAAGATGCCGGCCACGCCCTCGCGCAGCTGGTGCGTCAGGCGCTGCTCGCCCAGGCAGTAGTTGCGCGCGAAGGCCCAGAAGTACAGGCAGGTGTTGTCGGTCTCGGGCGTGATGGTGTTGAGCACCATGCCGTTGACGCCCTGGCTGCGGTCGCCGCCGTCGCGCGGCAGCGCGCCGCTGCCCGCGGGCGCCACGCCGACGTCGATCGCCACCGTGCACGGCGCTTCGAAGCGGATGATCTGCCAGCGGTCCACCGGCCCCTGGTAGCCGCGCGCCTGCTGGATCTGGCCGGCCCAGAACGGCGGCGCCTCGATGTTCTCCATCCAGCGCGTGACGGTGGCCGTGCGGTCGCCGTGCGTGGCCACGAACGGGGCTTCGGCCACCGCGCGGTTGCCGATGCTGCTGCCGTGCACGAAGGTCTCGTGCGTGAGGTCCATGAGGTTGTCGATCACCAGCCGGTAGTCGCACTTCACGCGGATCATCTTGCCGTCGCCCGCCCACTCGGGGTCGTGGTTCCAGTGCAGGTCGGGGATCAGGGCCTCGTCGGCCAGCGCCGGGTCGCCGGGCCAGATCCACACGAAGCGGTGCTTCTCGGCCACCGGAAAGCGCCGCACGCAGGCCGAGGGGTTGAGCGTTTCCTGGCTGGGCATGTGGGTGCAGCGGCCCTCGGCGTTGAACACCAGGCCGTGGTAGCCGCAAACCACCTCGTCGCCCTCGAGCCGGCCCATGGACAACGGCAGCAGCCGGTGCCAGCAGGCATCCTCGAGCGCGGCCACACGGCCGCCGGTCTGGCGGTACAGCA
Organism: Hydrogenophaga sp. T2; assembly: GCF_049843535.1. Taxonomy (NCBI): domain Bacteria; kingdom Pseudomonadati; phylum Pseudomonadota; class Betaproteobacteria; order Burkholderiales; family Comamonadaceae; genus Hydrogenophaga; species Hydrogenophaga sp. T2. The sequence continues at coordinate 201,347 of NZ_JBBHZJ010000008.1, read as the reverse complement.
CCAGTTTCTGGTTGCAGACCGTGCGCGCGAGCAGGCTGCGGCCGACCTCCACGTCGTAGGCGGCGGCGTACCAGGCGTTGAGCGGAAAGTGGTTGGGGGCGGTGTTCATGGATACGCAATGTATACATGGAAGCCCGGAAACCGCGCGATTTCCGGGTGAATCGCTGGGATTCAGGCAGTTCCTGTATCCATGACGAACGCAGCGGTTGCGGGCCGGCGGCGCATCCGCTACCGTCGCCGCTCCCGAACCCAACCCCCTCCCTGGAGACAAGATGAGCCTGAACCCCCCGTTCCGCGCCGACCACGTCGGCAGCTTTCTGCGCCCCGCCTACCTGCTGCAGGCGCGCGAACAGAAGGCCAAGGGCGAGATCACGGCGGCGCAGCTGCGCGAGGTCGAAGACCGCGCGATCACCGAGATCGTGAAATTCCAGGCCGACGTCGGCCTGCAGTCGATCACCGACGGCGAGTTCCGCCGCACCTACTTCCACATCGACTTCCTCGAGCAGCTCGGCGGCGTGAAGACCGACATCCCGGTCACCATCCGCAAGCCCGACGGTACCGAAGAGCTGGCCCCGCCCGTGATCCGCGTGATCGACAAGGTGCGCCACGCCAAGAACATCCAGCTCGCCGACTTCCAGTACCTGCAGGCGCAGGTGAAGGCGCTGGGCCTGCCCGGCCTGTTGCCCAAGGTGACCATCCCCTCGCCCACCATGCTGCACTTCCGCGGCGGCCGCGCGGGCATCAGCAAGGACGCCTACCCCGAGCTCGACCCGGCCTTCTACGACGACGTGGCCCAGGCCTACGCGGACGAACTGCAGAGCCTGGCCGACGCCGGCTGCACCTATGTGCAGATGGACGACACGAACATGGCCTACCTGTGCGACGAGAAGATGCGCGAGGCCGCCCGCCAGCGCGGCGACGACCCCAACGAACTGCCGCACCGTTACGCCAGCTTCATCAACAAGGTGATCGATCGCAAGCCCAAGGGCATGACCCTGGCCATGCACCTGTGCCGCGGCAACTTCAAGAGCACGCACGCGGCGGCCGGCAACTACGAACCCGTGGCCGAGGCGCTGCTGTCCGAGATGCGGCTCGACGCCTTCTTCCTCGAGTACGACGACGACCGCTCGGGTGACTTCCGCCCGCTGCGCTTCCTGGGCAAGGGCAAGACCGTGGTGCTGGGCCTGGTCACCACCAAGTTCGGCCAGCTCGAAAGCAAGGACGCGCTCAAGCGCCGCATCGACGAGGCCGCCAAGTACGCGCCGCTGGAGCAGCTCTGCCTGTCGCCGCAGTGCGGCTTCTCGAGCACGGTGCACGGCAACAACATCGCCGTGGAAGACCAGCGCAAGAAGCTCGCGCTGGTGGTGGAAACGGCGCGCGAGGTCTGGGGCGGCTGAGGCCTAGTGGGGCCGGTACTCGGCGAAGGCCACCGGGTCTTCGACCGGCCCGGCCCGGCCCAGCACCAGGCAGACGCGGATCACGAGAAACTCGGCGCCGTCTTCGTCGAGCATGCGCGCGGCCAGACCGATCTCCCGGTCCACCTGGGCCGCGGGCACGGCGCCGGCGCCGCCGGTGCTGTCCAGGCGCATGCCGGTAAAACCCGAGCTGTGGCGTGCGCCGTCGGGCAGCGGCAACTGGTTGCGCCCATAGGCCTCGTAGTGCACACCGTGCAGGCGGCAGCGCAGGCCGTCGGGCGCGAGCGCCAGCGCCTCGGCCACGCTGTGGCGGCGGCCCCATTCGCTGGTTTGCGCGCGGTGGTACAGCGTGGCGAAGATGCGCCCCGACGGCCGCAGCAGGTCGCGCGCCTGCTGCAGGGTCTCGCGCACCGCCGCGTCGCTCAGGTAGGGCAGCACGTTGCACAGGCGCACGTAGTCCACCGCGCCGTCGTCGAAGGGCGCGGCCCGCAGGCCGCTGCCCACCACGAAGCGCAGCCGCTGCGCGTCGGGGTGCTGGCCCCACTGGCGCTGCAGCGTGGTGATGGCCGCGGCGTCCTGGTCGATGCCGGTGACGTGCACCTGCCGCTTGAGAAAGGCCGGCAGGCATTGCCCATCGGCAATGCCGAAGTCGATCGCCTGCGCACCGGGCGGCAGCGAGGCCACCAGGTCTTCGTCGGGCAGGCGCACCGCGGGTGTCTTGCCGGTGGCGAGGTTGCGGCTGGTGCGCTGCACGAGCTCGGTGCTGACCGCGCCGGTCTGGCGGTCGTAGCGCTGCTCGGCCAGCTCGCGGCTGATGCGCGGGCTCAGGCTCGCGTGCAGTGCACGCTCGCCGGCCGGGCGGACCGGCAGCCGCGGCACCAGCGGCTTGGAGGGTGACGGCGGACAGCTCCGGCTCATGGCGTGCATGGTCGGACCTCCTGGGCGGCGCGCGTGCGCGGCCGGGTGATGGCGGACAGGCTCACGGGGTTTGTCTCCTCGGATCGGGGTGAGAGGCAGGCCGGATCGGCATACCCCCACCTGTGTCACGACCCCGACGCGAAACGCGTCAGGCCCCCGGGAAAACCACGACGGCGCGGCCCGCGAGCGGACCGCGCGGCGGGCTGAATCAGCCCGTGTGCTTGGCGATCAGCGCGCGCGCGTCGGCCACGAGTTTCGCGCCGTCGATGCCCTTGGCCTTCACTTCCTTGATCCAGTCGGCCTCCACCGCCGCGGCGGTGGACTTCCAGCGCTGGGTCTCGGCGGCGTTGAGCGTGACGATGCTGTTGCCCGCCTTCTGCGCGGCCTCCAGGCCGACCTTGTCGCCCTCGTCCATGGCGCGGCCGAAGAAGGCCGCGGCCTCCACGCCCGAGTGCTTGTCGAGCACGGCCTTGAGGTCGGCGGGCAGCTTGTCGTAGCTGTTGCGGTTCATCACCAGCGCGAAGGTCTGGGTGAACAGGCCGGTGGGGCCGGCGAAGGTGGTGTGGTGCTTCACCAGGTCGGCGATCTTGAGCGAGGGCGTCACCTCCCAGGGGATGGTGGTGGCGTCGAGCACGCCCTTGGTGAGCGCCTCGGTCACCGCCGGCACCGGCATGCCCACGGGCGTGGCGCCCAGCTTGAGCAGCATGTTGTTGATCACGCGCGAGCCGCCGCGCACCTTCTTGCCCTTGAGGCTGTCGAGGCCGCTGATGGGGAACTTGCTGTGGAACAGGCCCGGGCCGTGGGTGTGTGCGGCCAGCAGGTGCACCTGGCGGAACTCGTCGGCCGCGTGGGTCTGTACGAACTCGTGGAAGGCGCGCGAGGCGGGCTCGGCCTTGCCGCTCATGAAGGGCAGTTCGAACACCTCGGCCTTGTTGAAGCGGCCCGGCGTGTAGCCGAGCACGGTCCACACCATGTCGACCACGCCGTCGCGCGCCTGGTCGAACAACTGCGGCGGCGAGCCGCCCATGGACATGGAGTGGAACAGTTGCAGCTTGAGGCGGCCGCCCGATTCGGCTTCGAGTTTCTGGGCCCAGGGCACGATGGCGCGCGCGGGGATGGTCGCGCTCGGGGGCAGGAACTGGTGCAGGCGCAGCGTCACGGTTTGCTGGGCGAAGGCCTTGCCAGCAACGGCGCTGGCACCCAATGCAGCGGCGGCCGTGAGGGCACGGCGACGGCTCAGAGCGGTCATGGAAACGATCCTGTCAGAAGAGAACGGAAGCGGCGCTCGCGGAGAGCGCGCCGGAGACATGTGCCACGTCAGGCACAAGCGCTCCGACTCTGCCGCGCCCGCGCCCCTTGCGCCACGGGCCTGGGGATCAAGCTGCTATGCCGTTATGGCATGAAACTTTCGGCCACCCCGCCGGGCGGCCCGGGCTCAGGCCAGGCCGAGCAGGCGCACGGCGTTGCCTTTGAGGATGCCGGGCATCACCTCGGGCTTGAAGCCGGCGACCTCGAAGTCCTTCATCCAGCGCTCGGGCGTGATCAGCGGGTAGTCGCTGCCGAACAGCACGCGGTCTTTCAGCAGCGTGTTGGCGTACTGCACGAGCTGCTTGGGGAAGTACTTGGGGCTCCAGCCGCTGAGGTCGATCCACACGTTGGGCTTGTGCGTGGCCACCGAGAGCGCCTCGTCCTGCCACGGGAAGCTCGGGTGCGCCATCACGATCTGCATGTCGGGGAAGTCGATCGCCACGTCGTCGAGGTGCATGGGGTTGCTGTACTCGAGCCGCAGGCCGCCGCCGCAGCGCATGCCCGAGCCGATGCCGCTGTGGCCGGTGTGGAAGATGGCCGGCAGCTTGTGCGCGTTGATCACCTCGTAGATCGGCCAGGCCATCTTGTCGTAGGGGTGGTAGCCCTGCACCGTGGGGTGGAACTTGAAGCCCTTGACGCCTTCTTCCTTGATCAGCCGCTCGGCCTCGCGCGCACCCATCTTGCCCTTGTGCGGGTCGATGCTCGCGAAGGCGATCATCATGTCGCTGTTCTCGCGCGCGGCCTGCGCGATCTCTTCGTTCGGAATGCGGCGGCGCCCGAGCTTGCTCTCGCTGTCCACCGTGAACATCACCAGGCCGATCTTCTTCTCGCGGTAGTAGGCGATGGTCTCGGCGATGGTGGGCCGGCGGCTGTTGCCGAAGTACTTGTCGGCCGCGCGGTCGTACTCCTCGCCGTAGTTGTCGAAGGGGTTCCAGCAACTCACTTCGGCGTGGGTGTGGATGTCGATGGCGACCAGGTTCTGATGGTCCACAGCAGTGCTCCTAGGGTAAACCCGGGGCCGATTTCGTCGGACGCCGGATTGATTTGGTTATTCGTTATAACAATAATCGACCACCCTCACAAGGCAGCCAACCATGCCCATCCAGACCAACGACCTGACGATCGAATTGCGCGGTGACGAAGAGCAGATCGCGCTCATCACCCTGAACCGCCCGACCAAGCGCAACGCCCTCAACGACGGCCTGGTGCTGGCCATCCGCGACATTTTCCAGGGCATGCCGCACAGCGTGCGCGCCGCGGTCATCCACGGCAACGGCGACCACTTCTGCGCCGGCCTCGACCTGTCCGAACTCAGCGAGCGCAACGCCGCTGCCGGCGTACACCACTCGCGCATGTGGCACCACGCGCTCGACCAGGTCGAACGCGGCCCCGTGCCCGTGGTGGCCGCGCTGCACGGCGCGGTGGTGGGCGGCGGCCTCGAACTCGCGAGCGCCTGCCACATCCGCGTGGCCGACGCCTCGGCCTTCTTCGCGCTGCCCGAAGGCTCGCGCGGCATCTTCGTGGGCGGCGGCGGCTCGGTGCGCATCCCGCGCCTGATCGGCACCGCGCGCATGGCCGACATGATGTTCACCGGCCGCGTGCTCGGCGCCGAAGAAGGCGAGCGCGTGGGCCTGGCGCAGTACCTGGTGCCGCAGGGCACGGCGCTGGAGAAGGCGCTCGAACTCGCCACGCGCATCGCCAGCAACGCGCCGCTCACCAACTACGCGCTCATGCAGGCGCTGCCGCGCATCGCCGACCAGACCGCCGACCACGGCTTCTTCACCGAAGCCCTGATTTCCGCCATCGTGCAGGACGCGCCCGAGGCCAAGGCCCGCGTGCGCGAGTTCCTCGAAGGCCGCGGCCCCAAGGTGAAGAAGCAATGAGCGCCGCACGGCCGCCCGAAGGCGCTCGCGCCGCGGCGCGCAGCGCGCAGGCTCCATCCAGCGGGGCGCCGCGCTACCGCGCGCTGGCCTTCGGCATCACCGAGGCCGAGCTGCGCCACACCGCCGACGGCACGGCCTACCTCAAGGCCGTGCAGCCGCTGCAGCCTTACCCCGATCGCCTCACCGACCGCCTGCTGTACTGGGCGCAGGTGGCGCCCGATCGCACTTTCATGGCGCGCCGCGCGCGCATGGCCGACGGCAGCACCGGCGACTGGGTGCACCTGAGCTACGCGCAGGCGCTCGACGCCGCGCGCTGCATCGGCCAGGCCCTGCTCGACCGCGGCCTGAGCGCCGAGCGCCCGGTGCTGATCGCCAGCGAGAACGACCTCGAGCACGCGCAGATCGCGCTCGGCTGCCTCTACGCCGGCATTCCCTGGGCCCCGGCCTCGCCCGCCTACTCGCTCGTGAGCCAGGACTACGACAAGCTGCGCCACCTGGTGAACACGCTCACGCCCGGCCTGGTCTACGCGGCCGACGCGCCGCGCTACGAGCGCGCCCTGCTCGCCACGCTCGGGCCCGAGGTCGAGATCGTCACCGGCAGCGGCAGCGTGCCCGGCCGCGCCACCACCAGCTTCGCGGCCCTGCGTGCCACGCGCCCCACGCCCGCGGTGGACGCCGCCATGCGCGCCACCGGCCCCGACACCATCACCAAGTTCCTGTTCACCTCGGGCTCGACCAAGCTGCCCAAGGCGGTCATCAACACCCAGCGCATGTGGTGCGCCAACCAGCAGCAGATGGCACAGAGCATGCCGGTGCTGGCCGACCCCGACACGCCCCCGGTGCTGCTCGACTGGCTGCCCTGGAACCACACCTTCGGCGGCAACCACAACGTCGGCCTCACGCTGATGCACGGCGGCACGCTCTACATCGACGACGGCAAGCCCACGCCCGCGCTCATCGGCGAAACCCTGCGCAACCTGCGCGAGATCGCGCCCACCGTGTACTTCAACGTGCCCACGGGCTTCGAGGCGATCGCCAACGCCATGAAGACCGACGCGGTGCTGCGCAAGAACCTGCTGAGCCGCGTGCGCATGTTCTTCTACGCCGGCGCCGCGCTCGCGCAGCCGGTGTGGGACACGCTGCACGCCGTGCAGGAACAGGAGGTCGGCGAGCGCATCGTGATGGGCACCGGCCTGGGCATGACCGAGTCGGGCCCCTTCGGCCTCTACATCACGCGGCCCGAGGTGAAATCGGGCGACCTCGGCCTGCCCGCGGCGGGCCTGGAGCTCAAGCTCGTGCCCAGCGGCGACAAGACCGAGGTGCGCTACCGCGGCCCCAACATCACGCCCGGCTACTGGCGCAGCCCCGAGGCCACGGCCGAGGCCTTCGACGACGAAGGCTTCTTCTGCACCGGCGACGCCGTGGCCTGGATCGACCCCGCCCGCCCCAACCTGGGCCTGCGCTTCGACGGCCGCATCGCCGAAGACTTCAAGCTCGCCACCGGCACCTTCGTGAGCGTGGGCCCGCTGCGCGCGAAGATCATCGCGGCCGGCGCGCCCTTCGTGCAGGACGCGGTCATCACCGGCCTGAACGAGAAAGAGGTGGGCGCCATGCTGTTCACCACCGGCGCGGTGCGCACGCTCGCACAAGGCCTGCCCGCCGACGCGCCGCTGGCCGAGGTGCTGGTGCAGCCGCCGGTGCTCGCGCACTTCCAGCGGGTGCTCAACGACCTGGCCGCGCAGGCCACCGGCAGCGCCAACCGCGTGGCGCGCCTGATCCTGCTCGCCGAGCCGCCCAGCATCGACAAGGGCGAGGTCACCGACAAAGGCTCGATCAACCAGCGCGCCGTGCTCAAGCACCGCGCCGATCTCGTGGCCGCGCTGCACGCGGGCACGGCCCCGCACACCCTGCTACCCCAAGCCAAGACCTGAAGGAGACACGCATGAAGATCGAAGGACAGGCCGCACTCGTCACCGGCGGCGGCTCCGGCCTCGGCGAGGCCACCGCGCGCGAACTCGCGCGCCTGGGCGCCAAGGTGGCCGTGCTCGACGTGAACCTCGAGGGCGCGCAGCGCGTGGCCCGCGACATCGGCGAACAATTCGGCAATGGCTGCGCCGTGGCGTTCAAATGTGACGTGACCGACACCGCCAGCGTGCAAGCCGCGATCGATGGCGCGGCCGCCGCGCACGGCCCCGCGCGCATGCTCATGAACATCGCGGGCATCGGCACCGCCAAGCGCGTGGTGCAGAAAGACGGCAGCGCCGCGCCGCTCGACGACTTCGCCAAGGTCATCAACGTCAACCTGATCGGCACCTACAACGCGAGCCGCCTGTTCGCAGCGGCCTGCGCCAAACTCGACCCGCTCGAAGACGGCGAACGCGGCGTGATGCTGTTCACCGCGAGCGTGGCGGCCTTCGACGGCCAGGTGGGCCAGCAGGCCTACAGCGCGTCCAAGGGCGGCCTGGTGGGCATGACGCTGCCGATGGCGCGCGACCTCGCGCAGCACGGCATCCGCGTGTGCACCATCGCGCCGGGCCTGTTCTCCACGCCGCTCATGCGCCAGTTGCCCGAGCCGGTGCAGGCGTCGCTGGCCGCGAGCATTCCCTTCCCGTCGCGCCTGGGCAAGCCCGAAGAGTTCGCCGCATTGGCCGCGCACATCGTGACCAACACCCACCTCAACGGCGAGGTGATCCGGCTCGACGGCGCGCTGCGCATGGCGCCGCGCTGAAGGCCTCGCGCCCGACCGACGACAAGAACCACCCGAGGAGACACCATGAACAAGCCCCTGCCCCTGGCCGGTGCGGCCGCCCTCGGTGTGGCCGCGCTGTTGGCCGCCTGCGCGAACCCACCCGGCGGATCACCGACCGCGGTGGCCACGCCCGCGCGCCTGAGCCCCGCGACCGGCGCCACCTTGCAGCGCTGCGAGGCGCTGGCCGCGCAGTTCCAGCACCCGGCCACGCGCATCGAATCGGCCGTGCCCGTGGCCGCGGGCGAGCTCAAGCTCGCCGGCCAGCCCGTGGCCGCGCACTGCCTGGTCAAGGGCCGCATGAACGAGCGCAGGGGCCGCGACGGCCGCGACTACGCGATCGGCTTCGAGATGCGCCTGCCCCAGGCCTGGAACGGGCGCTTCTATTACCAGGGCAACGGCGGCCTCGACGGTGCGGTGCGCCCGGCCGAGGGCGCGCTCGGCGGCGGCCCGCTCACCGGCGCGCTGGTGCAGGGCTTCGCCGTCATCAGCTCGGACGCCGGCCACACCGGCGCGCAAACCCCCTACTTCGGCCTGGAGCCCCAGGCCCGGCTCGACTACGGCTACCAGGCCGTGGCCACGCTCACGCCCATGGCCAAGGCGATGATCGCCAGCGCCTACGGCAAGGGCCCCGACCGCTCCTACATCGGCGGCTGCTCCAACGGCGGCCGCCATGCGCTGGTGGCCGCGAGCCGGCTGGGCGACCAGTACGACGGCTACCTGATCGGCGCACCCGGCTACCGCCTGCCCAACGCCGCGCTCGCGCAGCTCTGGGGCGCGCAGCGCTGGCTGCCGCTGGCCACGGCGGGCGCCACGGTGAAGCACCCGCTCAACCCCAACGCCAGCATCCCCGATCTCGCCAGCGCGCTGACCGCGGCCGAGCGCGAGACCGTGGCGCGCGCCGTGCTGCAGCGCTGCGACGCGCTCGACGGCCTCACCGACGGCCTGGTGCAGGCCACGCAGGCCTGCCAGGCCACGTTCGACCCCGCGCGCGACGTGCCCACCTGCAGCGGCGCGCGCGACGGCCGCTGCCTCACGCCCGCGCAGAAGAGCGCGCTGGCTCAGGTGCACGCGGGCGGCCGCGCCGCCAATGGCCAGCCGATCTACAGCGCCTTCCCCTGGGACGCCGGCATCGCGGGCAGCAACTGGGCGACCTGGAAGTTCGTCAACGCGGTCGCGCTCGACCCGCTCTCGGTGGGCACGGTGTTCACCGCGCCGCCCGTGGGCATGGTCGACCCGGCCAAGGCCGACATCGACGCGCTGCTCGCCGCGGTCGCGGCCACCGACGCCATCCACCGCGAATCGGGCCTGTCGCTCATGGGCCCGCCCGGCCACGAGAAGCCCGACAACCTGCTGCCGCTGCGCGCGCGCGGCGCCAAGATGGTGCTCTACCACGGCGTGAGCGACGCGATCTTCTCGGCCGAGGACACGCGCCAATGGCTCGAACGCGTGAACGCCAGCCAGCAGGGCCGCGCCGCCGACTTCGCGCGCTACTTCCCCGTGCCCGGCATGAACCACTGCAGCGGCGGCCCGGCCACCGACCAGTTCGACCTGCTCGGCCCGCTGGTGCAATGGGTGGAGCACGGCGTGCCCCCGCAGGCGGTGAAGGCCCAGGCGCGCGGCGCGGGCAACCCGGGCGGGGTGAACACCGAGCTGCCCGCGGCCTGGTCGGCGCAGCGCAGCCGCCCCTTGTGCGCGTATCCTGCCGTGGCCCGCTACAAGGGCCAGGGCAACCCTGAAGACGCTTCCCGTTTTTCCTGTCAGTGACCCCTTCGATGACCAAGACCGTTGTGTATGAAGTGGAGGTGATGTTCGGCGACTGCGATCCCGCCGGCATCGTCTTCTTCCCCAATTTCAGCAAGTGGATGGACGCCTCGTCCCTCAACTTCTTCGTGCAGTGCGGCGTGCCGCCGTGGCGCGAACTCGTCAAGACGCGCGGCATCATCGGCACGCCGCTGCTCGAGATCCACACCCAGTTCAAGAAGCCCGCCACCTACGGCGAGCGCCTGCAGGTGCACACCAGCGTGATCGAATGGGGCGCCAAGGTGTTCAAGCACCAGCACCGCGTGATGCGCGGCGACACCCTGCTGTGCGAAGGCACCGAGGTGCGCGCCTTCTGCGAACGCGACCCGGCCGATGCCTCGCGCATCCGCGCCATCCCCGTGCCCGAGGACATCAAGGCCCTGTGCGCCTGAGCGAGCGATGAGCGAACCCTCGATCGCCAACGCCCTGCGCCGCCCCCGTGGCGTGCGCAAGGCCGCGGCGCCCGATGCGGCCGCGGGCGCGGCCGGCGACGGCCTGCCCGACACCGGCCACCTCGAAACCCTGGTGGGCTACAACGCGCGGCGCGCGGCGCTCTCGGTCATCGGCATCTTCCTGCGCCGCATGGCGCCGTTCGAGCTGCGCCCGGTCGACTACTCGGTGCTCAGCGTGATCGCCCACAACCCGGGCGTCACCTCGCGCCAGATCTGCGCCGCGCTCGACATCCTGCCGCCCAACCTGGTGGGCATGGTCAAGGCGCTGCAGCGGCGCCGCCTCATCACGCGCCGCCCGCACCCGAGCGACCGGCGCGCCCAGGGCCTGCACCTCACGCCCACGGGCGAGCGCCTGTACCGCGAGGCCCAGGCCACGGCCAGCGCGCTCGAAGCCGAGGCCACCGCGGCGCTCACGGCCGACGAGGTGCAGACGCTGATCGCGCTGCTGCGCAAGGTGTACCGGCCCGGCACGGCGGCCACCGGAAACGGGGACGCGGCCGTCTGATCCGCCATCCGGTCAAACCCGGGTGGCCCGGCAGCCACATGCTGCACCGCACACAGCTACCAACTTGATAGCGACGGTGGGCATGCCTATAGTGAACCGGCCGACACCCGCTGCCCGGTTCGCGCGAGGAGACCGCCGATGAGCAAGGACACCGAAGCCCTGAGCCAGCTGTTCGATCTGCTGGAAGCGCGCTACGCCATGCGCGTGATCCACGCGCTGGCCGACGGACACCCCCAGACCTTTCGCCTGCTGCAAGACAGCGTGGGCGGGGTCACGCCCAACACGCTCAACACGCGGCTGAAGGAACTGCGGGCCGCGCACCTGCTCGACCACTGCGGCACCGGCTACAAACTCACGCCGCACGGTGCCGAGCTCGCGCGCCGGCTCGGCGAGTTCAAGCCCTTCGCGGGCCGCTGGCAGCACCGCAACCAGGGCGCGCGCGCGGCCGCGCGGCCCGCGCCGCGCAGCGCCGCCCGCAGCACCGCCTGAACGCGCCGCGGGCTTCAAGCCCGCTCAAGCCCGCTCAGGCCCGCTCGGCCGCCACGCGCGCCACCAGCGCCCAGGCCACCTCGGCCAAGGGCGACAACACGCGCCGCGCGCGCCGCACCAGCACGATGTCGCGGTCGATGCGCGGCAGCAGCGGCCGCACCACCAGGCCCGGCAGGCCCGCGGGCGGCAGCGCCAGCGTGGGCACCACCGACACGCCCAGGCCAGCGTCGAGCATGCGGAAGATGGTGGTCACGTGGCCCACCTCCTGCGCCAGCGGCGGCGCCACGCCCTGCTCGCGCAGCGCGTCGTCGATCAGGCGCCGGCTGCCCGAGGCGTGGTCGAGCAGCACCAGCGGCTCGCCGGCCAGCTCGGTCCAGCGCACCGAGCGCTTGCGCGCCAGCCGGTGCGTGGGCGGCGCGACGAAGCAGAACGGCTCGCTGAGGATGGGCTCGGCGTGCAGCGCGCTGTTCGGGCCCGGGTCGATCACCACGCCGAAGTCGACCTCGCCCGCGAGCACGCTGGCCAGCGCGTCGTGCTGCATGCGGTCGAGCAGCACCAGCGCCAGGCCCGGGTGTTCGCGCTGGCAGCGCGCGATGCACTCGGGCAGCAGGTTGGCCGACAGCGTGGGGCTGCTCGCGATGCGCACCCTGCCCTGGCGCTGCGTGGCCAGGCCGCGCACGTCGAGCAGCACCGCGTCGAGGTCGTCGAGCACGCGCTCGAGCCGCGTGGCCAGGTTGCGGCCCGCCGCGGTCAGCAGCACCTCGCGCGTGGTGCGGTCCAGCAGCTTGAGGCCGAGCTGCTGTTCGAGCTCGGTCACGCAGCGGCTCACCGCGGGCTGGCTCAGGCCCACCTGCGCGCCGGCGCGCGTGAAGCTGCCGTGCGCCGCCACGGCCTGGAACACACGCAACTGGCGCAGGCTGATGTTCATGCGCTCGCATGATAAATGCATCCGATAAATTCATTTCTCTTTGGAGCAGGGCTGCGGTCCAATCGCGGCCATCGCCCCGACCCGCCGCCCACCGCCATGGCCCGCTCCCGCCTGCTGCCCGACAACTTCACCCTCTACCTGATCGCCACCGTCACGCTGGCCAGCCTGCTGCCTGCGCAGGGCGTCTTCGCCGACGCGCTCGCCATCGCCACCAAGGTCGCCGTGAGCCTGCTGTTCTTCCTGCATGGCGCCAAGCTCTCGCGCGAAGCGATCCTCGCGGGCATCGGCCACTGGCGGCTGCAGATCGCGGTGGTGGCCACCACCTTCGCGCTGTTCCCCGTGCTGGGCTGGGCGCTGTCGCCCGTGCTGCGGCCGCTGGTCACGCCCGACCTGTACACCGGCATCCTCTACCTGTGCGCGCTGCCGGCCACCGTGCAGTCGGCCATCGCCTTTGCCTCGATGGCGCGCGGCAACGTACCGGCCGCGGTCTGCAGCGCCTCGGCCTCCACGTTGCTGGGCGTGGTGCTCACGCCGCTGGTGCTGGGGCTGCTGCTGGCGCAGGACGCGGCCATGGGCGACCTGCTGGGCGCCATCGGCCGCATCGGCGTGCAGTTGCTGCTGCCCTTCATCGCCGGCCACCTGCTGCGGCCCTGGATCGGTGATTTCCTCAAGCGCCGCACCTCGGTGATGAAGGTGGTCGACCAGGGCTCGATCCTGCTGGTGGTCTACGCGGCCTTCAGCCACGCGGTGATCGACGGCCTGTGGTCGCAGCTGCCGCTGAGCGCCATGGCGGGCCTGCTCGTGGTCTGCGGCGTGCTGCTGGCGCTGGTGCTCACGGTCACGGTGTGGGGCAGCCGCCGGCTCGGCTTCTCCAAGGAAGACGAGATCGCCATCGTCTTTTGCGGCTCGACCAAGAGCCTGATCACCGGCGTGCCCATGGCCAACGTGCTGTTCGCGGCCAACGTCGCGGGGGCCATCGTGCTGCCGCTGATGGTGTTCCACCAGATGCAGCTCATGGTGTGCGCGGTGCTGGCGCAGCGCTACGCGCGCCGCCCCGCGGACCCGGCCCTGACCGCGGCCGAAGCGGCCAAGGCCTGAGCCGCGGCGCTCAGCGCGCCGGGCTGTCCACCACCACCTGGCGCTGCTCGCCCAGGCCGCGGCCGCCCAGGGTCACCACGTCGCCCGGCTTCAGGTAGAGCGGCGGCTTGTGGCCCATGCCCACGCCGGGCGGCGTGCCGGTGGGGATCACGTCGCCCGGCTGCAGCACCATGAAGCGGCTCAGGTAGCTCACGATGTGGGCCACGCCGAAGATCATGGTGCGGGTGTTGCCGGTCTGGCGGCGCTGGCCGTTCACGTCGAGCCAGAGGTCCACGTCCTGCGGGTCGCCGAGCTCGTCGGGCGTGACCAGCCAGGGGCCGATCGGGCAGTGCGTGGGGTAGCTCTTGCCCTTGACCCACTGGCCTTCATAGGCCATCTGGTACGCGCGCTCGGACACGTCGTTGACCAGGCAGAAGCCGGCCACGTGGCGCAGCGCCTGGTCCTCGCTCACGTGAAAGGTGCGCTGGCCGATCACGATGCCGAGCTCGACCTCCCAGTCGAGCTGGGTCGCGCCGGGCGGCAGCCAGATGTCGTCGTGGGGGCCGCTGATGGCGCCGCTGTGCTTGTTGAACACGATGGGCTGGCCGGGCGCCTTCAGGCCGGCCTCGGCCGCGTGGTCGGCGTAGTTCAGGCCGATGGCGACCACGTTGCCCACCTGGCCCACGCAGGGGCCCAGGCGCGTGCCCGAGGGCACGGGCGGCAGCGTGAGCGGGTCGATCGCGGCCAGCCGGGCCATAGAATCCGGGCCCAGCGTGGCCGGCCCGAAGTCGGCCACCAGCCCCGAGAGGTCGCGCGGCGTGCCGCTGGCGTCGATCAGACCGGGTTGCTCGGCGCCGGGCCGGCCGTGGCGGATGAGTTTCATGGTGCAGGTGTCGGCGTTGGAAGTGACGAAGAAGGCCGGCCATTCTGCCGCGCCCGCGATCGGGCCCCTGTCACCCCCTTGAAATCCGCCGCACCGGCCCCAGTTGCCCGACTTGTCGGGCAAGCCGCCCCCGAACCGCCCGTTTCCACGAACCCGAACCGCCTTCGCCACGATGAGCCAGACGCCCCCCACCGACCCTCAGAACCCCGCTGCCCAGGCCCCTGTGAGCCCCGAAGAGGCCGAAGCCGCCCAGGCGGCGAACGAGGCCGAGGCCCTGGCCGGCCTGCAGGCCGAACTGGCCACGCTCAAGGCCCAGAACGCCGATCTGGCCGACCAGTTCCTGCGCGCCAAGGCCGAGGCGGAGAACGCCCGCCGCCGCGCCGACGAGGAAGTGGCCAAGGCGCGCAAATTCGCGGTCGAGAGCTTTGCCGAGAGCCTGCTGGCCGTGGCCGACAGCCTCGAAGCCGGCCTTGCGGTGCAGGAAGCCACGCGCGAGCAGCTGCGCGAAGGCACCGAGGCCACGCTCAAGCAGCTCAAGAGCGCGCTCGAACGCCACAAGGTGGTCGAGATCGCACCGGCCGCGGCCAGCCGCTTCGACCCGCACCAGCACCAGGCCATCAGCATGGTGCCGGCCGACCAGGAGCCCAACACCGTGGTCACGGTGCTGCAGAAGGGCTACCTCATTGCCGAGCGCGTGCTGCGCCCGGCCCTGGTCACGGTGGCGGCGCCCAAATAAGCGGCCTTGAAATACCCACCAGTTATCCACATCTTCCGCACATCGTTTTCACACCTATTTCCACACCGGACGGAGAACCAACATGGGACGCATCATCGGCATCGACCTCGGCACCACGAACTCGTGCGTGGCCATCATGGAAGGCAACAACACCAAGGTGATCGAGAACAGCGAAGGTGCGCGCACCACGCCCTCGATCGTGGCCTACCAGGAAGACGGTGAGGTGCTGGTCGGCGCTTCGGCCAAGCGCCAGGCCGTGACCAACCCCAAGAACACGCTGTACGCCATCAAACGCCTGATCGGCCGCAAGTTCACCGAGAAGGAAGTGCAGAAGGACATCGACCTGATGCCCTATTCCATCGTGGCCGCCGACAACGGCGACGCCTGGGTGGAAGTGCGCGGCAAGAAGATCTCGGCCCAGCAGGTCTCGGCCGACATCCTGCGCAAGATGAAGAAGACCGCCGAGGACTACCTCGGCGAGCCCGTGACCGAGGCCGTGATCACCGTGCCCGCTTACTTCAACGACGCGCAGCGCCAGGCCACCAAGGACGCCGGCCGCATCGCCGGCCTCGACGTCAAGCGCATCATCAACGAGCCCACCGCCGCGGCCCTGGCCTTCGGCCTGGACAAGCAGGACAAGGGCGACCGCAAGATCGCCGTGTACGACCTCGGCGGCGGCACCTTCGACGTCTCCATCATCGAGATCGCCGACGTCGATGGCGAGAAACAGTTCGAGGTGCTGTCCACCAACGGCGACACCTTCCTGGGCGGTGAAGACTTCGACCAGCGCATCATCGACCACATCATTTCCGAGTTCAAGAAAGAGCAAGGCGTCGACCTGAGCAAGGACGTGCTGGCCCTGCAGCGCCTGAAGGAAGCCGCCGAGAAGGCCAAGATCGAGCTGTCGTCCTCGGCCGCCACCGACATCAACCTGCCCTACATCACGGCCGATGCCTCGGGCCCCAAGCACCTGAACATCAAGCTCACGCGCGCCAAGCTCGAGGCCCTGGTCGAAGAGCTGATCGAGCGCACCATCGCGCCCTGCCGCACCGCCATCAAGGACGCCGGCGTGAGCGTGGGCGAGATCCACGACGTGATCCTGGTGGGCGGCATGACCCGCATGCCCAAGGTGCAGGACAAGGTCAAGGAGTTCTTCGGCAAGGAGCCGCGCAAGGACGTCAACCCCGACGAGGCCGTGGCCGTGGGTGCCGCCATCCAGGGCCAGGTGCTCTCGGGTGACCGCAAGGACGTGCTGCTGCTCGACGTGACCCCGCTGTCGCTGGGCATCGAGACCATGGGCGGCGTCATGACCAAGATGATCGCCAAGAACACCACCATCCCGACCAAGTTCTCGCAGGTGTTCTCCACCGCCGACGACAACCAGCCCGCCGTGACCATCAAGGTGTTCCAGGGCGAGCGCGAGATCGCCTCGGGCAACAAGCTGCTTGGCGAGTTCAACCTCGAAGGCATCCCGGCCGCGCCGCGCGGCATGCCGCAGATCGAGGTGACCTTCGACATCGACGCCAACGGCATCCTGCACGTGGGCGCGAAAGACAAGGGCACGGGCAAGGAAAACAAGATCACCATCAAGGCGAACTCGGGCCTCTCCGAAGCCGAGATCCAGCAGATGGTGAAGGACGCCGAGCTCAACGCCGCCGAAGACAAGAAGAAGGTCGAGCTCGTTCAGGCGCGCAACCAGGCCGAGGCCATGGTGCACAGCGTGAAGAAGAGCCTGGGCGAGCACGGCGACAAGCTCGAGGCCGGCGAGAAGACCGCCATCGAGGACGCCATCAAGGCCGTGGAAGAGGCCACGAAGGGCGACGACAAGGCCGCCATCGAAGCCAAGACCGAGGCCCTGATGACCGCGAGCCAGAAGCTCGGTGAGAAGGTGTACGCCGCGCAGCAGGCCGAGCAGGCCGCCGCCGGTGCCGCGCCCCAGGGCGAGGCCCGCGCCGACAGCAAGCCCGCCGACGACGACGTGGTGGACGCCGAAGTGAAGGAAGTCAAGAAAGGCTGATCGCGCCCGCCGCAGCCCCACACCGCCGCGTCCGGGCAACCTGACGCGGCGTTCGTGTTCGACGACAACAAGCCCACAAGACCATGTCCAAACGCGACTTTTACGAAGTGCTCGGCGTGCCCAAGAACGCCTCCGACGAGGAGATCAAGAAGGCGTACCGCAAGCTCGCGATGAAGTACCACCCCGACCGCAACCAGGGCGATGCGGCCAAGGGCGCGGAGGAGAAATTCAAGGAGGCCAAGGAGGCCTACGAGATGCTCTCCGACCCGCAGAAGAAGGCCGCCTACGACCAGTACGGCCACGCGGGTGTGGACCCCAACATGCGCGGCGGCCCCGGCGGCGCCGAGGGCTTCGGCGGTTTCGGTGACGCGTTCGGCGACATCTTCGGCGACATCTTCGGTGGCGCGCGCCGCGGCGCGGGCGGCCGCCAGGTGTACCGCGGGGCCGACCTGTCGTACGCGATGGAGGTCACGCTCGAAGAGGCCGCCACCGGCAAGGAAACGCAGATCCGCATCCCGAGCTGGGACGACTGCGAAACCTGCCACGGCAGCGGCGCCAAGCCCGGCACCAGCGCCAAGACCTGCGGCACCTGCCACGGCCAGGGCGTGGTGCAGATGCGTCAGGGCTTCTTCAGCGTGCAGCAGACCTGCCCGACCTGCCAGGGCCGCGGCAAGGTCATCCCCGAGCCCTGCACCACCTGCCACGGCCAGGGCAAGATCAAGAAGCAGAAGACGCTGGAGATCAAGATCCCCGCGGGCATCGACGACGGCCAGCGCATCCGCAGCACCGGCAATGGCGAACCGGGCCAGAACGGCGGCCCCGCGGGCGACCTGTACATCGAGATCCGGCTGCGCAAGCACGACATCTTCGAGCGCGACGGCGACGACCTGCACTGCCAGGTGCCCGTGAGCATGACCACCGCTGCCCTGGGCGGCGAGATCGACGTGCCCACGCTGCAGGGCAAGGCCACCATCGACCTGCCCGAAGGCACGCAGAGCGGCAAGACCTTCCGCCTGCGCGGCAAGGGCATCAAGGGCGTGCGCAGCAGCTACCCGGGCGACCTGTACTGCCACGTGGCGGTGGAAACGCCGGTCAAGCTCACCGAGCACCAGCGCAAGCTGCTCAAGGAGCTCGACGAGTCGTTCAGGAAGGGCGGCCACAAGCACAGCCCGAACGACAAGGGCTGGTTCGAGAAGGCCAAGGACTTCTTCAGCTGAGGCCCGGTCAGGGCCCGTAGGTGTAGTGGATGGCCTCGCGCTTGCGCGGGCCGGCGATGGTCCAGCGCACCTGCAGCAGCGGGCCTTCGCACACCAGCGTGGCGGCGTAGCGGTCGGCCGCGCACTGGTGGGCCTCGATCTCGCGCCAGTGGCCCTCGGCGGCCGGCGCCATGTCGAACAGGAACACCGGCTGCCCGGGCCCGCGCCGCAGGTGTTCCAGGCGCAGCGCGCCCGAGGGCAGCGCCGACCACCGGAACACGTTGCGAAAGGCCGTGGGCTCGCGCCCCGGCGCCGCGGCCTGCCAATGGCCCTGTTCCTCGAACACCAGCACGCCCGGGGCCGGCTCGCCCACCGCGACGCCGCCCTTGCCCTCGCCGTCCCAGCCCGTGCCCGCCGCGCTGCGCGATTCGAAGCGCAGCCGGCGCACCCGGCGCAGGCGGTTCAGCACATCGGTCAGCGCGGGCCAGGGGTCGTGAGCGGGCGGCATGGCGCGACTATCCCCGCCATAACGAGCATCGATTGGCCTTCATCGATAGTTTTTGCAAAACTATCTGGCCGTATCGATTGGACGCCAGCCATGACCGCCCTGTTCCGCCAGATCCAGCCCGTCTGGGCCCAGCTGCAGCAGCTCGAAAGCCCCGTGCCCGCCCACGCCCTGCGCACCGCGCTGCTGGCCCTGGCCGCGGGCGTGCTTGCCATGGCCGGCCTGGCGGCGGCCTCGACCTTCTGGGGCCCCACGCAGGCCTGGTGGCTCGCGGTGGACGGCGGCAGCGCGATGGTGGCGGGCGTGCAGGCCTCGCTGCTGGCGGCCGTGGCCACCGCCGTGGGTGCCTTGCCCGTGTTCGTGGTGCAGCGCATCGGCAAGCGCCAGGAAGCGGCTTTCATGGCCTTCTCGGCCGGCGTGATGCTCGCGGCCGCGGTGTTCTCGCTGCTGCTGCCCTCGCTCGAGGCCAGCCGCGCCCTGGTGGGCGGTGGCGGCGCGGGCGCGCTGTTCAGCGGCCTGGGCCTGGCGCTGGGCATGGCGCTCATGCTCGGCATCGACCGCGCCTTGCCGCACGAACACGCGGTGCTGCCGCCGGCCGCGCCCGGGCATGCCGTGGCCGCCCGGCCCGGCGACCGCGCGGCGCAGCGCGCCTGGCTCATGGTGCTGGCGCTCATGATCCACAACCTGCCCGAGGGCCTGGCCGTGGGCGTGGCCTACGCCGGCCCGGCCAGCGCCGACGCCGTGCACGACGGCGCCGCCGTGGCGCTGGCGATCGGCCTGCAGAACATGCCCGAAGGCCTGATCGTGGCGATGGCGCTGCGCACCCTGGGCCTGGGCGCGGGCAAGGCCTGGGGCGTGGCCGCGCTCACCGGCCTGGCCGAGCCGCTCGGCGCGATGCTGGGCATCGCGGTGCTGGGCAGCCTGCCCGCGCTCTACCCGCTGGGCCTGGCGCTCGCGGCCGGCGCGATGATCTTCGTGGTCAGCCACGAGATCATTCCCGAGACGCACCGCAACGGCTTCGAGGGCGCGGCCAGCGCCACGCTGCTCGCCGGCTTCGTCTTCATGATCTGGCTCAACGCGGCCCTGGCCTGAACCCGGGCCGCAGCGCCTAAGATGCCCGCATGGGCGTCAACATCCGATTTCTCGGCGGGGCCGGCACCGTCACCGGCTCCAAGTACCTGGTCGAGCACGAGGGCCAGCGCCTGCTGGTCGACTGCGGGCTGTTCCAGGGTTACAAACAACTGCGCCTGCGCAACCGCGACCCGCTGCCCGTGGTGCCGGCGCAGATCGGCGCGGTGGTGCTCACGCACGCGCACATCGACCACAGCGGCTACCTGCCGCTGCTCGTGCGCGAAGGCTTCAAGGGCAAGGCCTGGTGCACGCCCGGCACGCGCGACCTGTGCCGCATCCTGCTGCCCGACAGCGGCCACCTGCAGGAGGAAGAAGCCGCCTACGCCAACCGCAAGGGCTTCAGCAAGCACCAGCCGGCCCTGCCCCTCTACAACGTGGAGGACGCGCGCGAAAGTCTCAAGCACCTGCACGCGGTGCCGCCGCACGAGGTCTTCGAGCCGCTGCGCGGCTGGCGCGTGCGCCTGTCGGGCGCGGGCCACATCCTCGGCGCGGCCAGCGTGCTGGTCGAGGTGGGCGGCAAGCGGCTGCTGTTCTCGGGCGACCTGGGCCGGCCCGACGACGCGCTGATGCACGCGCCCGATGCCCCGCCCGAGGCCGACGTGGTGGTGTGCGAATCGACCTATGGGGACCGCAGTCACCCCCAGGAAGACCTGCTCGCCGAACTCGGCCCCGCGCTCGCGCGCCTGGCCGCGCGCGGCGGTACGGCGGTGGTGCCGGTGTTCGCCGTGGGCCGCGCACAGGCGCTGCTGCACGCGATCGCCCAGCTCAAGGCGCGCGGCGGGCTGCCGGCGGCGCTGCCCGTGTACCTCGACAGCCCCATGGCCGTGCACACCACCGAGCTCTACGAACACCACCTGGGCGAGCATCGCCTGAGCGCCGCACAGTGCCGCGACATGGAGCGCGCCGCGCACCTGGTGACCAGCGTGGAGCAGTCCAAGGCGATTGCGCTGCAGCGCGGGCCCAAGCTGATCCTGGCCGCCAGCGGCATGGCCACCGGCGGGCGCGTGCTGCACCACCTCAGCCAGCACCTGGGCGACCACCGCAACATGGTGGTGCTCACCGGCTACCAGGCGCCGGGCACGCGCGGCGCGCGCCTGGCGCAGGGCACGGCCACGCTGCGCATCTTCGGCCAGGACTGGCCGGTGCGCGCCGAGGTCGTGCAGCTCGCCTCGGCCTCGGCCCATGCCGACGCGGGCCAGCTCATGGCCTGGCTGCGCCAGCTGCCGCGCGCGCCGCACCGCGTGTTCGTCACGCATGGCGACATGGAGGCCGCCGACGCCCTGCGCCTGCGCATCGAGCACGAACTCGGCTGGCGCGCGCTGGTGCCCGAGCACAACAGCACCTGGATGGCTTGAACTTCTGGCGCGCCCCGCGCCTCTGTCTGCGATGAGATTCCTGTTTCCCCTGCTGCTGGCGGCCAGCGCCAGCGCCCATGCCCAGACCGACGACTTCCGCCAGTGCCTCGACGGCCTGCGCAGCACCGCGCGCGGCGCGGGCGTGAGCGAGGCCACGTTCCGCGCCCACACCGAGGCCTTGCAGCCCAACATGGGCGTGGTTGCCAACCTCGACGCCCAGCCCGAGTTCAAGACCCCGATCTGGGACTACCTGGCCGTGCTCGTGGACAACGAGCGCGTGGCCGACGGCGAAGCCCGCCTGAAGGAACACGCCGAGGTGCTGCAGCGCGTGCAGCAGCGCTATGGCGTGGACCCGGCCACCGTGGTCGCGGTGTGGGGCGTCGAGAGCAACTTCGGCCAGGGCTTCGGCCGCACGCCCATCGTGCAGTCGCTGGCCACGCTCTCGTGCTTCGGCCGCCGCCAGGCCTATTTCCGCACCGAGTTCGTGGCCGCGCTGCGCATCCTGCAGGCCGGCCATTTCGCGCCCGATCGCTTCACGGGCTCGTGGGCCGGTGCCTTCGGCCACACGCAGTTCATGCCCAGCACCTTCGAGCGGCTGGCGGTCGATTTCGACGGCGACGGCCGCGCCGACCTGTTCGACAGCGCGCCCGACGCGCTCGCCTCGACCGCGAACTTCCTGCAGCGCGCGGGCTGGCGCAACGACCTGCCCTGGGGCTTCGAGGTGAAGCTGCCCGCAGACTTCTCGGCCGCGGGCGAAGGCCGGCGCACCAAACGCCCGAGCGCCGAGTGGCGCGCGCGCGGTGTGCAAAAGGCCGACGGCACGCCGATTCCCGAGGGCATGAGCCTGGGCCTGCTCGCGCCGGCGGGCGTGCAGGGCCCGGCCTTCCTCGTCACACGCAACTTCGACGCCCTCTACAGCTACAACGCGGCCGAGAGCTACGGCCTGGCCATCGCCCACCTGGCCGACCGCCTGCGCGGCGCCGGCCCCTTTGCCACGCCCTGGCCCACCGACGACCCCGGCCTGTCGCGCGCCGAACGCCGCGAGCTGCAGACCCTGCTGCTCGCGCGCGGCCACGACATCGGCGCGGCGGACGGCCAGCTCGGCGAGAGGTCGCGCGCCGCGGTGCGCGCCGAGCAGCAGCGCCTGGGCTGGGCGGTGGACGGCCGCGCGGGCCAGAAGCTGCTCAAGGCGCTGCGCGGCGGCTGAACGCGCCACGCCCGCGCGCCTCAGCCGGTGTTGCGCAGGCCGGCCGCGATGCCGTTGATGGACAGGTGGATGCCCAGCTGCACGCGCTCGCCCGCCAGCCCGCTGCGGTAGCGCCGCATGAGTTCGACCTGCAAGTGGTGCAGCGGATCGATGTATGGAAAGCGGTGGTGGATGGAGCGCGCCAGTGAGGGGTTGTCCGCCAGCCGCTGCGCATTGCCCGTGATGAGCTGCAGCGCCTGCGCGGTGCGCTGCCACTCGGCCTCGATGCGCGCGAAGATGCGCTGGCGCAGGGCTTCGTCGTCCACCAGGTCGGCGTAGCGGCGCGCCAGCGCCATGTCGCTCTTGGCCAGCACCATGTCGATGTTGGCGACCACGGTGCGAAAGAACGGCCAGCGCCGGTGCATGCTCTTGAGCAGGGCCAGGCGCTGCTCGCGCCCCGGGCCTTCGCCCAGGTAGTCGTGCACCGCGCTGCCCAGGCCGAACCAGCCCGGCAGCGTCACGCGGCACTGGCTCCAGCTGAAGCTCCAGGGCACGGCGCGCAGGTCTTCGATGCGGCCGGGTGCGCCGCGCGTGGCCGGCCGCGAGCCGATGTGCAGCTCGGCGATCTCGCGGATCGGTGTGGCGCCGAAGAAGTAGCGGTCGAAGCCCGGCGTTTCGTGCACCAGCGCGCGGTAGCTCGCGGCGCTGGCCTGCGAGAGCCGCTCGGCCACCTCGTGCCATTCGGCCGGAATGGGCTTGGCCGGCGGCAGCAGCGTGGCCTCGAGCGTCGCGGCCACCAGCGTTTCGAGGTTGCGCCGGCCGATGTCGGCGTTGGCGTACTTGGACGCGATCACCTCGCCCTGCTCGGTGAGGCGGATCTGGCCGCGCACCGTGCCCTCGGGCTGGGCCAGGATGGCGTCGTAGCTCGGCCCGCCGCCGCGGCCCACGCTGCCGCCGCGGCCGTGGAACATGCGCAGCCGGATGCGCGTGGCCGGCACACCGGGCAGGCCATCGCGCGCGAGCGTGTCGAACAGCGCCACCAGCTCCACGCTGGCGCGGTGGATGGTCCAGTTGCTCGTGAACAGGCCGGCGTCCTTGTTGCTCTCGGAGTAGCCCAGCATCACCTCCTGCTCGCCGCCCGCGCGCTGCACCATGGACGCAATGCCGGGCAGCGCGAAGTAGTCGCGCAGCAGCGGCGCGGCGCGGCGCAGGTCGTCGATGGTCTCGAACAGCGGCACCACCATGAGGCCGGGCACGCCGCCGTCGGCCAGCGGGCGCGGCAGCAGGCCGGTCTCCTTCTGCAGCAGCAGCACCTCGAGCAGGTCGCTCACCGAGCCCGTGTGGCTCACGATGTGGTGGCGCAGCGCTTGCGCGCCGTAGCGCTCGCGCAGCTCGCGCGCGGCGCCGAACACCGCAAGTTCGCTCTCGGTGTCGGGCGAGTAGGCGTGACCGGGCACGCGCAGCGCGCGCCGGTCGTCGAGGCAGGACAGCAGCAGGCGGCAGCGCGCCGCTTCGTCGAGCGCGCCGTAGGCGGGCTCGAGTTTCGCGGTGGCCAGCAGTTCGGCCACCACGGCCTCGAAGCGCTGCGCGTGCTGGCGCAGGTCCAGCGTGGCGAGGTGAAAGCCGAACACCTGCGCCGCGCGGATCAGCGGGCGCAGCCGCAGGTCGGCCAGCACCTCACCGTGCTGGGCGAGCAGCGCGTCTTCGATGATGCGCAGGTCGCGCACGAAATCGGCGCAATCGAGGTAGGGGTTCTGCGGCGGCAGCGCGTGGCGCGCGGCCTCGCCGCCGCTCAGGGCCTTGAGCGTGGCGGCCAGGCGCGCGTAGATGCCCGTGAGCGCGCGCCGGTAGGGTTCGTCCTGGCGGTGCTCGCTGGTGTCGGGGCTGGCGGCGGCCAGGGCCTGCAACGGTTCGGGCACGCTCACCAGCCGCGCCGAGTGCGACAGCTCCATGCCCAGGTGGTGCACCTCGGTGAGCAGGTGGCGCAGCGCGACCTCGCTCTGGCGGCGCAGCGCGAGCGCGAGCGTGTCGGCCGTGACCTGCGGATTGCCGTCGCGGTCGCCGCCCACCCAGTGGCCCATGCGCAGAAAGCTCGCCACCGGCCCGCCGGGCAGTTCGCGTTCGAGGTTCGCGTACAGCCGCGGGATTTCGCGCAGGAAGGTGGTGTCGTAGTAGCTCAGCGCGTTCTCGATCTCGTCGGCCACGGTCAGGCGCGAGAAGCGCAGCAGCCGCGTGTGCCAGAGCTGCATCACACGCGCCTTGAGCTGCAGCTCGTTGGCCGCGATCTCGCGCGTGGCCACGGCGTCGAGCGCGCCGCCCGTGCCCTGCGAGCGCGCGCGGATGTCGTCGCGCTGCGCGAGCAGCTGCGCGATGCCGCGCTCGGCGTCGAGGATGCTCTTGCGCTGCACCTCGGTGGGGTGCGCGGTGAGCACCGGCGACACGTGGCTGTGCGCCAGCGCCTCGCGCACCGTCTGCGGCAGCACGCCGTTCCAGCGCAGCCGCGCCAGCGCCACGTCGAGCGAGCCTTCCTGCTGGTCGCCCGCGCGCTCGCGCGCCTGGCGGCGGCGGATGTGGTGGCGGTCTTCGGCGAGGTTGGCGAGGTGGCTGAAGTAGGTGAAGGCGCGGATCACGCTCACCGTCTGGTCGTCGCTGAGCGACTTGAGCAGTTGCTCGAGCGCCTGTTCGCTCTGCAGGTCGGCGTCGCGGCGGAAGGCCACCGCGAGCAGGCGGATGCGCTCCACGGTGTCGTAGGCGGCCGCGCCGTCCTGATCGCGGATGACCTCGCCCAGCAGGCGGCCGAGCAGGCGGATGTCTTCCACCAGCGGCTGGTCGATGCGCCGCAGGCGCTGGCTGGCCGCGTCGCGGCGCGGGCTGGGGGCGGGCTTGTCCACGGTGGCGGGCATTGTGCCGGACCTCACCAGCGCGGCACGAGCCGGCCGCCCTCCAGCGCCCAGCCCTGCTGCGCCATCGCGCGCGCCTCGGCCTCGTCGTGCGTGACCAGGATCGCCGCCATGCCGGCCTCGGCGATGCGCTCGCGGAATTCGGCGCGCAGCTGCTCGCGCAGCGCGGCGTCGAGCGCGGAGAAGGGCTCGTCGAGCAGCAATGCGCGCGGCTGCGTGATGAGCGCGCGCGCCAGCGCCACGCGCTGCTGCTCACCGCCCGAGAGGTGGGCCACGCGCGAGCGTGCGTGCGCGCCCAGGCCGAAGCGCTCGAGCAGCGCACGCGCGCGTTCGCGCGCCTCGCGCCGCGGCACGCCCTGCTCCACCAGGCCGAAGGCCACGTTGTCCTGCACGTCGAGGTGGGGGAACAGCGCGAAGTCCTGGAACATCAGCGCGAAGCCGCGCCGGTGCGGCGGCGTGCGCGTGAGATCGGCGCCGTCGAACCACACGCTGCCGCGCTCGGGCGTCTCGATGCCCGCGGCGATCTTGAGCAGCGTGCTCTTGCCGCTGCCCGAAGCGCCGAGCAGCGCCACGGTGCGGCCCGCGTCCACGCGCAGGCTCACGCCATCGAGCAGGGGCCGCTGGTCCCAGCGGTGGTGGATGTCACGCAGTTCGAGCATGGTCGGCGGGGTCGGGGCGCGGGCGGGCGCGGCCTTCGATGAGCACGAAGACCAGCAGCGCCAGCGCCATGAGCAGGCCCGCGAGCACCAGCGCGGCCTGCAGGTTGGACTCGCCCGGCCGGCCCAGGCGCTGGTGGATCAGCGTGGTGAGCGTGAGCCATTCGGGCCGCGAAAGAAAGAGCGAGACCGCGAACTCGCCCAGCATGGTGGCGGCCGCGAACGCGGTGCCGCGGCGCAGCGCGGGCCACACATGGGGCAGTGTGACGCGCCAGAACACGCGCCAGGGCGAAGCGCCCAGCGTGGCCGCGGCCTGCGCCAGGTGCGGCGGCACGGCGTCGAGCGCGGCCGCGAGCGCCTTGGCGATGAAGGGATAGGCGATGAGCGCGTAGGCCGCCACCAGCAGCGGCAGGCTCGCGGTCCATTCGGGGTAGAGCAGCAGCAGCCCGAAGGCCACCGTGACCGGCGACACCACGAAGGGCAGGAAGGCCGCGGCGCGCCACACCACGCCCCAGCCACGCAGCGCCTGCGCCGACACCGCGTGCAGCACGCCCATGGGCAGCGCCAGGGCCAGCGCCAGCGCGGTGAAGCGCAGCGTATTGCCCAGCGCGAGTTGCGTGGCGGGCTCGCCGAGCACGCGCCACGCGCTGCCGTCCGCCAGGGCCGGCGCCGCGCGCCACACGATGGCCAGCAGCGGCGCGGCCGCCACCGCCCCCAGCAGCGCGAGCGCGGCCGCCACGGCGGCGCGCTCACCCATGCCGCGGGCCGCGCGGCGCGGCAGCCGGTCGGCGCGCGCCGGCACGGCCAGGCGCTGCTCGATCGCCGCATAGGCCAGCGCCACCGCGCCGTTGAGCAGCAGCATCCAAAGCGCGAGCACGCCGGCCTGGCCGAGTGCGAGCTCGTGCGCCACCAGGGTGTAGATCTCCACTTCCGCCGTGGCCCAGCGCTGACCACCGAGCACCAACGCCAGGCCGAAGCCGCTCAGGCAGTACAGAAACGCCAGGCAGGCCGCCGACGCGATCCAGGGCCGCACGGCCGGCCATTCGACGCGCCAGAACGCGCGCCAGGGCGTGGCGCCCAGGGTGCGCGCCGCGGCCACGCGCGAGGCGCTGACCTGATCGAGCGCGTCGACGCCGGCGCGCACCACGAGGCAGAGGTTGAAGAACACGTTGCCATAGACCAGCAGCCAGGGCGTGTCCGAGCCGTCGATGCCCAGCACCCCGCGAGGCCCGAACAGCGCCAGCACGCCCATGGCGGCCACCAGCGTGGGCACCACGAAGGGCAGCATGAGCGCACGCAGCGCGAGCGTGCGGCCCGCGAACTCGAAGCGCGCGAACACCCAGGCCAGCGGCAGGCCCAGCAGCAAGCACAGCGCCGCGCTCAACCCCGCCTGCGCGAGCGACCACAGAACGCGGCCGCGCAGGTAGGCGTCGCCCCACAGGCCCCAGAAGCCCGGTTCGGCCGTGCCCCAGCCCTCGGCCAGCAGGCGCGCCACGGGCGCCGCCGCGAACAGCAGCAGAAAGCCCAGGGGCAGCACGCTCAGGGCGAAGCGCATGGGCCGGGTCAGCGCAACACCGTGCGCACCCAGCGGTCCTGCCAGGCGCGCAAGGTGTCGCCCGCGGGTTCGGTGGGCGGGTTGTCGAAGCGCGCGGGCTCGGCCGCGTGGCGCCGCAGCAGCTCGGCGCGCGGCGTGCCCGGCTCGGCCGGGTACATCCACATGCTGGTCTGCAGGGCCTGCTGCACCGGGGCCGAGCGCAGGAACTCGATGAATCGGCCCGCCGCCGGCCGCAGCGCGGGGTTGCCGCCCTTGACCAGGGCCACGCCCTCGACCTGCCGGTACACGCTGCCGCGCAGGAACAGGTTGGCGGTGGGCGATTCGGTCAGCGGCGTCTTGCTGAAGAAGACCTCGGCCGCGGGGCTGCTCGCGTAGCTCACCACGATGGGCCGCGTGCCGCCGTTGCGCGTGAAGTCGGTGTAGTAGGCCTCGCTCCAGCCCTTGGCCACCTTCACGCCGTTGGCGCGCATCTTCGCCCACCACTCGAAGGCCTGCGCCTCGCCCAGGCCCGCGATGGTGGCCTGCAGAAACGCCTGGCCCGGGCTGGAGGTGCCCGGGTGCTGCACCACGAGCAGGTTCTTGTAGGCGGGCTTGGTGAGGTCGTCGAGCGAGGCCGGCAGCGCCAGCCCCTTGCCGGCGAACCAGGCCTTGTCCACGTTGAGCGCCACATAGCCCAGGTCGACCGGCACCACGCCCGCCCCCAGTGGCGCGGCGGCCGGGCGCTTGGCGGCCGGGCCGTCGTAGGCATCGAACACGCCGGCCTGCTCGGCGCGCGGCAGCAGCGCGTTGTCGATGCCGAAGGCCACATCGGCGATGGGCCTGGCGCGCGTGAGGATCAGGCGGTTGAGCACTTCGCCCGCGTCGCCGCCCTTGATGAGCTGCAGCTTCACGCCGGCCTCGCGCTCGAACTGCGCGAGCAGCGGTGCCGGCAGCTCGAACGAGTCGTGCGCGATCACGCGCAACGGGGCCTGGGCCGCGGCAAGCCCGGCCGAAGCGATCAGGGCGGCGGCCAACAGACAACGGCGTTGCATGGAAGGACTCCTAGACCAGACCAGAAAACAAAAAGCCCGCCAGAGCGGACTTGTTGGAGCGCACGCTCCGATCGAGGGGCGCCGCGGAACCGGCTCCGCCGGGCCGCTGGCGCCGCCCCCCTGGGGGGGGTCGCGCGCAGCGCGGCGGGGGGGTTCTCAATCAGCCGCTGTGCGGGCGCTTGCCGGGGTTCTTCTTGCTGCGCGTGGCCACGCCGCGCTCCAGGCTGCGGCGCTGACCACGGCCGGGCGTGGGCAGCACGACGCCGTTGGCGGCGGTGGGACGCGGGGTGGCCTTGCGGTCGGCCTCGGTGACGATCTTGTTGCCCATGGCAAATCCTCAGTTCAACGGAAAAAAGCAAAGCCCGTATTCAACCACACCCGCCCTGCCCGGCCCGACCGCCGGGCGGGGGCAAGCCGGCCCGCGTAAGCTGCGCGCATGCGCCGACTGCTCGCCACCTTCTCCTGGCAGGAACTGCGCCACCACCCGTGGCGCAGCGCGGTGGCGGTGCTCGCCGTCGCGCTGGGCGTGGCCCTGGCCTTCGCGGTGCAGCTCATCAACGCCTCGGCATTGGCCGAATTCGGCCAGGCCGTGGCCGCGGTGAATGGCCAGCCCGACGCCGAGCTTCGCGCGCGCCAGGGACCGCTGGACGACGCGCTGCTCGAACGCGTGGCGGCCCACCCCGCGGTGGCCGTGGCCAGCCCGGTGCTCGAACGCACGGTGGAGGCGCGCAGCGCCAGCGGCGAGCGCCTGGTCCTGCGATTGCTGGGCGTGGACGCGCTGCTGGTGGCGCGCGTGGCGCCCGCGCTGTTGCCGCTGGTGGACAGCGAGCGCGCCGGTGCCGACCGGCTCGACCTGTTCGCGCCCGACACCGTGTTCCTCAACGCCGCCGCGCGCGAGGCGCTGGGTGCGGCCGACACCGTGGCGCTGCGCCTGGGCGCGCGCCGCGCCGAACTGCGTGTGGCCGGCCGCGTGAACGCCCCGGGCGCGCCGCTCGCGGTGATGGACGTGGCCGCGCTGCAGGCCCTGGCCGGGCAGCCCGGCGAGCTCAGCCGCATCGATCTGCGGCTGGCGCCCGGTGCCGCGCTCGACCGCGTGGTCGCCGCGCTCGATTTGCCGCCCGGCGTGTACGCACAAGGCCCGGCGCAGGCGGGCGAGCGGGTGAGCAGCCTGTCGCGCGCCTACCGCGTGAACCTCACGGTGCTCGCGCTGGTGGCGCTGTTCACGGGCGCCTTCCTGGTGTTCTCGGTGCTGTCGCTGTCGGTCACGCGGCGCCAGCCGCAGTTCGCGCTGCTCGGGGTCATGGGCCTGTCGGCGCGCGAGCGCTTGCGCCTGGTGCTGGCCGAGTCGGCCGGCATCGGCCTGCTGGGCAGCGCCATCGGCCTGTTGCTGGGCACCGCGCTCGCGGCGCTGGCGCTGCAGCGGCTGGGCGGCGACCTCGGCGGCGGTTACTTCACGGGCGTGACGCCGCCGCTGCGCTGGAGCGCGCCGGCCGCGCTGCTGTACGGCGCACTGGGCCTGGCCGCGGCGCTGGTGGGCGGCTGGTGGCCCGCGCGCGCGGCCGCAGCGCTCGCGCCCGCACAGGCGCTCAAGGGCCTGGGCTCGGCGCTGCCGCCGCGCCGCCGCCACGGTCTGGCGCTGGGCCTGGTGCTGCTGGCCGGGCTGTGCGCGCTCGCGCCGCCCGTGGCCGGCCTTGCGCTGGGTGCGTATCTGTCGGTCGGGTTGCTGCTGGTGGGCGGCATCGCGGCGCTGCCGCTCGCGGTGGGCGCGCTGCTCGAACACCTGGCCCCGCGCTTGGCGCGCCACGCGCTGCCGCTGCTTGCGGTGGAGCGCGCGCGGCGCCTGCGCGAAACCGCGGCCGTGGCCACCAGCGGCGTGGTCGCGAGCCTGGCCTTGTCGGTGGCGCTCACGGTGATGGTGGCGAGCTTTCGCGACTCGGTCTCGCACTGGCTCGACGCCGTGCTGCCCGCGCCGCTGTACCTGCGCAGCAACGACGGCGCGCCGCTGCCCGAGGCCTTCGTGGCCGGCGTGCGCGCCCAGCCCGGCGTGGCGCGCGTGGACACGCTGCGCGCGCTGCCGCTGCAGTTCGACCCCGCGCGCCCGCCCGTGACGCTGCTGGTGCGCACGCTGCAGGGCGAGCCCCTGCCCTTGCCGCTGGTGGGCCGCGCCGTGCCCGTGCCCGAGGGCACGGTGCCGGTGTACGTGAGCGAGGCCATGCAAGACCTGTACGGCGCGCGCCCCGGCCAGCCGCTGCCCGCGCTCGCGCAGGCCCTGGCCGCGCCCGAGGCGCGCGCGGCGCGCTACGTGGTGGCCGGCGTGTGGCGCGACTACGCGCGCCAGCACGGCAGCATCGCGATCGACGAAGCCGTGTACGCGCGGCTCACGCGCGACCGCCGCGTGAGCGACCTCGCGCTGCACCCCGCCGAGGGCACCGACCCGGACGCGGTGCGCGAAGCCCTGCGCGCGCTGGCCGCGCAGCAGGGCCTGGCCGAGGCCGTCGAGTTCGCGTCGGCCGAACAGATCCGCGCCACCTCGCTGCGCATCTTCGACCGCAGCTTCGCCGTCACCGTGTGGCTGCAGGCCGTGGCCATCGGCATCGGCCTGTTCGGCGTGGCCGCGAGCTTCAGCGCCCAGGTGCTGGTGCGGCGCAAGGAGTTCGGCCTGCTCGCGCACCTGGGGCTCACGCGCGCGCAGGTGCTGGGCGTGGTGGCGCTCGAAGGCCTGGCCTGGACCGTGCTGGGCGCGCTCGCGGGCCTGGCACTGGGCCTGCTCGTGAGCCTGGTGCTGGTGCACGTGGTGAACCCGCAGAGCTTTCACTGGACCATGGACCTCGTGCTGCCCTGGCCGCGCCTGTTGGCGCTGTGCGTGGCGGTGGTGCTCGCGGGCACGCTCACGGCCTGGCTCGCGGGCCGGGCCGCGGCCTCGCGCGACGCGGTGCAGGCCGTGAAACAGGACTGGTGAACCCATGATCGCGCGCCGCCCCCTGCTCTTGACCCCACTTGCACTCGCACTCGCGCCCGCCCTCGCGCTGCCGCGCGCGCAGGCCCGCGACGTGGCGCGCCCCGGCGACGCGCTGCGGCCGCGGCCGCTGGTGTTCCCGCGCGACCACGGCGCCCACCCCGACACGCGCACCGAATGGTGGTACCTCACGGGCCGGGCGCAGGACGCCGCCGGCCGCGAGTTCGGCTTCCAGGTGACCTTCTTCCGCAGCCGGGTGGACCCGGCCCAGGCCCTGTCGGGCCGGCTCGCGGCGCGCCAGCTGCTGTTCGCGCACGCGGCCATCACCGACGTGGCGGGCCAGCGGCTGCACCACGACGAGCGCATCGCGCGCTGGAACGGCGAGCCGCCGCCGAGCCCCGAACGCGCGGTGTTCGCGAGCGAGCGCGACACCGAGGTGCACATCCGCGACTGGTTCCTGCAGCGCCGCGCCGACGGCGGCTACCGCACACGCCTGACCGGCGACACGCTGCTGATCGAACTCGAGGCCGACGCGCCGCAGGCCTGGCTGCTGCAGGGCGAGCACGGCTTCTCGCGCAAGGGCCCCGACGCGGCGCAGGCGAGCTTTTACGTGACCCAGCCGCAGCTGCGCGTGCGCGGCACGCTGGGCCTGGCGGGCCAGCGTTTCAGCGTCAGCGGCACCGCATGGCTCGACCACGAATGGAGCGAGGCCCTGCTGCACCCCGAGGCCGTGGGCTGGGACTGGATCGGCATGAACCTGTTCGAGGGCCACAGCCTCACGGCCTTCCAGCTGCGCCGCGCCGACGGCGGCAAGCTCTGGGCCGGGGGCTCCTTTCGCGCCGCGGGCGACGCGCAGGACCCGAACGCCATCCACCGCTTCCCGGTGGGCGAGGTGGACTTCGCGCCACGGCGCTGGTGGACCAGCCCGCTCACGCGCACGCGCTACCCGGTGGAATGGGCCGTGCGCACGCCGGCCGACTTCTACACCGTGCGCGCCCGCATCGACGCCCAGGAACTCGACAGCCGCGCCAGCACGGGCGCGATCTACTGGGAAGGGCTGTCGGACCTGATCGACAGCAACGGCCGCACGGTGGGGCGCGGCTACCTGGAGATGACGGGGTACGCGAAGCGGCTGGTGCTGTAGCCGCTGCGACGGCGCCCGCTGTTCAGGCCGGCTTCTTCGCCTCGGCCATGCCCACCGCGTCCTTCACGCACTTCTTGGTGAAGCTGTTCTTGGCCGCGCCCGCGAGCTTCTTCTCGGCGGCGTTGGCTTCGCACACGGCGGCGGCGTCTTTCTCGCACTTCTTCAGAAAACTGTTCTTGGCCGCGCCGGCCAGTTTCTTCTCGGCCGACTGCGCCTGGCAGGTCGGGCCCTCCGCGAACGCGGCGCTGGCGGCCAGCGCGAACACGGTGGCGGTGATGAGGGATTTGGCGAACATGAACCTGCTCCTGAATGGGTGGTGCGCCAATTGTTATCGCGCAATTCGATGACACGCAATCGGGTTGCACACGCGGGTTGTGACGGCGCGTCACGGCGCCGGAGCAGAATCCGGCCATGACCACCGCCTCCGACCGTCCGCGCGGCCAATCGCCGCGCTCCCTCAGCGGGCTGCTGCCCTTCATGCGGCCCTACCGCCTGCAGATCGCACTGGCGCTGCTGTTCCTGGTGCTGGCCGCGGCGGCCACGCTGGCCTTTCCGGCGGCGCTGCGGCTGCTGATCGACGACGGCCTGGTGCCGGCCGGGCGCGGCGAGCAGGCGCTGGCGCTGCGCGAGCACTTCGCCGAGCTGTTCGCGGTGGCGGTGGCGCTGGGCGTGTTCTCGGCGGTGCGCTTCTACTTCGTGAGCTGGATCGGCGAGCGCATCACGGCCGACCTGCGCAACGCCGTGTACAGCCACGTGCTGCGCCAGAGCCCGCAGTTCTTCGAGACCACGCAGACCGGCGAGGTGCTCTCGCGCCTGACCACCGACACCACGCTGGTGCAGACCGTGGTGGGCTCGTCGCTCTCGATGGGCCTGCGCAATGCGGTGATGGGCCTGGGGGCGCTGGGCATGCTGGTGTGGTCGCACCCCTACGTGATGGTGCAGGTGGTGGCGGTGGTGCTGTTCGTGGTGCTGCCGGCCATGTGGTTCGGCCGCCGCGTGCGCCGGCTCTCGCGCGCCAGCCAGGACCGCGTGGCCGATTCGAGCTCGATCGCGGCCGAGGTGCTCAATGCCATTCCCACGGTGCAGAGCTACGCGGCCGAGGGGCGCGAGGCGCAGCGCTTCGACCGCTCCACGCAGTTCGCCTTCGACACCGCGGTGCGGCGCACACGCGCACGCGCCGCGCTCGTGGCCTTCGTGATCATCGCCAACGCGGCCCTGGTGCTCTGGGGCCTGTTCCAGGGTACGCAGGCGGTGCTCAATGGCCAGCTCACGCCGGGGCAGTTGGGGCAGGCGGTGTTCTACGTGGTGATCTTCGCGGGCGCGGTGGCCGTGCTCGGCGAGGTCTATGGCGACCTGCTGCGCGCCGCGGGCGCGAGCGAGCGCCTGATGGAACTGCTGGCCACCGAATCGCCGGTGCGCTCGCCCGCGCAGCCGCTGGCCGCGCCGCTGCCCGAGGGCGGCAGCGCGCTGGCGTTCGAAGACGTGCGCTTTCACTACCCTTCGCGGCCGGCGCAGGCCGCGCTCGACGGCTTCTCGCTCGCGGTGGCGCCGGGGCAGACCGTGGCCATCGTGGGCCCGAGCGGCGCGGGCAAGAGCACGGTGTTCGGCCTGCTGCTGCGCTTCTACGACCCGCAGCAAGGCCGCATCGTGCTCGACGGCACGCCCATCGACGCCATGGACCTGCAGGCGCTGCGCGAGCGCATCGGCATCGTGCCGCAGGAGCCGGTGATCTTCTCGAGCAGCGCGCTGGAGAACATCCGCTACGGCAAGCCGGGCGCGAGCGACGACGAGGTGAAGGCGGCCGCGCGCGCGGCCTTCGCCGACGAGTTCATCGAACGCCTGCCCGAGGGCTACGACACCTTCCTGGGCGAGCGCGGCGTGCGCCTGTCGGGCGGCCAGCGCCAGCGCATCGCGATCGCGCGCGCCATGCTCAAGAACCCGCCGCTGCTGCTGCTCGACGAGGCCACGAGCGCGCTCGACGCGCAGAGCGAGCGCGTGGTGCAGGCCGCGCTGGAGGCCGCCATGCGCGACCGCACCACGCTCGTGATCGCGCACCGCCTGGCCACGGTGCAGCGCGCCGACCGCATCGTGGTGCTCGACCACGGACGCCTGGTGGAACAGGGCACGCACGCCGAGCTGGTGGCGCGCGGCGGCGTGTACGCGGGCCTGGCCGCGCTGCAGTTCAACGGCTAGGGTTGGCGGCCCACTCGCGGAAGAAGCGCACGCGCTCGGCGTCGGCCGGGTGGCTCGCGATGGCGATGGGCAGCGCCTCGTCCTCGCCGGCCTGGTGCTGCGCGCGCAGGCGCTCGAACAGCGTGGCCATGACCGCGGGCGACACGCCGTTGGCGTGCAGCAGTTCGGCCGCGCGCTGGTCGGCGCGGCGTTCGGCGTCGCGCGAGTACGACTGCGTGAGCAGCGCCGCAGGCACGGCCGCGACGAAACCGCCCATGTCGCCGAACACCACGCCCACGAGCGCACTGATGAAGGTCGAGCGCACCAGCATGTCCATGCCGTCGCGGTGCTGCACGTGGCCGAGTTCGTGGCCGAGCACGCCCATGAGCACGTCGGGCTGGTCGTGCAGCAGCCGCACCAGCTCGTCGGTGACCACGATCTGCCCGCCCGGCAGGGCCAAGGCGTTGGGCCCGAGGCGTGGCGAGGCGCGAAACGCCAGGGTGTGCGGGGGCGCTTCGCCGGCCGTGTGGGCGCGCTGCACCATGGCCTGCCAGCGCGCCTGCAGCGCCTGCTGCTGCGCCGCGGGCAGGGCACTGGGTTGGAAGAACACCCGCTCGAGCTGTTCCATGCTCTCGCGGCCGATGCGCGCCTCGAGCGCGGGCGGCACGTGTTGCGCCATCCGCGCGCTGGCCCAGGGCACGCCCCAGACCCAGGTGAGGCCCAGGACCGCCACCGTGGTGAGCAGCGCGACGAGCACGCCGCGCCAGCTCTGCTGCCAGCCCACCACGAAGGACTCGCCGATCGATTGATCGGCACACCAGGCGTCCCACTCGCGCGCGTCTGCGTGCTGCAGCAGGCCGCCATCGGGCAGCTCGGTCTGGCGCTGGCCATGGGTGCGGCGCTCGGGCCAGCGCACGCCGCGCAAGGGGTGGCGCTGTGGCGCCAGGCCCGGCTCGCGCGGCTCGATCACGAGCGTGTCGCCGTCGAGCCGCACGAACACCGCATGCGCGCGCGGGCTGGTGCCGTCGTACCAGCGCGTGAGCAGGGGCGCGCCGCGCGGCATCACAGGCCCACGTCGATGCCGAAGAAATCGCCCGCGGCGTCGCCGAGCACGCCGCCCTGGCGCGCCTGCGCGCGGGCCATCCAGCTGTCCACGTCGCCCTTGACCTGCAGCGCCATGCACTCGAGCCGCGCGCGCGCCGTGCGCACCTGCGCGAACGGCCAGTACAGGCCCAGCGTGCACACGATCAGCAGCCAGTTGACCAGCGTGAGCCGAAACAGCGTGCCGAAGCGCAGTTCGCTGCGAAAGCGCGTGTGGCGCGTGCGGGTGTTCGCCCAGACCAGGTTCTGCAGCGCCACCGTGGCATAGGGCACCACGATCAGCGGCATCAGCAGGTACAACACGCCGATGGCGGCGAAGAAGCCCAGCATGCGCGCGCCCGGCCCGCCGCTGTAGGCGATCAGGGCCACCACGCCGATGACCAGCGCCACCACCAGCAGCAGCAGCCCGATCACGCGCGCGAGCAGGCCGTAGAAGCGGCCGTTGCCGGCCCGCAGCTCGGTGCGTTCGCCCGCGAACAGGTAGCTGCCGTGCTGGTAGCGCTTGAGGCGCGCGAAACACCAGGGCAGCACCGCGAGCGTGTACACCGCCACCGCACCCAGCACCCACAGCACGCGGCGCGAGGCCTCGGGCGAGGGCTTTTCGTCGCTGGCCACGTCGGGCAGGAACAGCACCAGCACCAGCGCAGGCACGAAGAACGGCAGCAGCGCGCCGTAGGCGCCCTTGAGGTCGCCCACGAAGGCCATGCGCACGCCGCGCCAGCTGGTGTTGCGCAGGCGGAACTGCAGCGAGGCGCGCCACAGCGCGGGCCACACCAGCGCGAACAGCAAGAGCAGCACCGCGGCCACGGCGGGCACGGTCTCCGACAAGGCGCCGTAGGCGATGGCCAGCACCATCACCACGATGTAGCCACGGAACATCTTCCAGGGGTCGCCGTGAAAACCCAGCGGGTCGTCGCCCACCAGCGTGTTGTTCTGGAAGTAGGCAATGCGCCGCGCGCGGGCGAAAGGCCAGTACAGCGAGAAGGTCACCAGCGTGAGCAGCAGGTTGACGATCCAGATGCGGAAGTACTCGCTGCCCGAGCCGGTGAAGCGGATCGGCAGTGTCTGCACGCGCGGCGGTGTGTCCTGCTGCGGCGCAACAGGCGCGGGGCCGGGCACGGTGGCGGCCTCGATCGGTGTCATGGTTTCTCCTCCCTCGTGGGAGCGGGTCTGTGCGCCCGCCCGCGCGCGATGCTAGCAGCGGCGCGGCCATGTCCCATGCAGGGCCGGCATGGAACCATCGAGACCCGGCCTTGGACACAGCGCAGGCGCCTGCTTACAGTGCCCTGCAGACCGGTCACCGCACCCCACAAGACCGCACCAGACCGCCCGATCCCGGAGTCCACCACCATGTCACCTGCCCACGCCCCGGCCGCCTTCACCCAGGCCCTGCCCTCCTACCTCGACCCCCACCACCTCGGCCCCTGGGGCATCTACCTGCAACAGGTCGACCGCGTCACGCCCTACCTGGGCCGGCTCGCGCGCTGGGTCGAAACGCTCAAGCGCCCCAAGCGCACGCTGATCGTCGACGTGCCCATTCAACTCGACAACGGCACCGTCGCGCACTTCGAAGGCTACCGCGTGCAGCACAACACCAGCCGCGGCCCAGGCAAGGGCGGCGTGCGCTTCCACCAGGACGTCACGCTGTCCGAAGTGATGGCGCTGGCGGCCTGGATGTCGATCAAGAACGCCGCGGTGAACGTGCCCTATGGCGGCGCCAAGGGCGGCATCCGGGTCGACCCGCGCCAGCTCTCGCGCGGCGAGCTCGAGCGCGTGACGCGCCGCTACACGAGCGAGATCGGCATCATCATCGGCCCGAGCAAGGACATCCCCGCGCCCGACGTCAACACCAACGAGCAGGTGATGGCCTGGATGATGGACACCTACTCGATGAACGAAGGCGCCACGGCCACGGGCGTGGTCACGGGCAAGCCGGTCGACCTCGGCGGTTCGCTGGGCCGGCGCGAGGCCACGGGCCGCGGCGTGTTCACGGTGGGGGCCGAGGCCGCGCGCCGCACCGGGCTCGACGTGGCCGCGGCGCGCGTGGCCGTGCAGGGTTTCGGCAACGTGGGCGGCGTGGCCGCCAAGCTGTTCGCCGAGGCCGGCGCGCGCATCGTCGCGGTGCAGGACCACGGCGGCACGCTCTACCGCGACAGCGGCATCGATGTGCCCGCGCTGCTCGACCACGTGGGCCGTCACGGTTCGGTGGCCGGCTTCGCGGGGGCCGACACCGTGGCCAGCGAAGACTTCTGGGGCCTGCCCTGCGACATCCTGATCCCCGCGGCGCTCGAAGGCCAGATCACCGAGAAGAACGCGGGCCGCATCCAGGCGCGCATGGTGATCGAAGGCGCGAACGGCCCCACCACGCCGCAGGCCGACGACATCCTGCACGACCGCGGCGTGCTGGTGCTGCCCGACGTGATCGCCAACGCGGGCGGCGTCACCGTGAGCTACTTCGAGTGGGTGCAGGATTTCTCGAGCTTCTTCTGGACCGAAGACGAAATCAACGCGCGGCTCGTGAAGATCATGAAAGACGCGTTCGCCTCCGTGTGGCAGGTGGCCGAAGACCACCAGGTGAGCCTGCGCACGGCCACCTTCATCATCGCGTGCCAGCGCATCCTGCACGCGCGGGATCTGCGTGGGTTGTACCCCTGATTTCTTCTTGCAAACCTTGCCTCAGGGCCGCTGGAGCGGGCGCCCGTGCTCCGGCCCCGCGAGGTGGTCGTACGAAACCCCGAAGAACCAGCTACTGCAGCGTTTCCTTCGCCGGCGGCAGCAAGGGCAGCGGCATCACGTCCACGCCCTCTTCGATGAGTTCGAGCGCCACCTCGGGGGTGGCGCTGCCGCGGATGTTG
The DNA here is from genome assembly GCF_049843535.1 of Hydrogenophaga sp. T2. Taxonomy (NCBI): domain Bacteria; kingdom Pseudomonadati; phylum Pseudomonadota; class Betaproteobacteria; order Burkholderiales; family Comamonadaceae; genus Hydrogenophaga; species Hydrogenophaga sp. T2. Next base: position 162,444 of record NZ_JBBHZJ010000008.1, on the reverse strand, counting down.
CGGCGCTCGATCTCGCCGTGGTGCATGGCGCGCGCCTGTTCGGCGAAGCGCTCGCCCACGTCTTCGGTGTTGGCCACGATCTCGCGCATGGCGCGCAGCATGCGGGCCTGCAGCTCGGCCAGTTCGGCGTGCGCGGGGTGGTTGCTCATGGCCACGCCGGACGCGGGGGCCGGCGTCGCGTCCTGCTTGCCGGCGCGCAGGTTCAGCCGCGGCGCCGACAGCTTCTTCTCGATGTGCTGATCACCGCACAGCGGGCAACTCACCAGCCCGCGCGCGAGCTGGCTGTTGAAATCGTCTTCGGACGCGAACCAGCCTTCGAACACGTGCTGGTGCGCGCATTGCAGATCGAGGACCTTCATGGCCCCGGATTCTCCTGCCAATCGAGAACCCAGGCGCCGCTCAGGACGTTTTGCAGCCAGAGGGCGCCCACCAGGGTCTTGCAGTCGATGACGCGGCCGTCGCGGCACATGGCCTGCAACTCGGCGGGCGTGGCGGCGAACACGTCGAGCGCCTCGCCGTCGTCGAGCGCGCGCTCGCCCAGGCGCAGGCCGCGAGCGAACCAGATGTCGATGACCTCGTCGGAGTACGCGATGGTGGGTGCGAGCCGGCCCGCGAAGGCCCATTCGCGCGCGGTGTAGCCGGTTTCCTCGCGCAGCTCGCGCCGGCCGCAGGCCAGGCTGCCCTCGCCCGGGTCGAGCTTGCCGGCGGGGAATTCCACCATCACGGCCTGCATGGGGTGGCGGTACTGGCGCTCGAGCACCACGCGGCCGTCGTCGAGCAGGCCGATCACCATCACCGCGCCCGGGTGCAGGACAAATTCGCGCGTGGCCTCGGCGCCCGTGGGCAGGCGCACGGTGTCGCGCACCACGTGCAGGAAGTGGCCGCGCAGCAGCTCGGTGCGCGCCAGCGGCACTTCCTTCAGGTGGGCGTCAGGCATGCCGCTTTTTGTAGAGGTAGCGGTAGACGAAGCCGGGGAAGGCCAGGGTTACGAACAGCGAGGCCGTGGTGGCGTAGAACTCCCAGCCCTGGGGGTAGATCTGGCCCGCGTGCTGTTCGAGCCCGAGGCCGATCGCGCCGACCACGAAGTACAGCACCACGAGTTCGAGCAGGCGAAAGCCCAACGACTTGGGCGCCCGGGCCGGTCCCGCCACGAACAGGCGGTCGTTCACGAACGGCAGGTTGGCGGCGACGAGGGCGGCGGTGAGCACCAGCCAGACGGCAGCGGTTTGGTCCATGGGGCGTCAGAGCACGGCGCGGGCCACGGGTTCCGTGGCCCTTCCGATCACGCGAACAGCGCCGCGATGGATTGCGCGCACAGGGCCATGAGCCCGCCCGGCACGATGCCCAGCACCAGCACCAGCAGGCCGTTGAGCGACAGCACCGAGCGCACCTCGAGGCCGGCCTCGATCGGCGCGGTCTGCACCGGCGCGTCGAAGTACATGACCTTGACCAGACGCAGGTAATAGAACGCGCCCACCAGCGACATGACCACGGCGAACACCGCGAGGCCCACGTGGAAGGCCGAGGGCGAGGCCAGCAGGGCTTGCAGCACCGAGAGCTTGGCGTAGAAACCCACCAGCGGGGGGATGCCCGCGAGCGAGAACATGCAGGTGGCCATCACGCCGGCGTACAGCGGACTGCGCTGGTTCAGGCCCGCGAGGTCCTCGATGTTCTCGGACTCGAAGCCGCTGCGCGAGAGCAGCAGGATCACGCCGAAGGTGCCCAGGGTGGTGAGCACGTAGGTGATCACGTAGAACATGGACGAGCTGTAGGCGTTGGCCATGTTGGCCGTGCTGCCGCCCGACACGCCGGCCAGCAGGCCCAGCAGCAGGAAGCCCATTTGCGCGATGGTGGAGAAGGCCAGCATGCGCTTGAGGTTGGTCTGCGCGATGGCGGCCAGGTTGCCCACCAGCAGCGACACCACCGCGAGCACGCCCAGCATCTGCTGCCAGTCGACCGCGAGCGGGGCCATGCCTTCGACGAGCAGGCGGATCACGATGGCGAAGGCCGCGAGCTTGGGCGCACCGCCGATCAGCAGCGTGACGGCCGTGGGCGCGCCGTGATAGACGTCGGGCACCCACATGTGGAACGGGGCCACACCGAGCTTGAAGGCCAGGCCGGCCACCACGAACACCAGACCCAGCGTGAGCACCTGGGGCGAGCCCTTGAGCGTGGCCGCACCGCCGGAGATGGCAGCCAGCACCTGGGCCAGGTCGAGCGAGCCGGTGGCGCCGTAGACCATGGACAGGCCATAGAGCAGGAAGCCGCTGGCCAGCGCGCCGAGCACGAAGTACTTCATGGCGGCTTCGGTGGCGGCGATGTTGTCGCGGCGCAGGGCCACCAGGGCATAGCTCGAGAGCGTGAGCAGCTCCAGGCCCAGGTAGATCACCAGGAAGTTGTGGCCCGAGATCATCACGAACATGCCCAGCAGCGCGAGCAGGCTCATGGAGAAGAGCTCACCGCCGCGCAGCATGTCGCGCTGGCTGGCGTAGCCGCGGCCGTAGACCAGCGTGACCATGAGCGCGAGTGCACCAAAGCACTTGAGCCAGTTGCCCATGGGGTCGCTCACGATCATGCCGCCGAAGCCGACGATGGTCTGACCGCCGGATGCGGCCACGCCCAGCAGCAGCGCCACCACGGCGAGCGTGAGCAGGGTGAGCACGTGGGTGGCGCCGCGCTTGGGCGACTTGACGCCGAGGTCGACCAGCGCGATCACGCAGGCCATCACCGCGAGCAGGATTTCCGGGTAAGCCGCGACCCAGCTGAGTTTGTCGATCATGGGAGGGCTCTCTTCAGTTCAGCGGGAGCTTGGATTGGGCCACGTGGCGCAGCAGCTCGGCCACCGAGGGGTCCATCACATCGGTGAAGGGCTTGGGGTACACGCCCATGGCGAGCACCGCGATCGCGAGCAGCGCCATCACGAGGAATTCGCGGGCGTTGATGTCGGTGAGCGCGCGCACGTCGTCGTTGCCCGGCTCACCGAGGTAGACGCGCTTGAACATCCACAGCGAGTAGGCGGCGCCGAAGATCAGGGCCGAGGCCGCCAGCAGGCCGATCCAGAAGTTGGCCTTGACCGCCGCGATGATCACCATCCACTCGCCCACGAAGCCCGCGGTGCCGGGCAGGCCGGCGTTGGCCATGGTGAACAGCAGCGCAAAGGCGGCAAAGCGCGGCATGGTGTTGACCACACCGCCGTAGGACGCGATCTCGCGCGAATGCACGCGGTCGTAGAGCACGCCGATGGCCAGGAACATGGCGGCCGACACGAAGCCGTGAGACACCATCTGCACCAGGGCGCCGCTGACGCCGAGGTCGCTGAAGACGAAGAAGCCCAGCGTGACGAAGCCCATGTGCGCGACCGACGAATAGGCCACGAGCTTCTTCATGTCCTGCTGCACCATGGCCACCAGGCCCACGTAGATCACCGCCACCAGCGACAGGCCGATCATGAGGCCGGCCCACTGGTGCGAGGCGTCGGGCAGGATGGGCAGCGAAAAGCGCAGGAAGCCGTAGGCGCCGAGCTTGAGCATGATGGCCGCCAGCACGGCAGAGCCGCCTGTGGGCGCTTCCACGTGCACGTCGGGCAGCCAGGTGTGCACCGGCCACATCGGCACCTTCACCGCGAAGGCCGCGAAGAAGGCGAAGAACAGCAGGGTCTGCGCGGTCTTGCCCAGCGGCAGCGCGTACCAGTCGGTGAGCGCGAAGCTGCCCTTGGACTGCACGTAGAGGTAGATCAGCGCGATCAGCAGCAGCAGCGAACCCAGCAGCGTGTAGAGGAAGAACTTGAACGCGGCGTAGATCTTGTTCGGGCCGCCCCAGATGCCGATGATCAGGTACATCGGGATCAGCGTGGCCTCGAAGAACACGTAGAACAGCATGCCGTCCTGCGCGGCGAACACGCCGATCATCAGGCCCGACAGGATCAGGAACGCGCCCATGTACTGGTTCACGCGCTCGGTGATCACCTCCCAGCCCGCGATCACCACGATCACGGTGATGAAGGCCGTGAGCAGCACCAGCCACAGCGAAATGCCGTCCACACCCAGGTGGTAGTGGATGTTGAAGCGCTCGATCCAGAGCATCTTCTCGGTGAACTGCATGGCCGCGCTGCCGACCTCGAAGCCGGTGTAGAGCGGCAGGGTGACGACCAGACCGGCGATGGCGCCGATCAGCGCGACCCAGCGGACCATGCCCGCGTGCTCGTCACGGCCCAGCGCCAGCAGCACGATGCCGAAGGCGATGGGCGTCCAGATGGCAAGGCTCAGCAAACCCATGGTGGCTTTCTTTCTGTTGTCTTATTTCGCGAGCCAGACGAAGTACGTCATGAACAGCATGATCCCCACCAGCATCATGAGCGCGTAGTGGTAGAGGTAGCCGGTCTGGAAGCGACGCACCACGGACGAGATCAGGCCCACGAGCTTCCAGCTCGCGTTGACCACGCCGCCTTCGATGACGCCCCGATCGCCGCCCTTCCACAGGCCCACGCCGAGGGCGCGCGCGCCCCGGGCGAGCACGTTCTCGTTGAACCAGTCGAGGTAGTACTTGTTCTCGAGGATGGTGATGAGGGGCTTGAGCGCGCGGCCGATGGCGGCCGGCACCGCGGGGTTCACGAGGTAGCAGTACCAGGCGCTCACCGCACCGGCCAGGGCCAGGTACAGCGGCGGCGTGCTCAGCGCGTGCGCGGCCATGGCCAGCGGACCGTGGAAGATCTTGGCGAACTCGGTGAGCGCGGGGTGGGCCGCGGCGTTCACCGTGATGGCGTCGCGGAAGAAGTCGCCGAACACCAGCGGGGTGATGGTGAAGAAGCCGATGAACACCGAGGGCACGGCCAGCAGCACCAGCGGCAGCGTCACGACCCAGGGCGACTCGTGCGGCTTGCCGTCGCCATGGCCGTGGTCGTCGTGGTGGTGGTCATCGTGGTGCGCGTCGGGGTTCTGGTCGTAGCGCTCCTGGCCATGGAAGACCAGGAAGTACAGGCGGAACGAGTAGAACGAGGTCACGAACACACCGGCGAGCACCGCGAAGTGCGCGAAGCCGGCGCCGGGGAGGTTGCTGAAGTGCACCGCCTCGATGATCGAGTCCTTCGAGTAGAAGCCCGAGAACAGCGGCGTGCCGATCAGCGCGAGCGTGCCCAGCAGCGAGGTGATCCAGGTGATGGGCATGTACTTGCGCACGCCACCCATCCAGCGGATGTCCTGGTTGTGGTGCAGGCCCATGATCACAGAGCCCGCGGCCAGGAACAGCAGCGCCTTGAAGAAGGCGTGCGTCATCAGGTGGAACACCGCGACCGAGTAGGCCGACGCGCCGAGCGCCACGGTCATGTAGCCCAGCTGCGAGAGCGTGGAATACGCGACCACGCGCTTGATGTCGTTCTGGATGATGCCCAGGAAGCCCATGAACAGCGCGGTGATGGCGCCGATCACCATGACGAAGTTGAGCGCGGTGTCCGAGAGCTCGAACAGCGGACTCATGCGCGCGACCATGAAGATGCCGGCCGTCACCATGGTGGCGGCGTGGATCAGCGCCGAGATGGGGGTCGGGCCTTCCATGGAGTCGGGCAGCCACACGTGCAGCGGGAACTGCGCGCTCTTGCCCATGGCGCCGATGAACAGGCAGATGCAGATCACGGTGACCAGCATCCAGCTGGTACCGGGGAAGCCCAGGGCGCCGAGTTCGCCGGCCTTGGCGAAGATCTCGGTGTAGTTCATGGTGCCGGCGTAGGCCACGATCAGGCCGATGCCGAGGATGAAGCCGAAGTCGCCCACGCGGTTGACCAGGAAGGCCTTCATGTTGGCGAAGATGGCCGAGGGCTTGTTGAACCAGAAGCCGATCAGCAGGTACGACACCAGACCCACCGCTTCCCAGCCGAAGAACAGCTGCAGCAGGTTGTTGCTCATGACCAGCATGAGCATGGAGAAGGTGAACAGCGAGATGTAGGCGAAGAAGCGGTTGTAGCCCTCGTCCTCTGCCATGTAGCCGATGGTGTAGAGGTGCACCATGAGCGACACGAAGGTGACCACCACCATCATCATCGCGGTGAGCCCGTCGACCAGGAAGCCGATCTCCATCTTGAGACCGCCGATCACCATCCACTCGTAGATGGTCTGGTTGAAGCGCGCGCCGCCGATCACGTCGGACAGCGTCATGGCCGACAGGATGAAGGCCACGAGCACACCGAGGATGGTGGCCCCGTGCGAGGCGCGGCGGCCGATGACGTTACCGCCGAAGGCCGTGCCCAGGATGCCGGCCACGGCCGAGCCCACCAGGGGCGCGAGCGGCACGGCCAGCAGCGTGGAAGCGGAAAGCGTGTTGCTCATGTCCGGTCAGCCCTTGAGCGTATTGAGTTCTTCGACGCTGATCGACGACTTGTTGCGGAACAGCAGCACGAGGATGGCGAGGCCGATGGCCGATTCGGCCGCTGCCACGGTGAGGATGAAGAACACGAACACCTGGCCGTGCAGATCGCCCAGGAAGTGGGAGAAGGCCACGAAGTTCATGTTGACCGCGAGCAGCATGAGCTCGATGGCCATGAGCAGCACGATCAGGTTCTTGCGGTTGAGGAAGATGCCGACGACGGAGATCGCGAACAGGATCGCGCCGACCGCGAGGAAGTGGCCCAGGCCCAGGTGGTTCATGGCGTTCATGCCTTCTTGCCCTCTTCGGCGGTGGCGGCGGGAGCGGTCGGGGCGGCGGTTTTCACGGCCGCCATGGGCACCACCACCAGGCGGTCGCTGGCGCGCACGTGCACCTGGTCACCCGGGTTGATGGCCTTGCTGTCCTTGCGCTGGCGCAGGGTGAGCGCAATGGCCGCGACCATGGCCACGAGCAGGATGAAGCCCGCGACCTGGATGGGATAGAGGTAGGCGCTGTAGAGCAGCTTGCCGAGCTCGCGCGTGTTGGACACCGTGGGCGAGACCGCGGGCGCGTTGTTCGCGATGCTCGGGAAGCCCACCCACAGCACGGCGATGAGTTCGCCCGCCACCACGGCGCCGATCAGGGCCGCCAGCGGGAAGTGGCTCCAGAAGCCGCGGCGCAGCGCGTCGATGTTGATGTCGAGCATCATCACGACGAACAGGAACAGCACCATGACCGCGCCCAGGTACACGAGCACCAGGGTGATGCCCAGGAACTCGGCCTTGAGCAGCAGCCAGAGCGCCGCGGCCTGCGAGAACGCGAGCATGAGGTAGAGCACGGCGTGCACCGCGTTGCGCGCGGTGACCACGCGAAAGCCCGCGAACAGCAAGGCCGCCGCGAACAGGTAGAAGAAACCGGTCGTGAAGTCCATGGGATCTCTGATGGGCTCAGCGGTACGGGGCGTCGGCCGCCTTCGCCGCGGCGATCTGCGGTTCGTAGCGGTCACCCACGGCCAGCAGCATCTCTTTGGTGAAGTAGAGATCGCCGCGCTTTTCGCCGTGGTATTCGAAGATGTGCGTCTCCACGATGGAGTCGACCGGGCAGCTCTCCTCGCAGAAGCCGCAGAAGATGCACTTGGTGAGGTCGATGTCGTAGCGCGTGGTGCGGCGCGTGCCGTCGTCGCGCACATCGCTCTCGATGGTGATGGCCATGGCCGGGCACACGGCTTCGCAGAGCTTGCAGGCGATGCAGCGCTCTTCGCCGTTGTCGTAGCGGCGCAGCGCGTGCAGGCCGCGGAAGCGCGGCGACAGCGGCGTCTTCTCTTCGGGGAACTGCACGGTGACCTTGCGGCGCAGCGCGTAGCGGCCCGTCAGGGCCATGCCCTTGAAGAGCTCGACGAGCATGAAGCTCTTGAAAAAGTCGCGGAAGCTGAACGGCGCGACGGCGGTCGTGGAGGTGGACATGTTGGTTCCCCTGTCCTCAGTGCCAGATGTTCCAGGGCGACTTCATGAGCGCACCCACGAGCAGCAGCCACACCAGCGTGACGGGAATGAAGATCTTCCAGCCCAGACGCATGATCTGGTCGTAGCGGAAGCGCGGGAAGGTGGCGCGGATCCAGATGAACAGCGAGACCACGAAGAAGGTCTTGATGCCGAGCCAGATCCAGCCCGGGATCCAGTTGAAGAGATCGCTGTCGAGCGGGGGCAGCCAGCCACCCAGGAACATCAGCACGGCCAGGATGGACACCAGCCACATGCTCGCGTACTCGGCGAGGAAGAAGATGGCGAAGCCCATGCCCGAGTACTCGACCATGTGACCGGCCACGATCTCGGCCTCGCCTTCGACCACGTCAAAGGGGTGGCGGTTGGTTTCGGCCACGCCCGAGATCAGGTAGACGATGAAGATGGGCAGCAGCGGCAGCCAGTTCCACGACAGGAAGTTCAGGCCCATGCCCGCGCCCGTGCCGCGGTTCTGCGAGGCCACGATCTCGGCCAGGTTCAGGCTGCCCGCGGTCATCACGACCACCAGGAAGCAGAAGCCGATGGCGATCTCGTAGCTCACCATCTGCGCCGAGGCGCGCAGCGCGCCCAGGAAGGCGTACTTCGAGTTCGAGGCCCAGCCCGCGATGATCACGCCGTAGACCTCGATCGAGGTGATGGCGAGGATGACGAGCAGGCCCGCGTTGACGTTGGCGAGCACGGCCTCGGGGCCGAAGGGAATCGCCACCCAGGCGGCCAGCGCCGGCATGATGGCCATGATGGGCCCGAGGCGGAACAGGCCATTGGCGGCCGCGCTCGGGCGGATCAGTTCCTTGGTGAGCAGCTTGAGCGCATCGGCGATGGGCTGCAGCAGGCCGAAGGGGCCCACGCGGTTGGGACCGTGGCGCACCTGCATCCAGCCGAGCAGCTTGCGCTCCCACAGCGTGAGGTAGGCCACCGCGCCCATGAGCGGCGCGAGCACGGCCACGATCTTGATCAGGGCCCAGAGAACGGGCCAGGCGGCGCCTGTCCACCAGGGCGCATTGATCAGGCCCAGGCCACCGTTGTACATGGCGTCGATCACGCTGCGGCTCCTTCTTCGGCACGCGCCCGACGGGCATCGGCCGTGAGCTGCAGCGCAGGCGCGCGGCGCACGAGCGCGTCGAGCTGGTAGATGCTGGCCACGACCGGCTCGGTTTGCGCGGGCGTGGTGTCGATGGCGCCCTGGCTGCGGTTGTCCAGGCGCGCGGCGGGCACCAGGGCGCCCTGCTCCACGCCCGGCAGCGCCTTGGCGAGCACGGCCTGCGAGGAATCGGCGTCGAAGCCGGGCAGGCGCATGAGGTTGCCCAGCACGCGCAGCACCTTCCAGCCCGGCCGGGTGTCGCCGAGCGGGCGCACAACGGCGTGGAAGCTCTGCAGACGGCCTTCGGCGTTGACGAAGCTGCCCGAGGTTTCGGTGAAGGGCGCGATCGGCAGCAGCACGTCGCTCACCTCGAGGTTGGTCTTGAACGGGCTCAGCGTGACGACCATCTCGGCCTTCTGCAGGCCGTCGAGGCCCAGCGCGGTGTCTTGCGCTTCGACGTTGAGCAGCAGCGCGCCCTTGACGGCGCCACCGAGCATCTGCGCGGCGTTGAGGCCACCCTCACCGGGCAGCGCACCCGCGAGCTGCGCGCCGACGGTGTTGGCGGCCTCGCCGAGGTAGCCCACGGTGGCACCGGTGTGTTCGGCGATGAAGTTCGCGAGCGCGAGCAGGCTGGAAGCCTTCTCGTGGTGTGCGGCGGCGTTGCCCAGCAGCACCGCCTTGCGCTCGCCGCCCAGCAGCGAGGCCGCGATGGCGCGGTGCGTGTCGTTCACCTCGGCGGCCACGGGCGCGCTCACACCCTTCTCGGCGGCCACGGCGGCGGCGATGCCGGCCAGCGCGCCCACCCATTGGCGGCTGTCGGCCAGCAGGGTGTGGCGGCGCTTGATGGCCCAGTCGGCCTCGGCGGCGATCAGTGCGCTCAGTTGCGCGCCATGGCGCACGGCCTGGCGCAGGCGCTGTGCGAACAGCGGGTGGTCCTTGCGCAGGTTGGAGCCGACCACGAGCACACGCTGCAGCGTGGACAGTTCGGCAATGGGCAGACCCAGCCAGCGCGCGCTGTGGGCGGGCGCGGCGTTGCCGAAGTCGGCCGCGCGCAGGCGGCTGTCGATGTTGGCACTGCCCAGGCCGCGCACCAGGGCGCCGGCCAGGGCCAGTTCCTCGAGCGTGCTGTGCGGGCTGGCCAGCAGGCCGATGGCGTTCGCGCCGTGCTCGGCCTGGATCTGGCGCAGGCCTTCGCCCACGTACTCGAGCGCGGTCTGCCAGTCGACGGTCTTCCATTCACCACCCTGCTTGAGCATGGGCTGGGTGAGGCGGTCGGGGCCGTTGAGCGCTTCGTACGAGAAACGGTCGCGGTCGGCGATCCAGCATTCGTTGACTGCTTCGTTCTCGAGCGGCACCACGCGCATGACCTGGTGGTTCTTGACCTGCACCACGAGATTGGCGCCGGTGGAGTCGTGCGGGCTCACGCTCTTGCGGCGCGAGAGCTCCCAGGTGCGGGCCTGGTAGCGGAAGGGCTTGCTGGTGAGCGCGCCCACCGGGCAGATGTCGATCATGTTGCCCGAGAGTTCGGAGTCGACCGACTGGCCCACGAAGGTCTCGATCTCGGCGTGCTCGCCGCGATGGCTCATGCCGAGCTCCATCACGCCGGCGATTTCCTGGCCGAAGCGCACGCAGCGCGTGCAGTGGATGCAGCGGCTCATCTCCTGCATGGAGATCAGCGGGCCCACGTTCTTGTGGAAGACGACGCGCTTTTCTTCCTGGTAGCGCGAGCCCGAGCCGCCGTAGCCCACGGCCAGGTCCTGCAGCTGGCATTCGCCGCCCTGGTCGCAGATCGGGCAGTCGAGCGGGTGGTTGATGAGCAGGAACTCCATCACCGACTTCTGGGCCTTGACGGCCTTGTCGCTCTGCGTGCGCACGATCATGCCCTGCGTCACCGGCGTGGCGCAGGCGGGCATGGGCTTGGGCGCCTTCTCCACCTCGACCAGGCACATGCGGCAGTTGGCCGCGATCGAGAGCTTCTTGTGGTAGCAGAAGTGGGGGATGTAGGTGCCCGCCTTCTCGGCCGCATGCATGACCATGCTGCCCGGGGGCACTTCGACCTTCTGGCCGTCGAGTTCGATTTCAACCATGGGGATGTCCGTGTTCCTCGGTTCAGGCCGTGGCCGCGTTGTTGCCTGCGGCTTGCGCGGCGGCGATCTTGGCCTCGAACTCGTGGCGGAAGTGCTTGATCATGGCGCGCACCGGCATGGCCGCCGCGTCGCCGAGCGCGCAGATGGTGCGGCCCATGATGTTCTCGGCCACGTTGTCGAGCAGCACCATGTCTTCGGGCTTGCCGAGGCCGCGGTCGATGCGGTCGACCATGCGCCAGAGCCAGCCCGTGCCTTCGCGGCAGGGCGTGCACTGGCCGCAGCTCTCGTGCATGTAGAAGTACGACAGGCGCTTGAGCGAAGCCACCATGTCGCGCGAGTCGTCCATCACGATGACGGCGCCCGAGCCCAGCATGGAGCCGGCCTTGGCGATGGAGTCGTAGTCCATCGTGCACTCCATCATGATGTGCGCGGGCAGCACCGGCGCGGACGAGCCGCCGGGGATCACGGCCTTGAGCTGGCGGCCCTTGCGCACGCCGCCCGCGAGTTCGAGCAGTTTGCTGAACGGGGTGCCGAGCGGGATCTCGAAGTTGCCGGGCATCTCGACGTCGCCGCTGACCGAGAAGATCTTGGTGCCGCCGTTGTTGGGCTTGCCGATCTCGAGGTAGGCCTGGCCGCCGTTGCGGATGATCCAGGGCACGGCCGCGAAGGTCTCGGTGTTGTTGATCGTGGTGGGCTTGCCGTAGAGGCCGAAGCTGGCCGGGAACGGCGGCTTGAAGCGCGGCTGGCCCTTCTTGCCCTCGAGTGATTCGAGCAGTGCGGTTTCCTCGCCACAGATGTAGGCGCCGAAGCCGTGGTGGGCATGCAGCTGGAACGAGAAGCCCGAACCCAGGATGTTGTCGCCCAGCAGGCCGGCCGCCCTCGCCTCTTCGAGCGCGGCCTCGAAGCGCTCGTACACCTCGAAGATCTCGCCGTGGATGTAGTTGTAGCCCACGGTGATGCCCATGGCGTACGCCGCGATCGCCATGCCTTCGATGACGATGTGCGGGTTGTACATGAGGATGTCGCGGTCCTTGCAGGTGCCCGGTTCGCCCTCGTCGGAGTTGCACACCAGGTACTTCTGCCCCGGGAACTGGCGCGGCATGAAGCTCCATTTGAGGCCGCTCGGGAAGCCCGCGCCGCCACGCCCGCGCAGGGCCGATTCCTTCACGGTGGCGATCACCTGGTCCTGCGTGAGGCCTTCACCGCCGTCCTTGCCCAGGATCTTGCGCAGCGCCTGGTAGCCGCCGCGCGCTTCGTAGTCCTTGAGCGACCAGTTCTTGCCGTTCAGATCGGCGTAGATCTGCGGGCTGATGTGGCGGCCATGGAAGCAGGTCTGCACGCCGGTGGCGGCGAACTGGCCAATGATCTGTTCGGCATTCATCAGGCTTTGCCCTCCGCGGCACGCAGGCCGTCGACCAGCTGGTCGAGCTTGTCGTGGCTCATGAAGCTGCACATGTGGCGGTCGTTGACCAGCATCACGGGCGCGTCGGCACATGCGCCCAGGCACTCGCTCTGCTGCAGCGTGAACAGGCCGTCCGGCGTGGTCTCGCCCATCGCGATGCCCAGCTTGTGCTCGAGGTGGTGCAGCGCCTTCTGGCCATCGCGCAGCTGGCACGGCAGGTTGGTGCAGACGTTGAGCTTGAACTTGCCCACCGGCCGCTGGTTGTACATGTTGTAGAAGGTCGTGACCTCGTGCACCGCGATCGGCTCGACGCCGATGTAGGCGGCCAGCGCGGCCTCGGCCTCGGTGCTCACCCAGCCCTGCTCCTGCTGGATGATGGACAGGCAGGCCATCACCGCGGAGATGCGTTGCTCGGGCGGGTACTTGGCCACCTCGCGGTCGAAACGCGCGATGGTGGCGGCAGAGAATTGCACAGGAGCGCTCACGGCGGCATTCATCGGTCGATCTCTCCGAAAACGATGTCCATGGTGCCGATGATGGCGACCGCGTCGGCCAGCATGTGGCCACGCGCCATCTCGTCGAGCGTGGCCAGGTGCGCGAAGCCGGGGGCGCGGATCTTCAAGCGGTAGGGCTTGTTGGCGCCATCGCTCACGAGGTAGATGCCGAACTCGCCCTTGGGGTGCTCGACGGCGGCATAGGCCTCGCCCTCGGGCACGTGGAAGCCTTCGGTGAAGAGCTTGAAGTGGTGGATCAGCTCTTCCATGTTGGTCTTCATCGCCTCACGGGAAGGCGGCGCGACCTTGTGGTTGTCGGTGATGACCGGGCCGGGGTTGGCGCGCAGCCAGTCCACGCACTGCTTGATGATGCGGTTGGACTGCTTGAGCTCCTCCATGCGCACCAGGTAGCGGTCGTAGGTGTCGCCGGTCTTGCCCACGGGGATGTCGAAATCGAGGCGGTCGTAGACCTCGTAGGGCTGCTTCTTGCGCAGGTCCCAGGCGATGCCGGAGCCGCGCAGCATGGGGCCGGTCATGCCGAGGTTGAGCGCGCGCTCGGGCGGCACCACGCCGATGCCCACGGTGCGCTGCTTCCAGATGCGGTTGTCGGTGAGCAGCGTGTGGTACTCGTCGAGGTAGGTCGGGAAGCGCTGGGTGAAGTCGTCGATGAAATCGAGCAAGGAACCCTGGCGGTTCTGGTTCATCTCGTCGATCACGCGCTGGTTGCGCACCTTGCTCGCCTGGTACTGCGGCATGCTGTCGGGCAGGTCGCGGTAGACGCCGCCGGGGCGGAAGTAGGCCGCGTGCATGCGCGCGCCCGACACCGCCTCGTACATGTCGAACAGGTCTTCGCGCTCACGGAACGCGTAGATCAGGATGGTGGAGCTGCCGCAGTCGTTGCCGTGCGAGCCCAGCCACATCAGGTGGTTGAGCATGCGGGTGATCTCGCTGAACATCACGCGGATGTACTGCGCGCGGATCGGCACCTCGATGCCGAGCAGCTTCTCGATCGCCAGGCAGTAGGCGTGCTCGTTGCTCATCATGGACACGTAGTCGAGACGGTCCATGTAGGGCAGCGACTGGATGAAGGTCTTGTGCTCGGCGAGCTTTTCGGTCGCGCGGTGCAGCAGGCCGATGTGCGGGTCGGCGCGTTGCACGACCTCGCCGTCGAGTTCGAGCACCAGGCGCAGCACGCCGTGCGCGGCCGGGTGCTGCGGGCCGAAGTTCAGGGTGTAGTTCTTGATCTCTGCCATGTCGGTGTGCCTCGCGCCTTCAGTGCAGGCCGCCGTAGTTGTCTTCGCGGATCACGCGCGGCGTGATCTCGCGCGGCTCGATCGTCACGGGCTCGTAGATCACGCGCTGGCGCTCGGCGTCGTAGCGCATCTCGACGTGGCCCGAGAGCGGGAAGTCCTTGCGGAAGGGGTGGCCAATGAAACCGTAGTCGGTGAGGATGCGACGCAGGTCGGTGTGGCCTTCGAAGACGATGCCGTACAGGTCGAAGGCCTCGCGCTCGTACCAGTTGGCGCTGTTCCAGATGGCTGTGACCGAGGGCAGCACGGGGAAGTCGTCTTCGGGGCAGAACACGCGCACGCGCACGCGCTGGTTCAGGCTCACCGACAGCAGGTGCGACACGGCCGCGAAGCGCGCGCCTTCCCAGCGTCCATCGCCGTAGGTGGAGTAGTCGATGCCGCAGAGATCGATCAGTTGCTCGAAGCGCGCCTCGGGCGCGTCGCGCAGCGCGAGCATCACGCCCAGGTAGTCGGCAGCGGCCACGGTGACCGTGACCTCACCGCGGGACAGCTCGACCGAGCGCACACGCCCGTCGAGCAAGGCCGCGAGACGCTCGCGCAGGTCTTCGGGCGCGATGGCGTGGGAAGGGGTGGCGTGATCGGTCATGGCGTGGGGCCGTCGGCTGTGCGGCGCCTCAGGCGCGCGCGATCGTTTGGGTGCGGCGGATCTTCTGCTGCAGCTGGATGATTCCGTACAGCAGGGCTTCGGCCGTGGGCGGGCAGCCGGGCACGTAGACGTCGACCGGCACGATGCGGTCGCAGCCGCGCACGACGGAGTAGCTGTAGTGGTAGTAGCCGCCGCCGTTGGCGCACGAGCCCATGGAGAGCACCCAGCGCGGCTCGGCCATCTGGTCGTAGACCTTGCGCAGGGCGGGCGCCATCTTGTTGCACAGCGTGCCGGCCACGATCATCAGATCGGACTGGCGCGGGCTGGCGCGGAAGACCTCGGAGCCGAAACGGCCGATGTCGTAGCGCGCGGCCGCGGCATGCATCATCTCAACCGCGCAGCAGGCCAGACCGAAGGTCATGGGCCAGAGCGAGCCGGTCTTGGCCCAGTTCACCACCGCGTCGTAGCTGGTGGTGACGAAACCTTCCTTGAAGACACCTTCAATCATGCGAAGCTCCGGTATGCCCGCGGCGCGGGCACGGGTTCATTCCCAGTCGAGCGCGCCCTTTTTCCACTCGTAGGCGAAGCCCACGGTGAGGATGGCCAGGAACACCACACCGGCCACGAAACCCGTGAGCCCGATGTCGGTGAAGGCCACCGCCCAGGGAATGAGGAAGGCGATCTCGAGATCGAACAGGATGAAGAGGATGGCCACCAGGTAGTAGCGCACATCGAACTTCATGCGGGCGTCTTCGAAGGCCTCGAAGCCGCATTCGTAGGGGGAGTTCTTTTCGGCGTCCGGCAGGTTGGGGCCGAGGATGTACCCGAGCACCTGGGGGATGACGCCTACCGCAATACCCACGAGGATGAACAGAAGCACGGGAAGGTACTGATCTAGGCTCATCGTGGGTCGGGTTCCATAAGCCGGGCCTGCTGGCCGGGCTTTCAACGATCTGGTGCCGACGGCGAGACTCGAACTCGCACAGCTTTCGCCACTACCCCCTCAAGATAGCGTGTCTACCAATTTCACCACGTCGGCTGGGTCTGCGTTGCCTGGCTCACGAGGGATGGGTGAGCCATCGCGACAACTCATAGAGTTTACCCTGAAACGACCCCTGTTTCAGGAGGGGCGCACCCTTTTTTGAAGCGCGCGCCCTTATCGCATCACTTGGCCGGGATCTGGCCCGCGCCCGTGGGGGCGGGCGCCGGCGCGGGCGCGCTCGATGCGGGCGCGCTCTGTGCGGGCGCACTGCCCGCGGGCGGCGTGGTGCTGCCCGGAATCTGCTGCACCGGCGTGACGGGCACCGACTCGAGCACGCTGCCCGACGAGGCCGGCGCCTGGCGCAGGTTGCCGAAGTACGCGAGGCCCAGCGTGCACGCGAGGAACACGCCCGCGAGCACGGCCGTGGTGCGCGACAGGAAGTTCGCGCCGCCCGAGGCGCCGAACAGGCTCGCGGAGCCCGCGCCGCCGCCGCCGAACGCGGCGCCGGCATCGGCGCCTTTGCCGTGCTGCATGAGGATCAGGCCGATCATGCCCAGGGCCGCGAGGATCTGCACCACGAGCAGAAGGGTCAGCAAAACGTTCATGGAATTCTCCGGGGTTCTCTCAGTCGGGTCGGATCACACGATCGACCCGGGGTTCATCTCATCGGGCCGCGGCCACGATCTGCAGGAAATCGGGCGCCTTGAGCGACGCACCACCGATGAGCCCGCCATCGATGTCGGGCTGCGCCAGCAGGCTCGCGGCATTGGCCGCGTTCATGCTGCCGCCGTAGAGGATGCGCACGCGCTCGGGGTGCGTGGTGGCCGCGGCGAGCTGGGCGCGCAGCACGGCATGCACCTGCTGGGCCTGCTCGGGCGTGGCGGTCTTGCCGGTGCCGATGGCCCACACGGGCTCATAGGCCACGACGATCTCACTCGTGCAATGGGCCACGGCGTGGATCACGGCCGCGAGCTGGCGCTTGACCACGGCCTCGGTCTGGCCGGCTTCGCGCTCGGCCAGCGTTTCGCCCACGCACACGATGGGCGTGACACCACCGGCCAGCGCGCGCTGGGCCTTGGCGGCCACCACGGCGTCGGTCTCGCCTTGGTACTGGCGGCGCTCGGAGTGACCCACGATGGCGTAGCGGCAGCCGAAGTCGTGCAGCATGGCCACCGAGATCTCGCCCGTGTAGGCGCCCTGCTCGTGCGCCGACACGTCTTGCGAACCCCAGGCGATCGGGCTGCCGTTGAGCAGCGACTGCAGTTGCGCGAGGTAAGGCGCAGGCGCGCACACGGCCACTTCGGCCGCGGGCGTGCCGATCTGCGCGAGCAGCGCGCGCAGCAGCGCTTCGTTGGCGGCCAGGCCGCCGTTCATCTTCCAGTTGCCGGCAATCAGTTTTTTCATGCTTGTGCTTCCCGCCGGGCCGCCCCAAGGGAGGCACGCGCCCCCTCGGGGGGCAGCGACGACACGAAGTGCGGAGCGTGGGGGTTCATGTTCAGGACCAGCGCAACACCAGCTTGCCGATGTGGCGATTCGATTCCATGAGCGTGTGGGCGTCGCGGGCTTGCGCGGGCTCGAACACCTGGTGGATCACGGGCTTGATGGCACCCGACGCGAGCAGCGGCCAGACGTGCTCGCGCAACGAACGCGCGATCGCGGCCTTGAACGCCACGGGGCGCGGACGCAGCGTGGAGCCCGTGACCGTGAGGCGGCGGCGCAGCACCAGGCCGGCATTGATCTCGGCCTTGATGCCGCCCTGCACCGCGATGATCACGAGCCGGCCGTCTTCGGCCAGGCAGTCGATCTCGCGCGCGACGTAGGCGCCCGCGACCATGTCGAGGATCACGTCGACCCCGCGGCCGCCGGTGATGTCGGCCACCGCGGCCACGAAGTCCTGCGTGCGGTAGTTGATGGCGTGGTCGGCGCCGAGCGCCTTGCAGGCGGTGCACTTCTCGTCGCTGCCCGCGGTGGCGATCACCACGGCGCCGCGCGCCTTGGCCATCTGGATCGCGGTGACGCCGATGCCGCTGGTGCCGCCCTGCACGAGCAGGGTTTCACCGGCCTGCAGGCGGCCGCGATCGAAGACGTTGCTCCAGACCGTGAAGAAGGTTTCGGGCAGCGCGGCCGCGGCCACGTCGTCCAGGCCCTCGGGCACGGGCAGGCACTGGCCCACGGGCGCCACGCACCACTGCGCGTAGCCGCCACCGGCCACGAGCGCGCACACGCGATCGCCGATCTTCAGGCCGGCCTCGGCCAGCGCCGCGGCATCGCCCGACTCGATCACACCGGCCACTTCGAGGCCGGGGATGTCGGACGCGCCGGGCGGCACGGGGTAGTTGCCGGTGCGCTGCAGCACGTCGGGGCGGTTCACGCCCGACGCGGTGACGCGGATCAGCAGCTCGCCCGCGCCCGCCACGGGGCGCTCGCGTTCGGCCAGGCGCAGCACCTCGGGTGCACCGAAGGCGCTGATCTCGACGACCTGCATGCTCGGCATGGCTGCGCCCGCCTTACTGCTGTTGCTGCTGCTGTTGCTGGGCAGCGGCCTCGGCGCTCGCGCGATCGCCACGATCGCCGCGTTCGCCGCCGCCGTTGCGCTCGAGCAGCGCCTTCATGGACAGCTTGATGCGGCCCTTCTCGTCGGTCTCGAGCACCTTGACCTTCACGATCTGGCCTTCCTGCAGGTAGTCGGTGACCTTCTCGACGCGCTCGTGCGCGATCTGGCTGATGTGCAGCAGGCCGTCCTTGCCGGGCAGCAGGTTCACCAGGGCGCCGAAGTCGAGGATCTTGGTGACCGGGCCTTCGTAGACCTTGCCCACTTCCACCTCGGCCGTGATCTCGGCGATGCGGCGCTTGGCCTCTTCGGCCTTGGCGCTGTCGTTGGACGCGATGGTGATGGTGCCGTCTTCGCCGATGTCGATCTGGGTGCCGGTTTCTTCGGTCAGCGCGCGGATGGTGGCGCCGCCCTTGCCGATCACGTCGCGGATCTTCTCGGGGTTGATCTTCATGGTGTAGAGGCGCGGCGCGAAATCGCTGATCTCGGTCTTGGCCTCGCCCATGGCTTCCTGCATCTTGCCCAGGATGTGCATGCGCGCTTCTTTGGCCTGGGCCAGCGCGACCTGCATGATTTCCTTGGTGATGCCCTGGATCTTGATGTCCATCTGCAGGGCGGTGATGCCGTTGGTGGTGCCGGCCACCTTGAAGTCCATGTCGCCGAGGTGGTCCTCGTCACCGAGGATGTCGGTCAGCACGGCGAAGCGGTTGCCGTCCTTGATCAGGCCCATGGCGATGCCGGCCACGTGCGCCTTCATCGGCACACCGGCGTCCATCAGCGCGAGGCAGCCGCCGCACACCGAGGCCATCGACGACGAACCGTTCGACTCGGTGATCTCGGAGACCACGCGGATGGTGTAGGGGAACTCTTCCTTGCTCGGCAGGCAGGCCACCAGGGCGCGCTTGGCGAGGCGGCCGTGGCCGATCTCGCGGCGCTTGGGGCTGCCCACGCGGCCGGTTTCGCCGGTGGCGAAGGGCGGCATGTTGTAGTGCAGCATGAAGCGGTCTTCGAACTCGCCGGCCAGCGCGTCGATCTTCTGCGCGTCGCGGTCGGTGCCGAGCGTGGAGACCACCAGGGCCTGGGTTTCACCGCGGGTGAACAGCGCCGAGCCGTGGGTGCGGGGCAGCACGCCGGTGCGGATCTCGATGCCGCGCACGGTGCGCGTGTCGCGGCCGTCGATGCGGGGCTCGCCGGCCAGGATCTGGCCGCGCACGATGCGCGCTTCGATGTCGAACAGCAGGCCTTCGACCTTCACGCTGTCGAACTCGATGCCGGCTTCCTTGAGGCCGCTCATGACGGCGGCATAGGCCTCGCGGCAGGCCTGGGTGCGGGCCTGCTTGTTGCGGATCTGGTAAGCCGCGCGCAGCGCGCCTTCGCCCAGCTCGCTCACCTTGGCGATCAGCGCTTCGTCGCGCGCCGGCGCTTCCCACTGCCACTCGGGTTTGCCGGCGTCGCGCACCAGCTCGTTGATGGCGTTGATCGCGATGTTGCCCTGCTCGTGGCCGAACACCACGGCGCCCAGCATGATCTCTTCAGAGAGCTGCTCGGCTTCGGACTCGACCATCAGCACGGCGGCCTGCGTGCCGGCGACCACCAGGTCCATCTGCGAGTTCTGGCGCTCGGTCTGGCCCGGGTTGAGCACGTACTGGCCGTTGATGTAGCCCACGCGGGCGGCGCCGATCGGGCCGTTGAACGGGATGCCCGAGACGGACAGCGCGGCCGAGGTCGCGATCATGGCGGCGATGTCGGCGTCGACCTCGGGGTTGAGCGACAGCGTGTGGATCACCACCTGCACTTCGTTGAAGAAGCCTTCGGGGAACAGGGGGCGGATCGGGCGGTCGATCAGGCGGCTGGTGAGCGTCTCGAGTTCGCTCGGACGGCCTTCGCGCTTGAAGAAGCTACCGGGGATCTTGCCGGCGGCGTAGGTTTTCTCGATGTAGTCGACGGTCAGCGGGAAGAAGTCCTGGCCGGCCTTGGCTTCCTTGCGGGCCACGACGGTGGCCAGCACCACGGTGCCGTCCATGTCGAGCAGCACGGCGCCGGTGGACTGGCGGGCGATCTCGCCGGTTTCCATGGTGACCGTGTGCTGGCCCCACTGGAAGGTCTTGGTGACTTTGTTGAACATGCTCATGGGTTCATCTCCTGTGCGCCGCCCTTTCCTGCGGACGGCATGGCGTGCAGCGGACTGCACCTTCCCGGAGAACGCACCCAGAACACGATGCCATTCCAGAGCGGCTGCGCGGGGGCGCAACGGCGTTGGAATGACACAGCTTCGGACGGTGTGTGAACTCCGGACTCAAGAAGCCGGTGTGCAGAACGCAAAAAGCCCGAGCCAGCGAACCAACTCAGGCTTTCCGTGTGGGCACACCCGGCTCAAATTACTTGCGCAGGCCCAGTTTCTGGATCAGGGCCAGGTAGCGGTCGGCGTCCTTGGCCTTGAGGTAGTCGAGCAGCTTGCGGCGGCGGCTCACCATGCGCAGCAGACCGCGACGGCCGTGGTGGTCCTTGGCGTGGGTCTTGAAGTGGGGGGTGAGCTCGTTGATGCGAGCGGTCAGCAGAGCGACCTGAACTTCGGGGCTGCCGGTGTCGGCAGCGGCGCGGGCGTTGGCGGCAATCACCTCGGCCTTGGCTTGATGGCTGATCATGTGGAGTACTTCCTGTTGACGTGCGTCCCGCTGCAGCACGGGCCTCGATGGCCGGGCCGCGGCGGGCGTGAAATGCCATTCCGACCGGAACGGCAACCGCGCATTCTAGCTGAAACCGCGCGGACGGCGCTTTTTACCCCAGACCAGCGCTGTCCAGCCAGCCGCGCAGCCGCTGCACACCGGCTTGCAGGCGGGCGGTGTCGCGGCTGGCGAAGCACCAGCGCAGCCAGCCCGTGGCCTCGGGCGCGAAGGCGCTGCCCGGGGCCAGGCCCAGGCCGGCCTCGCGCACCAGGCGCTTGGCCACGTCCAGGCAGTCGGCCTGGCCGGGCAGGCGGAAGAAGGCGTACATGCCGCCGCGCGGCGTGGCCAGTTCCAGGCCGGGCACGGCCTGCAGCAGCGGCACCAGGGTGTCGCGGCAATGCCGCAGGTGGGCCACCAGGGCCGGGGTCACGGCGTCGCCGTGGGCGATGGCGGCCACCGCGCCGCGCTGCACGAACACCGGTGCGCACGAGGTGTTGAACTCGATGAGCTTGCCCACGGGCTCGGTGAGCGCGGGCGGCAGCACCAGCCAGCCCAGGCGCCAGCCGGTCATGAGGAAGCTCTTGGAGAAGCTGTGCGCCACGATCAGGCGGTCGTCGGGCTCGGCCACGTCGAGGAAGCTGGGCGCGGCGCCGTTGGCGGTGTCGTCGCCGTAGTACAGGCGCTCGTAGACCTCGTCGGCCACGATCCAGGTGCCGGTGGCGCGGCAGTGCGCGAGGATGGCGCGCTGCTCGTCGGCCGTGAGCGTGAAGCCCGTGGGGTTGGCGGGCGCGTTCACGATCAGCAGCCGCGTGGCCGGCGTGACCGCCGCGCGCAGCGCGTCGAGGTCCAGCGTCCAGGCGCCGGCCTGCGGGCGCAGCGACACGGTCTTCACGCGCGCGCCCAGGATCGCGGGCTGCGCCGCGAGGTTGGGCCAGGCCGGCGTGAGCACGGCCACCTCGTCGCCCGCGTCCACCAGGGTCTGGGCTGCGAGCATGAGGCCGTTGACCCCGCCCGAGGTGACGGCGATGCGCCCGAACCAGTGCGCCGCGCCGCGGCCAGGGTGCAGGCGGTCGGTGTAGCCCGCAATGGCCTCGCGCAGCTCGGGCAGGCCGAGGTTGTGGGCGTAGAAGGTTTCGCCGGCCTGCAGCGAGGCGACGGCGGCCGCGCGGATGGGCTCGGGCGTGACCTCGTCGCTCTCGCCGAACCAGAAGGCCAGCACGCCCTCGCGCCCCAGGCCTTCGTTGGCCACTTCCCGAATGCGCGAGCCCTGCAGGCCCGCCACCACGTCACGCATCGCGATCACTCCATTGCCTTGTTCAAGGGCGTTGCATGGTACAGGTGTGGGGCATCTCGGCCTGCTGCGGCGTGAGGTTGCGGATCACGCGGAAACCATAGCCCGAGCCTTCGACGTCGAACTTCACACCGGGCACGCCCTGGCGGTCCATGACGGCCACGGCCAGGTTCTGCTGGAACTGGTGATCGCCCTCGCGCATGCGGCCGCGCTGGCCGGCCAGACCCACGTCGGCGTGTTCCAGCGCCGCAGCGATGGCGCCGGCCTCGACCTTGCCCGCGCGTTCGATGGCCTGCGCGAGCGCCTCGATCATGAGCTGCTGGCGCATGTGCACGTAGTCGTCCTCGGGCTTGGGGAAGCGCTCGCGGAAGCGGCGGTAGAAGGCTTCGCTCTCGGGCGTGGGCGTGTTGGGGAACCAGTCGGCCACGGCCACCACCTTGCCGATGCCCGCGTCGCCGATGGCCGCGGGCGCGCCCAGGGCGTTGCCATAGAAGGTGTAGAAGCGGCCGTCGAAACCGACCTCGCGGGCGGCCTTCACCAGCAGCGTGAGGTCGTTGCCCCAGTTGCCCGTGAGCACCGCCTGCGCGCCGCTGGCCTTGATCTTGTTGGCGTAGGGCAGGAAGTCCTTGATGCGCGCCATCGGGTGCAGCTCGTCGCCCACGATCTGCACGTCGGGCCGCTGCGCGCCGAGCTGGCGCCGCGCCTCGCGCAGCACCGACTGGCCGAAGCTGTAGTCCTGGCCGATCAGGTAGACGCGCTTCAAGTCCTTGTCCTCGCGCAGCACGCCCATGAGCGCTGTCATGCGCATGTCGGCATGGGCGTCGAAGCGGAAGTGCCAGAAGCTGCACTTCTCGTTGGTGAGCACCGGGTCGACGGCCGAGTAGTTGAGGAAGACCTGGCGGCGCTGCGGCTCGCGCTCGTTGTGCTTGTTGATGGCCTCGATGATGGCCGCGGCGGCCGACGAGGAATTGCCCTGCGTCACGATGACGATGCCGCGGTCCACCGACAGGCGCAGCGACGACAGCGCCTCTTCGGTCTGGCCCTTGCTGTCGAAGCGCTCGATCAGCAGCGGGCGCGCGCCGCCGGGCAGCTTCACGCCGCCGCGCGCGTTCACGCGCTCGGTGGCCCACACCAGGTTGCGAAACACCGCTTCGCCGGTGTTGGCAAACGGGCCCGACAGGGTTTCGATCATGGCGATGCGGATCGGCTCGCCCCGCGGGGCGGCGGGCGCGGCTTGGGCCAGGGCCAGGGGCGCGGCGGGCAGACACAGACAGGCAGCGGCCATCGCGGCCAGGCCGCGGCGGCGGGAGATCGGGTTCATGGGGTTCAACTCCGTGGTGAAACTGCGGGCCGGCGGGGCCGGCCCGTGCACTGTCGCTTGCGCGACAGCGCGCTACTCTACTAGCGCCAGCGGCCAGCGCGGGGCGACGTCGAAGCGCCCGGTGGCCTCGGCCCCGTCGAGCAGGCCGGCCTGGGCGCGCAGCCCGGCGGCCAGCGCGATCATGGCGCCGTTGTCGGTGCACAGCGCAAGCTCGGGGTAGTGCACGCGCAGGCCCTGGCGCGCGGCCTGCGCGTTCAGTTGCTCGCGCAGCCGCGCGTTCGCGCCCACGCCGCCGGCCACCACCAGGCGGCGCAGGCCGGTGGCCTGCAGGGCCGCGAGCGATTTCTTCACCAGCACGTCCACGATCGCGGCCTGCGCGCCCGCGGCGACGTCGGCCTTTTCCTGCGGGCTCAGCGGGTCGGCCAGGTGGCTCGTGGCCGGGCCTTCGGGCGCGGCGCGCGCCAGCCGTTTCACCTGGGTGAGCACCGCGGTCTTGAGGCCGGCGAAGGAAAAGTCGAGGTCGCCGCTGTGCAGCAGCGGGCGCGGAAACTTGTAGGCCGCCGGGTCGCCGTGCTCGGCCAGGCGCGACAGCGCGGGCCCGCCCGGGTAACCGAGGCCGAGCAGCTTGGCCGATTTGTCGAAGGCCTCGCCGGCCGCGTCGTCGATGGTCTCGCCGAGCAGGGCGTAGCGCCCCACGCCGTCCACCCGCATGAGCTGGGTGTGACCGCCCGACACCAGCAGCGCCACGAAGGGAAAGCTCGGCGGATCGGCGCTCAGGAAGGGCGACAGCAAATGCCCTTCGAGGTGGTGCACGCCGTGCACCGGCCGGCCCAGCGCCACGCCCAGCGCGTGCGCCACGCCCGTGCCCACCAGCAGCGCGCCGGCCAGGCCCGGGCCGCGCGTGCAGGCGATGGCGTCGATGGCGTCCAGCCCCAGGCCGGCCTGGGCCAGCACCGCGTCGGTCAGCGGCAGCACGCGGCGGATGTGGTCGCGGCTCGCGAGCTCGGGCACCACGCCGCCGTAGGCCTGGTGCATCTCGATCTGGCTGTGCAGCGCGTGGCCGAGCAGGCGCGGCACGCCGCTGCCGCTGGCGTCCACCAGGGCCACGCCGGTTTCGTCGCAGGAAGATTCGATGCCGAGGATGCGCATGAGGGGCGCGAGTTTACGTGCGGCACGCTTGTTGCTGGTCCGCCCCCATGAAAACCAGCCTCGACTTCCTGCTGGCCGCCAAGCGCTGCGAGATCGACGGCCTGCAGCGCCTGGCGTTCACCGCCCACCTGGTGGACGTGACCGCGCGCCTGGTGCATGGCCTGCAGCGCGAGCGCGGGCTCACCAACCTCTACCTGGGCTCGCAGGGCAAGCGCTTCGCCGAGGCGCGGCTGGAGCAGCTCGTGGCCTCGCGCCAGGTCGAGGCCGAGTGGCGCGCCCAGTTCGAGCGGCTCGACGCCGGCGCCGCCCAGGCCGGTCACGGCGCGCGCCTGTTCAGCCGCATCGCCTGCGTGCTGCAGGGTCTGGACGGCCTGGAGCCGCTGCGCCGCCAGCTTTGCGAAGGCGGCTGGGACACCGCGCGCGCCACCGAGGCCTACGTGCGCCTGATCGCCGCGCTGCTGGCCGTGGTGTTCGAAGCGGCCGACAGCGCCACCGACCCCGAGGTCTCGCGCCAGCTCGTGGCGCTGTTCAACCTGATGCAGGGCAAGGAGTTCGCGGGCCAGGAACGCGCCGCGGGCGCGGCGCTGTTCGCGCGCGGCCAGGCCGATGCGGGCGAGCAGCAGCGGCTGCTGCACCTGATCGAGTCGCAGGAGCGCTGCCTCGAGGTGTTCGACGCCTTCGCACCCCCCGAAACGCGCGCCCTGCTGAGCGCGCCCCACGCGAGCAACACCCTGGCCGAGCTCGAGCGCCTGCGCCGCGTGGTCTGCACCGCCGCGCACGGCGCGCCGCTGCAGCCCGAGCGCAGCCAGACCTGGTTCGACGTCTGCAGCGCGCGCATGGACGCCATGAAGACCGTGGAGGACCGCCTCACGGCCGATCTGCGCGGCACCTGCGAGCACAAGATCGAACACGCCCAGGCCGAGCTCGAACGCTTCGGCGCCTTCGCGGAACAGGCCACGCCCGATCCGCTGGTGTTCTACCTCGCGCCCTCGCACGCGCCCGCCAGTGCGCCGCCGGGCGCGGCGCAGGGCTTCGGCCTGCCCATCGAGCGCTCGGTGCTCGAACTCGTGCACGACCAGGCGCGCCGCCTGCAGGCCATGGGCGACGAGCTCGAGGCCGCGCGCGCCAGCCTCAACGAGCGCCGACTGATCGAGCGCGCCAAGGGCCTGCTGATGGCGCACCGCCAGCTCAGCGAGGCCGAGGCGCACAAGACGCTGCGGCAGATGGCCATGAACCAGAACCGGCGCATCGTCGACGTGGCCGAGGCCCTGCTTGCCATGGCCGCGGTGCTGCCGCCGCGCTGAGCGCACTGCTGCGGTGCACAAAGCCGGGGCCGGCGCACCAACAGCGCACCGCGCGCGGGGGCGTGCCACGGCAAATCAAGCACTTGCAGCGCCGCTTGGGCCTGGCACGGTCCCTGCATGAGGGCCATGAACGGGGACCGGCCAACGGCGGTCGGCACCCGGCACGTCTTCCCGGACACAGGACAACGGCGTCCATTTCCGCCCGCGCTTTGCGTGGGCCTGGAAATGGGCGCCGTTGTGCTTTGGGACCTTCGATTTCTTCATCACCGGAGCTGGACCATGACCGCCGCGCACCAGAAGCCCACGATCCCCGCCCCCACCGACGCCGCTGCCCCGACCCGGCGCCAGCTGATCCAGCGAGGCGCCGCGGGCGCCGCGCTGTTCGCCGGCCTCGGCCACCTGCCCGTGTGGGCCGCGGGCTCGGACGCGCCCGAGAAAAAGGAAGTGAAGATCGGCTTCATCCCGCTGACCGACTGCGCGAGCGTGGTCATGGCCTCGGTGCTCGGCATCGACCAGAAGTACGGCGTGAAGATCATCCCCACCAAGGAGGCGAGCTGGCCCGGCGTACGCGACAAGCTGGTCAACGGCGAGCTCGACATGGCGCACGTGCTCTGGGGCCTGATCTACGGCGTGCACCTGGGCACGGCCGGCCCCAAGAAGGACATGGCCGTGCTCATGAACCTCAACCACAACGGCCAGGCCATCACGCTGTCGAAGAAGGTGGCCGACAAGGGCGCGGTGGACGCGGCCAGCCTGGCCAAACTAATGGCCAGCGACAAGCGCGAATACACCTTCGCGCAGACCTTCCCCACCGGCACCCACGCCATGTGGCTCTACTACTGGCTGGCCTCGGTGGGCGTGCAGCCGCTCAAGGACACCAAGGTCATCACCGTGCCGCCGCCGCAGATGGTGGCCAACATGCGCGTGGGCAACATGGACGGCTACTGCGTGGGCGAGCCCTGGGGCCACCGCGCCATCGCCGACGGCATCGGCATCACGGCCGCCACCACGCAGGACATCTGGAAGGACCACCCCGAGAAGGCGCTGGGCACCTCGGCCGAGTTCGCGCAGAAGTACCCCAATACCTGCCGCGCGGTGATCGCGGCCATTCTCGAGGCCAGCAAGTGGATCGACGCCGGCCTGCAGAACAAGCTCAAGATGGCCGAGACCGTGGCCGACCGGGCCTACGTGAACACCAGCGTGGACGTGATCAACCAGCGCATCCTGGGCCGCTACCAGAACGGCCTGGGCAAGACCTGGGACGACCCCAACCACATGAAGTTCTTCAACGACGGCTACGTGAACATGCCCTACCTGTCCGACGGCATGTGGTTCCTCACGCAGCACAAGCGCTGGGGCCTCATCAAGGACCACCCCGACTACCTCGCGGTCGCGCAGCAGATCAACAAGATCGACCTCTACAGGCAGGGCGCGGCCGCCGCCAAGGTGAACGTGCCCAAGGACGTGATGCGCAGCAGCAAGCTCATCGACGGCGTGGTGTGGGACGGCAAGAACCCCAAGGCCTACGCCGAGGGCTTCAAGGTCCAGGCGGCCTGAGGAGCACGACATGGTCAGCGCCGTTTTCCATGCCCCCAACGCCGCCGCCAGCGCGCTCACGGCCGAGCCCGCGGCCGCGCCGCGCAAGCCGGCGGTCCAGCCCGCGGCCGCCGCGGCGCCGGCCCCTGCGCCCCGGCGCCTGCCCTTCGACTGGCGCGGCCTCTGGCTGCGCGTGATCCCGCCCGTGCTGGGCCTGGGCCTGCTCGTGCTGCTCTGGGAAGTCATCGCCAAGACCGCCAACAGCGGCATCCCTTCGCCCGCCCTCACCTGGGACGCGGCGGTCAAGCTGTTCAGCGACCCGTTCTACGCCAACGGCCCGAACGACCAGGGCATCGGCTGGAACGTGCTGTCCTCGCTCCAGCGCGTGGGCATGGGCTTCGGCATGGCCGCGCTGGTGGGCATCCCGGTGGGCTTCGCCATCGGCCGCTTCAACTTCCTCTCGCGCATGTTCAATCCCCTCATCAGCCTGCTGCGCCCGGTCTCGCCGCTGGCCTGGCTGCCCATCGGCCTGCTGGTGTTCAAGGGCGCCAACCCGGCCGCCATCTGGACCATCTTCATCTGCTCCATCTGGCCCATGATCATCAACACCGCGGTGGGCGTGCAGCGCGTTCCGCAGGACTACATGAACGTGGCGCGCGTGCTCAACCTGAGCGAGTGGAAGATCGTCACGAAGATCCTGCTGCCGGCCGTGCTGCCCTACATGCTCACCGGCGTGCGCCTGGCCGTCGGCACCGCCTGGCTGGTGATCGTGGCGGCCGAGATGCTCACCGGCGGCGTGGGCATCGGCTTCTGGGTGTGGGACGAGTGGAACAACCTCAACGTCGCCCACATCATCATCGCGATCTTCACCATCGGCCTCGTGGGCCTGTTGCTGGAGTTCGCGCTCATCCGGCTGGCCACCGCCTTCACCTACGAGGACGTGAAATCATGAGCAGCGATCCCGGCAAGTACATCGAGATCCAGGGCGTCGCCCAGACCTTCAAGACCGCCAAGGGCCTGTTCCCCGCGCTGCGCGACGTGAACCTCACGGTGGGCATGGGCGAGTTCGTGGCGCTCATCGGGCACTCGGGCTGCGGCAAGTCCACGCTGCTCAACCTGATCGCGGGCCTCACCACGCCCACGGCCGGCACGCTGCTGTGCGCCAACCGCGAGATCGCCGGCCCCGGGCCCGAGCGCGCGGTGGTGTTCCAGAACCACTCGCTGCTGCCCTGGCTCACCTGCTTCGAGAACGTGTACCTGGCCGTCGAGCGGGTGTTCGGCGGCCACGAGAAGCGCGCCCAGCTCAAGGCCCGCACCGACGCCGCGCTGGCCCTGGTGGGCCTGTCGCACGCGGCGCAGAAGCGGCCCGGCGAGATCTCGGGCGGCATGAAGCAGCGCGTGGGCATCGCGCGCGCGCTGTCCATGGAGCCCAAGGTGCTGCTCATGGACGAGCCCTTCGGCGCGCTCGACGCGCTCACGCGCGCCAAGCTGCAGGACGAGCTGCTCGACATCGTGGCCACCACCCAGGCCACGGTGGTGATGGTGACGCACGACGTGGACGAGGCCGTGCTGCTGTCCGACCGCATCGTGATGATGACCAACGGCCCCGCCGCCACCATCGGCGAGGTGCTGCGTGTCGACCTGCCGCGCCCGCGCAGCCGCGTGGCCCTGGCCGACGACCCGCGCTACCAGCAGTGCCGCAAGGCGGTGATCGACTTCCTGTACACGCGCCAGGCGCACGTGGAAAAAGCGGCCTGAGGAGACTGCCATGGACATGCGCGTCAAGCCCCCGCAGAAGATGAAGCTCGTGATGATCGGCAACGGCATGGCCGGGGTGCGCACGCTCGAAGAGCTGCTCAGGATCGCCCCCGACCTCTACGACATCACGGTGTTCGGCGCCGAGCCGCACCCCAACTACAACCGCATCCTGCTGTCGCCGGTGCTCGCGGGCGAACAGACGCTCGAGGAGATCGTGCTCAACGACTGGGCCTGGTACACCGACCACGGCATCGCGCTGCACGCGGGCTTCACGGTGCACACGGTGGACCGCGTGAAGCGCACGGTGCACGCCACCAACGCCGCGGGCGAGGCCATCAGCGCGCCCTACGACCGGCTCATCATGGCCACGGGCTCCACGCCCTTCATGCTGCCCATCCCGGGCAAGGACCTGCAGGGTGTGCTGGCCTACCGCGACATCGCCGACACGCAGGCCATGATCGACGCCGCGGCCCGGTACACCCACGCGGTCGTCATCGGCGGCGGCCTGCTGGGCCTGGAAGCGGCCAACGGCCTCATGAAGCGCGGCATGCAGGTGAGCGTGGTGCACGTCGCGCCCTGGCTCATGGAGCGCCAGCTCGACGACGTGGCAGGCCGGCTGCTGCAGCGCTCGCTCGAGGCGCGCGGCATGCGCTTTCTCGTGGGCGCGCAGACCAAGGAACTGGTCGGCGGCGAGCATGGGCGGGTGACGTCCGTGCGCTTCCAGGACGGCACCGAAGTGCCCGCCGACCTCGTGGTGATGGCCGTGGGCATCCGCCCCAACACCGCGCTCGCCGAAGCCATGAAGCTGCACGTGAACCGCGGCATCGTGGTCAGCGACACGCTGCAGACGGTGACCGATCCGCGCATCTATGCCGTGGGCGAATGCGCGGCCCACCGCGGCATCGCGTACGGCCTGGTGGCGCCGCTGTTCGAGCAGGGCAAGGTGCTGGCCACGCACCTGGCCGAATTCGGCATCGGCCGCTACAGCGGCTCGCTCACCTCGACCAAGCTCAAGGTCACGGGCATCGACCTGTTTTCGGCCGGCGACTTCATGGGCGGCGAGCACACCGAAGAGATCGTGATGAGCGATCCCGCGGGCGGGGTCTACAAGAAGCTCGTGATCCGCGACGACAAGCTCGTGGGCGCCTGCCTCTACGGCGACACCGTGGACGGCAGCTGGTACTTCAAGCTGCTGCGCGAAGGCCGCAGCGTGGCCGACATCCGCGACCGGCTGATGTTCGGCGAATCCAACATCGGCGACACCGGCCACGAAGGCCACAGCAAGGCCGCCGCCATGCCCGACGAGGCCGAGGTCTGCGGCTGCAACGGCGTGAGCAAGGGTAGCATCTGCAAGGCCATCAAGGACAAAGGCCTGTTCACGCTCGACGAGGTGCGCAGGCACACCAAGGCCAGCGCCTCGTGCGGCTCGTGCACCGGCCTGGTGGAACAGATCCTGATGTTCACCGCGGGCGGCGACTACTCGGCCACGCCCAAGCTCAAACCCGTCTGCGGCTGCACCGAGCACGGTCACCAGGCGGTGCGCGACGCGATCCGCGAGCGCCACTACCTGAGCACCGCCGAGGTGTTCGCGGGCCTGGGCTGGCGCACGCCCAACGGCTGCGCCACCTGCCGCCCCGCGGTCAACTACTACCTCATCAGCACCTGGCCCAAAGAGGCGAAGGACGACCCGCAGAGCCGCTTCATCAACGAGCGCAGCCACGCCAACATCCAGAAGGACGGCACCTACAGCGTGATCCCGCGCATGTGGGGCGGTGAGACCACCGCGGCCGAGCTGCGCCGCATCGCCGACGTGGTCGACAAGTACCGCATCCCCACGGTCAAGGTCACGGGCGGCCAGCGCATCGACCTGCTGGGCGTGAAGAAGGAAGACCTGCAGGCGGTGTGGAACGACCTGGCCATGCCCAGCGGCCACGCCTACGCCAAGGCGCTGCGCACGGTGAAGACCTGCGTGGGCAGCGAGTGGTGCCGCATGGGCACGCAGGACAGCACGCAGATGGGCAAAGACCTGGAGCGCGCGATGTGGCGCATGTACGCGCCGCACAAGGTGAAGTTCGCGGTGAGCGGCTGCCCGCGCAACTGCGCCGAGGCCGGCATCAAGGACGTGGGCATCATCGGCGTGGACTCGGGCTGGGAGATGTACATCGCGGGCAATGGCGGCATCAAGACCGAGGTGGCCGAGTTCCTCGTGAAGCTCAAGACCGCCGAAGAGGTACTCGAACACACCGGCGCCTTCATGCAGCTCTACCGCCTCGAAGGCTGGTACCTGGAGCGCACGGTGCACTACGTGGCGCGCGTGGGCCTGGACCACGTGAAGCGGCGCATCGTCGACGACGCCGAGGGCCGCAAGGCCTTGTGGGCGCAGTTGCAGGCCGCGCTCGACGGCGAGCCCGACCCCTGGTTCGAGCACCAGAAGGCCGCGCTCGACACGCGCCAGTTCATCCCCATCCAGCCTGCTGCCCTGGAAAGGAGCCCGGCATGAGCGCCGCCCATCGAGCCTGGACGCCGATCTGCCGCGTCGACGACATCCCCGTGCTGGGCGCGCGCACCGTGCGCCGCCCCGCGGGTCTGGACGTGGCGGTGTTCCGCAACGCCGACGGCGGCGTGTTCGCGCTGCTCGACCGCTGCCCGCACAAGGGCGGCCCGCTGAGCCAGGGCATCGTGTTCGACAACCGCGTCGCCTGCCCGCTGCACAACTGGACCATCGGCCTCGACAGCGGCTGCGCGCAGGCGCCCGACGAAGGCTGCACGCCGCGCTTCGCGGTGCAGGTGGTCGACGGCGTGGTGCACCTGGACGCGCACGAACTCGCCAGCCTGGCCACCGACCTCACGCGCCCGCTGGCCGGCCCGCAGACGCGGCGCGTCGCGGCATGACCGAGACCCGCTCCACCTGCCCCTACTGCGGCGTGGGCTGCGGGGTGGTCATCGAAGCCGAGGGCGCGCGCATCACCGGCGTGCGCGGCGACCCCGAGCACCCCGCGAACTTCGGCCGCCTGTGCAGCAAGGGCCAGACGCTGCACCTCACGGCCGCGCCGCTGGTGCAGCAGCAGACCCGCCTGCTGCACCCCATGCGCCGCGCCACGCGCGGTGCCGCGCCCGAACGCACCGACTGGGACAGCGCGCTCGGCCTCGCGGCGCAGCGCTTCAGCGACACCATCGCCGCGCACGGCCCCGACGCCGTGGGCTTCTACGTGAGCGGCCAGCTGCTCACCGAGGACTACTACGTCTTCAACAAGCTCGCCAAGGGCCTGATCGGCACCAACAACATCGACACCAACTCGCGCCTGTGCATGAGCAGCGCGGTGGCCGGCTACAAGCTCACGCTGGGCGCCGACGCACCGCCCGCCTGCTACGACGACGTGAACCACGCCGACTGCCTGTTCATCGTGGGCAGCAACGCGGCCTGGGCCCACCCGGTGCTGTTCCGCCGCATCGAAGACGCGCGCCGCGCGCGCCCGGGCATGAAGCTGATCGTGGCCGACCCGCGCCGCACCGACACCGCCGACCTCGCCGACCTCTACCTGCCGCTGCAGCCCGGCACCGACGTGATGCTGTTCCACGGCCTGCTGCACATCATGCTGCGGGAAGGCTGGACCGACGCCGGCTACATCGAACGCCACACCACGGGCTTCGATGCGCTCGAGGCCCTGGTGCGCGAGCACACGCCCGACCGTGTCGCGCAGGTCTGCGGCCTCAAGCCCGAAGACCTCGTGACCGCCGCGCGCTGGTTCGCGCACGGCGCCAGCGGCGACCCGGGGGAACGCGCCGCCACGCTCAGCCTGTACTGCCAGGGCCTGAACCAGAGCAGCAGCGGCACCGCCAAGAATGCGGGCCTCATCAACCTGCACCTGGCCACGGGCCAGATCGGCAAACCCGGCGCGGGCCCGTTCAGCCTTACGGGCCAGCCCAACGCCATGGGCGGGCGCGAGGTGGGCGGCCTGGCCAACCTGCTCTCGGCCCACCGCGACCTCGCCAACCCGCAGCACCGCGCCGAGGTGGCCGCGCTCTGGGGCCTGCCCTCGGTGCCCGACAAGCCCGGTCTCACCGCGGTGGAGCTGTTCGAGGCCGCGGCCGACGGCGCCGTGAAGGCGCTGTGGATCGCCTGCACCAACCCCGCGCAGTCCATGCCCGACCAACGCACCGTGCGCCGCGCGCTGCAACGCGCGGAATTCGTGGTGGTGCAGGAAGCCTTTGCCACGCCCGCCACCTGCGACTTCGCCGACCTGCTGCTGCCCGCCACCACCTGGGGCGAGAAAGAAGGCACGGTCACCAACAGCGAGCGCCGCATCAGCCGCGTGCGCGCGGCCGTGCCCGCGCCGGGCGAGGCGCGGCACGACTGGCGCATCGCGGTCGACTTCGCGAACCGCCTGCGACCCGGCAACGCGCTGTTCCCCTACACCACGCCCGAGGCGGTCTGGCTCGAACACCGCGCCAGCACACGCGGGCGCGACCTGGACATCAGCGGCCTGAGCTACGCGCTGCTCGAGCAACAAGGTCCACAACAATGGCCCCTGCCCGCGGGCGAAGCCACAGGGCGCGCGCGGCTCTACGAAGACGGCCGCTTCCCCACGCCCGATGGCCGGGCCCGCTTCGCGGCCCTGCCCCACCGCCCGCCCGCCGAGCCGCGCGAATCGCGCTTCCCGTTCGCGCTCACCACCGGCCGCCTGCGCGACCAGTGGCACGGCATGAGCCGCACCGGCACGCTGGGCCGCCTGTTCGGCCACGTGGCCGAACCCGCGGTGCAGCTGCACCCGCAGGACATGACGCGCCTGGCGCTCGCCGACGGCGAGCTGGTGCACGTGACCAGCAAGCGCGGCAGCATCGTGCTGCCCGCGCAGGCCAGCGAACAGATCGCGCCCGCGCAGGCCTTCATCGCCATGCACTGGGGCGCCGAGGTCCTGAGCGGGCGCAGCAGCAGCGGCGAGCCGCTGGCCGGCGTGAACGCGCTCACCACCTCCGCCTTCTGCCCGGGCTCCAAACAGCCCGAACTCAAGCACGCGGCGGTGCAGGTGCTCAAGGCGGAGCTGCCCTGGTCGCTGCTGGCCCTGGCCTGGTTGCCCGACGGGCACGCGCTCGCGGTGCAGCGCGAACTGCGCGCGCTCATGGCCGACTTCCCGTTCGCCAGCTGCGTGCCCTTCGGCCGCGAGCGCACCGGCGTGCTGTTTCGCGCCGCGGCGCACGGGCCGCCCGATCCCGCCCTGCTCGACCGCCTCGAGGCCCTGATGGGGCTGGACACGCCCGACACCCAGCGCTACGCCGACCGCCGCCAGGGCCAGCGCCGCGCCGCACGCCTGCAACGCACGCCCGGCCAGGCCGCGCGGCTCGACGCCCTGCTGCTCGCGGGCGACACGCGCGCGCAAGCCTGGCTCAAGCCCCTGCTGCAGGACGGCCTGCCTGCCGAGGCCTACGCCCGGCGCCTCTTCATGCCCGGCGCGCGCGCGCCGGTGGACGAAGCCCCGCGCGGCAAACAGGTGTGCACCTGCCTCAACGTGAGCGACACCGCCATCCGCGAATGCCTCGCGCGCTGCGAGGGCAGCGACGAACAGCGGCTGGCGCAGTTGCAGGGCGCGTTGCGCTGCGGCACCCAGTGCGGCTCCTGCGTGCCCGAGCTGCGCCGCCTGCTGCGCGAGGCCGCGCCGGTGCCGGCCTGAGGCGGCCGCGGGCGCGCGTTTGCATATAACAACAAGTCATCAAGCTTGCCGGACAATCCGCCGACCATGGGCATCAGCAGCTACATCAAGGAGATCGGCCGCGGCAAGGACGGCGCACGCGCCCTCACGCGCGCGCAGGCGGCCGATCTGATGGGCCAGGTGCTCGACGGCGCGGTGAGCGAGCTCGAACTCGGCGCCTTCTGCCTGGCCATGCGCATCAAGGGCGAAACGCCCGAGGAGATGGCGGGCTTTCTCGACGCCACCCACGCGCGGCTGCAGCGCGTGCCCGCCAACCCCGCGCCCATCGTGGTGCTGCCCAGCTACAACGGCGCGCGCAAGTTGCCCCTGCTCACGCCGCTGCTGGCGCTGTGGCTGGCGCGCCAGGGCGCGGCCGTGCTGGTGCACGGCACGGCCACCGAAGACAAGCGCGTCACCGCCGAGGCGGTGTTCGGCGCGCTCG
The DNA here is from genome assembly GCF_049843535.1 of Hydrogenophaga sp. T2. Classification (NCBI taxonomy): domain Bacteria; kingdom Pseudomonadati; phylum Pseudomonadota; class Betaproteobacteria; order Burkholderiales; family Comamonadaceae; genus Hydrogenophaga; species Hydrogenophaga sp. T2. The sequence continues at coordinate 126,923 of NZ_JBBHZJ010000008.1, read as the reverse complement.
GCACCGCGCCCGCCGCGCGCGTGGCGGCCATCGCCCCGGGCGAATGCGCCTTCGTGCCCACCGAGGCGCTGCTGCCCGGCCTCAAGCGCCTGCTCGACGTGCGCCGCGTGGTGGGCCTGCGCAACCCGGGCCACAGCCTGGTCAAGCTCATGAACCCGGTGGCCGGCCCCGCGCTCATCGTGGGCAGCTACACCCACCCCGAATACGCGGTGAGCATGGCCAACACCTTTGCGCTCACCGGCGCGCACGCGCTGCTGCTGCGCGGCACCGAGGGCGAAGCGGTGGCCGATGCGCGCCGCCTGCCGCGCATCGAGGCCTTCCGCGACGGCCAGCGCATCGAGCGCGTGCCCGCCCAGGACGGCCCGCTCACCCAGTTGCCCGATCTGCCCGGCCCCGATGCCGCGGCCACCGCCGCCTACACCCGCGCCGTGCTCGACGGCCGCCAGCCCCTGCCCGCGCCGCTCGCGCGCCAGGCGCAGACCATCCTCGACGAACTCCGATTGCCGCTGCCCCGCCATGAACACCTCGCTGCCTGATTTCCGTCCCGGCACCGTCACGCTCGTGGGCGCCGGCCCCGGCGACCCGGAGCTGCTCACGCTCAAGGCGGTGCGCGCCATCGGCGCGGCCACGGTGCTGCTGGTCGACGACCTCGTGAACGACGCCGTGCTCGCGCACGCGAACCCGGCCGCGCGCGTGGTGCACGTGGGCAAGCGCGGCGGCTGCAAGAGCACGCCCCAGGCCTTCATCGACAAGCTCATGGTCATGGCCGCACGCGAAGGCGAGGTGGTGGTGCGCGTGAAAGGCGGCGACCCTTTCATCTTCGGCCGCGGCGGCGAAGAGGTGGAACACCTGCGCGCCGAGGGCATCGCCGTGCAGGTGGTCAACGGCATCACCGCGGGCCTGGCGGGCCTGAGCACGCTGGGCGTGCCGCTCACGCACCGCGACCACGCGCACGGCGTGGTCTTCGTCACCGGCCATGCCAAGCCCGGCGACGCCGGCACCGACTGGCCCGCGCTCGCGGCCAGCGCGCGCCGCGCCAAGCTCACGCTCGTGATCTACATGGGCGTGAGCGGCGCCGCGCAGATCGAGCAAGGTCTGCTCGAAGGCCTGCCGGCCGAGACGCCGCTGGCCGTGATCCAGCACGCCACGCTGCCGCAGCAGCGCCATTGCCTGAGCACCCTGGGTGACCTGAGCGGCTGCATCGCGCGCGAAGGCCTGGGCAGCCCGGCCGTGATCGTGGTGGGCGACGTGCTGCAGGGCCTGCAGGTGCTGAGCGGCAGCGCGCCACAGGGCCTGCCCGGCCTGGCCCACGCGGCCTGAACGCGGTCTGAACGCGGCCCGGGCGCCGGCATGGCGCGTTGATTGCTAGCGCGGGTGGGCAGGGGCCGCACCGGCCCGCCATGCACCAACCCCGCGCCCATGAGCACCCTCACCGCCCCGAGCCCCGTCACCGCACCCCGCCACACGCCGGCCCACATCCAGGGCCTGTCGCTCGTGAACCTGGCCGCGCGCCAGCGCATGCTGTCGCAGCGCATGATCCTGCAGACCGTGCTCGCGGCCCAGGGCGACGCCGAGCGCCTGGCCGCGGCGCAGCGCAGCCTGGCCATGTTCAGCGAGAGCCAGCAGCACCTGCAGAACACCGGGGCGCAGCTCGAGCCCGCGGGCGCGCGCAAGATCCGCGACACCTACGAAGGCCCGCAGGGCGTGGGCCCGGTGGTGCAGGCCTTCATGGGCCTGATGCAGACCGCGCTGCGCCAGATCGAGAGCGGCAGCGCGCGCATGGCCGATACCCTGGCCGAGCTCGTGGCCCACACCGACCGCATCCTCGAAGCCCTGAACACCGCCACCACCGCCTTCGACGAGGTGGCCCGCGCGCGCGGCGACGCGATGATGAAGGAGCTCACCGGCATCGTGGGCGATATCCAGAACGTGGCCAAGGAGGCCAAGGTGGTGAGCTTCAACGCCCAGGTCGTGGCCGCGCGGGCCGGCACGCACGGGCGCGAGTTCGCGGTGGTGGCCAACGTGCTGTCGGACATCACGGGCGAGATCGACGCGCTCACGCGCAAGGCGGCCGTGCTGGCCGACCGCAGCCGCGCTACCTGAACGCCCCGGCGCGCTCGCTACACTGCGCGCCGTGCAAAGTTTTGATGCCGTCATCGTGGGCGCCGGTGCCGCCGGCCTGTTTTGTGCCGGCATCGCGGGCCAGCGCGGCCGGCGCGTGCTGCTGATCGACCACAGCGCCAAGGTGGCCGAGAAGATCCGCATCTCGGGCGGCGGCCGCGCCAACTTCACCAACCGCGACCTCGATCCGCGCGCGCCGCAAAAGCACTTCGTGGGCGAGAACCCGCACTTCTGCCGCTCGGCGCTGTCGCGCTACACCCCGGCCGATTTCATCGCCCTCGTCGACCGCCACCGCATCGCCTGGCACGAGAAGCACAAGGGCCAGCTGTTCTGCGACCGCTCGGCCGACGACCTGATCCAGATGCTGCTGCGCGAATGCGAGGCCGGCGGCGTGACCCGCTGGCAGCCCTGCGCGGTGCAGGCGCTGCGCCAGGGCGGCGACGGCGGCTACGAGCTCGACACCGTTCGCGGCACCGTGCGCGCGCCGCGCGTGGTGATCGCCACCGGCGGCCTGCCCGTGTCGCAGATCGGCGCCAGCGATTTCGGCCTGCGCATCGCCGCGCAGTTCGGCCTCAAGGTGGTCGAGCCGCGCCCCGCGCTGGTGCCGCTCACCTTCGACGCTGGCCAGTGGGCCCCGTTCGCCGAGCTCGCGGGGCTGGCGCTGCCGGTGCGCATCGAGACCGGCGACAAGAAGCACCGCATGGCCTTCGACGAAGACCTGCTGTTCACCCATCGCGGCCTGTCGGGCCCGGCGGTGCTGCAGATCTCGAGCTACTGGCACGGCGGCACGCCGCTGCAGGTGGACCTGGCCCCGGGCGCGGCACTGGCCGACGCCCTGGCCGAGGCCAAGCGCCGCTCGCGCCGGCTGCTGGCCAACGAACTCGCGGCCTGGGTGCCCGCGCGCCTGGCCGCCACCTGGACCGCGCGCGACCCCGACTGGCAGCGCCCGGTCATGGAAACCGCCGACAAGGCCCTGGCGCGCCTGGCCCATGGCCTGCACCGCTGGTCGCTGGTGCCCACCGGCACCGAAGGCTGGCGCAAGGCCGAGGTGATGCGCGGCGGCGTGGACACGCGCGAGCTGTCGCAGCAGACGCTGGAATCGCGCCAGCCCGGGCTGCACTTCATCGGCGAGGTGGTGGACGTGACCGGCTGGCTCGGCGGCTACAACTTCCAGTGGGCCTGGGCCTCGGCCCACGCCTGCGCCCAGGCGCTCTGACGGGTAGCCAACCGCCCCGAAATGGCTATAATCGCGGGCTTTGCTGGCAAACTCCCGTCGGCCAATACTAGTTTTTGACGGGACATACCGCAGTCAAGAAGCCCGGGCCTGATCTACCCGTCTTCCTCTGGCCGCACATTCAGGAATCGACCGATACATGACCACCATCCGTGTCAAGGACAACGAGCCGTTCGACGTGGCTCTGCGTCGCTTCAAGCGCACCATTGAAAAACTCGGCCTGCTGACCGACCTCCGCGCCCGCGAGTTCTACGAAAAGCCCACCGCCGAGCGCAAGCGCAAGAAGGCCGCCGCCGTCAAGCGCCACTTCAAGCGTGTGCGCTCGATGCAGCTGCCCAAGAAGCTGTACTGAACGCCGACGGCCCCACCGGCCGCCGCAAAGCCCGCCCAAGGACGCTTGCGCGGGCTTTTTCTTTGCCGCCGGTTTTCGTCGCCCCTTCCTTCTGCCCCTCCCGTCCGGAGACCTCCCATGAGCCTCAAAGCCCGCATCACCGACGACATGAAGAACGCCATGCGCGCCAAGGAAACCGAGCGCCTGGCCACCATCCGCCTGCTCACGGCCGCGATCAAGCAGAAGGAGGTCGACGAGCGCATCGAGCTCGACGACGCCGCCGTGGTGGGTGTGATTGACAAGATGGTCAAGCAGCGCAAGGACTCGATCGCCGCCTTCGAGCAGGGCGGCCGCGCCGACCTGGCCGCCAAGGAAGCCGCCGAAATGGCCGTGCTGCAGGCCTATCTGCCCGAGCGGCTGTCGGCCGAGGCGGTGGCCGCCGAGGTGAAGGCCATCGTGGCCGAGCTCGGCGCCAGCGGCCCCGGCGACATGGGCAAGGTCATGGGTGCGGCCAAGGCCCGCCTGGCCGGCAAGGCGGACATGGGCCAGGTGTCGGCGGCCGTCAAGTCTGCATTGGCGGGTTGACGCAACACCCGAGGCCAAATGGCTTAGGCCATTGCTACCATCGCGCCCATACACAGGGGGTGGGGTATGCGCTTCGGATCGGCGCTCTTGGGCGCTTCGTGGATGGCGACCGTGTTCTGCGGGCTGGTGGGGGCACCGGCCCCGGCCGCGGCCCAGGTCACCTACAACTGCCTGAATGCCTCGGGCCAACGCTATCTGTCGTACTCGCCCTGCCCGGCAAGCCGGCCGCCGGGGCTGATCTACTACGGTCCGCAGGCACCCGCCCCACGCCCTTCGGTGCCCGTGCCCGTGGCGCGCGCCGATGAAGAGCTGACCTACATGAGCCCACGCTGCGCCTCCATGCGCGAGGGCATCCGCACCGCGCCAGCGCGCGGCGTCGACCACCGCACACAGAGCGAGTTGCTGCGCAACTACCAGGCGGAGTGCGCCCAGGAACAGGCCGAGGCCCGTTCGCAGCTCCGTGCGGAACAGCAGGCCAAGCGGCGCGAGCAACAGGATGCGAAGCGCCAGGCGAATGCCGACAAGCAGCTGGCCGCCGCCGACCAAGAGAAGCTCATGAGCCAGTGCGCGGAGATGCGCGGCGCGATCCGGCAGCGTCGGGCGCGCACCGGCATGACGGAAGGCGAACTGCGCGACCTGGTGCTGTTCGAGCAGCGCTACGAGGCGCGCTGCAACGCGCCGCGCTGACCGGCCCCCCACAGCTCTACTGCTTCGGCATCAGTTCGCAGCCTCCGGGTGCGGTTTCGATGACTGCCATCGGCGCGGCATCGCACCCGTGCGCACGGGCGTTCCACTCCGACGCTTTCTGCGACCGGACCGAGGAGCCCCCATGCCCAAGCCCACCCACCTCCCTTCACGGCCGACGCGCCGCCTGGCGCGCGCCGTGCGGGCCGCCCTGCTCGCCGGCATCGCCGGCCTGAGCCTGGCCGCCGCCGCCCAATCCGCCGGCCCGCCCATCAGGCTCGGCGTGATCGGCCCGTTCAGCGGCCCATCGTCGGACTTCGGCACGCCCATGCTCAACGGCGTCCGCCTGGCCGTCGAGGAAATCAACCGCGTGGGCGGCTACCTGGGCCGGCCCATCGAAACGGTGGTCGAGGACGACCGCGCCGACCCCGACACCGGCCTGCAGGGCGCACAGGCGCTGGTGCAGGCCGGCGTGGTGGCCACCATCGGCTTTTGCAACACCGGCGTGGCGCTCAAGGCCCTGCCGGTGTTTCAGCAGGCCCGCTCCCCACTGCTGGTGCCCTGCGCCACGGGCACGCCGGTCACGGCCCAGGTGCCGGCGGCCGAAAGCTACGTCTTCCGCACCTCGGCGCGCGACGCGATCCAGGCGCCTTTCGTGGTCAACGACATCGTGCAGCGCGGCTGGAAGCGCGTGGCGGTGTTCGCCGACACCAGCGGCTACGGCGAGGCCGGACTGGTCGACGTGCAGAAGGCCCTGGCCGCACACGGCCTGGCGCCTGCGTACGTGGCGCGCTTTGCGATCGGCGTGAAAGACCTCAAGGACGAACTGCAGGCGGCCCGCGCCGCGGGCGCCAACGTCATCTTCAGCTACACCGTGGGCCCCGAGAACGCCAAGATCGCCAACGACCGGCGCACGCTCGGCTGGGACGTGCCCATGGTCGGCGGCTGGCCGCTGTCGTTCCCCTTCTTCATCGACGGCGCCGCGCAGGCCGCCGAAGGCGCGCTGATGGCCCAGACCTTCATCGCCGAGCCCAGCAACGAGCGCCGCGCGGCCTTTCTGGCCAACTACGCGCGCGCCTTCAAGACCCGGCTCACCGTGCCCATGGCCGCGGCCCAGGCCTACGACACCACCTACCTTCTGCTCTACGCGATGTTCGGTGTGCCCGGCGGCCGCTTCACGGGGCCCGCGCTCAAGGCCTCGCTCGAGAACCTGCAGCGCACCTACTACGGCGTGGTCGCCACCTACGACCACCCGTTCACGGCCGACGACAAGGACGCCGTGACCGACAACATGCTGGTGATGGGCAAGGTGCACCAGGGCGCGGTGACCTTCGCCTACCCCGAGGACGCGCGGCGCAACCTGTTCGTGCAACGCAAGCGCTGAGGCCGCGCCGGGCCGCTCAGCGGCCCAGGATCAGCGCCGTGCCCGCCACCGCGAGCACCGCGCCGGCCCAGGCGCCCCAGGCCGGGCGGCGCCGGTACACCAGCCACAGCAGCGGCAGCACCACGATCGGCGTCACCGACGACAGGATGGCCACCACACCGGCCTGCCCGAGCTTCATGGCCTGCAGGATCAGCGTCATGCCCACGGCCATGGCGATCACCGCGCTGCCGAACACCTGGGCCGCTTCGCGCCAGCGCAGCGGCTCGCGCGCGCGGGCCATGCGCCAGCCGCTGGCCCACAGCAGCGCGTGCGCCGCGAAGGCCGTGCTCATGCGCATCGCCGAGCCGGCGATGGCGTCGATGCCCGAGGCCATGAGCGGCTTGAGCATGAGCGTGGCCACCGACTGGCACAGCGCCGCCAGCAGGCCCAGCGCCACCCCCACCGCGAGCGTGCCGCGCGTCTGCTCCCAGGCGTGGGATTCGTCTTCGCGCCGGCCGCGCAGGATGGCCAGCATCACGCCGCCCACCAGCAGGCTCGCGCCCACGAGCGCCCAGCCCCAGAGCGTTTCGCCGAGGAACAGCCACGCCAGCACGGCCGAGAACAGCGCGTGGATGGCGAACAGCACGCCCGAGCGGCGCGGCCCGAGGCGGTTCATGCAGGCGAACAGCGCGGTGTCGCCGATGAAGATGCCGATCAGGCCCGAGACCGCGAGCAGGCCGAAGGCCGCGGCGTCGAGGCTGTGCCAGCCGCCGCTGGCGAGCGCGATGCCCCAGAGCAGCAGCGCCGCGAACAGCATGCGCCAGCGGCTGAAGGCGAAGGCCCCCAGGCGTTGCGCCGCGGGCGCCGAAAACAGGGCCGCCACGGCCCAGCAGGCGGCGGCGAGCAGCGCCAGGGCCTCGGGCCGCAACACGAAGTCAGCTCCCGGCGACCTTCATGCGGTTGACCAGCACCGAACCGACCGTCTTCGCGCCGTAGTTGTACGCGTCCGCGCCCACGGCCTCGATGCCCATGAGCATGTCCTTCATGTTGCCGGCGATGGTGATCTCCTGCACCGGGTAGGCGATCACGCCGTTCTCGACCCAGTAGCCCGCCGCGCCGCGCGAGTAGTCGCCCGTGACCGGGTTGACCCCCTGGCCCATGAGCTCGGTGACGAACAGGCCACGGCCGAGTTTTTTCAGCATGGCGTCGAGGTCGTCGCCCGCGCGCGTGCGCCGGCTGGAGAGCGTGAGGTTGTGCGAGCCGCCCGCATTGCCCGTGGTGCGCATGCCGAGCTTGCGCGCCGAGTAGGTCGACAGGAAATAGCCCTGCACCACGCCGCCCTGCACCACGGCGCGCTCGGCCGTGCGCACGCCTTCGTCGTCGAAGGGCGCGCTGCCCTTGCCGCCGCGCAGGTGCGGCTGCTCGACGATGTCGAGGTGGTCGGCCATGGCGGCCTTGCCCAGGCTGTCGGCGAGGAAGCTGGTCTTGCGGTAGAGGGCGCCCCCGCTGGTGGCCTGCACGTAGGCGCCGAGCAGGCCCGCGGCCAGCGGCGACTCGAACAGCACCGGGCATTCGGTGGTCTTGATCTTGCGCGAGCCCAGGCGCGAGAGAGCGCGCTCGGCCGCGTAACGGCCCACGGCCTCGGGCGAGGCGAGATCGCGCTCGGCCCGCATGGAGCTGTACCAGTAGTCGCGCTGCATGGCGTCGCCCTTGCCCGCGATCGGCGCCACCGACAGGCTGTGGCGCGAGCTCGCGTAGCCGCCGCTGAAGATGCCGGGCTTGCCGCGTTCGCCGCCGCGCATGTGGGCCACAAAGAAGTGCGATTGCTGGGCCGACACCCCCGCGCCTTCGCTGTTGCTGATCTTCTTGCTGGTGGCGAAGGCCGCGGCCTCGCAGGCCAGCGCGATCTCGGCCGCGCGCTCGGCGCTCAGATCCCAGGGGTGGAAGAGGTCGAGGTCGGGGTACTCGTTGGCCACGTCCTGCGGGTCGGGCAGGCCGGCCACCGGGTCTTCGGCGGTGAAGCGCGCAATGTCGTAGGCGGCCTGCACCGTCTGGCGAACCGCGGCGGGCGAGAAGTCGGACGTGCTCGCGTTGCCGCGGCGCTGGCCCAGGTACACGGTGACGCCGAGCGATTTGTCGCGGTTGCGCTCGACGTTCTCGAGCTCGCCTTTGCGCACCGACACACTCAGGCCCGAGCCTTCGGAGGCTTCGGCGGCGGCGTCGGAGGCGCCCAGGCGCTTCGCGTGCGAGAGCGCGAGGTCGACCAGTTCCTCGAACTGGTGGCGGCTGTGGTGGAAACCGGGGAGCGGGGTGTTCGAGGCGGTCTTGGACATGGCGGCCGCTATGATACGGGCCCGTTTTCCGCGGCGCTGCGCCCTGCGCAGAAGCCCATCCACCCCTCCCCCTCCCATGGCGCGCAAACCCACCCGAGGCTATTTCGTTCGCGGCCAGTTCGTGGCCGAGGGCAGCGAGCTCGACCAGGAGCTCAAGCGCGAAGCCAAGGGCACCGACGGCCTGAGCCGCACCGACCTCAAGAAGCTCAGCGACAAGCTGCAGGACCTGGGCGAACAGCTGCTCACGCTGCGCGGCGACCTGCTCGCGCGGCTCGAACTGAGCGATGCCCTGCTCGACGCGCTCGACGAACTGCGCCGCATCACCAACTTCGAGGGCCGCCGCCGCCAGAGCCAGTACGTGGGCAAGCTCATGCGCAAGCTGCCCGAGGAAAGCATCGCCGCGATCGAGGCCGCGATCGAGGAGCAGCGCAAGCCCTCGGCCGCCGCCACGCTGCAGCTGCACCTGGCCGAACAGTGGCGCGACCGCCTGATCGCCGACGACGGCGCGCTCACCGAGTGGCTGGCGCTCGACACCGGGGCCGACGTGCAGCACCTGCGCACGCTGATCCGCCAGGCCCGCAAGGACGCGCAGGCCAGCCCCGACAAGCCCGGCGAGGCGCAGCGCCACGGCCGCGCCTACCGCGACATCTTCCAACTCGTGAAGGCCGCGCTGGCCCGCGACAGCGGCGACAGCGAACCCACCGCCGACCCGTCATGACCGCAGCCACCTCCCACCCCCACGACCCGGTGCGCATCGGCATCGTGTCCATCAGCGACCGCGCCAGCAGCGGCGTGTACGAAGACAAGGGCCTGCCCGCGCTGCAGGACTGGCTCACGCGCGCGCTCAAGAACCCCATCACCTTCGAGCCGCGGCTGATTCCCGACGAGCAGGACCGCATCAGCGCCACGCTGATCGAGCTCGTGGACGCGGGCTGCGCCCTGGTGCTCACCACCGGCGGCACCGGCCCCGCCCGACGCGATGTGACGCCCGAGGCCACCCTGGCCGTGGCGCACAAGGAAATGCCGGGCTTCGGCGAGCAGATGCGCCAGATCAGCCTGGCCTTCGTGCCCACGGCCATCCTGTCGCGCCAGGTCGCGGTGATCCGCGACAACAGCCTCATCATCAACCTCCCCGGCCAGCCCAAGGCCATCGCCGAAACGCTCGAAGGCGCGAAGAACGCCGACGGCTCGGTGAAGGTCAACGGCATCTTCGCGGCCGTGCCTTATTGCATCGACCTCATCGGCGGCCCCTACCTCGAAACCAACGACGAGGTGATCAAGGGCTGGCGACCCAAGAACGCGGTGCGCCCCGCGCGCTGACCCCCCCGGAGACCCTGACATGAAGATCGAAAAAGACACCGTCGTCACCGTGAGCGCGCGCATCCTCGATGGCAAGGGCAAGCTGCTCGACGATGGCAAGACCGCGCGCGCCTACCTGCACGGCGGCTACGGCAACACGCTCCAGGGCATCGAGGTGGCGCTGGAAAACCAGGAAAAGGGCTTCAGCACCACCCTCACGCTGCAGCCCTCGCTGGCCTTCGGCGAACGCGACGAGTCGCTGGTCACCAGCATCCCCAAATCGCAGTTTCCGCCCGGTGTGAAGGTGGGTGGCCAGCTCGAAGGCCACGACGACCAGGGCCGCCGCCAGCTCTTCACCGTGGTGAAGATCAAGGGCGACAAAGTGCTGCTCGATGGCAATCACCCGCTCGCGGGCGAAGACCTGAACATCACGCTCAAGGTGCTCGACGTGCGCGCGGCCACGGCCGAAGAGATCCAGCACGGCCACGCGCACGGCGCGCACGGCCACCACCACTGAGCCTGCGGGCTTGGTCTGGCGCGGCCGGGCCGCGCCGCGCGCTCACTTGCCGACGAGCTGGTTGAGCTTGTCGGCCTCGAAGCACTCACGGCGCTGCGCCTCGGCGGGCACGCAGTCGCCCTGGCGCGCCTCGGCGAGTTTTTCGATCGCCTGCCACAGCAGCGCGATCTGGTGCTCCTGACTCGCCGTGCTGTCGATCAGGCCGCGCATGGCCTGCGACAGCGGATCGTCTTCCTGCGTGACGCCGTAGGCCGAGAACTTGCGCGGCCCCTCGGTCACGTCGGCGCTTTCGCCCGACTTGCTCGGGATGATGCGCGCCGGAATGCCCACGGCCGTGGCGCCCGCGGGCACGGGCTTGATCACCACGGCATTGCTGCCGATCTTGGCGCCGTCGCCCACCTCGAAGCCGCCGAGCACCTTGGCGCCCGCGCTCACCACCACGTCGCGCCCCAGCGTGGGGTGGCGCTTGGTGCCCTTGTAGAGCGAGGTGCCGCCCAGCGTCACGCCCTGGTAGATGGTGCAGCCATCGCCGATCACCGCGGTCTCGCCCACCACCGTGCCCATGGCGTGGTCGAAGAACACGCGCTCGCCGATGACCGCGCCGGGGTGGATCTCGATGCCGGTGAGGAAGCGGCCGATGTGCGAGACGAAACGGCCCAGCCACTTGAAGCCGCGCGTCCAGCAGCCGTGCGCCAGGCGGTGCAGCACCACCGCGTGCAGACCCGGGTAACACGTGAGCACCTCGAACGCACTGCGCGCGGCGGGGTCGCGCTCGAGGATGCACTGGATGTCGGAACGGAGGCGCTTGAACATGGAGCGGGGAGGCAAAGGGCTGGGCAGTCTAGCGTTTCGCGCGCTCGGCCGTCTGCAGCATGGCCCGGGCGACACCGCGCAGGATGTGGACTTCTTCCTCGCTCGGTTGCGCGCGGTTGAACAACTGCTGTAGGCGCGGCATGAGCTTCTTCGGCGCGGCCGGGTCGAGGAAGTCCACCGCCACCAGCGCCCGCTGCAGGTGCTCGAGCATGCCCGCCACCGCGGCGGCGTCGGCCACCGGGCGTTCGGCCACGGGCGAGGCCACGGCAAAGCCGCCCAGGGCCTGGCGCCAGTCGTAGGCCACGAGCTGCACCGCGGCCGCGAGGTTGAGCGAGCCGTAGCCGGGCGCCGTGGGAATGGACAGCGCCACGTGGCAGCGGTAGACGTCGTCGTTGGCCATGCCGAAGCGCTCGCTGCCGAACAGAAAGGCCACGCCCGCCGGCCGCTCGGGCGCCGCCAGCAGTTGCGTGAAATGCTCACGCGGGGCGCGCGTGGGCGGGCCGAAGTCGCGCGGGGTCATGGCGGTGGCGCACAGGTGGGTCATGCCGTCCAGGGCCTCGTCGAGCGTGTCCACGATGCGGGCGTTCGCCAGCACGTCGTTGGCGCCGCTCGCGCGCTGGATGGTTTCTTCCTTGCGCAGCACGTTGGGCCAGCGCGGGCGCACCAGCACGAGTTCGTCGAAACCCATGACCTTGAGCGCGCGCGCGGCGCCGCCCACATTGCCGGCGTGGCTGGTTTCGATCAGGACGAATCGGGTTTTCATGGGGGCACGGGTAAAATCGCCGCCATTGTCGCCGCCCCGCATCGCCGGGCCCCGGTGACGCCCCCTCCCCGCTCTTCACCGTTGCGCCGCGGCGCGAAGGTCACAATCCATGTCGTCCAGCTCACACCCCATGCTCAACGTGGCCGTCAAGGCCGCCCGCGCCGCCGGCGCCCTCATCAACCGCGCCGCGCTCGACGTCGAGACCGTGCGGGTGTCGGTCAAGCAGACCAACGACTTCGTGACCGAGGTCGATCACGCGGCCGAAGCCGCGATCATCGAAACCCTCAAGACCGCCTACCCCGACCACGGCATCTGGGCCGAAGAGTCGGGCCGCACGCCCGGCAAGGGCCGTGACAAGAACCACGTGTGGATCATCGATCCGCTGGACGGCACCACCAACTTCATCCACGGCTTCCCCGTCTACTGCGTGAGCATCGCGCTCATGGTCGACGGCCGCATCGAGCAGGCCGTGGTCTACGACCCCACGCGCAACGACCTGTTCTGCGCCACGCGCGGGCGCGGCGCCTACCTCAACGAGCGCCGCATCCGCGTGGCCAAGCGCACCACGCTGCGCGACTGCCTGATTTCCACGGGCTTTCCCTTCCGCCCGGGCGACGCCTTCCAGACCTACATGCAGATGCTCGGCGAGGTGATGCCCAAGGTGGCCGGCGTGCGCCGCCCGGGCTCGGCCGCGCTCGACCTGGCCTACGTGGCCGCGGGTTTCAGCGACGGCTTCTTCGAGATGGGCCTGTCGCCCTGGGACGTGGCCGCGGGTTCGCTGCTGGTCACCGAGGCCGGCGGCCTGATCGGCAATTTCACGGGCGAGCCCGATTTCCTCGAACAGAAGGAATGCCTGGCCGCCAACCCCAAGATCTACGGCCAGCTCGTGGGCCTCACGGGCAAATACAGCAAGTTCGCGAGCGCGGGCGACAAGGCCGCGGTGCGCCAGGCGCGCGCGGCGGCGCGCAAGACGGGGCTTGCTTCCAAGCCTTCGCCGGCTGTGGAAGGGGCCTCTGCTGACGAGGGGCCCGACGTGGCGCCCAAGGACGACAGCGCGCCGTTCTGAGGTGTCTCTACCCTGAGGTTTCGCTCGACTGCTTCGCGGAGTCGGGTGGCGGGGTTCGTGTGCTCCGGCGTGCTCGCGGGCGGCGGCTTCTGGTGTGCTGAGCTTGCTTCGTCAACGACGTTGTTGGGGCGCTGACTCTGTGGCAACCGCGAATGGCTCCTGCGCACACGAACCCCGCCACCCGACCCGAGGAGACCTGTGCGCACCAACGTTGGCGCGCCTGTGTGTCGCTGGGGCCGATGGAGCGGGTGTCCGTGCGCAGGCGCCATTCGCGGTTGCCACAGAAGCCGCGCACCCATCACGGTGTTGACGAAACGGTGCCCGCTCCCCAAACACCGCCGCCCGCGAGCACGCCGGTGCACGGGCACCCGCTCCATCGGCCCTGAAGAAGCGCGACAAAAGGAAACCGATCCTCAAGCCAGCGGCAACCGGAACCAGAACGTGGCGCCCTGCCCCGGCGCGGCCTCGGCCCAGACCCGCCCGCCGTGACGCTCGACGATGCGCTGCACGATCGCCAGCCCCACGCCCATGCCGGGCACGTCGCTGTGGGCCTGCAGCCGCTGGAACAGACCGAACAGCTTGTTCGCGCGCGCCATGTCGAAGCCGATGCCGTTGTCGCGCACGAAATAGGCGCCCTGCACCGCGTCGTGCCCCACCTGCACGCGCGGATCGGCCCGCTGGCGCGAGTACTTGAGCGCGTTGTCCACCAGGTTGCTCAACACCTGGCGCAGCAGCGTGGCGTCGCCCATCGCCAGCGGCAGCTCGCACACCTCGATGCGTGCGGCCGGCGCCTGCGGCCCGAGGGCCTCGGCCACCGCGTGCGCAAGCGCGGCCATGTCCACCGGCCGCGGCTCCAGGTCGACCTGCACCACCCGCAGCAGCTCGAGCATGTCGGTGATCATCTGGCCCATGTTGCGCGCCGAGCGCGAAATGCGCGCGAACATCTCGCGGCCGCTGGCGCTCAGGCGTTGCAGCTCTTCTTCTTCGATCACCTGCGCAAAGCCGTTGACCGAGCGCAGCGGCGCGCGCAGGTCGTGCGCGATGGAGTACGAGATGGCCTCCATGTCGCGCATCGAGCGCTCGAGCTCGGCCGTGCGCTCGCGCACCCGCTGCTCCAGGCCGGCGTTGAGCGCGCGGATCTGCTCCTGCGCGGCCACGCGCTCGCTCACATCGAGGTGCGTGCCCGACATGTACAGCGCCGCGCCCTGCTCGTCGCGCCGGTGCACGCGCCCGCGCGTGTTGATCCACACCCAGTGGCCGTCCTTGTGGCGCATGCGGATGTCGCATTCGTAGAACGGCAGCTCGCCAGCCGCGTGGCGGTTGCGCAGGGCGATCGCGCGCTCGCGGTCTTCGGGGTGCACGCGCGAGTACCAGGTGTCGTAGTTAACAGGCTGCAGCTCGGCGAGCGTGTGGCCCAGCATCTCGGCCCAGCGCTCGTTGACCACCATGCTGCGCTCGCGCAGGTTGGTCTCCCAGATGCCGGGGCGCGTGGCTTCGAGCACCCAGGCCAGACGCTGGCGCTCCGCGCGCAGCGCGTCCTGCGTGGCGATGTAAGAGGTGACGTCGGTGTAGGTGCGCACCAGCCCGCCGTCGGGCAGCTTGAGCGTGCGGATCTCCAGCGTGAGGCCCTGGCGCGTGCGGCGCCAGAAATGTTCGGGCATGTCGGCGCCGGGCCTGAGTTCGAGGTACTCGCGCGCCTGCGGGTCGACCCAGCCCATGCCGGGACCGAAATCGCCGCGCGCGGTCTGGAAGCGGATCACGTCGTCGTGCAAGGGGTGGTCGGCCACCACCGCTTCGGGCAGGTCGAGCAGTTCGAGGAAACGGCGGTTGTAGACCCGCACCCGGCCGTCCACGCCGATCTTCACCAGGCCCTGGCTGATGCTGTCGAGCGTGTCCTGCAGCGCCGCGCTCTTGTCCACGAGCAAGGCGCTGGTGGCTTCGAGCTGCTCGCGCGTGCGCTGGCTGGCCTCGTGCTCGCGCCAGGCCATCACGAGCTGGCGCAGCGCGCCCAGCAGCGGCTGCAAAAACCCCACGTCGTCCGCGGTGTAGCCGCCCGGCTGGTTGGCCAGGCCCACCATGGCCACGAGCCGCTCGCCCACCGCCAGCGGCACCCCCAGGAAGGCCCGCATCGCGCGATGGCCCCCGGGCATGCCGCCGCGGCGTGGGTCGTTCGCGGGGTCGTTCGCGATCACCGGCTCGCCGGTGCGCAGCGCGTGACCGAACAGGGTGCCGAGGTTGCGGAACTCCATGCCGGTCTCGCGGTGCGCCTCGTAGTGCTGGCGCGAGGCCTCGTCCCAGGAAATGTCGGTGACCGCGTTGGTGCGCAGGTAGGGCCGGTCGTCGGCGTCGTACAGCACCTCGCCGACAAAGCCGTACTCGCTGCCCGTGACCGCGAGAAAGGCGTCGAGCAGGCCCTGGAAGGCGTGGCGCCGGTCCTGGCCTTCGATGAACACCGCCTGCGCCTGCGTGACCGCGGCCAGCATGCGCGTGAGCCGCTCGCGGCGCTCGGCGGCCTCGCGCTCGGACGTGATGTCCTGCACCACACCGTAGTCGGTCTGCGGGTTGCCCTTGACCGTGGTCTGACCCATGGTGGTGCGGAACCAGCGCAGCTGGCCGTCGGGCCGCAGCCAGCGGAAAACGATCTCGCTGCCGTCGAGCCGCTCGCGCAGCGCCAGCCAGGCCGGCAGGTCGTCGGGGTGGATGCCGCTGCGCCCCATGGCGCGCGTGAAGCGCCCGCCCGGGTCGCGGGTGAAGCCCGCGATCTCGTAGAGGCCGTCCGACCAGACCACCTCTTGCGCGTTCTCGGCGTTGGTCCAGTGGCCGACGCGCGCCGTGCGCTCGATGACGGTGTGGAGCTCGACGCGCTGCTGCAGCTCGCGGTTGAGCGCCGACAGGGCCTGTTCGCTGCGCTCACGCTCGGTCTCGGCCTGCACTTCGCGCTCGGCGTGGGTGATCTGCACCAGCAGCAGCGGCCCGCCCGCCGAAGCGAGCGTGGACACGTGCATGCGCACCACCAGGGGTTCGCCGGCCGAGTTGCGCAGGCGCGCGGGCGGCAGCGGCCCGGGCATCTGGCGCAGGAAGGCCGCGCGCACCTCGCGGCTCTCCCACAGACCAAGCTCAAGCGTGGTGCGGCCCAGGGCCTGGGCCCGCGCCGTGCCGAACAGCGCTTCCCAGGCGGGGTTGACCTCGATCAGGCGGCCGTCGTGCGCGGACGAGATCGCGCTGGCGATCGACGAGGCCATGAACAAGGCCTCGTAGGGCAAGGACGACGCAGCGGTGCCGGGATCGCGCATGGCTTCAGGCAAACGGTCGGGTGCCGCCGTGGTCACCGACGGGCACCGTGTGGCTCACCAGCCGCTGCGCGTGCCACAGGTGCAATTGAAAGCCCGGCGGCTCCAGCGTGAACCCGTCGTCACCCTGGCCGAGCAGGTTGAGCGCGATCTGGTGGGCCGGGCTTGGGCAGACGCTGGCGACGGCGCCCCCGAAACGGGTCTGGATGCTGCGGTGCACGTGGCCGCAGAGCAAGGCCTGTACCCGGGGATGGCGGCGCACCAGGTCTTCGAGCGCCTCGGCGCCTTCGAGCAGGCCCATGGCGTCCATGTGGGCGATGCCGGTGGCGAACGGCGGGTGGTGCAGCGCGATCAGCACGGGGCGGTCGTCTTCGCGCAGGCGTTCGTCGAGCCAGGCCAGGCGCCGCGCGCACAGCGCGCCGTGCGGCCGCTGCGGCACCACGGTGTCGAGCACGAGCAGGCGCAGCGGGCCGAGGTCGGCGGCGTACTGCAGGAAGTCGGGCATGAGCGCGCTGTGGGGGCCCATGCGGGTACCGAAGGCCTCGCGCAGCGCACCGCGCTCGTCGTGGTTGCCCGCCACGGGGTACAGGGGCCAGGGCAGCGGCTGCAGCAGCCGCTGCAGGTGCGCGTATTCGGCGGGCCCGCCGGCGTCGACCAGATCGCCGCTGAGCAGCAGCGCCTGGGGCGCGGGCCGCAGCGCGAGCAGGGCCTGCACGCAGGCCTCGGCCATGGCCGGGGTGTCGACGCCGCCGCCCAGGGTGCGGCCGGGCGCGCAGACATGCAGGTCAGACACCTGGGCAAGGAGCATGGATCGTCTCGTGGCGGCGGGCCGGTGCGGCCTCTTCGCGGCGGATTGGATCAAGGTTTGCGCGGGCGCGCCAGCCCCCAGGCTGGGGAAGCGGGCGCGGTGTCGTGTGCGCGCTGCACCGGGCGGGCCCCGGAGAGACACATTGCACGCGCCGGGTCGGCCAGGCGCGGATCAGGCCCGGGCGGGCCTCAGTTCCAGCAACCCGAGGTGGCGCTCGCGCCTTTGGCGCCGGCCTGGTCCAGGGTAAGGGTGCCGCAGCGGGTGTCGCTGGCCTGCGCGTTCTGCGGCACGGCACGCAGCGCGTACGCCGACGCCGTGGGCGCGGCCGTGAACGAGAAGGTGTAGGTCGTCGCCAGATCGTTGCGGCAACTGAGGGCCGGCAACTGGGCGCTGTCCATCGCCGTGGCGCAGCCCGCGCCGGTGCGGTTGTAGGCCAGGCAGGTGGTGTAGTTGCGCTCCATCCACTGCGACAGCTCGGTCAGACAGGCCGTGGCGGCCGCCCGGCGGGTCTTCTGGACATGGCTCAGGTAGCTGGGATAGGCCACGGCCGCCAGGATGCCCACGATCGCCACCGTGATCATGAGTTCGATCAGGGTGAAGCCGTGCTGGCGCGCTGCGGGGGTTGCTCGGTGCATGGAAAAGCCTCTCGGGAGTCAGCGGGTCAGTCGCGCACGATTTCGCGCCAGGACAGGCGCCCGCGCAGCGGGGTGGCGCCGGTGTTGATGCGGATGTTGAAGGGCGGCGCGCCGGTCTGGCCGGCCACCAGGCGGTTGCCCACGATGATGGCCTCGCCCGGCAGACCACCGGTGGTCTGCACCGAGCTCGCGTAGGCGCCGCCGCTCAGGGCGTCGTCGTTGAAGCTGCCGCTGTCGTTGAGGTCGAAGAAGGGCTTGGCCAGGCGCGCACAGGTGAAGGGGTTCACCGCGTTCACGTAACCGCGCCCGCCGGGCACGCACTGGTCGACCGACTCGGGAATGATCGAACTCCAGATCAGCGTGGGCTCGGCCAGTCGGAACATGTTGGCCTTGGTCACCGTGCGCTCGCCGGTTTCGGGCATGTCGATGTAGCAGCCGAGCCGGCCCGACATGTCGCTCGGGCTGGTCTGCGCGCTCACCGTGCGCACCGTGCGCGAGATGCGGGGGTTGTTCGGGCCCTCGGGCTGGCTCGGGTCGCGCAGCGCGCTGAAAACGATCTGCGACGACAGCGTGCGCTGCATGAGCGTGCTGCGGTTGCCCAGCGGCGAGGCGGGGTCGTCGATGATGCTGTAGAGCGTCTGGCGGCGCGTGTTGGCCGGGTCGCCGGTCTGGAAGTAGCTGCCGGTGCCGAAGAACACGAAGCGCTTGTTGAAGTTGGGGTCGACGCTCACGCTGTTGACCGCCACCGTCATGGGCGAGGTGATGGGCTGCGTGTTGCCGCTGCCGTCGCGCGCCACGAAGATCGGCGCCGTCGGGGCCACCCAGTCGTCGGTGTTGCTGCTGTTGAGGTCGAAGCGCCACACCTGGCCGTACAGGTCACCCGCGTAGGCCACGTCGACGCGGCCGTCGTTGTTGGCGTCGAACACGCCGGGCATGGCCAGGCCGTTGCCGCCCGTGGTGGCGAGCGAGGTCGTGGGCACCACCAGGCGCTTGATGAGCGCGCCGGTGGCCAGGTTGAACACGTAGAGCGCGGCCGACTCGTTCACGCTGTTGTAGCCGTTGCCCACGATCACCACGTCGACCGCCTGGGTGCCGATGGTGACCTTGGCGATCACCGGGCGGCCCAGCATCTTGCCCAGGTGGGGGTCGGCCGCGTCG
Organism: Hydrogenophaga sp. T2; assembly: GCF_049843535.1. Taxonomy (NCBI): domain Bacteria; kingdom Pseudomonadati; phylum Pseudomonadota; class Betaproteobacteria; order Burkholderiales; family Comamonadaceae; genus Hydrogenophaga; species Hydrogenophaga sp. T2. Next base: position 107,923 of record NZ_JBBHZJ010000008.1, on the reverse strand, counting down.
GTGGGGAAGTACTCCCATTTGACGTCATTGGCCGAGAAGCTCGCGGGGTTCGTCACGTCCAGGCCGAACAGGCCCTTGCCACCGCGGCCCAGCGAGGCCACGAGGTAGTTGCGCGCCGGGCTGCCCACCAGCGGGGACACCGCCACGTCGCCGTCCACGAAGTACTCGTGGTTGACGTTGTAGCCCACCGCGGTGAGCGTGCGCAGGCGGGGCAGCATCACGCTCGGGATGTAGGCGAACAGCTCGGTGCCAGGCGGCGTCGTGTTGTTGGCGCTCAGGGGCTGCGTGGAGAACGCGTGCAGCATGCCGTCGTTGGAGCCCACGAACACGGCCGTGCTGTCCTTGCTGTAGGCGGGCGACGAATGCGCGATGTCGCCCAGCACGGTGGTGGCCGTGCGGTCGCGGAAGGTGCCGCCCTTGGAGAACTCCCAGGCGTCGGAGCCGCGCACGTAGTCGAGCACGCGCTGCGCGGTGGTCGCGTTGGCGTCGAGCATGGCCTTTTCCGCCGCCGACAGGTTGCTCCACAGGAAGGCCTTGCCTTTGTTCGCGCCCGAGGCATCCGACCAGTAGAAGATGTTGCGTGCGGAGCCGCGGTTCTTGGGCAGGCCCGCGGCCGCGTTCCAGTCGGCGGTCTGGGCCACGCCGCTCGAACTGGCCCGGTAGGCCAGCAGATCGCCCGACCACCGGCTGTTGTTGAAGGTGGCCTGGAACACGTACGACTCTTCGTCCAGGCGCGTGCTGTTGGCAATGATGTTGCCGCCGCTGGCGCTGTTGTTGGCGATGTTCTCGAGCGCGCGGCGCAGCTGCGTCTTGAGGTTCAGCGGGTTCTGCACCAGGAAGTAGTTGTCGGGCACGCCGTCGCCCACGGTGGAGGTGGTCACCGGCAGCGCGTCCCATTCGGACTGGCGCGTGGGGCCCACGCCGGTGCTGGTGTCGTCGTCTTCCTTGTTGTAGCCGCCGTACTTCGCCACGTACCACAGCGGGTCCTTGAGCAACTGCGCGCTGGTGCCCGCGGTGTTCGGGCGGAACACGTAGGTGGTGGGCGTGTCGCCAATGGTCGGCAGGTTGCCGCAGGCCGCGGGCATGTCGGCGGTGTTGGCGTAGTTGCAGTAGCCGGCCCACTGGCCGGGCGGCACGTTCAGGAAGTAGCGCGGCGAGGTGTTCTCGTCGCGCGCGACCAGGTACACGCCGTCGCGCACCGTGCCGCCGGCGTCCGTCACGCCCGAGATCACGAAGCCCATGTTCTGCTGCATGCCGCCGGCCTGATAGGTCGGCACCACGGTCACGCGCAACTGGCCGCCGACCACCTCGACGGTGTAGCGCGCGATCGCGTCCATGTCGTGGTCGCCGCCCTGCTCCACGTCTTCGAAGTTGATCTGGAACACGGCCCGGTAGCCTTCGCCGGTGGTGGCGTTGGTGGGCGGGGTGAACTCCTCGAGGTAGAAGTCGACGATCTGGTTGGTGGGCTGGTAGGCGTTGCGTGCGTTCGAGATGCCGCTGCCACCGACGGATTTGGCGAAGGGCACCAGCGAGATCTTGCGGCCGTTGATGCTGACCTCGATGTTGGGCAGCGGCGAGCTCAGCGCGACCACGTAGCTGTCAACGTTCACGTTGGCCGCGCTGTAGGTCTGCGTGAGGTCGCGGCGGATGTTGTTGGTCTTGGCCCAGTAGGCCACCGCCGCCGAGTAGAAGCTGCCCTGCTTGGTCGGTTCGTCGGGCGCCAGACCGCGCACCGTGCCCAGACCGCTCACGGTCTTGGGGGTGGGCGCGTTGTCGGTCACGGTGGTGCCCGCCTGGCCGATGAAGAAGGAGCGCCCGGTGATGGCCGAGGTCACCACGCGGTCTTCGATGCCGGTGATGGCGTTGGCCACCGTGGTCACGTTCAGCCCCGCGAGGTTGCGGCCCGAGCTGGTCAGGGGATCGGTGTAGGTCGAAAACGAGGAGCCCGGCAGGCTGTCGGAGTCGAACGAGGGATTGATGTTCGACACCACGAGGAAGTTGGGGCGCGCGCAATAAGGGGCATTGGCCGTGCTGCTCGACGAGTAGGGGTCGTCCCAGGTGGCGCTGCTCAGGCCCACCTGGCCGTCGAGGGTGCGCTGGCCGGAGCGGTCGAACTCGGTCGATGGCGCGTTCGCGCCCGCGAAGTAGCGCAAGCCCTCGAACAGCATCTCGCCAATGGGGTTGCCCCAGTCGACGAACTCGCCCTCGGTGGGGGCCTTGGCGGAGTTCGTGTAAGGGTTGGGGTAGGCGTACTCGTTGGTGTTGCCGGTCTGGTTGAAGCCGCGGATGCGCAGGCTGTTGAAGCTGGTGACGATGGGCGCCGAGGTGCCGGTACGGAAGATGCCGGTGTTCGGCACGATCTCGTTCGAGAACGACGACACCACCTTGCGCAGGCGACCACCCGTCATGTGCCGGTCGTAGCTGCCCGTGATGAGGCCGAACAGCATGGCGTCGTTCTCGCCGTACTCGTGCAGCAGACCGATGGGCTTGATGTTGCCGTTCGGGTAGACCCGGCAGTCCTTGTTGAAGGTGGCGGTGCAGACCTGCACGCGCACGGCGTAGTTCTGCTCGGCGCGGATGCCGCTGTTGCTGAAGCTGCCCACCGACAGGCTGCTGTCGAGCACCGGCCGCTCCTTGGAGGCCCATTCCCAGATGCGGCGGTCGGCCACGTCCAGACGCATGCGCAGCAGCGGCGGACGGTCGCTGCAGTTGTTGAGCGTGATGGGGGCGGGACCGCAGGCCACGCCGTTGGTGGCGGTGAGGTTGCCGAAGAAGTGGCGGCGGTTGGTCTCGGTGGGCAGATCCAGCGCGGTGTAGTCGGCGATGTTGTAGCCGTCGGTGGCGACGTTGCGGTATTCCTTGCCCCAGCTGTGCGCGTCCTGCGGGATGTAGGCACGGCGCAGCACGGTGTTGCCGTTGACGTCGATCTCGCGCATGCCGCCGTACAGCACCTTGCGCAGCGCATCGATGCGGCTGGTGGTGATGTAGTTGAGCCAGTTGCCCGACCACTGGCCGGCCGAGGCGCCCCCGGTGCAATTGCGCAGCGTGGCATCGCTCACGGCCGATACCGGTACCCAGAGTTCGCCGTTCTTGGTCGAGCCGTTGTCGTTGTTGCCCGGGTTGCCCGTGTAGTTGTAGCAAACGTCCGAATCGAACAGGCCGTAGTACTGGATCGTGGGCTTGAAGCGGATGTCGAGCAGGCCGTCGCCGTCGATGTCGCTGGCGTCGTTGTAGGCCTCGTAGAACAGGCGGTGGTCGCGGCCGGCGATGAGCATGGTCATCGGCTTGGCGTTGATGGTCGCGGTCAGCGGCACGTTCGGGATCGACAGGGCGGCAGCGGTCGCATCGACCGCATCGGTGAACAACTGCACCGACAGCGCGCCGAGCAGCAGCGTCGCCTTGGCGGTGCTCTTGATCAGACGGAGGGACATCATGGGCGGCTCCCGGACAAACTCAATCGGTGGCGTAGGTGGACTGCAGCATCACGGCCGAACGGTCGGCGCCCGCGTTGCTGCGCGCCGTGATGCGGTAGCGCTTGCAGTCGGCGGTGGTCGAGGGCGAACCGGGCTCGCATTCGAAGGTGTTGCCGAGGTACTCGACGAAATACTGGGGCGTCACGCCGATCGCACCGCTGGTGACGGTGGCGGCGTTCTGCCAGCCCGCGAAGGTGGTGTCGAGCCAGCGGGGCGTGTCGGTGGGCAGGGGCGCAGGGCACAGGCCGGCCGCGCAGGACCCCGTGGGCGTGGGCTTGTTGAGGGCCACGAGCGCTTCGGCCTCGCGCAGCGCCGCTTCGGCGGCCTGGAACGAGAGGCTGCGGTCGTAGCTGTGCCCGGCCATGCGCTCTTCGAGCGAGACCGATCGCATGGCATTGAGCCCCACCAGCGCCATGATGGCCACCAGCACCAGCGCCACGATGAGCACCACGCCGCGCTGGCGGTCACGGTGCGGCAAGCGGGAAATGACGGGGAATCGGCTCATGGTCACTGGGCGCGGTTGCGCAGGGTGATGGCATACACCTGCTCGCGGCGCAGGGGCTGCTGGTCGGTGCCGACGGACTGCAGGGAAACGAGCGAGAGCTGAACGCGCATGGCCACGGGAACGTTGGTGGCCGCGTCGGTCCAGTCACCGATCAGGTTGGCGTCGACCCAGTCGTTGGCGAGCGTGCCCGAGGCCGCGTTGCGCGTGAGGTAGCGCAGCTGCATGTCGACCACCCCGTCGGTGACCTCGACGCGTGCGCCCTGCGTGGCGCGGTAGAGCGAACGGCCGCCGCGCGGGTTGTTGCCGATGTACCAGAAGCCCGGATTGAGGCGGCTCACGATGCTGCCGCCGGCGAAGGTCTTGGGCGTGCCGTTGGTGGTGCACAGCGTGGGGTAGCCCAGGCCTTTCGTGCAGTTGCCCGGCGTGCCCGTGCCGGCGTTGTGCACGATGGTGCTGTTGGTGCCCGGCGAGGCATTCGAGATCTGGGTGATGGCGGCCGATTGCTGGTCGCACACCATCACCACCTCGCCGACGGAGATGCCGTGGTTGACGGTGTTGAGATCGAACGAGGCCGCCGTCGGGTTGTGGGTCACCACGATCGCGCTGTCGGTGGTGTTCGGGCTCATCACGCGGACCGCGTCGGTGTTGACCACGCGCTCGCCCACCGCGGTGCCGGTGGGCACGATGTCGGCCACGTTTTCATTGCCCTCGTAGCCGCGGATGGGACCGGCCGCGAAATCGTAGGCCCAGTTGGACGCGGGGTTGAGCAGCACGTTGGCCACCAGCCGGGCGCCGCACGGGTTGCCCCCGGCCTGCCGCACCTCGCGCGACAGCAACTCGAAGGCGATGCGGCCGCTCTCCTGCAGCCGCGCCAGGCCTTCGTTGGTCCGGGCGGCCTGCTGGTTGGTCACGTAGACGCTGATCACGCCGAGCACGAGCAGCAGCCCGAGCACCATGCCCACCATGAGCTCGATGATGGTCACGCCGCGCTGGGCGCGCCGCGGCGAAGGCTTCGCGTGCAGGGTCACAGGCGGCTCCTCGTGTCGAAGCGCTGCTGGCCCAGACCCCCGGCGCGCTGATCGTCCCAGGTGATCTGGATGGTGCATTCGCCCGTGGCATCGCAGCGGATCGCCCCGCAGGTCTGGGCGTTGTCGCCCAGACCGGCCTTGAGGGCGTTGATCCAGTCCTTGCGGCTGTTGTCGACCAGGGTGTTCTGCGGCACGTCGGTGGCGGCGCAGATCGGCGTCAGCACGGCGCCCGGGGCGGCGTTGGAGTCGGTGTTGTACTGGCCCAGCAGCGCGTTGCCGCGGTCGGCCCGCATCATGTCGAGCATGAAGTAGCTGAGCATCACGGCCTGGCTGCGCGCATAACTGCTCTGGTTGCCCTTGAGCGCGCTGGCCTGCAGGCCGGCCATGCCGAGCAGGCCGATGGCCAGGATGACCACCGCCACGAGAACTTCGATGAGGCTCGCGCCCCGTTGCCGGTGGCCGTTTGGGGATATGAAATGTGTGCGCATGATCAAGCGGGCGCCGCGCAGGCCGCGCCCAGGCTGACAACGGACGTTGCGATGCGTCCGGCGGAACTGACGTCGATTTCGCGCGCGCGGCGCGCGTCGTTGATCGCGGTCGAGGTGGAACACACGCGCAGGCGTCCGGCCAGCGCGGTGCCGGCCATGTTCCTCACGGTGCCATCGGCCGCGAAGGAGAGGTAGTTGGCCACCGCGGCGGTGCCGAGGATGCTGAGCTCGCCGGCCTGCGGGCCCGTGCGCGTGAGGACCACGTCGCCGGCGTTCACGGCGGCGTCGCCGCCCGGCCGGTTCGTGTCCACGAACACGATCCAGCCCTGCTCCCAACCGCCGGCCGCGGCGCAGCCGGTGCCGTTGGTGCTCTTGCACACCGAGATGCGCGTGCCGCGGCGGATGGCTTCGCTGCGGGCCAGGGCCAGGGCACTCACGATTTCGTTGGTGCTGCTCGTGACGCGGCTGGACGCCATCGACCCCCGGAAGCTGGGCACGGCGATCGCGAGCAGGATGGCGAGGATGGTGATGCCCACCATCAACTCGATCAGGGTAAAGCCTCGCTGCGGCAAAAAAGAATGCTTTTCTACTCGCATACGGGGTAGGGATTCGCTCATCCCGACATGCTTCCTTGTGACCACCCCTACGCGCGCGCGACTAGACGGGCGTTCACCTGCCGACGACGAGCGGTTACAAATCGAATCGCAACGCCGCCGGCGCGGCATTGCCATCCGTTGGAAAAAGGGGCTGTACATGCGGCCGATCGTGCCCGCGGGCGCGGGCCGGACCGGGCCACGGGCGGATGAAAGGCGGCTTTGGCGGCATGACCCCGAACTTTGCCGGCCCCCTGCCGCCGAGCGGCGGCGGGCGGGCGAGCGGCGGGCCCGGGGCGGCCGCGCCTAGCCGAACCGCGCCGCCGAGTACGGCGCCACGTCCACCCGCGTCGGTCCGCCCTCGATGAGTTCGGCCATCAGCCGCCCGCTCAACGGGCCCAGCGTGAAGCCCTGGTGCGCGTGGCCGAAGTTGAACCACAGGCCGCGGTGGCGCGGCGCGGGGCCGATCACGGGCAGCATGTCGCCGGTGGCTGGGCGTGCGCCGAGCCAGGGCTCGGGATCGACCGCCTGCGGCAGATCGAGCAGCTCGCTCGCGAGCCGGTGCGCGCGGCCCACCTGCACCGGCGTGGGCGGTGCGTCCAGGCGCGCGAACTCGGCGCCCGTGGTGATGCGCACGCCGCGGCGCATGGGCGCGATCACGAAGCCGCCGTCGGCGTCGAGCAGGGTCAGGCGCGGCGGCTCGCCGCCCGTGTAGTGCTGGTGGTAGCCGCGCTTGGGAAACAGCGGGAAGCGGTAGCCCAGGCCGCGCAGCAGCGGGTCCGACCACGGGCCCAGCGCCACCACCGCCTGGGCGGCCTGCACCTCGCCCTCGGCGGTGCGCACGGCCCAGCCCTGCGCGGTCTGGCGCAGGGTGGCGGCATCGCCCGCGAGCAGGCGCGCGCCCAGGCCGGGCAGCAGCGCGGCATAGCGCGACACGAGCTCGCCCGGATCGCTCACCGACCAGGGATCGGTCCAGTGCACCGCGCCCGCGAGGCGGCGGCGCAGCGCGGGCTCGGCCGCGGCCAGGGCGTCGCTGTCGAGCACGCGGTGGTTCACGCCGCGCTCGGCCAGGCGCTGCGCCTTGGCCACGGTGTCGCGCATGGTGGCGCGTTCGCGGAACACGTGCAGGTAGCCTTCGCGGCGCACCAGGTCGTCGGCGCCGGCCAGGCGGATCAGGGGCTCGTGCTCGCTCAGGCAATGTTCGATGAGCGCGCCGTAGGCCAGCGACAGGCGCGCGTGGCGCGCCGGCTGCGAGTGGTACCAGTAACGCGCCAGCGGCCCCGCGAGCGCGGGCAGCGCGCCCAGGTGGTAGTTGACGTCGGCGCCGCGCTTGAAGGCCACGCGCAGCAGCGTGGACCATTCGCGCGGGAACGGGTAGGGCTCGATGGATTCGCGCTGGATGATGCCCGCGTTGCCGTGCGAGGTTTCGCGGCCGGGCGCGCGCCGGTCCACCAGCGTCACCGCGTGGCCGCGCTGCGCCAGGTGCAGTGCGGTGCACACGCCGACCATGCCGGCCCCCAGGACGAGGATTTCTTGTTTCAAGTGCGGGCTCCTTTCGCCGCGGTGAACGGGATGTGCTGGCCCGGCAGCGCGCTCACCAGCCGCCCCAGCGCCTTGATCGCCGCATCGCTCTGCTCGGGCCGTGGGTGACCCACGTTGAGCCGGATGTGCCGCGTGAAGCGCCGGTCGGCCGAGAACAGGTGCCCGGGCGCGAGGCTGATGTGGCGCGCCAGCGCCGCGTGGTGCAGCGCCATCGCGTCCACGCCCTCAGGCAGCTCCACCCACACGAAGTAGCCGCCCTCGGGCCGCGTCACGCGCGTGCCCGCGGGCAGGTGCTGCGCGATCGCCCGCAGCGCGCGCTCCTGCCGCGCCGCGAGCGCGTCGCGCAGCCGGCGCAGATGCCGATCGTACGCGCCGTGCTTCAGAAAATGCAGCACCGCGAGCTGCGACGGCACCGCCACCGCGAGCGTGCCCATGAGCTTGAGCCGCTCCACCTCGCGCGCGAATCGCCCCGCCGAGACCCAGCCCACGCGGTAACCGGGCGCGAGTGACTTCGAGAACGAGCCGCAGTGCATCACCCAGCCCTCGCGGTCGAAGGCCTTGGCCGGCGGCGGGCGCTGCGCGCCGAAATACAGCTCGGCGTACACGTCGTCCTCGATCAGCGGCACGCGGTGGCGCGCCAGCAGCGCCACCAGCGCCTGTTTGCGGTCCACCGGCATCAGTGCCCCCATGGGGTTCTGGAACGTGGGCATGAACCAGCAGGCCTTCACCGGGTGGTGTTGCAGCACCTGTTCGAGCGAGTCCAGCTGAACGCCCAGGCGCGGGTGTGTGGCCACCTCCACCGCCCGCAGCCGCAAACGCTCGAGCACCTGCAGGCAGCCGTAGAACGCGGGCGACTCGATGGCCACCACATCGCCGGGCTGCGTCACCGCCTGCAGCGACAGCGCCAGCGCCTCCATCGCGCCGCTGGTGATCACGATCTCGTCCACCGCCGAGGGCACGCCCTGCGCCAGGCCGCGCAGCGCGATCTGGTGGCGCAGGTCGGGGTTGCCCGGCGCGAGGTTCTCGAGCAATTGCGACGGGTCGAGCCGGCGCATGGCCGTGCCCATGCCGCGCGCCAGCCGTTCGAGCGGGAACAGCGCGGGGTCGGGGAAGGCCGAGCCCAGCGGCACCACGCGGCGGTCGCGCACCGTGCCGAGCACGGCCATCACCACGTCGTTGATCGCCACCGCCTGCTGGCCCGCGGTGGGGTGCATGGCCTGCGGCTCTTCGCGCCGCTCGGGCCGCGCGTTCACGAAATAGCCCGAGCGCGGCCGCGCGCTCACCAGGCCGCGCGCCTCGAGCAGGTAGTAGGCCTCGAACACGGTGGACGGGCTCAGGCCGCGCGTGGCCACCACCTCGCGCACGGAGGGCAGCCGGTCGCCGGCGCGCAGGGTGCCCTGCTCGATCAGGGCCGCGAAAGACTGCGCCAGGGTTTCGTACTTGGTGGCCATCTCAAGCCGCTGATACGGTCGACCTGGCGCGATCTGCACCTACCGGCCGGGCCCGATCGGGCGCACAGTGAGGGCCGTGAAAAAGACCTTCCCCCTCACCACGCGCGCGCCGCGCGGCCGGGCCCGCCTGGCGGCGCTCGCCGCCGCCCTGTGCCTGGGCGGCGCCGCACACGCCGCACCGCCCGCACCGCCGCAGGACACCATGGCCCAGCGCATGCAGGCCTGCACGGTCTGCCATGGCCAGGACGGCCGGGCCACCAACCAGGGCTACTTTCCGCGCATCGCCGGCAAGCCCGCGGGCTACCTCTACAACCAGTTGATCCATTTCCGGGACGGCCGGCGCAAGAACGCGACCATGAGCTACCTCGTCGATCATATGAGCGAGGCCTACCTGCGCGAGATCGCCGAGCATTTCGCTGCGCTCGACCTGCCCTACCCGCCGCCGCAGACCACGGGCGCGCCGCCCGCGCAGCTGCGGCGCGGCGAGCAGCTGGTGCGCCTGGGCGACCCGGCGCTCGGCATTCCGGCCTGCGCGAGCTGCCATGGCGCGGCCATGACGGGCGTGCAGCCGTCCATGCCCGGCCTGCTGGGCCTGCCGCGCGACTACCTGCTCGCGCAGTTCGGCGCCTGGCGCACCGGCCTGCGCCAGGCCGCGGCGCCCGACTGCATGGGCGAGATCGCGCGCCGCCTCACGCCCGAAGACGTGAGCGCGATGGCGGTGTGGCTGTCGTCGCAGCCGGTCACACAGGGCCCGGCGCCCGCGGGCAGCCTGCCCGCGAAGCGGCCCATGGCCTGCGGGAGCGGTGAACGGTGAAACGCATCATCGCCCTCCCCCTGGCCGGCGCGGCGCTGCTGGCCGCCGCCACCGCGGCCTGGCTGCTCTGGCCCACGGCGCCCGTGGCCGTGGCGCCCGCCGCGCCCGCCGCGTCCGCATTGGCCGTGCCCGCCCCGGCCGCGCTCGTGCAGCGCGGCGCCTACCTGGCGCGCGCGGGCAACTGCGCGGCCTGCCACACCGAGCGCGGCGGCGCCGACTACGCGGGCGGCAAGGGCCTGGCCACGCCCTTCGGCACCGTCTACGCCAGCAACCTCACGCCCGACGCCGACACCGGCATCGGCCGCTGGAGCGCCGACGACTTCTGGCGCGCGATGCACCACGGCCAGTCGCGCGACGGCCGCCTGCTCTACCCCGCGTTCCCCTACACCGAGTACACCCGCGTGCGCCGCGAAGACGCCGACGCGCTGTTCGCCTACCTGCAAAGCCTGCCGCCCGTGGCGCAGGCCAACCGGCCGCATGCGCTCGGCTGGCCCTACCGCACGCAAGCCGCGCTCAAGGTCTGGCGCGCGCTGTTCTTCACGCCCGGCACGTTCGAGGCCGACGCCTCGCGCAGCGCCGAGTGGAACCGCGGCGCCTACCTGGTGCAGGGCCTGGGCCACTGCCAGGCCTGCCACGCGCCGCGCAACGCCTTCGGCGCCACCGCCACATCGCTCGACCTGAGCGGCGGGCTGATCCCGCTGCAGAAGTGGTACGCGCCTTCGCTGGCCGCGGCCGACGAGGCCGGGCTGCAGCGCTGGAGCGAAGACGAGGCCGTGCAGCTGCTGCGCGACGGCCGCAGCGCGCACGGCGCCATGCTGGGCCCCATGGCCGAGGTGGTGGCCGGCAGCACCCGTCACCTGGACGAGAGCGACCTGCGGGCCATGGCCAACTTCCTGCGCGCCCTGCCCGAGCAGCCGGTGCGCCGCGAGCGCGGCGAGCCGGCCACGGCCCAGGTGCTCGAACGCGGCGCCGGCCTCTACGAACAACATTGCGCGCAATGCCATGGCGCGCAAGGCGAAGGCCACGAAGGCCTGTACCTGCCGCTCGCGGGCAACCGCAGCGTCGGCTTGCAGGACCCGACCAACCTGCTGCGCCTGATCGTGAGCGGCGGCTTCACGCCCAGCACCGCGGGCAACCCGCGCCCCTTCGGCATGCCGCCCTTCGGCCAGGACCTGAGCGACGCCGACATTGCCGCGGTCGCGAGCTTCGTGCGCAGCCGCTGGGGCAATGAAGCCGGCCGCGTGCTGCCGCTCGATGTGCAAAAGGTTCGTTAGGAGGACGACATGACCGTGATGCGAGAAGTGCGCACCGTGCTCTGGGGCTTCATCGGCGTGGCGCGCCGCAAGCGCCTGGAAGGGCCGCAGGGCCACCCGCTGGTGATCATCGCGGTGGGGTTCTGCGGCGTGGCGGTGTTCATGGGGCTGCTGGCGCTGCTGGCGCACTGGGCGGTGCGCTCGCTGTGAGCGCCGCCTGCGCGAGCCGTTCGCGCACGTCGGCGCGCAGCAGGTCTTTCTTGACCTTGCCCGATGCCGTGGTGGGAAAGGCATCCACCACCACCAGCTTCTCGGGCATCTTCTGCCTGGCCACGCCCGCGGCCGCGAGCGTGCGCGACACGGCCTCGATCGACACGTCGGACCCGGGCGCCGCGACCAGGTAGGCGCACACGGTTTCGCCCAGGCGCGGGTGCGGCATGGCCACCACCGCGGCCTGCAGCACCCCCGGGTGCTGGTGCAGCAGGTCTTCGACCTCCTTGGCGCTGATCTTCTCGCCGCCGCGGTTGATGAGGTCCTTGATGCGGCCGGTGAACACGATCGCGCCCTCGGGCGTGCGGTAGCCGACGTCGCCGGTGTGGAAGTAGCCCTGCGCGTCGAACACCTGCGCCGTGTCTTCGGGATTGGCGTAGCCCAGGAACAGGCCCGGGCCGCGCGCGCAGATCTCGCCCTCGCGGCCGGGGCCGACCTCGTCGCCGTTCGGGTCCACGAGCTTGACCTCGTAGTCGATCACCTCGCCGTCGGTCTCGGCGGCCAGCCGCTCCTGGCCCGGCAGCACGTAGCCCAGCGTGATCACGGGCGCTTCGCTGCTGCCGTAGACACGGAACGAGCGGCAGTTCGCGAACACGCGCGCGACGCGGTGGATGAGCTCGGGCGGCACGGCCGCGCCGCCGCAGGGGAAGGTGCGCAGGCTGGGCAGCGGGCGCTGCTCGCGCTCCGCCAGCTCGAGCAGCTCCTGCAGGAAGGGTGTGGCGCACAGCGTGAAGACCACCTGCTCGGCCTCGATCAGGTCGGCCGCGGCGGCGGCGTCCCATTTGTCCATGAGCACGGCGCGCACGCGGTCGTGGAACGGCAGCTCCAGGCCGTAGGTGTAGCCCGTGACGTGCGTGATCGGCGAAGGCATGAGCGTGGTGTCGCCCGGGCGCAGGCCCCAGTGCTGCGCGGCGCGGCGCATGCTGCGCGCCAGGCTGTTGTGGCTGTGCAGCACGGCCTTGGGCCGGCCCGTGGTGCCCGAGGTGTAGAGGATGAGCTTGACGGCGTCGGGATCGGTGCGCGGCAGCGCAGGCAGCGGCGCATCGCTCTCGAGCAGCGCGCGCAGGTCGGTCACGCCGGGCGTGGGCGTTTCGCCGCGCACGCTCCACACGTGGCGCAGCGCGGGCAGGCGCGCGCGCAGGCCCTGCACCATGGCCAGGTGGTCGAAGCCGCGGAAGCGCTCGGGCACGAAGATGCCCTTGGCGCCGCAGTCGGCCAGGATCAGCTCGACCTCGCGCTCGCGGTAGATGGGCACGATGGGGCACACCACCAGGCCGAGCCGCGCGGCCGCGAGGTTGATGAGCACGGCCTCGAGCCAGTTCGGGGTCTGGAAGGCGATCACGTCGCCCGCCACGAAGCCTTGAGCGGCCAGCGCGGCCACCAGCCGGCCCGAGCGCGCCCAGGCCTGCGCCGCGGTGAGCGACACGCCCGCCTCCCGGTGGGTGACATGGGTGGGCGCCTGCTGCGCGAGCGCCTGCGCGCGGTCGGCCAGCGTGAGGTCTTCCCAGGCGCCGCTGGCTTTCCAGCGGCGGGCCTGTTCGGGGTCGATGCGCGGCTGCAGCCGCGGCGCGGACATGGGGTGGGCCTGGGTCATACGGCGAGGTATCGGGTCTTGAGATCGGGCTGGGCGTCGAACGCAGCCCAGTCGCCTTCGAACACCAGCCTGCCACTGTCGAGCAGGTAAACGTATTCGGTGCACTGGCGCGCGTAGGCCACGTTCTGCTCGGCCACCAGCAGCGACAGGCCGAGTGTCTCGCGCGCGCGGCGCACCTCGTGCGCGAGGTCCATCGCGAGCTTGGGCGCGAGCCCTTCGGCGGGTTCGTCGAGCAACAGCAGCGCGGGCCCGGCCATGAGGCCGCGCACCACCGCCACGAGCTGCTGCTGCCCGCCCGAGAGCTGGTAGCCCAGGCGGTCGAGCAGCGGCGGCAGCAGGGGAAACAGCCGGCCCATCTCGTCGACCGGGGTGGGCGCACGGCCGCGCGGCAGCGCATGGTGCGCGAGCTCGAGGTTCTGCCGCACCGTGAGGTTGCTGAAGATGCGGCGGTCTTCGGGCACCAGCGTGAGGCCCAGGCGCGCGCGCTGCTCGGTGCCCAGGCCCGCAAGCGGACGGCCGTCGAGCGCCATCTCGCCCTCGCTCGCGGGCCCGGCGTCGAGCAAGGCCTTCATGAGCGTGGACTTGCCCGCGCCGTTGCGCCCGAGCAGCGCCACGCCGGCGCCCTTGGGCACGCGCAGGTTCAGGTCGAACAGCACGCGGCTGTCGCCATAGCGCGCGTTCAGGTGGCGGATCTCAAGCATGTGCGGCCTCGTCGCCCAGGTAGACCTCGCGCACGCGCGGGTTGTCGCGGATCTGTTGCGGTGTGCCCGAGGCGATGAGCTCGCCGTGGTGCAGCACCGAGATGCGGTCGGCCAGGCCGAAGACCACGTCCATGTCGTGCTCGGTGAGCAGCAACGCGAGCCGGCGCTCGCGCCGCACGCGCTGCAACAGCTGCACCGTGGCCTGGCGCTCCGCGGCCGACATGCCCGCCGTGGGCTCGTCGAGGAACAGGATGGCCGGGTCCAGCGCCAGCACCATGGCCAGCTCGAGCCGCTTGCGGTCGCCGTAGGCGAGCGCGCCCGCGATCGCGTCGGCCTGGCGTTCCAGGGCGGTTTCGAGCAGCAGCGCGTCGAGCTGCGCGGCGATGGTGCGCGCCTGCGCGGCCGACAGGCCCGCCAGCGGGTTGGCGCGGCGCTGGCGCGCCTCGCAGGCGAGCTGCAGGTTGTCGCGCACGGTGAGCTTGCCGAACACGCGCGCCACCTGGAAGGTGCGGCCGAAGCCGCGGTGCACGCGCGCGTGTGCGGGCAGCCGGGTGATGTCGTCGCCGCGGAACACGATCTGCCCGGCATCGGCGATCACCTCGCCCGTGAGCACCTTGAACAGCGTGGTCTTGCCCGCGCCGTTGGGGCCGATCACCACGTGGCCTTCTTCGGGCGCGATGGCGATGTCGACCTGGCGCAGCACCGGGATCTTGCCGTAAGCCTTGAACAGGCCGCGGGCGTTCAGCAGCGCGCTCATCGGCCGGCCTCCACCTGGGCGCCGGCCGCGGGCCGGTCCGCGCGCGGCGCGGGCCGCACCCAGCGCGCCAGCAGCCCCAGCACGCCGCCGGGCAGCGCGAGCACCACCGACAGCAGCAGCAGGCCCGTCACGAGGTCGGAGATGCCCACCAGCGTGCGCGTGACGTAGAACACCGCCGACAGCAGCACCGCGCCCAGCACCGGACCCCAGAAGTAGGCGCTGCCGCCCAGCAGGGTGTAGAGGATGGGGTTGGTGGAATTCGACCAGTGCGCGAGCTCGGGCGTGACGATCTGGGCCCACGGCGCCACCAGCGCGCCGGCCATGGCGGTGGTGAAGCCCGCGAACACGAACACGCTCCAGCGGTGCCGGCGCACCGGAATGCCGAGGAACTCGGCGCGCTCGGGCTCCTGCTTCACGGCCTGCAGGGCGCGGCCGAAAGGCGTGGCGACCACCCAGCGCACCAATGCGATCAGCAGCGCGCAGGCGAACACGATGAAGTAGTAGAAGCGGTCGCCCGCGCTGAAGTCGAGCCGCAGCGCGCCCAGTTCGATCAGGGGCCGCGCGAGGCCGCTCAGGCCGTCGTTGCGGCCCAGGAAGCCGGTGTTGATCACGAGCAGGTGCAGCAGTTCGGCGAACGACAGCGTGAGGATGGCGAAGTACACGCCCTCGGTGCGGCGCAGCGCCACGCCGCCCACCGCGGCCGCCAGCAGCGCGCCCACCAGGCCCGCGAGCGGCCAGGCCAGCAGGAACGGCAGGCCCAGCGACTGCGTGAGCACCGCCGCGCCATAGGCCCCGCCCGCGAAGAACATGGCCTGGCCGAAGCTCAGCACGCCCGACAGGCCGAACAGCAGGTTGAAGCTCAGGCCGAACACGGCGTTGATCCACACCAGGCCCGCGATGAACACCAGGCCGCGGTTGAGCACCTGCGGCAGCAGGCAGCCCAGCACCACCAGCGCAAGCAGCACGAGCAGGTCGCGCCGCAGCCCGGCGCCGACAAAAGCGGTCATGTCTTCTTCCCCATCAGCCCTTGCGGGCGCAGCAGCAGGATCAGCGTCATGGCGGCGAAGAACGGCAGACCCGGCAGGCCCGGCAGCACCCACTGGCCCGCGGCGTCGATGAGGCCCAGCAGGATCGAGCCCACGAAGGCCCCCGCGATGCTGCCCATGCCGCCGACGATGATCACGCCGAAGGCGTAGATCACGAAGCCGCTCGCAAGCGAGGGCGACAGCGCCTGGTTGGCCAGCAGCGTGCCGCCCGCCAGACCCGCCAGGCCGAAGCCCAGCGCCACCGTGGCGGTGTAGACGCGCCGCACGTTGATGCCCATGAGCCGCGCCATCCACGGGTCGACCGCGATGGCCTTCACCAGCCGGCCCGCGCGCGTGCGGTTGAGGAAGACCTCGAGCGCGATGAAGCTCAGCACGCCGGCCGCGATGATGAACAGCGACATGCGCGGCACCACGGCGTTGCCCAGCACCCAGGCGCCGTCGAGCGCCTGCGGCGGCATCACGCTGTGGTACTTGAGGCCCCACACGAGCTTGGTCGCGCCTTCGCACACCAGCAGCAGCGCGTAGGTGGCGATCAGGATGTAGGCATCCTCCACGCCCGCGAGGCGGCGCAGCACCAGCCGGTCGACCAGCAGCCCGAGCAGCGCCACCAGCAGGCCCGCGGCCAGCGTGCCCACGAGGTAGACCGCGGTGGAATCGCTCGCGCCCAGCCACTGCGCGATCGAGTAGGCCGCGTAGGCGCCGATCATGAAGAAGCCGCCGTGCGAGAAGTTCAGGATGTGCAGGGTGCCGAACACCAGGGTGAGGCCCGCGGCCACCAGGAAGGTGGCCATGGCCCAGGTGAGGCTGTTGACCAGCAGGGTCAGGAGGTCGGCGGCCATCGCGCGCTCAGGCGGTGCGCAGCTTGAGCTTCTGGCCCGGCGACGGCGGCAGGATCACCGACTTGCCGTCGACCTTGATGTACTGCCCCACCTGGTAGCCCTTGTCGGTGCTCGCGGGTTCGATGAACACCAGCTCCACGTCCTTGACGGCCTGGTTGTCTTCGGCGCGCATGGTGCGCGGGCCGGTCACGGTGTCCCAGGTGAGGCCCTTGAGGCTGGCGATGACCGAGCGCGTTTCGGTGGACTTGCCCTTCTCGGCCGCGCGGGCCAGCGCATAGATCGCCGCGTGGGCCTCGGCCGCCCAGCCCAGCGGCTCGGGGTCGCGCGTCTTGGCGGTGTAGTCGGCCACGAAGCGGTCGCTCATGGCGTTGCCCTTGTTAGCGGCGGCGTAGTAGTGCATGCCGGTCCATTGGGGCGGCAGTTGCTGCTTCATGCCGCGCGCCACCAGGAATTCGTTGGCCGCGTCGCACACCACCTTGTAGCGCTGCATCAGGCCGAAGCCGCGCGCCTGCTGGAACATGGTGATGGCGTCGCCGCCGTAGGTGGCGTTGAAGCAGCCCTCGGCCTGCACGCGCAGCGCCGCGGTGATGCCGTTGCGGTAGTCGGACACGCCGTAGGGCATGAGGATGGGGTCGAGGATCTCGGGTTTTTTCTTCGCGATCGCCGGGTAGAACTCGAGCAGGCCGTCGACGAAGATGCCCCACATGGTGCGGCCGTATTCGTGGTCGGGGATCAGGCCGGTCCAGCGCGTCACGTCGGGGTACTTCTCGGCCATCAGGCGCGCCTGCGCGCGGCCGCGCGCGTCGGGGCTGTCGCCGGGGCGGAACATGTTCTCCGAATAGGCCTCGTGGTTCATCTTCTCGGTGCCCGCGCCGCAGGTCAGGTGCACGCCCTTCTCCTGCGCCATCACGGGCGCGAGCGCCAGCACCACCGCGCTCGAGATGCCGCCCACGTGCAGGTTGATGCCCATGCCCAGCAGCTCGCGCGCCGCGGCCAGCGCAGCCGCGGGGTTGGCCTTGTCGTCGCGGATCTCGAGCGCAACCTGGCGGCCCAGGATGCCGCCGGCCTTGTTGATCTGGTCCACCGCGATCTCGGCGCCGTTCTTCACGTAGGTGCCGATGAACTCCTGCGGACCCGACAGCGGCGTGATCAGGCCGATGCGCAGCGGCCCGGACTGCGCGAGCGCCAGGTGCGGAAAGCTCAGGGCCGTGGCGCCGGCGGCGCCGAGTTGCAGCACGTGCCTGCGGTTGGGGTTGCGCATGGTCTGTCTCCTGGGATGGGTGTTGGGGGGAGAAGGCAGGCCGGTTCAACGGCCGGTGAAGGCCGGCTTTCGCCGGTCGCGGAAGGCCCGCACCGCCTCGGCATGGTCGGCGCTGCGGTTGGAGAGGCATTCGTAGGCCAGGCCGGCGTCGAAGTGCGCGTGGAACAGCGCCTTGAGCGGCAGGTTGGTGGTGATCTTGGTGTAGCGGATGGCGATGGTCGCGCCCGCGGCGATGCGCTGCGCGAGCGCGTCGGTGGCGGCGTCGAGCGCGTCGCGCGGGTGCACCTCGGTGACCAGGCCGATGCGCTCGGCCTCCTGCGCGCTCAGCAGATCGCCGGTGAACAGGTATTTGCGCGCCCGCGCATAGCCCACCACCTGCGGCCAGATCAGCGCGCCGCCGTCGCCGGCCACCAGACCCACGCTCACGTGCGGATCGCCGATCTTCGCGTCGGCCGAAGCCAGCACGATGTCGCTGAGCAGCGCCAGGCTTGCGCCCAGGCCGGTGGCGTGGCCATTGAGCTTGCAGATCAGCGGCTTTTCCAGGTCGAGCTGGGTGAAGACGATGTCCTTGCCCTCGCGCGCCATGCGCTCGAAGGCGCTCGGGTCGTCCACGTGCGACTGCATCCACTCGATGTCGCCGCCCGCGCAGAAGGCCACGCCCTCGCCGGTGAGCACGATCACGTCGGAGTCGGGGTCGTTCTGCAGATCGGTGAACACGCGCGCGAGCTCGCTGTGCAGGCGGCCATTGACCGCGTTGCGCTGCTCGGGCCGGTTCAGCGCGACGGTGAGCACGCGGCCCTGGCGCGAGAAGCGCAGGCACTGGTAGTCGTCGAATCGCATGGGCTTACCTCGTCTCGGACAGGGGTTGGGCAAAACGCTGCAGGTGCTCGGCACTGCGGCCGAACAGCTGCTCGTCCACGAGCACACGGCGCAGGCAGTGGCTCACCGCGTACTCCTCGGTGATGCCGATGCCGCCGTGCAGCTGCACCGCCTCCTGGGCGAGCAGGCGGCCCTGCGGCGGGATGAAGGCCTTGGCCGCGTGCACCTCGGCCGCGCGCGCGGGCTCGCCGCAGGCCAGCGCCTCGACCGCCTGCGCGAGCACGGCCTGCGATTCCATGAGCCGCAGGTACATGTCGACCGTGCGGTGCACCACCACCTGGTGCTGGCCGATGGGGGCGCCGAACTGCTCGCGCGCCTTCACGTACCCGAGGGTGAGTTCGAAGGCGAGTTCCATCGCGCCCAGCGCATCGGCCGCAGCGGCAAGACCCGCGAGTTGCGCGGGCGTGTCGGGGGCCTGAACGGGCAGGGTCTCGGCCGCGCAGGCCTGCAACTGCAGCGTGGCCGCGCCGCGCCCGTCGAGCAAGGGACAGGCCTCGCGCTGCAGGCCCGCGGCGTCGGCGCGCACGGCATGCCAGCGGCCCTGCACCTGCAGCAGCAGCAGGTCGGCGATGTCGGCGTCCGGCACCACCTCGCAGCGGCCCGTGAGGGCGCCGTCCGTGGCACGCGCGTCGGCGCCGAAAGCGCAGGCCACGCGCAGGCCGCCCGCCATCAGGGGTTCGAGCCAGCGCGCGCGCTGCGCGCCGCTGCCGTGCGCACGCAGCACCTCGGCCGCGATCCAGGTCGACAGCAAGGGCTCGTTGATGCCGGCCGCGCCCGCGTGCCGCGCGAGCAGGGCGATCGAGCCGATGCGCCGGCCCAGGCCGCCGTCGGCCTCGTCGCTGGCCACGCTGAGCCAGCCCATCTCGGCCATCTGCGCCCAGGCCCCGGCGTCGAAGCGGCGCGATGCGGCGTCCAGGCGCTGGCGTTGTTCGAAGGCGTAGCGCTCGCGCCGGTAGCGCAGCGCGGCGTCGCCCAGGGCGGCGTCGATCTCGTCGACGAAAGAATCGCGCTTCACAGTCCGAGCTCCGCCTTGGCAATGATGTTGCGCTGGATTTCGTTGGAGCCGCCGTAGATGGTGGCGGCGCGGCCGTGCAGGTACTCGCGCACCAGGCCCGGCCCGGCCAGCGGGCCCACCGCGCTGCGCGGCGTGTCGCCATGCACCAACGCGGGGTCGTACACCGCGGCGTGCGGGCCGAGCCAGTCGATCGTGGCCTCGGCGATCGCCTGCTGCAGCTCGGAGCCGCGGATCTTCATGAGCGAGGCGTCGGCACCCGCGGGCTGGGTCGGGTCCATGTGGCGCGCGGCCTGCAGGCAGTAGGCACGCAGCGCGTGCAGCTTGAGCCGCAGTTGCGCGATGCGCTCGCGGAACGCGCCGGCTTCCGGCCGTGCGGGCTCGGCGTCCACCAGCGCCTGCAGGTGCGCGAGCTGGCGTATCGAGCGGCCGGTCTCGGCGGCGATCACGCGCTCGTTGTTGAGCAGGAACTTGGCGCAGGTCCAGCCCTGCCCTTCTTCGCCCACCAGGTTCTGCACCGGCACGCGCACGCCGTCGAAGAACACCTCGTTCACGTGGTGGCAGCCGTCCATGGTGCGGATGGGCCGCACGGTGATGCCGGGCGTTTTCATGTCGATCAGCAGGAAGGAGATGCCCTGCTGGCGGCGCGTGCCTTCGCTGGTGCGCACCAGGCAGAAGATCCAGTCGGCCCACTGCACGTAGCTGGTCCAGATCTTCTGGCCCGTGACCACGTAGTGGTCGCCGTCGCGCACCGCACGTGTCTTGAGCGCGGCCAGGTCGCTGCCCGCACCGGGCTCGCTGTAACCCTGGGCCCACCACTCGGTGCTCGACAGGATGGGGGGCAGGAAGCGCGCCTTCTGCCACGCCGAACCGAAGGTGAAGATGACCGGCCCCACGTAGCTCACGCCGAAGGGAATCAGCCAGGGCGCACCGCAGGCCGCGCTCTCCTCTTCGAAGATGAAGCGCTGCAGCGGCGTCCAGCCGCGGCCGCCCCACTCGCGTGGCCAGTGCCCCGCGACCCAGCCCCGCGGAATCAGCGCGTGCAGGAAATCGAGGTAGTCCTGCTTTTCCAGGTACAGGTTGGCCTGCACCTTGGCGCGCACGCGCGCCGGCAGCTCGCGTTCGCAAAACGCCCGCACCTCGGCCCGGAAGGCCTCGGGGTCGCTCGGGTCTTCGGCGGCCGGTGTGACAGCGGTGATGGGATTTGGGTTCTGCATCGCGTATAAACTGAACCGTGGTTCATTACTCATTATTTGCAGAACCGGCTGCGGCGCACCTAGGGGAAACGCGAATGCGCATGCGCCACCGCAGCGGGCCGGTGCTGCCCTAGGATCGACACCCATGAGCACATCGCGATCACGCCCGAACGCCGAAACGGACGCGAAGCGGCCCGCGGCGCGCGCGCCGCGCCAGCCGCGCAAACTGTCGGAGGCCTCGCTGCAGGCGCGGGCCGAACGCGCGGCGCGCACGCGCGAAGAGTTCCTGATGGCAGCGGCCAAGGTGGTGGGCGAAACCGGCTACCGCGACGCCTCGATCCAGCGCATCACGGCCGCGTGCGGTGTCGCGCTCGGCACCTTCTACCTGTACTTCCCCTCGCGGCAGGCGCTGTTCGACACGCTGCTGCCGCACTTCGGCCTGCAGATGCTCGACTACGTGCGCGAGCGCATCGGCAACGAGGAGCGCTTCTTCGAAGCCGAAGAGATCGGCTTTCGCGCGGTGTTCGAGTACCTCTCTGACAACCCCTGGTTCTGGCGCCTGCTCAACGAGGCCGAGGTCGAGGCGCCCACCGCCTGGGCGCGCCACCACGCGGCGGTGCACGAGCGCTACATCCACTTCCTCAAGCGCATGAAGGCGCGCGGCGAACTGCGCCAGTACGCCAAGAGCGAACTGCCCACGCTGGCCGACCTGCTCATTGCGGCGCGCGACTACGTCTACCGCACACACCTCACCACCGCGAGCAAGGGCGGGCGAACCGTGCCCAACGCCACCGTGCGCACCTACCGGCGCTTCATCGAATCGGGCCTGGCCAACCCGGCCGCGTGAAGCGCCCATGAAAAATGCCCCGCTGGCGGCGCCAGCGGGGCCCAAGAGCGCGTCGGGCAGTGAACGCGCTCAGCGGTGATCGCTCAACGATCGTTCTTGTGGCTCTGGCGGCCGGCTTCGGCGTGCTGCTCGTTGCTGCCGCCGCGCGGGGACGAGGACGAGCCGCTGCGCACGTTGTCGCTGCCGCTGCGTTGAGCGCCGCTGTTGCCGCTGTCACTGCCTTGGCCGCCATGGCTCTTGGAGCCGGCTTCGCGCGCTTCTTCGCTGGTGAACTCGTGCGCGTTGCCGCTCGCATGGGCCGCGCGCCCGCCTTCGGCGGCGATCTCGCGCTGGCGTTCCGGGTCCATGCCCGCAAAGCCGCGTTGCGAGGACTTGTCCTGGTTGCTCTGATTGCCTTGGTTGCTCTGGTTGCCTGGGTTGGTGGCCATGGGGTCTCTCCTGGTGTCGAGGTGGGAAGGAATCGCATGGGCCGATCGGCCCTTGCCCGGGTCCTGGGCAAGGCGCGTGCCCTGCCCCCCGGTGTAAAAAGGGCGCTCCCTGCCCTGGCCCAACAGGAGATGCCGATGGCTTCGTCCCCCTCCGCCCGGTCGACCCTCAAGGCCCTGCTCATCGACACGGTGCAGGCCTGGATCGACGAACGCGCCTCGAGCATGGGCGCTGCGCTCGCCTACTACACCGTGTTCTCGATCGCGCCGCTGCTGCTCATCGTCACCTCGGTGGTGGGCCTGTTCTTCAGCGAGGCCACGGCGCGCGCCGAGATCGTTGCGCAGCTCTCGGCGCTGGTGGGCGAAGACAGCGCGCGCACCGTGAACCACCTGCTCGAGAGCGTGAACCGCCCCGCCGCGAGCCTGCTCGGCACGGTGATCGGCGTGGGCACGCTGCTCATCGGCGCCACCACCGTGCTGGCCGAGCTGCAGCACGCCCTCGACCGCATCTGGCACGTGCCGCCGCAACGCGCGGGCAGCGGCGTGTGGAGCTTCATGCGCGTGCGCCTGCTCGCGCTCGGGCTCACGCTCGGCGTGGGCTTTCTGCTGATGGTCTCGCTGGTGCTGAGCGCAGGCCTCGCGGCGTTCGGCAAGTGGTGGGCGCCCTGGTTCGGTGGCTGGGCCGCGTTCGTCGACGGCATCAACTTCGTGTTGAGCCTGGGCTTCGTGACCGCGGTGTTCGCGATGATCTACAAGGGCATGCCGCGCGTGCGCGTGGCCTGGCGCGACGTGTGGCTCGGCGCCTTCGTCACGGCCCTGCTCTTCACGGTGGGCAAGGCCCTGATCGGCATCTACATCGGGCGCAGCGGCGTGGCCTCGGTGTTTGGCGCGGCCTCATCGGTGGTGGTGCTGCTGCTGTGGGTCTACTACTCGGCGCAGGTGTTCCTGCTCGGCGCCACCTTCACGCGCGTGTACGCCCAGCGCATGGGCCGCTTCGTGGCGCCGGCCTGAAGCCCGGCCTCAGCGGCCGCGGCCCAGGGTGTCGCCCAGCGACACCTTGTTCGACACCCCCAGGATGCCGTAGGCCTGCTGCAGGTAGGTGCGCACCGTGGTCGCCGACAGCCCGGTCTCTTTCGAGATCTGCTTGCTCGACAGGCCGCGCGCGTACAGCTCGGCCACGCGCAGCAGGCGCTGCGGCAGCACCGCGGCGTTGCGCGCGTCCCCGACTTCGATCCACCAGCCGCCGGGCACGCGCTTGATGCGCCCGGCCAGCCGGCCGCTGCGCCGGTGCATGCCCGCGGGATCGTCGGTGAGCCAGGCGCCCAGACTGGGTGGCCAGCGCATGCCGTCGTGGTCGGTGCAGCCTTCGGCCAGCAACTGCCCGGCCTGCACGCCGCAGAACGACAGCCGCCCCGATGCGTCGACCACCGCGAGCCGGTCCACCGCCATCGAGCGGTCGATGGCCTCGATCTGCGAGCGCACCGAACGCCACAGCAGCACGGCCTGGCGCGTGAGCGCGTCCAGCAGTTCGGCGTCGGCCGCACCGAACGCCGGTGTGGCGGCGCTGCGGTAGGCGGCCAGGAACAGCACCTGGCCTGTGATGGGCTCCAGGCGGCTGGCGATCACGCCCTGCGCCAGCCCGAAGCGCTGCGCCCAGTCGCGCACCGGCTCGGCCAGCGCGTCGCGGTCGGTCCAGACCACGGGCGCGCCGGTGTTTTCCACGATGGTCTGCGCCACACGGTCCTGCAAGGCGCAGTCGTGCCACCAGCGCACGAGTTCGGCCGGCAGGTCCACCGTGTTGGTGAGGAACAGCGAGGGCAGGCCGCCGGCCGGCCAGCTCCCCAAGCCCCACCAGGCGCCATCGAAGGGCAGACAGGGCCGGGCGGCCAGCAGGCTTTCGCCGGGGTTCCAGCGCACGCCCAGGTCCACGCCGGCGTCGAGCGCGAGGGTCAGGGCCTCGACCGTCGGCACAGCGACGGCGGCGGCCGCGGGATCAGGCAGGGTCTTCATTCGCAGACGGTCAGCCGCAGAACTGGGCGGGCGCACAGGCGCTGCCTAGACTGGCCGGTTCGGGTGTGGGAAACGACATCTGTATCCAATTGCAAGCATGCTAGCGGCACACCGGTGCCGCCCTGTGTCACCGGCTTTCTGCCACGCCCAAACCGGCCAAAACGCACACCCCGATGGCGTCCTCTCGCGACTTTGGCAACACCCCATGGACCGGCGATGCGCCCGCAACGGCGCTGCCGGCCGCGCCGGCTGGCACCGGCGGCGCGCCGCCGCGGCACCCCTGGCGCCAGCTCGGCCAGGCCCTGGCGCACGACCTGCGCCCGCCGCTGCGCGCCATCAACGGCTTTGCAGCGCTGATCGCGGCCGACCCCGACAGCCGCCTGAGCCCGGACAGCCGCGAGCGCCTGGACCGCATTGCCAGCGCGGCGACCCAGCTCGGCGACATGATCACGCGCCTGCTCGAACTGGTGCACGCCCAACACGCCGAGCTCGTGTGCGCGCCGGTGGACCTCAATGCCCTGGTGGCCGACGAGCTGCAGCGGCTCGCACCGGCCCATCCCCACCTGCGATGGACCTGCGAGCCGCTGCCGACGCTGCACGCCCAACCGCAGTTGCTCACGCTGGCCGTGCGCGAATTGCTCGCGCACGCGGCCGAGCACGCGCCGGCCGACCGGCCGCACACGCTGCACATCCGCCACGACGCCGACCGCCAGGCCTGGTGCGTACACGACCGCTCGCGCGACCTGCAGGGCGCCGACCCCGACACCCTGCTCGACCCCTTCCCGCGCAGCGCGGCGCGGCCCGCGGGCCACGCACCCGCGCGCGGCCTGGCCGTGGCCGCGCGCGTGGTCGAGCGCCATGGCGGCCGGCTGTGGATCGAGGCGCGCAGCGGCTTCGGCGTGGCGGTGTGGGTTTACCTGCCCACGCCGGATTGAATGCCGGTGGCGCTACGCGCCCAGGTGCAGAGCGGCAATCCGCGTTCGCAGCGTGGCCTCCGGCACCACCATGTGCATGGCCTTCATGCACTTCTGCAGCCGCCCTTCGCGCTCGAGCAAGCCCTGCCGGGCGCGGGTGAAGGCCTTGTCGATCGCGCCCCCATAGGCGCGCCGCGCCTTCTCCACGCCCGGGGCCGGCACGAGACCATCGGGCAGGAACATCGCCAAGTCGATGAGGTCGCGACTCATCACCGCATCATCGGCGTAGCGATCGGCATTGGCCATGAGCTTGGACGCCACCAGATCTTCGGCCGCCATTCGCCAGACCCCACAGACCCGGTCCTCCGGCAGGGGGTCTTTGAAGGCGATGCGGGCCTCGAACACGAGCTCGACCTTCACCGGCACTTCGTCGACGGCCACCGCCATGCGGATGCCGTACTGATCGACGATGGGTTCACGGCGCAGTTGCACCGGCCGCTGGAACAACCAGCCCGGGTCCTTCTCGCGCACCGCTTCACGCAGGCCCCGGTACCCTTCGATGGACGCGCACACGAAGTCGATGTCGACCGACTCGCGGTACTCGCCACACGACAGGGCGATCGCCGTTCCCCCGCCGAAGAAGCAACGGTGCTTGAGCAGAAAGGCCGCGTCGATGGCTTCCAGCAGGGCGGCGATGCGCCGGTGGTGTTCGCGTTCAAACAAGCAACACCCCCTTGCCGATGGTGCTCGTGAGCTTGCGCAACAAGGCCGCTTCCTCGCCCACGATCTTTGCGGGTTCGATGTGGCGCCAATTGCGTTCGTACAGGCTCAGCACTTCCTCGGGGCTGAGCCGGGTGTCCGGATCGGGCAGATGCCATGCGGCCACCGAGCGCAGGTGCGGCAGGCGTTTGAGCGAGATGCGCCTGGGCAGGGCGGGCTTGCGAGGCGCCAGCAAAAGCGCATCGCGCCTGTCGTGCCCGACACGGTCGTCCCGCGCCAGCAGCGCAAGGTCACCGGCCATGCCCAGCGCGCCCATCACCCTCACCAGCGTGCCCAGGCTCGTGGCCGCCGGCTCCCCCACTTCGAGCCGGCTCAGCGTGACGCGCGTGATGCCCGCCCGCTGCGCGAGTGCCTCGGCACTCCAGCCCCGGCGTTTGCGCGCGAGGCGCAGGCGGGCCCCGAGCTCCTTCAGCAGCGAAGCGCTTTCATCGGAAACGGCGGGATAGCTCGGCATGCAATGCATTTTATGCAAATCGCCTGCTTTTTGTATCTTGTTCTTTGCATCTTTTGTTCGTCCCGCGCTTGGCGTCTTTGCCCGCCCATTCGATGAACCCGTACGCCGGCAAGGCCAGCGCCAGCGGCAGCAGGTAGTGCACGGCGCGGAACGCGAGCACCGCGGCGAGCGCCTCGTGCGTGGGCACGGCGCCCGCGATCGCGGTCACCACCACGGTCTCGAACACGCCCACGCTGCCCGGCACGCGCACCAGAATGCCCGCCACCGCAGCGAGCACGATCGCGCCCAGCGCCACCGCAAAGCCCACCCGCCCCTGCAGCAGGTTCCACAGGCTCAAGGCCATGAGCAGCCAGTTGGCCGCGCCCGCCGCCGCCTGCAGCAGGGCCAGCCGCGGGCCCGCACGCTCCAGCGTGTGGCGGCGCCATTGCAGGGTCTTGCGGCGCGAAACGCTGCACACGGCCTGGTAGGCCAGGGCCAGCAGCAGCACACCGGCCCCTGCCGCGCGCAGCGCCTGCGGGCCCGGGGCCCAGCCCGCCGACAAGGACGGCGGCGCCAGCAGCAGCACCAGCCCCGCCACCCAGCACCAGCCAACCCAGTTGGTGAGCACGCATTGGCCCGCGATCTGCGCCACCGTGGCCGGCGGCAGGCCCCAGCGCGTGTAGAGCCGCAGCCGCATGCCCAGGCCGCCGATGAGCGCGCCCAGGTTGAGGTTGAAGGCATAGACGATGGCCGCGATGCCCCAGGTGCGCCAGCGGCCGATGCGCGGCTCGGTGAGCGCGCGGCCCACGAGGTCGAAGGCCGCATAGACCGCGTGCGCGGCGACGGCGATCAGCACCGACAGGCCCACGGTCTG
Source organism: Hydrogenophaga sp. T2 (assembly GCF_049843535.1). NCBI lineage: Bacteria > Pseudomonadati > Pseudomonadota > Betaproteobacteria > Burkholderiales > Comamonadaceae > Hydrogenophaga > Hydrogenophaga sp. T2. The sequence continues at coordinate 80,938 of NZ_JBBHZJ010000008.1, read as the reverse complement.
CAGCGGCAGCTGCCGCAATGCGCCACGCACCTGAGGCCAGTCCACCTCGCGCGCCTGCAGCGCGACCAGCCCGAGCACCACCACCGCGACCAGCCAGGGCGCGCTGCGGCGCAGGGCCGACGACCAGCTCATGTCGTCTCCACCCGCAGCGGCACCACGCGCGCTGCCGGGTCCTGCCACCAGCGCGCCCAGCGCGGAAAGCGCCGCAGCGCATGAAACACGAAGAAGCTGCGCACGCCGATCCAGGCCGAGCGCAGCCGGCCCGGCGTGGGCAGGCGCACGGGCTCGCACTGGTGCGCGATCAGCGCGTCGAGCGCCTCGCCCAGCGTGCGCGCAAAGGCCTGGTCGCGCACCACCACGTTGGCCTCGAGGTTCAGGCTCAGGCTCGTGGGGTCGAGGTTGCTCGAGCCCACGGTGGCCCACTGCCCGTCGATCACCGCCACCTTGGCGTGCAGCGGGCGCTCCATGTACTCGTGGATGTGCACGCCGGCGCGCAGCAGGTGTTCGTAGAGCAGCATGCTGGTGCGCCGCACCCAGGGCATGTCGGGCTGGCCCTGCAGGATCAGGTCGACCTGCACGCCGCGGCGCGCAGCGCGGCGCAGGTCGCGCAGCAGCCGCCAGCCCGGAAAGAAGTAGGCGTTGGCGATCACGATGCGCTCGCGCGCGCTGCGGATGGCCGCGCGGTAGTGGCGCTCGATGTCGTTGCGGTGCGCGCGGTTGTCGCGCGTGACGAAGGCCGCCATGGCGCCGTCGTCCACCGGCGCGGCCGCGCGCGCCTGCCGGCGCAGCCGCATCCAGTGGCGCAGCCATTGCGTGCGCGCCGGCTGCGGCCGGTGGATGTTGGTGCGGCAGAAGGCCTGGATCTGCGACACCAGCGGACCTTCGATGGCGACCGTGTAGTCGAGCTTGCCCATGGGGTCGTCGGTGAGGTGGTCGCGCGAGTAGTTGATGCCGCCCACGAAGGCCACGCGCCCGTCCACCACCACCAGCTTGTGGTGCATGCGGCCCAGCATGTTGATGCGCGTGCCGAACAGCCGGCGCGCGGGCTCGAAGGCGCGCAGCTGCACACCGGCGTCGAGCAACGGGCGCGTGAAGGCCTCACCCAGGTCGGGCGAGCCCCAGCCGTCGATCAGCACGTGCACCTGCGCGCCGCGCTCGGCCGCGCGCAGCAGCGCGGCGCGCAGCTGCCGGCCCACGGGGTCATCGAACCAGATGAAGGTCTCCAGCAGCACCTCGTGCTCGGCGGCCTCGATCGCTGCGAACACGCGCGGGTAGTAGGCCTCGCCGCAGCAGAGCAGTTCGAACCGGTTGCCCGGCACCCAACGCGAGTTCATGGCGAGGCCTCCGGGCTGTCGAGCTCGATCTCGGCCGCGAGCGGGGCGTGATCCGACAGGCGCGCCCAGGGATGGCGCGGCAGCGGCAGCGGCCGCACGCCCTTCACGTCGCGCACGTAGATGCGGTCGAGCCGCAGCAGCGGCCAGGCCGCGGGAAAGCTGCGCGCGTGGCGTCCGTGCGCGTGGCGGAACACCTCGGTGAGGCCGATGCGGCGCAAGCGCGCGTCGGCCTTCTGGCGCCAGTCGTTGAAGTCGCCGGCCACGATCAGCGGCTCGCCCGCGGGCACCTCGGCCTGCACCACCGCGCTCAGGGCCTCGAGCTGGTGCTGTCGGTCGGCCTCGAGCAGGCCCAGGTGCACGCACATCAGGTGCACGGGCGGCATCACGTCGCGGTTGACCACGCAGTGCAGCACGCCGCGCTGCGGCACGATGCGCTCCACCGAGAGCCGGTGGTTGCGGCTGTGCACGATGGGAAAGTGCGACAGCACCGCGTTGCCGTAGCTGTCGCGCGGCGCCACGGCGTTGCGGCCGTAGGCGTGGTCTTTCCAGATGCTGTCGGCCAGGAACTCGTACTGCGCGGCCTGCTGCTGCCGCGCGCCCGGCTCGCTGGCGCCGCGCACCTCCTGCAGGAACACCACGTCGCTGCGGATCGCGCGCACCGCCTCGCGCAGCTCGTGCAGCACGAAGCGCTTGTTGAACAGGCTGTAGCCCTTGTGGATGTTGACCGTGAGCACCCGAAGGCTCCGGCCGTCCCGGTGCAGCGGCATGCCGCAACTCCTTCCTGGTTCGACGATGGAAGGATGTTGGCCGCGCCTGCGCGGACATGGGGCAACAGCGGGTAAAAGCGACGCGTTCGCGGCCAACGACGGCGGGCGCGCCGATTGACAGCCGGGGCGCGCGATGCTTGGGCGACAGGGCCGGGCGGGCGCGGCGGATCGGCTAAAGTCGTCGGCTGTTTTTCGCGCCCGAGCCGCCCACCGTGACAGACCCCCTGGCCGCCCACACCCCGATGATGCAGCAGTACCTGGCCCTCAAGGCCGGGCACCCGCACACGCTGCTCTTCTACCGCATGGGGGACTTCTACGAGCTGTTCTACGAAGACGCCGAGAAGGCGGCGCGGCTGCTCGACATCACGCTGACCCAGCGCGGCCAGTCGGCGGGGCGGCCGGTGGTGATGGCGGGCGTGCCCTTCCACTCGGTCGACACCTACCTCGCGCGGCTCATCAAGCTCGGCGAATCGGTGGCCATCTGCGAGCAGGTGGGCGACGTGGCCACGGCCAAGGGCCCGGTGGAACGCAAGGTGGTGCGCGTGGTCACGCCCGGCACGCTGACCGACGCCGAGCTGCTGTCCGACAAGAGCGAGTCGCTGCTGATGGCGGTGCACGCGGGCGCGCGCAGCGGCTGCGGCCTGGCCTGGCTCTCGCTCACGCAGGGCATCGTGTTCCTCGCCGAGTGCGACAGCGACGAACTCGCCGACTGGGTCGCGCGCATCGCGCCCGGTGAGTTGATCTACAGCGCCGACAGCACGCCCGCCTTCGAGCAGCGCGTGCAGGCGCTCGCGGGCCAGCCCACGTCCCAGGGCGGCAGGCTGGTGGCGGTGCTGCGCCCGGCCTGGGCCTTCGACGCCGCGCTGGGCGAGCGCAAGCTGCTCGATCAGCTGCAGGCCGCGAGCCTGGCCGCCTGGGGCGCCGAGGGCCTGGCCCCGGCGCACGCGGCCGCGGGCGCGCTGCTGGCCTATGCCGAACACACGCAGGGGCGTGCGCTGGCGCACGTGCGCAGCCTGCAGGTGGCGCGCGCCGACGAGCGCATCGACCTGCCACCCAACACGCGCCGCAACCTCGAGCTGGTGCAGACGCTGCGCGGCGAGAGCAGCCCCACGCTGTTTTCGCTGCTGGACACCTGCGCCACCGGCATGGGCAGCCGCGCGCTGCGCCAGTGGCTGCTCGAACCCCGGCGCGACCGCAGCGAGGCGCGCGCGCGCCTGGGCGCGATCGCCGCGCTGCGCTCGGGAGCGTGGCAGGCGCTGCGCGCCCGGCTCAAGGGCTGCAGCGACGTCGAGCGCATCACCGCGCGCACCGCGTTGCGCCAGGCCAAGCCGCGCGAGCTCGTGGGCCTGGGGCTCACGCTCGCGCGCGCGGCCGAACTCGCGCAGGCGCTCGCGCCGCTGGGCGCCGACGCCCTGCTCGCGCAGACCGCGCAGCACCTGCAGCCGCCCGCGGGCTGCGCCGAACTGCTGCAGCGCGCACTGCTGCCCGAGCCCGCGGCGCTGGTGCGCGACGGCGGCGTCATCGCCGACGGCTTCGACGCCGAGCTCGACGAGCTGCGCGGCATCCAGAACCACAGCGATGCGTTCCTGATCGAGCTCGAGGCGCGCGAGCGCGCGCGCACCGGCATCGCCAACCTGCGCGTGCAATTCAATCGCGTGCACGGCTTCTACATCGAGGTCACCCAGGGCCAGCTCGACCGCGTGCCCGACGACTACAAGCGCCGCCAGACGCTCAAGAACGCCGAGCGCTTCATCACCCCCGAGCTCAAGGCCTTCGAAGACAAGGCCTTGTCGGCGCAGGAGCGCGCGCTGGCGCGCGAGAAGTGGCTCTACGAGCGGCTGCTCGACGAGCTGCAGCCCTTCATCGATGCGCTCACGCGCCTGGCGCGCGCGCTCGCCACGCTCGATGCGCTGTGCGCCCTCACCGAGCGCGCGCTCACGCTCAACTGGTGCGCGCCCAGCTTCACCAGCGAACCGGGCATCGAAATCCGCGGCGGCCGCCACCCGGTGGTGGAGGCGCGGCTGGCCGAGACCAGCAGCGGCGGCTTCATCGCCAACGACACCGTGCTCACGCCCAAGTCGCGCATGCAGGTCATCACCGGCCCCAACATGGGCGGCAAGAGCACCTACATGCGCCAGGTGGCGGTGATCGTGCTGCTCGCGAGCATGGGCAGCCACGTGCCCGCGAGCGCCTGCCGCCTCGGGCCCATCGACGCCATCCACACCCGCATCGGCGCGGCCGACGACCTCGCCAACGCGCAGTCGACCTTCATGGTCGAGATGACCGAGGCGGCGCAGATCCTGCACGCGGCCACGCCCAACAGCCTGGTGCTGATGGACGAGATCGGCCGCGGCACTTCCACCTTCGACGGCCTGGCGCTGGCGGGCGGCATCGCGGCCCACCTGCACGACAAGGCGCGCTGCTTCACCCTGTTCGCCACGCACTACTTCGAGCTCACCGAATTCCCGGCCACGCATCACGCGGCCGTGAACGTGCACGTGAGCGCCACCGAAGGCGGGAGCAAGGGCATCGTGTTCCTGCACCAGATCGAACCCGGACCTGCCAGCCGCAGCTACGGCATCCAGGTGGCGCGGCTGGCCGGCGTGCCCGCGCCCGTGGTGCAGCACGCGCGCCATGCGCTCGCGGCGCTCGAGGCGCACAGCGCCGAGCAGCAGACGCAGGTCGACCTGTTCGCGCCGCCGCCCGTGGCCGAAGCGCCCGAGGTCCACCCCGCGGTGGCCGCGCTCGCGGCCCTCGACCCCGACACCCTGAGCCCGCGCGACGCGCTGGACCAGCTCTACCAACTCCGCAAGCTCGTCCAGCAGACGGGAGAAATCCAATGACCTATTGCGTCGCCGTGAAGATCAAGGCCGGCATGGTGTTCCTGTCGGACTCGCGCACCAACGCGGGCCTCGACCAGATCAGCAGCTTTCGCAAGATGATCGTCTACGAGAAAGCGGGCGACCGCTTCATGTGCCTGCTCTCGGCAGGCAACCTGAGCATCTCGCAGTCGGTGCGCGAGATCCTGCAGGTCGAGCAGCTCGACGACCACGAGGGCGGCGAGCCCATCACCATCTGGAACGCGCGCAGCATGTTCGACGCCGCGCGCGTGCTGGGTTCGGCGGTGCGCCACGTGTGGCACCGCGACGGCGAGGCGCTGCAGCGCGCGGGCGTCGACTTCAACGTCTCCATGATCCTGGGCGGCCAGATCCGCGGCGAGGGCATGCGCCTGTTCCAGGTGTATTCGGCGGGCAACTTCATCGAGGCCACGGCCGAGACGCCCTTTTTCCAGATCGGCGAGTCGAAGTACGGCAAGCCCGTGCTCGACCGCGTGATCAACCCCGACACCGGGCTCGACGAGGCCGCCAAGTGCGCGCTGGTGTCCATGGACTCCACGCTCAAGTCCAACCTGTCCGTGGGCCTGCCGCTGGACATGGTGGTCTACGAGGCCGACAAGCTCGCCACCGACAAGGTGGTCTGCATCGACGACAACAACCCCTACTTCCGCATGGTGCGCAATTCGTGGGGCCAGCGCCTGCGCGAGGTGTTCGACAGCCTCGAGGACCCGACCTGGGACGACGCCCACACCGAGGTGCCGCTGCTCACGCGCGCCGACCGGCACGGCCCGGTGAAGAAAATCACCAACCCGCGCGAGAAGCTGATCTGAGCCCGCCCGCGCCGTGTCCCTGATCGTCTTCTCGCACGCCAACAGCTTTCCCGCCGGCACCTACCAGCTGCTGTTTCGCAGCCTGCGCGCGCGCGGCCACACGGTGCGCGCGCCCGAACGCTTCGGCCACGACCCGCGCTACCCGGTCACGAGCAACTGGCCGCACCTGGTGCAGCAGCTGGCCGACTTCGCCGGCGCCGAAGCCGAACAGGCGCGCCAGGACCTGTGGCTCGTGGGGCATTCGCTGGGCGGCTTCCTCAGCCTCATGTGCGCGGCGCGCCACCCTCAGCTGGGCGGCCAGCGCGTGCGCGGCGTGGTGCTGATCGACTCGCCCGTGCTCGGCGGCTGGCGCGCGCGCACGCTCGAACTCATCAAGCGCACCCAGCTCGTGGGCGCGGTGTCGCCCGGCCGCGTGAGCCGGCGCCGGCGCCACCAGTGGCCCGATGCCGCCGCGGTGATCGAGCACCTGCGGCACAAGCGCGCCTTCGCGCACTGGCACCCCCAGTGCCTGCAGGACTACGTGGACCACGGCACGCACGAGGCCGACACGCCCCAGGGCCGCCAGCGCGTGCTGAGCTTCACGCGCGAGGTCGAGACCGCCATCTACAACACGCTGCCGCACAACCTCGACCGGCTGCTGCGCCGCCACCCGCTGCAATGCCCGGTGGGTTTCATCGGCGGCACGCGCTCGCTCGAGATGCAGCAGGTGGGCATGGCCATGACGCACCGGCTGGTGGGCGGGCCCGGCTCGCCGCGGCTGCGCATGGTCGAGGGCAGCCACCTGTTCCCCATGGAGCGGCCCATCGAGACCGCGGCCACGCTCGACGAACTGCTGCACACCATGGCCGGCCCTAGGGGATTTCCCACCTGCGGGCCGCAGGCGGCGGTGTAACCTGAGCCCGTGATCCCCACCACCCACCCAGCGCCTGACGAAGCCCTGCCACCGCAAGGCTGGCTTGGCCGCCTCGCCGACTGGCAGCCGCAGCGCCACCCCTGGTGGCTGCGCGCCGCGGTGGCCGTGGTGCTCACGGTGCTCGCCACCTGGATGCGCATGGCGCTGGCGCCCGCGGAATCGGGCGGCCGCTTCGTCACCATCACGCTCGCGGGCGCGGTCTGCGCGCTCTACGGCGGCTTTCGCGTGGGCATGCTGAGCACGGTGCTGGGCATGCTCATGGTCAACTACCTCATGGTCAAGCCCTACTTCAGCCTGGCCATCAGCGACCCGCGCGAAGCCCTGTGGCTCAACTTCTGGTTCCTGTTGACGCAGTCCGTGGTGGTCGGCTCGATCGGCCTGATGCAGCGCCACAACCGGCTGCTGCGCGCCTCCATCGAGCTCGCGCAGCAAAGCCAGCGCCAGATGCTCGACAACTTCGAGCACAGCGCCACCGGCATGGCCCACACCACGCTCGACGGCCGCTGGCTGCGCGTGAACCAGACCTACTGCGACCTGATCGGCTACACCCGCGACGAATTCATGCGCACGCACTGGCGCGAATTCACCCACCCCGACGACCTGGGGCTCGACCAGGCCAACCTGGCGCGCGTGATCAGCGGCGAGATTGACACCTACACGCTCGAGAAACGCTACATCCACCGCGAGGGCCGGGTGGTCTGGGTGCTGCTGAGCATTTCGCTGATGCGAAAGCCCGACGGCTCCCCCGACTACGAGATCGTGGTGGTGCAGGACATCACGCGCCGCAAGGTCGCCGAGCAGGCCTTGCGCACCAGCGAACGGCTGCTGTGGCAGGCCCAGCAGCTCGCGGGCATGGCGAGCTGGGTCTACGACGCGCGCGAGCGCCTGTTCACCGTGCTCGGCGAGTCCGATCGGGCGCTGGGCCTGCCCGGCACCCGCTTCAGCGACATCGAGATGCTCGAGCGCACGCACCCCGACGACCGCGACCGCGTGCGGCAGTGCTGGGCCGCCGCGTTCCGTACCGGCGCGCGTTACGACGTGGAGTACCGGCTGCGATTCGGTGAGGACTGGCACTGGTACCTGGTGCGTGGCGAGTTCGAACGCGACGCACAGGGCCGCGTCACCAACGGCATCGGCACGGTGCTCGACATCACGCAGCGCAAGCTCGCCGAACTGCATATCACCGAACTCAACGCCTCGCTGGAGTCGCGCATCCAGGAACGCACCCAGGCCCTGCGTGCGGCCTACGACGAGCTCGAAAGCTATTCGTACGCGGTGGCGCACGACCTGCGCTCGCCGCTGCGCATCATCAACGGCTTCGCCCAGGCGCTCGACGAAGACAACCCCGCGCTCAGCGACGACAGCCGCAAGCACCTCGAACGCATCCGCGAGGCGAGCAAGAAGATGGGCGAGCTGATCGACGGCCTGCTCAAGCTCGCGCAGATGGCGCGCGGCGAGCTGCAGCGCGAACCGGTCGACTTGTCGGCCGTGGCCACGCGGCAGCTGCGCGAACTCGCGGCCAGCGAGCCCGAGCGCCAGGTCGACTGGCACGTGGAGCCCGGCCTGCTCGCCATGGCCGACCCGCCGCTGGTGGAAGCGCTGCTGCAGAACCTGCTGCACAACGCCTGGAAGTACACCGGCTGCACGCCGCACGCGCGGATCCACGTGGGCCTGCACGCCGCCGACGGCGCGCGCGAGTTCGTGGTGGCCGACAACGGCGCGGGCTTCGACATGGCGCGCGCGGACAAGCTGTTCCAGCCCTTCCAGCGCCTGCACATGCCGAACGAGTTCAAGGGCCTGGGCATCGGCCTGGCGACGGCGCGGCGCATCGTGCTGCGCCACGGCGGCGAGCTGCGCGCCGAGGCCGCACCGGGCCAGGGCGCGCGCTTCTACTTCACGCTGTCCAGTTGATCCAGCCGCCCCAGGCGGTCACGAGGATCAGCACGCCGAACGCGATGCGGTACCACGCGAAGGGCACGAAGGTGTGCGTGGACACGAAGCGCAGCAGCCAGCGCACGCACAGCCACGCCGACAGCCAGGACACGAACAGGCCGGTGGCGAAGAACGGCAGGTCGGCCGCGGTGAGCAGGTCGCGGTGCTTGTACAGATCGAGCACGGCCGCGCCCATGAGCACCGGCAGCGCGAGGAAGAAGCTGAACTCGGTGGCCGCGCGGCGGCTGCAGCCCACCACCATGCCGCCCATGATCGTCGCGCCCGAGCGGCTCACGCCGGGCACCAGCGCCAGGCACTGGATCAGGCCCACCTTGAGCGCGTCGGTCCAGCGCAGGTCGTCGATGGTCTGCACGTGCACCGGCGCGCCGCGCGCGTGGCGCGCCTCCACCCACAACATCACGAAGCCGCCGAGGATGAAGCTCGTGGCCACCACCACCGGGTTGAACAGCACGCTCTTGATCACGCCGATGAAGAGGAAGCCCAGCACCGCCGCGGGCAGGAAGCCGATCAGCACGTTGGCCGTGAAGCGGCGCGCCACCGGCTCGCCCGTGGGCAGGCCGCGCAGCGTGTCGAGGATGCGCTGCGCATAGACCGACAGGATCGCGAAGATCGCGCCCACCTGGATCACCACCTCGAACAGCTTGGCCTTTTCGTCGTGCAGGCCGAGCAGCGTGCCCGCGAGGATGAGGTGGCCCGTGGACGAGACGGGCAGGAACTCGGTGAGGCCTTCGACCACGCCCATGAGGGCGGCCTTGATCAACAGAATCGGGTCCATGCGCTGAGCGGTGAGTGAAAACCCGAGATCGTACGCGCGCGCCAGGGCCCGCATTTCGCGCCGCGCCAGCGCGGTTTCACGGCACCGGATCGCCACCCTGTCGCGGGTGCATGGCGCCCGTTCGGGCGTGCGGCCACAGTGCGGTCCATCACAACCCCCGGAGCCCGCCATGAAGACCCTTGACCACGACCTCGAACGCACCGCACGCCGCCGCGTGGCCGCGCGCCTGGGCTGGACCCTGCACGCCCTGGTCTTCCTCGCCGTCAATGCCGGCCTGGCCTGGCTGTCGTGGCGCAGCGGGCGCGACTGGGCGGTGTTTCCCGCCCTGGGCTGGGGCCTGGGCCTGCTGGTGCACGGCCTGGTGGTGTGGGTGAAGCGGGGCGGCGGCGGCCTGCACGAGCGCTGGCTGGCCCAGGAGCGCGAACGCCTGCAACAGCAACGCCGCGCCTGATCGGCGCCGTGCATACTGCGCCCATGCCCGACCACCGCCCGCGCTCCTGGGTGAACCGCGCGCTCTTCGCGGCGGTGCTCAACACCCTGATCGCCCTGGCCATCACCGCCAGCCACGCGCACCCGTTCGGCGAGAACCTGCTCTACGCCCAGCTCATCGGCATGGGCATCTGGGCCGGCATCGAGGTCGGGCGCCGCCTGCTGCGGGCGCGCGGCTGGCTCGGGCTGGGTTCGATGGCGGTGCTGGTCGTGGTGGCGGTGTTCGCGGGCTACGGGTTCGGCATGGCCAGCGGCAACCTGCTGCTGGGCCGGCCCGCGCTCAATTCGCTCAGCGGCCTGCCGCGCAGCACCGTGGGCTTCCTGCTGATGTCGCTCGCGCTGGGCGTGTTCGGCACCTACTTCTTCACCAGCCGCGAGCTGCTGGCCAAAGCGCGTTTCGATCAGCAGGAAGCCCTGCGCCAGGCCAGCGAAGCGCGGCTGCGCCTGCTCGAATCGCAGCTCGAGCCGCACATGCTGTTCAACACCCTGGCCAACCTGCGCGCGCTGATCGCCGCCGACCCGCCGCGCGCGATCCAGATGCTCGACCGGCTCAACGGCTTCCTGCGCGCCACGCTCGCGGCCTCGCGCACCGAGGCGCGCGGCGGCCGGCACACGCTGCGCGAGGAGTTCGCGCGGCTCGACGACTACCTGGCGCTCATGGCCGTGCGCATGGGGCCGCGCCTGCAGGCGCAGCTCGATCTGCCCGACACGCTGGCCGAGCGCCCGGTGCCGGCCTTGCTGCTGCAGCCGCTGGTGGAAAACGCGATCCGCCATGGCCTGGAGCCCAGCGCGCGTGGCGGCACGCTGCGCGTGGCCGCGCGCGAGGCCGGGGGCGCGCTGCACCTGAGCGTGAGCGACGACGGCGTGGGCAGCGAGGCGGTGCCCGGCGAGGGCTTCGGCCTGGCCCAGGTGCGCGAGCGGCTGCAGACCCTGCACGGCGACGCCGCGCGCTTCGAGTGGCGCAGCGCGCCCGGCCAGGGCACCCGGGCCGAGCTGGTGTTGCCGCTCACCCCCGAGGCCAGGCCATGAACGCCACCGCCCTGATCGCCGAAGACGAGCCGCTGCTGGCCCAGGCCCTGCAGGCCGAGCTCGCGCGCGCCTGGCCCGGGCTGCAGGTGCTGGCCTGCGTGGGCGACGGCGCGAGCGCCGTCGAACAGGCGCTCGCACTGCGGCCGCAGGTGCTGTTCTTCGACATCCGCATGCCCGCGCTGAGCGGGCTGGACGCCGCGGCCGCCATCGCCGACGGGTGGCCGCCCGAGCAGCCGCTGCCGGTGCTGGTGTTCGTGTCCGCGCACGACCACTTCGCGATCCAGGCCTTCGAGGCCCAGGCACTGGACTACGTGCTCAAGCCGGTGCAGGCCGATCGCCTGCAGCGCACCGTGGCGCGCGTGCAGGCCGCGCTTCGGGCCCGTGAGGCCCCTGCCCCGGCGGCGCCGCTCGACGCCGACTGGGCCGGCCTGCGCGCCCTGCTGCAGGCCGCCGCGCCGCGCGAGCCCGCGCGGCTGCGCCACCTCATGGTGGGCGTGGGCGCGGGCGGCACGGCGGCGGTGGAACGCATCGCGATCGACGCGGTGCTGGCCTTCGACGCGGCCGACAAGTACCTGCGCGTGCTCACCGCCGGGCGCGAATACCTGGTGCGCATGCCGCTCAAGGAGCTGCTGCCGCAGCTCGATCCGGAGGTGTTCTGGCAGATCCACCGCGGCACCGTGGTGCGGGCGGACGCCATCCATCGCGTCACCCGCGACGAGGCGGGCAAATGGCGGCTGACGCTGCGCGGCCTGTCGGAGGCCTTCGGCATCAGCCGCCTCTACGCCGACCGCTTCCGCGCGATGTGAAGCGGCGGCGGGGGATCAGTCGTCCCAGCCGCGGTGGCCATGGCGATGGCCGTGGCGGTGCTTGTGCCAGCGGCGGTCGTCGCGGTAACCGTAGTAGGGCGCGGGGTACACCGGGTACGACTGCACGACCACGGGGCGCGGGTGGACCACCACCGGGCGCGGGTACACCACGACCGGGCGCGGCTCGTACACGGGGTAGCCGTAAGAGGGGTAGCTGTAAACCACCGGCGGCGGCGCGTTCGACACGCCCACGGCCACGCCGGGCGAATTGACGCCGATCGACCAGTAGACGTCGCGCGCCTGTGCGCTGCCGGCGAGCGCCCAGCCGCCGGCGGCCAAGGCGATCATGGCCAGGCCTTTGGCCCAGGTGCGCGTTGCGGTGAAGGACGGGGTGTTCATCGTGGGGACTCCGAGGGACGGCGGTGTGCCGTGGGGGGTATTGCACAAGAATCCGGGGCACCACACTCCGCACGCCGCGTCAAAGCTGTTGCAACACGTAAACGCCACGCCCATGAGCCCACTGCCCGCCCCCGCCCGCGCCCTGCTCGACCACTGGTTCGGCGACGGCCTGGCCCGCGACTGGCCCAGCGCGTCGCGCCAGGCGCTGTGGTTCCGCTCGACGCCCGAGCAGGACGACGACCTGCGCGCGCGCTTCGGCGCCGAGGTGGCGCAGGCACTGGCCGGCGGTCTGGCCGATTGGGCCGACACGCCCGAAGGCCGGCTGGCCCTGGTGCTGCTGCTCGACCAACTGCCGCGCAACCTGTTCCGTCGCCAGGCCCGTGCCTTCGAGGGCGACCGCCGCGCCCAGGCCCTGTCGGCCCAGGCGGTCGAGGCCGGCACCGACCGCGCCCTGGCCACCGTGGGCCGCGTCTTCCTCTACATGCCCTTCATGCACGCCGAAGACCTGGCCCTGCAGGATCTGTGCGTGCGCTGCTTCGACCAGTTGCGCGCCGGCGCCGACCCGGCGCTGCACGCCGAGCTCGACCACCACCTGAAGTTCGCCGTGCTGCACCGCGACATCGTGGCGCGCTTCGGGCGCTTCCCGCACCGCAACGCGGTGCTGGGGCGGCAGAACACGGCGGAAGAGGACGAATTCCTGAAAGATGGGCCCCGTTTCGGGCAATGAGCGCGGTGGTGGTCGGCCGTCGGCTTGACCGCCTGTCATCGAAAAGACACCGTTCAGCCGCACGGCGGTCATGCGGGCTTTCTACAACCCTGTGCTGTTTTTCCCCGCACAAGGACCCGACCCGATGACGCCCCGAACCCGCTGGACCTCCGCCGGCACGCTGACCGCCACCCTGATCGCCGCTGCCGTGCTGGCGGCCTGCGGCGGTGGCGGCGGTGGAGCCGCCTCCCCCACCCCGCCCACCGACACCCCGCTGCGCGTGCAGCTCGAAAAAATCGGCGGCTACAGCACCGGCCTGTTCGGCGTGTCGGCCGCCGAGATCCCGGCCTACGACGCCGCGAGCCAGCGCCTGTTCATGGTGAACGCCCAGGCCGGCAAGGTCGACGTGCTCGACCTGCGCGTGCCCGCCAGCCCGGTCAAGATCGGCGAGATCGACGCCACCGCGGTGCTCGCGGGCGCCGAGATCAACAGCGTGGCGGTGCACGACGGCCTGGTGGCCGTGGCGATTCAGGCGCCCGTGAAGACCGACCCCGGCCGCGTGGCCCTGTTCCGCGCCGCCGACCTCGCCCTGCTGGGTTCGGCCACCGTGGGCGCGCAACCCGACATGATCACCTTCACGCCCGATGGCCGCACCGTGCTGCTGGCCAACGAAGGCGAGCCCAGCGACGACTACCAGACCGACCCCGAAGGCAGCATCAGCATCGTGGACGTGAGCACCCCCGCCACGCCCGTGGTGCGCACCGCCGGCTTCAGCGCCTTCAACGCGCAGAAGGCCGCGCTGCAGGCCGCGGGCGTGCGCGTCTACGGCCCCAACGCCACCGTGGCGCAAGACCTCGAGCCTGAGTACATCACCGTCTCGGCCGACGGCCGCACCGCCTGGGCCACGCTGCAGGAGAACAACGCCTTCGCCAAGATCGACATCGCCAGCGCCACGGTCACCGACATCCTGCCCCTGGGCTTCAAGGACCACGGCGCGGCCGGCAACGAGCTCGACGCCTCCGACACCGACGGCGGCACCATCAACATCCGCACCTGGCCCGGCGTGCGCGGCCTGTACCTGCCCGACTCGATCGCCAGCTACAGCGCCGGCGGTCAGACCTACCTGGTCACGGCCAACGAAGGCGACGCGCGCGCCTGGGGCGAAGACAACGCCGCCTACTGGGCCGGCGATGCCAGCAAGGGCTTTGTCGAGGAGTTCCGCGTCAAGCACCTGGTCAACCGCAGCGGCTGGGCCGGCCGCGCCGGCAACGACCTGCCGCCCCAGCTCAATGCGCTGGCCGCGGGCGGCCTGCTCGACCCCGTCACCTTCGGCCACTGCGGCGCGATCGCGGGCAACCCCGGCGCCTGCCGCAACGACGAGAACCTGGGCCGGCTCAACGTCACCTGGACCATGGGCTACCGCACCAACCCCGACGGCTCGCCCATGCTGTTCGACGCCACCGGCGCGGCCAACCCGGCCGGCAACCGCCTGATGTACGACCACCTCTACAGCTACGGCGCGCGCTCGTTCAGCATCTGGAACGCCGACGGCCAGCTGGTGTGGGATTCGGGCGCCGAGTTCGAGCGCTTCCTCGCCAGCGCCGACTGCAAGCTCGGCAGCGCACGCAGCATCCCCTGCGCCGACTTCTTCAACTCGGGCCACGACGAAGGCAGCGCCAAGGACAGCCGCAGCGACGCCAAGGGCCCCGAGCCCGAAGGCATTGCCGTGGGCCAGGTGAACGGCCGCACCCTGGCTTTCATCGGCCTGGAGCGCATGGGCGGCGTGTTGGTGTACGACATCACCGTGCCCACCGCGCCCCGGCGCCTCGACTACCTCAACACGCGTGAAGACTGGACCACGGCCGACCCCGGCACCGTGCTGGCCACCGCGGGCGACCTGGGTCCCGAGGGCCTGGTGTTCATTCCGGCCGCGCGCTCGCCCATCGGCGTGCCGCTGCTGGTGGTGGGCAACGAGGTGAGCGGCACCACTGCGGTCTACCGCATCAACGCCACGGGCGGCGTGCGCTGAGCCTCAGCGCGGTTCGGCCAGCGGCCGCAGCGCCGCGGGCAGCCCGGCCGCGAGGCGCGCATGGATGCGCGCCTCGTGCCGCTGCCACCACACCCCGAGCGCCACGATGCCCAGCCCCAGCAGCGAGAGCGCAAAGGGAAACAGCAGGCTGTCGGCGAACACCTTGTGGCTCAGGTAGCCCAGGTAGCCCGCCACGCCGATGGCCCCGAGCACGGTGAACACGCGCCGGCCGATGGCCGCGCCCAGGAACACCAGCGCCACGTTGATCAGCGCGTACAGCAGCTTGCCCAGCTCGCTGCCGCTGTCGTGCAGGCTGAGCCCACCCCAGGCCATGAGGGCGCCGAACAGGTAGAGCCAGAAGGCGAAGTCCTGGCGGTCGCGTGGGTCGCTGGCCAGCCGGCAGCGCAGGTCGACCCAGACCGCGATCGCGCAGGTGAACAGGCCGAACACCAGCGAGACGTCGCGCGTGAGTTGCCAGTCGAAGCCCGACTGGCGCGTGAGCATGTGGGCCACGTCCATATTCAGGTACCAGAGCGTGACGGCCACCGGCATCACCATGAACGGCAGCCGCAGCCACCACAGGATGACCACCGCCGCCGCCAGCGTGGCGAACTCCAGCGTGAGCCAGCGCCAGTCGATCAGGCGGTGGTAATCGCGGTAGCTCTCGGGCCCGCCCTCGGGCCAAAGGCCCAGCCCGCTCTGCACCGACCAGGCCGCCAACGGCACCAGGCAGACCGCGATGGTGGCCAGGATGCCCGCGGGAATGTGCAGTCCGCGGCGCAGCAGGTGGCGCGCCGCCGCCACCGAACCCACCGCGTAGCCCAGCGAAAGCAGCAGGGTGCCGGCGGCGCCGAACAGCTCCCAGCCCAGGGTCATGAACAGCGTCATGGCACCAATGGCTAGCAGGCCGCCGAAGTAATAGAGCACCTGCACGAAGCTGAAGCGCGGCGGCGCGATCGCCTCGCCCGCCCAGCGCGCCCACAGGCGCTCGGCCTGCGCGGGCGAGATGTCGCCCGCCTCGGCGGCGGCCAGCAGCCGGGCGCGGTCGATGGTGATGCGGTGCTGGCGGTCCGGCGTGTGGCTGGGTGCGGCTTCGCTCATGGCATGTCCCTCCTGCCGCGCACGATAGCGCAGCGCCCCGGCCCCTGCCCCGCGGCGGTCCCTAGAATCCCGGGATGACCTCCCCTGCAGCACCCGCACCCACCGAAGGCGACGCCAAGGCCAGCAACTTCCTGCGCCAGATCATCGAGAACGACCTCGACCGGGGCACCTACGCCAGCCGCCGCTGGGCCGGCAGCCCCGGCGACGCCGCGCACCAGGCCGGCGGCCAGCCCGACCCGGCGAAGATCCGCACCCGCTTTCCGCCCGAGCCCAACGGCTACCTGCACGTGGGCCACGCCAAGAGCATCTGCCTGAACTTCGGGCTGGCACGCGACTACGGCGGCATCTGCCACCTGCGCTTCGACGACACCAACCCCGAGAAGGAAAGCACCGAGTTCGTCAACAGCATCATCGACGCGGTGCAGTGGCTCGGCTTCACGTGGGACGCCAACGGCACGCGCCACCTCTACCAGGCCAGCGACTACTTCGACTTCATGTACCGCGCGGCCGAGGCGCTGATCGAGCGCGGCCACGCCTACGTGGACGAACAGAGCGCCGACGAGATGCGCGCCAACCGCGGCGACTTCACCACCCCCGGCAAGAACAGCCCGTTCCGCGACCGCACGCCGGCCGAGAACCTGGCGCGCTTTCGCGCCATGCGCGACGGCCAGCTCGCCGACGGCGCGGCCGTGCTGCGCGCGAAGATCGACATGGCCTCGCCCAACATCAACCTGCGCGACCCGGCCATCTACCGCATCCGCCGCGCCACGCACCACCACACGGGCGACCGGTGGTGCATCTACCCCATGTACACCTACGCGCACCCGATCGAGGACGCGCTGGAACAGATCACCCACAGCATCTGCACGCTGGAATTCGAAGACCAGCGCCCCTTCTACGACTGGCTGCTCGAGCGCCTCACCGAAGCCGGCCTGCTCGCGAGCCCGCCGCCGCGGCAGTACGAATTCGCGCGCCTGAACCTCACCTACGTGATCACCAGCAAGCGCAAGCTCGCGCAACTGGTGAACGAGCAGCGCGTGAGCGGCTGGGACGACCCGCGCATGCCCACCATCGTGGGCCTGCGCCGGCGCGGCTACACGCCCGAGAGCATCCAGCTCTTCGCCGAGCGCATCGGCGTGACCAAGAGCGACAGCTGGATCGACTACAGCGTGCTTGAAGGCTGCCTGCGCGAAGACCTGGAGAACAAGGCCCACCGCGCCATGGCCGTGCTCGACCCGGTGAAGCTCGTGATGACCAACTGGGCCGAGGTGTTCGGCAGCGACGGCCACACCGAAGACTGCACCCAGCCCGCCCTGCCCCACAGCGCCATCGCCGAAGGCCAGACGCCGCCGCCCGAGCGCGTGTTCAAGATCGGCCGCGAGGTGTGGATCGAGCGCGAGGACTTCGAAGAGGTGCCGCCCAAGGGCTACAAGCGCCTGTTCCCGGGCAACGTCGTGCGGCTCAAGGGCGGCTATGTCATCGAATGCACGGGCTGTGCGAAAGACGCCGACGGCCGCGTGACCGAGGTCCACGCCAAGGTCATTGCCGGCACCAAGAGCGGCACCCCGGGCGCCGACAGCGTGAAGGCCAAGGCCGCGATCACCTGGGTGGGCGTGTCCGACGGCGTGGCCGCCGAAGTGCGCCTGTACGACCGCCTGTTCAGCGACCCGCACCCCGACGCGGGCGGCAAGGATTTCCTGGCCGCGCTGAACCCGAACAGCCTGAAGGTGGTGCAGGCCTGGGTCGAGCCCTCACTGGCGAACGCGCGTCCCGACGACAAGTTCCAGTTCGAACGCCACGGCTACTTCGTGGCCGACCGCGTGGACCACGGCGTGGGCGGCAGGGCGGTGTTCAACCGGGTGACGGGCTTGAAGGATTCGTGGGGGAAGTGAGGCGGCTCAGCCTGCGGGCAGCGCAAGGCCCAGCGTCTCCCACTGCGTGAACACCTTCACCTGCCGCTGCAGGAAGTCGAGCGGCATGGCCTGCGAGCCCCACACGGGCACACGCCCCGCGTATTCGCCCAGCAGCCAGAACTGGCGCACGGCCACGAACAGCGGCAGGGCCGCGCGATCGGCCTCGCTCAAGGGGCGCACGGCCTGGTAGGCCGCGATGAAGTGGTTCCAGCGAGCGAGCGCCTTGTCGCTCCACTGGCCATCGACCGAGCGCGGATGCAGCCACCACGGGTACACGGCGAGTTCGTAGGCCAGGTACCCCGGTCCGGTTTCGTCGAAGTCGAAGAACACGGCCTCGCGCGCGCCATCGCCTTGCACCTGCACGAAGTTGTTGTCGCTATGCGCATCGCCGTGGCACAGCACCTGCGTGAGTTCGCCGAGTGCGCGGATGCGCCCGTGCAGGCGCAGGCCCAGGGCCTCGAACTGCGGCCGCAGTTCGGCCGTCATCGTGGGTGCGCGCAACAGCCGCTGCAACGGCCGCAGCAGCAGGTGGTCGAGATCGAGCGTGTAGTGGGGGGCCGGGCTCTGCATGCCCTCGCCCGCCGCGTGCAGTCGCGCCAGGCCCCGGCCGAAGGCCTCGAGGTTGGCGGGCAGGTCCGACGTGGCCTCGCCTTCCAGGTGCTCGAACAGCATGAGCGCGCGCTCGCCCTCGGGCAACGCCACGCTCAGGGCGACCTCACCGCTCGCCGTGGGCAGGCTCGCCGCCACGGGGCAGCCGCGCGCGCGCAGGTGCTGCAGCACGTCGGCCTCGAAACGCAGGGCGGGTTCGCCGCGCGGGCGCTCGGCACACAGGCGCGCCACCACGTGGCGGCCATCGGCCAGGGTGAGCCGGTACACCTGGTTGAAGCTGCGGCGCAGGAACTCGCCGCTCACCACTTCGCCCAGGGGGTAGCCTGCCTGCACCACGCGGGCAATGGCGGCAGCGGTGGGGGTCGACTGCGCAATCTCCAGGGACATGGGCGGCTCCGCGCAAAAGGGGCGCGATTCTAGGCGCTGCCCCGATACTCGCGGGTGTCGCCAGAAGGTCAGCCCGTGAGCCGCCGCCCCCACCACCACGTGTACGTGATCGAACTGCACCCCGATGTGCTGGGCGAGCGCAAGTTCCGCCAGAACAACCCGGGCTATGTGGCGGGCAAGCCCTGCGTGTACGTGGGCATGACGGGGCTGGACCCGGACCTGCGCTTCGACAAGCACAAGGCCGGCATACAGGCCAACGCCTACGTGTTCCGGTACGGCCTGCGCCTGCTGCCCGATCTGTACGAGGGCTTCAACCCCATGCGCTACGAGGACGCCGTGGCCAAGGAGATCGAAATCGGCATCGACCTGCGCTCGGCGGGCTTCGGTGTGTGGCAGGCCTGAGGAACGGGCTCAATGCGTAGCGCCGGCGGCCGCGCGGTCGTCGTGCCGCACGCTCAGCGCTTGCACCAGGGCCAGGCGAAGGCCGCGCACGATGAGGTCCAGTGGCATGCCGGGCGAGCCCTGCTCGGGCAGCCAGGGCACGTGCACGAAGCCCCCGCGCGCCCCGCGCAGCGCGGGTTCGGTGGCCAGTGCGTGCATGAGGCCGTAGAAGACGTGGTTGCACACGAAGGTGCCTGCGGTCTGCGACACCTCCCCCGGCACGCCGGCCTGCTGCAGCGCGGCCCGCATGGCCTTGATGGGCAGGCCGGTGAAATAGGCGGCGGGCGCGTTCGCGCACACCGGTGTGTCGACCGGGCAGGCGCCGGCGTTGTCGGGAATGGGCGCGTCGTCGAGGTTGATGGCCACACGCTCGAGCGATATCGCGGCGCGCCCGCCGGCCTGACCCACGCACACCACCAGCGCGGGCCGGTGCGCGTGCATCAGCGCCCGCAGCACGTGCAACGATTCCCCGAACACCGTGGGCAATTGGGCGGCCACCACAGCGTGCCCCACGAGCTCCTCGCCGTGCAGCGCCTGCACGGCCTGCCAGCTGGGATTGACCGAGGCGCCGTTGAACGGGTCGAAGCCGGTGAGCAGGACCGGGGGACGCGAGGCGCTGGAGCGTGGGGCGGACGGCGACATCGCGCCGAATCTACCGCAGCCGCCGACCGCGCCGCGGGTGTCAGGCCTTCGCGATCCGGTCTGCGTTCAGGGCGGCAAGGCGCTGGTGGGCATCGCTGGCCGGGTCCACCGGCCGGTTCTGCTTGCCTTTGAGGTAGTGCTCGGTGAACACCCCGAGGTAGGCGTCGAGCGTCTCGGCGGCCAGCGGCTCGCCGGCCAGTTGCAGACACATGGCCGCGACCTCGGCGGTGCAGAAATGGTCGTCGCGCGCGGACCGGCGCAACCGGTAGTTGGAGACGCGATCGGGGTGCAGGCTGAGCACGGGAAACGCGTCGAGGTAGCGGCTCTTGTTGAACATCTTGCGCGCTTCCGACCACGTGCCGTCGAGCAGCACGAACAAGGGCCGCCTTGCGGCCGTCCCGCCGTTGTCGGCGGCGGCGGCAGGCGGCAGCTGGGTGATGACGCGCGAGGGCTCCACGAACTCCCCCGGAAACACCACGCAGGGCTGCCACTGCGGGTCGTTGAGCAGGGCGATCAGCGCGGGGTCGATCACGGTGCGCGACCACGCAAACGCCCAGGTGTCGGGCACGAGGTCGGCGATCAGCCAACCCGTGTTGCTCGGCTTGATGGCCTCGATGTCGCCCATGAGCAGACAAACGCCCACACGCGTGGCCACACGGGGGCGCAGACCGCAGATGCAATACGGGCCATAGAGCCGGCAGCGCTCGCAGCGGCCGGGCGCAGAGCCGCGTGCGTTGAAGGGTTTGGAGGCGGCGGCCAGGCGCGCGGCGCGCAGGCGGGAAACGGCATGGGACATGGAGGCGCGACTGTAGCGCCTGTGCCCCGCGCACGCGCCGCGGCCTCAACCGCCGCAGGTCTGCTGGAAGTCGGCCGGGAAGCCCTTGATGACGATCTCCCCAGGCAAGGAGATGCTGCCCGCCCTGTAGTTGGGCGTTGCCGCCTGGTCGATCTGCAGGGTGAACGGGGTGCCCGGATCACCGCCGTTGTAGCCGCCCGGATAGGCACCCTGGACGTTCGCGACGTCGTAGGAGCCGGCGAACGTCAGCGAACCGGGCGGGGCATTGCGCACCGCATAAACCACGGCGCCGTCGCTCAGCGAACGCAGTTCCGCCGACGAGATCACGGCAGCGCCGGGTATGCCGGC
The DNA here is from genome assembly GCF_049843535.1 of Hydrogenophaga sp. T2. NCBI lineage: Bacteria > Pseudomonadati > Pseudomonadota > Betaproteobacteria > Burkholderiales > Comamonadaceae > Hydrogenophaga > Hydrogenophaga sp. T2. Next base: position 59,834 of record NZ_JBBHZJ010000008.1, on the reverse strand, counting down.
CCGGATGCCCTGGTTGAGCAGCGGGAAGTACACCGGCGCGGTGATCCAGATGCACATGGGCTGCTGCAGCGTGACGGAACCGGTGCTGGTGTAGGTCAGGCGCGGATCGGCCTGGAGCACCGTGATGGTGGTGGCGGCGCTGGCGCTGCCCTGCGACACGGTCAGTTGCGTGGCGCCTGCGTTGAGGAAGCCGATCTGCAGGCGGTTGTTGCCGATCTGCGCCTGCGCGATCGCGCCCAGGGGATTCGACTGGCTGTCGGCAAACGACAGTTGCACGGGGCTCGCGGGGTCGAAGCCGGCGGGCAGGTTGAAGGACAGCGGCGCATCACCGTAGGTGCGTGTGATCTGCGCGGGCAGGGTCGAGGCCACGGGCGTGCCCGCCGCGACGAACACGGGGATGTTGAGCACGCCCGCGGCGTAGTTGCCCGCCGCCGGCTGCGTGACCGTGAGCGTGGTGGGCACATTGGCCGCGGTGGGGACGATGTAGGTGCGACCGTTGTCGGTCTCGAGCCGCGCACCGCCGCTGATGGCGTAGGTGTAGGTGGCGGGACCGGGGCGGCTGGACACGGGCGGGTACACCTCGAGCCGGGCTGTGTCCATGCTCAGGCTGTAGCTCGCGGGACCGGTGAGCACCGTGGCCTTGGGGTTCACGGTCACGGTGGTCTGTACGGGATGGCCGCTGATCCAGCCCTTGAGCGTGTACTGGCCGGCGCCCACGACCACCAGCGCCGGTGCGCCGGGGCCGCTGCCGTCGTAATCGGCCACCGCGCCGTTCACCGATCCCAGATCGACCACGATCTGGCTGGGGATCTGCCGCGAGGCCAGCGGCGCGTTTTCGCCCCAGTTGAACACGTAGGGCGCCCACACGAAGTCCGACGGTACGCTCGACGTCCACGACAGGATGAGGTCGTTCAAGGACACAAAATCGAGATCGAAATTGGGGGCTGTGAAGCCAGGCGCCCCCCAGGGGTCCCTGGGATACAGGCGCGCGAGAAAGGTCTGATCAACGGACGCCGGGTTCGAGAACCTGAGCTGGTACACGTCCACGCCATCGGTCTGTCTCGTGACACCGAGCACCTGGTAGTAGAAGCTGGTGTCCTGCATGGGGTCGGACGAGCGCAGCGCGAAGCTCCAGCTCTGCGGCGCATTGGTGCGCACCTTGAGTTCGTAGGTCTGGTCGTTGAACACCTTGGCCGGCAAGGCCTGCACCACCTCCAGCCACGGTTGGCCACTGCCGATGGTCAGCGTGGCCGTGGCCTGCGCCGCAGCGGAATTGACGCTCTCAGCCTGCGTCGCCTTGATCTGCACCGAGGTGTTGCCCGACGCGATCCAGACCGTCTGGCCGCGGTCGCCCATCAGGCGCACCGCAGTGGTTGTGCCCCCTGTCACTTCGTAGCGGATGGGCGTGGCCGTGTTGGTGGATGTTGCGGCCAGATCGAAGGGCTTGTCGTGAACCGTCTTGGCCGGGATCGCGAACGTGATGACCGGGGTGGCCTTGACCACACGCAAGGTGCCACGCGCCATCTCCACGCCGTTCTGGTAGGCGGTGAAGCCGGTGCTGCCCACGCTCTTGGTGATCACGGTGAATCCGTTGAGATCGGCCACCGGGTTGCCGGCGGTCAGCGCGTAGCCCGTGATGGCGCCGCTGACCCCGCTGACGTTGGTCGGCAACACGAAATCGGGGGTGCCGAACGGCACGTCGAGGGTGCCCATGTCAACCACGGGCGGCAGCACGGTGAGCGTGCGGGTGATGTCGCCGCCCGCGTAGTTGCCGCTGGCCGCCTGGTGGGCGGTGACCGTGGTCACGCCCGCGCTGACGCCGGTCAGGGTGTTGCCCGCCACCGTGGCGAACGCACCCGCCACGCTGTACGTGAACGCGCCGCTCGGGTTGGGCGACAAGGGCGGGCTCAGGCTCAGCGTCTGGCCGACGCGCACCACCTGATCGCTCCAGGTCAGCGCCGCCGGCGCGCCCTGGATCACGAAGGGCGTGGGCCCCGTGCCGCCGGCGTCGAACACGCGCGTGGCCGGCTGCTCGGCCACCAGGCTCGCGGTGCCGGCCTTGAGCACGGTCACCGTGGTGACGTTGCTGGCGTCGGTCGAGACGGTGGCGATGTCGGGCGTGAGGCTGCGGTAGGTGATGCGGGCGTCGCTGTTGGACTGGGCCGGCGGCAGCTGGCCCGGCGCGGTGCCGATGACATAACTGCTCGCGGTGCCGAAGACCTTGGTCGGCAGCACCCAGGGCTGGAACACGACCGGTGTGCCGGTCAGGCGCACGGTGTATTCGGTGGTGACCTGGGGGAACGGTGCCACGGCCTGCTGCGTGGCGCGGATGCGCGTTTCACCCACGCTCACCGGCGTCACCGTTCCGGTCCGCGGATCGACGGTGGCCACGCCCGTGCGCGTGCTGGTGTAGGTGATGGCACCCGTGCTGTACGAAGCGACCGCGACCTGCGTGAAAGGGCCGGCGTCGGCGCGGCGTTCGATGAGCGCCTGATCGAACTTCAGCAGCGGGGTCACCGTGATGGCCAGGCCGCCGATCGTGACCGCCCAGGCCATGGGCGACAGGCAGACCAACAGCCCGAGAGCGCGGCGGAGCAACCAGGGCAGGCGGCGCGATGCGGCCACCCAGGCATGGACACGATGCGCAGACACGCGCAGCTCGGCGATCAAGCGGTTCATTGGCCCACCACGTTGAAGGTCACGACAGAGACCTGGCTGGCCTGCACCACCACCGCCTCGACGGTTTGCGACACGCCGGCCCCCGGGTTGGGAAAGGCGCGCACCTCGATGCGGACACGGCCATCGGGCATCACGCTCACCAGCCGTTCGCCGTTGAGGCCCGTGGCGTTCGGTCCCACGGGTGCGCCGTTGACGGACAAGGCAAACACGGCGAGCGCCGGCCCGCCCGGCAGCTGGATGAGCAGCGCGTCGGGGGTGGCACTGACCTGCCCGCCATTGAGCGCGGACTTGTTGATGGTGGCGAGCGCATAGGGCCTCGCGGTCGGGTCCACACGCGCGAGCACCGTGGTGGGCAACTGCACGGGCCGGCGGAACACCTCGTCGAGGCGGTCGATGCCCCGGGCGGGCGTGGTGGCAGCACCGCCGCAGGCCCTGGCCACACGGCCCCCGAGCGGCAGGTTGACGCCGAGCGTGAGCTGCGTTTGGTCGGGGGTGCTGTCGCGGCCGATCTGGCGGGCCAGCCCCACGGACCAGGGGCCACGGGCCAGCGCCACGCGGTAGCGCTCGCCGGCCACGCCGGTGCTCACGCCGGCGTCGAGCCGCCAGCACCCGCTCAGGCGTTGCTGCAGGTCGGCGCTGGCGCTCGTGCGGGCGTCGCGAAAGCCGGTGCCGTCCTGGTAGGGGTAACGCACCGACTCGCGGCCGATGCCGAGCTTGAGCCGCGTGTAGGCCGTGGCCTGCAGACCCACCGACAGGCCCATACCGCTCAGCCGCCCCGGTGCGATGCGGCGCGGATCGACCATGAAGACGAGCTCGGTGGCGGTCTCCTGGAGCATCACCTTCTCGTTGTTGCCGGGTGCATGGGCCTGGGCGCCATACAGCTGGACGCCGGCGTCGGTGAGCACGCCACCGCCCTCGAATTCGCGCTGCAGGTTCGCGCGCCAGCTGCCCTGGTCGACGGTGGCCTTGTCGGGGCCGGAATAGAAGGGGTAGGTGTCGGTGCGGCGCAGGTAGCCAGCCGACACGCCCAGGTACCAGGGCTTGGCGAGGCTGTACAGACCGTTGACCACCACATCGACCTGTTCCGGGCCGACGGCGGCGTTGAGGCCCCAGGCCCAGCGGTCGTCGAGGATGCGCGCGTAGTCGAAGCCCAGCCCGCCGCCGATCGAGCTGCCGTAGCCCAGGCGCAGGTGCAGGCGCTCGTTCGATGCGTTGCGGCGGTAGCTGGCCTCGCTCGCGTTCAGGCTCAGATCGCCCAGTTGCACCCCGGGGGTGGGTGGGCGTGCCTCGGGGCCTTTGGGGCTGCGGTCGGGAAACGAGGGGCTGCCGTCACCGGACGGCAGCGCTTGTGCAGCGCCTGGCAAGGACTGGGGCGGCATCGGCACCGCTTGCGCCCAGGCACTGCCCGACAGTGCCGCACCGCTGGCCACCAATGTCCAGCACAAGGAGGGGAAGGGTCGCATGAAGGATCGCTTTAGGGCTCTCGGCCAGCACGCGGGCGGGCGCGACAGCTGCACCCGCCCGGACCGGGCAAAGTGCGGCGATGCTCATGCGTTTGCCAAACAAAGGGAATAACGCAAAGGCAGCAAGCTTTGCGTGATTCAGGGACCAACGGCCATCGAACGGCCCCGGGCGATGTTCGCCCGGGGGAGCATCCCTCAGGGGATGAAGTTCAGGCCCTCGGGCAAGGCGCCCTGGATGGGCACCTCGAACAGCGGGCCGGGCCCGTCGGGATCGATCACCAGGGCGCCGTTGCTCGCGAAGAAGGCCGCGATCTGCGACTGCGCCGCCACGGCATAGGGCGCGGCGGCCGGGATCGCGATGTTGGTGAGGAAGGTGTGCGGGTTCTTGGGCACGCCAGGGTTGGCCGCAAAGGCCAGGTCGTTGCGGAACTGGGTCACGCGGTCCTGCAGACCGCCGGCACGCACGATCGCGCTGGTCGTCGGGTTGGGCACGGTCACATCGCCCTTGGCGAACTGCAGGATGACGGGCTTGGCCGCATGGCCCTGGGGCGGGTTCTGGCGGATCAGCGCCGCGTACGACACCGGGTTGCCCGATTGCTGCACCCACTGGTTGCGGTCAAGCAGTTCGGCGATGGCCATCGCACCCGGCACATTGTTCACCAGCGGCGGCTGGTCGCGCAGCGGGATGTTCTCGTTGAAGTTCAGGGGCACCGGCAGTTGCGCGGTGGGCGGCAGGTTCAAGAGCACGGGCTGGCGCGTGGCCAGCGACAGGCCGGTGAGGATGCGAAAGCTCGGGCTCAGGCGCGCGATCTCGGTGATCGAGCCGCCGGGCACGTTGGGCACGCCCGCCTTGATGTTGCGCTCGACGCCCAGCAGCATGGTGCCGTAGATGCCGCCGAAGGACTGGCCGGCGTAGTAGATGCGGTTGGGGTCGAGGTCGCGCGTGCCATCGCCGTCCACATCGATGCCGGCCTCGACCTGGCGCACCAGCTGCATCAGGTCGATCACCGTCTGGCGCAGGCCGTCGCGGCTGCTCACGATGGTTTGCGGCGCCGCGGCATTGACGCCCTCGGTCGAGTCGATGCTGCCGTTGCCGTCCTGGTCGATGCCGCGGCCGCCCGCGGGCACGACCACGGGTGCGCCGGCCGTGGGCAGCACGTTGAGCGTGCCAAGCGCGCCGCCGCCATGGCCCACCACGTTGATGGACAAGGTCGCGATGCCCTGCGACGCGAACACCGAGGCCACGGTCCAGGGCGCGCCGTACATGCTGTCGGTGAAGCCGTGGCCGAACAGCGCCACCGGCCAGCCACCCGCGGGCTTGGGCGAGGAAGGCAGGAAGAGCTGGAACACCAGCGACTGGCTGCCCAGCGGCCGGGGCGTGCCCGTGAGGGTGTCGGTGGCCGGAATCACCTTGGCCGCGTTCTGGTACTCGGGCGATTCGTAGCGGCCATAGGCCACATGACCCACCGCCCCCGGCACCACCTGCAGCGCGGGCGTGGGCAGGAAGCCGGGCGTGAAGGCCGGCGCGCTGCCGGTCTGGCGGTTGAACTGGATGCCCTGCAGGCCCGAGACCGGGAACACCGCGCGCACCGCACCGCCGTTGCCGATCATGAAGTTCACCGGCGCGGGCGTGCCGGACTTGATGCGCCGCTGGACCTTGAGCAGATCGCCCGTGGCCGTTTGCGTGGTGAACAGCGAGGCCGCCACCACGTTGCGCCCGCCGCCGCGCGCCATGGGCAGCGCGTCGCGCAGTTCGCGCGTATGGCCAGCGCCACCGCCCAGGAAGTCGGCCGCCTTGAGCTTCTTGCCCTGCGCGTCGCGCACGCCGTTCGTGACCACCAGCAGGTAGCGCGAGCGCTCCTGCAGCAGCTCGTCGGAGGTGAAAGCCAGCGTCTTGCTCGCGGGGTCCCACACCACCTGGTTGATGCCCACCTTGTCGCCGAAGCCGCGCAGGGTGAGCACGTCGCCCAGGTTGACCAGGTAGACGCTGTCGCTGTTGACCGAGGCAGGGTCGATGTCGCCCGTGAACGGCACGGTGATGCGCGGCTGGGTCGAGAAACCGTCGAGCGTGTTGATCACGTCGATGTCGGCGCAGTCGCTGGGGCGCGTGGCGCAATCGGGCTTGGGCAGGCTCACGCGGCGCAGCGTGGCGTTGCCGAAGTCGGGCACGGTGTAGCGGTTGCTCGGGAATGGTGACGCCGTGGCGTCGTAACGCACGGCGACGCCGTCGGCCAGGGCCAGTGCTGGCAGCAGGGCCAGTGGCAACACCAGGGGGAACGCCCAACGCAGAGGGCGCTTGCAAGGCTCGCTCATCGCTTGTCTCCTGATCTGATGGGCCGCTGGCGCGGCGGCTGCCCGGGGCGCTTCATGCGCTCCTCGCTCGTCTCCGGTCGGCGGTTATAGGCCTGCCCGCAACGCCGCGCCAGAGGGCTTTCGCCCTGACCGCCGGGACGCGCCCGGGGTTTTGTCGCCTGCGCGACCTTGCTGCACTGCGGAACCTGGCCGGCGCACCGGCGATCCACCGGTGTCACCGCGGAGAAGCCATGCTCAAGACCCTGAAAGACCTGTTTGACCAACTGACGCGCGAGTTGTCGCCGGACGCCGCCGCACCGGCCGACGGCCACACCCTGCAGCTCGCCACCGCGGTGCTCCTGGTGGAGGTGATGCGCGCCACGCCCGAGCTGCACGAGGCCGAGCGCGATCGCGTGCTGCACGCGCTGCGCCGCAAGTTCGCCTTGCGCGACGACGAGCTTGAGAGGCTCATTGAACTGGCCCACGAAACCGCACGCACCACGCACGACTACCACCGCTTCACGCGCCTGCTCAACGAGCGCTTCACGCAGCCCGAAAAGACCGCAGTCGTGGAAGCGATGTGGGAGGTGGCCTACGCCGACGACCACCTCGACGTGCACGAGAACGCCGTCATCAACAAGGTGGCTGGCCTGCTGCACGTCACCCATGGCGAATACATCGCGGCCAAGCTGCACGCACAGCAAGCGGTGCGCGGGACGGCGGGCTGAGCGCCACCGGTTGCAAAAAGCCGGCCGCACTTTGCCGCGCGGCTGCGCCGCGTTTACGCACGGGACACACCCGCCGCCGAGCATGGGGCCTCGTCCAACGCTTCCGAAAGGAGACACCATGCAAGCCCGCGACCTGCTCTCGATCGCCGTGGCGACCGCCACCTTCGCGATGGGCACCACCGCCTTCGCCGATGACGACCGCCGCGGCGGCCGGCGCCACCACGACGGCCCGCGCATCGAACACCGCCACGTGGAACGCCATGTCGACCGGCGCGTGATCCACCACGGCCCGCCCCGCCACGTGGAGCGGCACATCCACCACCACGGCCCGCGCGTGGTGCACCGCGACGTGCGCATCGTGCATCCGGGCCCGCGCTGGGCGCGCGGCCATTACGTGCCGCCCGAGTACCGCCATGGCCGCTACGTCGTGCGGCACCACCACCCGCGGCTGTACACGCCGCCGCGCGGCCACCACTGGATCCAGGTCAACGGCGACTTCCTGCTGGTGGCCGCCGCCACCGGCCTCATCGCCCACGTGCTGCTGAACCAGTGACGCACGGCCTGGGTACCATCGCGGCATGAAACGCCGCCACGTCCTCCCCGCCATGGCCGCGCTCGCGGCCATGGGCGTCCTGACCGCCTGCTCGCGCGAGCCCGAAGCGCCGCCGGCCCCGCCCATCGACCGCAGCCAGGCCTTGCAGGTGCTGGCCGCCGAAGGCAAGGGCTTCACCGTGGGCGCCCTGATGGCCGCCAACACGGTCTACGTGCTGTTCGATCCCCAGTGCCCGCACTGTGCCCACCTGTGGGAGGCCTCGCAGCCCCTGCTCAAGCAGGCGCGCTTCGTGTGGCTGCCGGTGTCCATCCTCAACGCCAAGAGCCTGCCGCAGGGTGCGGCCATCCTCGGCGCCAGCGACCCGGCCGCGGCCATGGCCGCGCACGAGACCAGCCTGCTCGCGGGCCAGGGTGGCACCTCGGCGTCGGCCAGCGTGCCGGCCGAGGTGAAGGCCGCGATCGAGAACAACACCCGGCTGCTCACCCGGCTGGGCGGCGAGGCCGTACCCTTCATCGTGGCGCGCGATCCGCAAGGCGGTGCGCGCACCGCGGGCGGGGCCATGGCCACGCCGCAGCTGGCCAGCTTCATCGGCCTGGGCGGGGGCTGAACCCGCGCCCACCCGGTGCGCGTTCAGAACGCGTTCGCGAAAGGTGCCGGGCATCCCGGGTTCACGGTCCAGGTGAACGCCGCCGGGTGCGCTCGCATTGCGGCAGGCGCGCCTGGCCGCCGCGCCTAGGCAATCGGTTTCGGGACTGTCCTCGATCTCCATTGAACGGCCGATGCAAGGAACCGTGGCGGGAGCGGTGCGCACCCAGGCGCAGACCCGAGAAGCCGTACGCGCTTGCCCCTCCACGAACCTGCCAAGGCCCACATGACCCCCCACAGCCGAAAACTTCCCCCGACGAAACTGTCGTCCGCGCAGCGTTGCGACAAAGTGTCCGGATTCCTCAAAGCCCAGGCCGGTTGGCTCAGTGGCGAAGCGAACCGCACCGCGGGGTTCGATTCCAGCAAGGTTCTTCTCAAGAAACGCGACGGAAGCGTGAAGCGGTCCGAGGCGCCCAGCCGCTTCAACATCTGGGCCAGACGCAGGCACGAGCGCAGGGCCGAGCGCTACGTCGATTCGCTCACGAGGCCCTTGAAGGATCTGATTTCTGCGGGGCTTGGCAATCCGGCCTTTCAGCGGGCCGCCAGGGAGTTCCTGGCGTTCACCGGCGAGCATCAGAAGCCGAACGGGTATCGCCATCTGGCACACACGATGCCGCTGGAGGCCCGCTTGAAAGCGCTTCATGTGGCGCTTGCGGCGAGCGCGCAGCACCTGTACGACAAGCAGGGCTGAGCCCTTGCTTCTTCGACCGCGGTGGGCCAGCCATGCCCCGCCACCGACGCCCATTCCTGCCCATGCTTCTGACCCATCATGATCGCCCACAGCCCCTCGAAAACCGCCTACAACCCCGCTGCCGAAGCGCCAGCCCACGAGGTCGCGAAGACCAACCTGATCGCCCTGGCCCGAGGCATGGTGGTCCGTGCTCACCTGCGCGGAGGCAGCTACACCAACAAGGTCTTGCTTGAACGGGGCGATGGCACCACAAAGCTGGGCAAAGCACCGAGCCGATTCAACCTCTTTGCCCGACGCAAGCACGAGAACAGGGCCGAGCGTTATGCCCAATCTCTGACGTCGATCGTGGAACGTTTGTTTGTTGGGGGAGACAAGGGCGTCAAGCAGGCGGCCGACCAACTAATGGACGTCATCCTCGCGCAGCGAGACAAGTCCGGGCGAACCCAGCTCAGAGACTCCAAGGCACTGAACGATGCCTTGACGGACCTGCATGCTGCGCTGACGGGGTCAGCGCCATTCATCAACGGCCTTCAGGGCAGCGTCCAGCCCGGGTCCTGCGCCTTTGCCGAACGCATGGCAGACGTGGAGCCCCGCCCGGTATCGGCCGGCACGCCGACCGACCACAGCACCCTGACGCTTTCCGGGTCCGCAGCGAAGGCCTTCGCCAGCCGCATGCAAGACCTCGGTTGATCGGGCTCGCCGAGGACGCTGCCCATCCGATCGGGCCGCCTCGATTGCCTGGCGCGACGCAAGTTCAATCGCCAGGCCGAGCGCTTCAAAGACACGCGTTGGAATGCGGTGTCTGTTCTGGGGACGAACGACACGTTCCATGCATCCATCAAAAAGGCGGCAGCCCTTGACATGCAGCGCCAACGGGAAGGCCGCGGCCATCCCCTCGTGGGGCATTTCGAGCACGCGTGACGAGCGATCGTCACGCGTGGCCGGCCAGACGGGTCGCGCCAAGCGCTACCATCGCGCGATCCGCCGACTGGCACACCCCCGAGGAGCACCGCATGGGCAAGGAACAGCGCAGCGAAAAAATGAGCAAGAAGCCCAAGAAGGACACAAGCGCCCCCAAGGGCCCGGCCAACTCCGACCGCCCCGTGGCGCCCATGACGTCGGTGATCCCGCGCGGCAAAGACAAGAACAAGTGATCGCGCACCGGCGGTGTACCCCCGGTGCATGGTCGGATGACCATGGACGCAACGGCCCGCACGGCGTACCGTGCAGCGCCTGTCCATCTGCCTGAGGAGCACCCCATGCGTCCCTGCCTTCTGCCTTCGATGGCCCTGGCCACCGCCCTGCTGGCCGGTTGCGCCGGCCACGGCATGCACCACCACCATGGGCCCGGCACCATGCAGCAGACCATGGACCGGTCCACGGCTTCGGTCACACCGCCGGCCACGGTCACGGCCAGCACACCCACGCTGCCGTCGGGCTACCAGAAGGTGACCGCGGCGCCGGGCACGCGCCTTTACTTCGTGAACCTGCGCGACGGCCAGACCGTGAGCAACCCGGTGAAGCTGGTGTTCGGCCTCTCGGGCATGGGCGTGGCGCCCGCGGGCGTGGAAAAGGCCGGCACCGGGCACCACCACCTGCTGATCGACGTGGCGGCCTGGGACGCCAATGCGCCCTTGCCCGTGAGCGATCAGGTGCGCCATTTCGGCATGGGCCAGACCGAGACCACACTGCAGCTCGCCCCGGGCACCCACACCCTGCAACTGGTGCTGGGCGATCAGAACCACATCCCGCACCACCCGGTGGTGGCGAGCGAGCGCATCACCGTGACGGTGAAGTGACTCAGGCCGCGGCGCGCCCGAGCTCGCCGAGCTTGTGCTGCCAGCGCGCCACGCCTTCCGCGCCCAGGATGTCCACGCGGCCGATCAGGGTCTCGTGCACGGGGGCGAAGCCCACGAAACCCAGCACGTTGCGCTCGAGCGCCTTGACGCTGTGCGCGCGGAAGTACCAGCGGTACAGCAGCGCCGGCATGCCCATGGTCACCACCACGCGCGCCGAACGCCCGGCGAGCGGCTTCTGAGCGAACGGCGACAGCCGATCCCGCGGCACGGCGAAGCCCGGCCGCGCCACCTGCTCCAGAAAGGCCTTCACCAGCGCGGGCATGTCGCCCAGCCAGAGCGGAAAGAACAGCACCACGTGGTGCGCCCACGCCAGGTCGTCCTGCACGGGCTCGAGGTCGCGCGGCACCTCGCCCCGGTTCCAGTCCTCGGCGCTGCGCAGCAGGGGAATGTCGAGCCCCGCCAGGCGCACGCGGCGCACCGTGTGGCCAGCCGCTTCGGCACCGGCCACGTAGGCGTCGGCCAGCGCGCGGTTGAGCCGTTGCGGGGCGCCGTCGGGGTGGCCTTCGATGACGAGCACATGGGTGGGGTCGGTCATGCGCCCATCTTGCGGGCGCCTGCCGCCTCACGCCTTGATGCGGATCAAGTCAACGGCGGCGTGGCCGTCCGCGAGGCCGCTCGTCGCCGAAGCGCTCGCGTTTCAAGCGCTGGCGCTCGGCATCGGCGGCCTGGCCGGCCTTGAGCCAGGCCAGGTACTGCTCGGGAGTTTCGAGCGTGATGCGCCCCATGAGCGCGGCGCGGAAATCGGCGATCACGAGTTCGGCGGCCTTTTGCGCATCGACCCGGCCGCCGCTCACCAGCGCGCCGCGCTGGCGGCCGATGGCTTCGAGCAGTTCTTCGGCGGGCCGGTCCGCGAGCGCGGCGTCGCTGTCGCCCAGCGGGTAGCGCGCACGCAGCAGGCCGGGATAAGCGAGCTTGAGGTTGTCGAGCAGTTCGAGCGCCACCTCCTGGTCGTCGTAGGCGTTGCGGCCCACGGCGCCACTGGCCGCCAGGTGGATGCCGCTTTGCGGCACCACGATGCGCGGCCACAGCACGCCCGGCGTGTCGAACAGGTACACGTCGTCGGCCAGCGCCACGCGCTGCTCAGTGCGCGTCACGCCGGCCTCGTCGCCGGTCTTGGCCGAGCGCTTGCCCATGAGCGTGTTGATCAGCGTGCTCTTGCCCACGTTGGGCACGCCGCAGATCAGCACCCGCAGCGGCTTGGCCATGCCGCCACGGTTGGGCGCGAGTTCGCGGCAGGCGGCCACCAGCGCACGCGCGGGCGCGGTGTGGCCCGCGTCGAGGGCGATGGCGCGCGTGCCCGGCTGCGCGTTGTAGTGCGCGAGCCAGGCCGCCGTGCGCTCGGGGTCGGCCAGGTCCTGCTTGTTGAGCACCTTGAGCGTGGCGCGCTTCTTCGTGAGGTCGGCAAGCAGCGGGTTGGCGCTCGAGCCGGGCAGGCGCGCGTCGAGCATCTCGATGACGACGTCGATGGTCTTCACGCGGTCGGCGATGGCCTGGCGCGTGAGGTGCATGTGACCGGGGAACCACTGGACGCTCATGGGGGTGCGGGAAACGGGGCGGTGGGCGAAGGGGCGGGGGTCGCATTGTGCCCTGGGTAAGCCCGCAGGCGCCCGGCCCGGGGAGTCTGCCTAGAATGACCGGCGCCCGATTCCCCTTCGCACCGCTGCTGCACGAAAGGCACCCATGGCCATCACCGTCAAGATCGACCTCGGCTACGAATTCGCCGTCAAGGCCAAGGCCGCCGACGTGTTCAAGCTGCTGTCCGACGTGCCCGCGTCGGTGGCGCACTTTCCCAAGGTCGAGAAGCTCACCGACCTGGGCGGCGGTGCCTACCAGTGGGAGATGGAGAAAGTGGGCACCGCGCAGGTGAACATCCAGACCGTGTACGCGAGCAAGTACACGAGCAAGTTCGACGCCGCCAAGGGCACCGGCAGCGTGAAGTGGAACCCGGTGAAAGGCGTGGGCAACGCCCAGGTGGGCGGCCACTGGAAGATCAGCGATCAGGGCAAGTCGACCGCGCTCGAACTCGCGATCGAGGGCACGGTGGACGTGCCGCTGCCCGGCCTCATGAAGATGGTGGTGGCCCCGGTGGTCGAGGCCGAGTTCGAGAAGCTGGTCGACAAGTACATCGCCAACCTCGTCAAGAAATTCGGCGGCGAGGCCTGAGCCCGCGCCGCCCCACACTCACACCGTGACCGCGCCCAGCGCCGGCGCTGCGGCGCGCGCGCGGCCCAGGCGGTCGGCCGACACGTATTCCTGGCGGTAGATCTCGAACGGCAGGCTGTCGTTGGCCTCGATGTCACGCTGGTCTTCGATCGAGCGTTCGGCCATGGCCACGAAGCGGGCCTGTTGCGCCTCGCTCCAGGGCAGGGCCAGCAGCTGCTCGTGCGTGCGCTGCGATTGCGCGCGCACGAAGCCGATGAAGGAATCGCCGTGCTCGTTCGCCATGGCCTTGAGCACTCGCGCCGAGGGCAGCAGGTCGGGCTGGCGCAGCGAGCTGCGCGCATGCGCCACGGCGAGCGCATGGGCGTCGGTGCCGCCCAGATCGTCGAGCGCGTCGGCGATGGGCTGCAACTGCTCGATGATCTCCAGGCCCCAGTCGGTGAGCTTCACGGGCGCGCCGCGGCGCAGCAGTTCCAGCCCGGGCTCGCGGCCGCGCGCGGCGGTCAGGTGCTGGTTCTGCGCGAGCTCGCGGATCTCGCCCGGCGTGTCGGGCGGACTGTCGGCGAGCAGGCAGTGCAGCAGGAACACGTCGAGGAAGCGCAGCGTCATCGGGTCGATGCCGATGGGCTCGAAGGGGTTGAGGTCCATCAGCCGGACCTCGATGTACTCGACCCCGCGCTCGCGCAGCGCGTGCAGCGGGCGCTCACCCGGGAAGATGACGCGCTTGGGGCGGATGGTGCCGTAGAACTCGTTTTCGATCTGCAGCAGCGTGGTGGCGAGCTGGTTGTAGTCGCCACCGGGGTTGCGGATGCCCACGGTTTCGTAGGCCGGCCAGGGCCGCGTGAGCGCGTCGTGCAGCGAGGCCGCATACCCTTCGAGGCCGTTGTAGCTCACGGCCAGCGTGCCCTGGGCTTCGCTCTGGTAACCGAGCCGGCCCATGCGCAGCGAGGTGCCGTGCGGCATGTACAGCGTGCCGCTCGCGCCGAGCTTCTGCAGCTCGTGGGGGCGGCCTTCCACGAAGCTCGAACACACGGCCGGCGAAGCGCCGAACAGCGTGAGCAGCAGGAAGGCGTGGCGGCGGAAGTTGCGGATCAGCGCGAAGTAGCCGTCGTTGTCCACGCCGGGCAGCGACCAGTTGTAGTGGATGCCCGAGATGGTCTGCATGCGCCGGCCATAGCGGTGGCCCAGGCCCATGCGGTAGACGCTCTTGGCGCGGCCCACGTTGGACGTGCCGTAGCGGCCGATGGGAATCGTCTCGTCGGGCGGCAGGCCGCAGGGCATGCTCGACACCCACAGGCGCTCGTCGCCCTGGGCCTTGAGCGTGCGCAGCACGAACTGGTGCACCTCGGTGAGTTCGGCCAGCATGCTTTCCACGCTGGCGTGCACGCCGGTGATGAGCTCCAGCTGCGACTCGCTGTAGTCGGTGGTGATGTGGGGGTGGGTGAGCGCACTGCCCAGCGCCACGGGATGCGGCGTGAGCGCCAGCTTGCCGTCAGGCTGCGAACGCAGGCTTTCCTTCTCGAGCCCGCGGCGCATGCCGCGCAGGCGCTCGGGGCCGAGGGCGGCCAGCCGTTGTGGCAGGGAAGACATAGGGGCGAAGGGTCTGGCGGAACGGGGGCCGGAAGTTAACACGGTTGCGCGCTTCGTGCTTCGGCCGCTTCCGGGCGGCCCCAGCGCTGCTGGGCCTGCTCGATCCAGGCCGCGATCGCCTCGGGATCGTGGTGTAGGCGCAGCTCGTCGAAGGCCTGTTGCGCCGCCGCGTGGCGGTGCCGCAGGTAGTTGAGCCACTGCTTGAGCCGGCCCGCGCGGTGGCGCCGCTCGACGCGCGCGCTCACGCGGGCCCAGAACAGCGGCAGCAGCGGCACGATGCGCGACCACGGCACCGGCTCGCCGCCCTGGATGGCGTGCGCGAGCCCGGGGTCGGTGATCTGGCCACGGCCGATCATGAGGTGCTCGCAGCCCGTGAGCGCGCGGCAGCGCGCGGCGTCCTCGGCGGTCCAGACCTCGCCGTTGGCGATCAGCACCGGGCGCTTGGCGGGCAGCGCCTGCGCCACCTGCGCGATGCGCGCCCAGTGCGCGGGCGGCTTGTAGCCCTGGGCCTTGGTGCGCGCGTGGATCACGAGCTCGTCGGCGCCGGCCTCGGTGATGGCGAGCGCGTTGTCTTCGGCGCGCGCGTCGTCCAGGTAACCCAGGCGCATCTTGGCCGACACCGGCACCTGCGCCGGCACCGCGCGCCGCACCGCGGCCACGATGCGACCCACGAGCTCGGGCTCGTCGAGCAGCACCGCGCCGCCGCGGCTGTTGTTCACGGTCTTGGCCGGGCAGCCGAAGTTCAGGTCGATGCCCGGCGGGTTCAGCGTGGCCAGGCGCGCGGCGTTCTCGGCCAGCAATTGCGGGTCGGAGCCGAGCAGTTGGGGCCGCACCGGCACGCCGGCCGCGGTGCGCCCGCCGTTGAGCAGCTCGGGCACCACACGGATGAAGGCGCGCTCGGGCAGCAGGGTGTTGGTGATGCGGATGAACTCGCTCGTGCAGCGGTCGACGCCGCCCAGGCGCGTGAGCACATCGCGCAGGGTGGCGTCGAGCAGTCCTTCCATGGGGGCGAGCAGCAACATGGGGGGATATTGTCCTCGGGGGACAATGTCCCCCATGACCGGCCTGCCCACGCCCACCGCCCTCGCCCTGTCCGGCGGCGGGCTCACGCTCGTCCACGAGGACGCGGCCTTCGTGGTGCTCGACAAACCCGCGGGCCTGCTCGCCGTGCCCGGCCGCGGCCCCGACAAGCAGGACTGCCTGAGCGCGCGCGCCCAGGCGCGCTGGCCCGACGCGCTGGTGGTGCACCGGCTCGACATGGCGACCTCGGGCCTGGTGATCCTGGCGCGCGGCCTGGCCATGCAGCGCGCGCTGTCCATGCACTTCGAAAAGCGGCGCGTGCACAAGCGCTACACCGCGGTGGTGGCTGGCGAACTGCGCAACCCCGACCCGGCCAACGGCTGGCAGACCATCGAGCTGCCGCTCATGATCGACTGGCTCAACCGGCCGCGCAGCATCGTGCACGCCGAGCACGGCAAGCCCAGCCTCACGCGCTGGCGGCTCGCCAGCCCCCAGCACGGCCCCGGCACGCGGCTCGAGCTCGAACCCGTCACCGGCCGCACCCACCAGCTGCGCGTGCACCTGCAGGCCATCGGCCACCCCATCGTGGGCGACCCGCTGTACGCCAGCGAGGCCCAGCGCGCGCTCGCCGACCGCCTGCTGCTGCACGCGGGCTGGCTCGCACTGCCCCACCCCGTGAGCGGCGCGCCGCTCGAATTCCACAGCCCCTGCCCTTTCTGAAGCCCTCACCATGACTGCCCCCCACCACCTCACCGTGCTCACCGGCGCCTCGCGCGGCATGGGCCTGGCCATGGCGCGCCAGCTGCTCGCGCCCAACCGGCTGCTGCTGTGCCTGTCGCGCCAGATCAGCGCCGAGCTGCAGGCCCAGGCCGACGCGGCCGGCGCACCGCTGGTGCAGTGGTCGCAAGACCTGGCCGACACCGCGGGCGCGCGCGAGCGCCTGGCCAACTGGCTCGCCAGCCTGCGGCCCGCCGAAATCGCCAGCGCCACGCTGATCAACAACGCGGGCGTGATCCCACGCATCGGCCCGATCGACGACTGCCCGCCCGAGCAGCTCGCCAACGCGCTGCGCGTGGGCCTGGAAGCGCCCATGCAGCTCACCGCGGCCTTTCTCGCGGCCACGCGCGCCTGGGCCGAGGCGGGCTGGTCCGGCCCGCGCAAGGTGCTCAACATCTCGTCGGGCCTGGGCCGCAACGCCATGGCCGCGCAGGGGCCCTATTGCGCGGCCAAGGCCGGGCTCGACCACTTCACGCGCTGCGCCGCGCTCGACGAAGCGCATCACCCGCGCGGCGCGCGCCTGGTCTCGCTCGCGCCCGGCGTGATCGACACCGACATGCAGCAGCAGCTGCGCGCGGGCGACCCGCAAGGCTTTCCCGACCGCCAGCGCTTCGTCGATCTGCGCGAGAAAGGCCTGCTGAGCACGCCCGAGGGCGCGGCGCAGCGCGTGCTGGCCTGGCTCGATCGACCCGACTTCGGTCAGCACCCCGTTGCCGACGTGCGCGACGCCTGAACCCCGCCACCCCCGAGGAGCCCATGCTGCAACGACGCCGCTTCATCGCCGCCACCGCCCTGCTCGCCGCGGGCGGCGCCCGGGCGCAGAACCGCGACTTCTGGACCCTGCTGCGCGAAGGCGCCAACGTGGTGCTGATGCGCCACGCGCGCACCGAGCCCGGCGTGGGCGATCCGCCCGGGTTCCGCCTGGGCGAATGCGGCACGCAGCGCAACCTCAGCGCCGAAGGCCGCGAGCAGGCGCGACGCGTGGGCGAGGCCTTCCGGCGCGAAGGCATCCGCCTCGACGAGGTGCGCAGCAGCGCCTGGTGCCGCTGCATCGACACCGCACAGCTCGCCTTCGGCCGCCACACGGTGTGGGCGCCGGTCAATTCCTTTTTCGACGGTGCGGGCGAGCGCGACGCGCAGACGCGCGCGGTGCTCGCGGCCGTGCGTGGCCTGCGCGCGCCCGCCAACTGGATGCTCGTGACCCACCAGGTCAACATCACCGCGCTCACGGGCGAGAACCCCGCCATGGGCGAGGTCTTCGTGGCGCGGCCCGAGGCCGATGGCCAGCGCCTGCGCGTGCTTGCGCGACAGGCCTTCTGATCCGCGCGGCTTAGGATGCCGCGTTCCCCTTCCCCGATCGATTCCCTGGAGAAAACCGACATGTCCACAGACGTCTTCGTCGTCAGCGCCGTGCGCACCGCCATCGGCACCTTCGGCGGCAGCCTCAAAGACAGCCCGCCCACCGCGCTCGGCGCGCTCGTGGTGCGCGAATCGCTCGCGCGCGCCCAGGTGAGCGGCGACGACGTGGGCCACGTGGTGTTCGGCCACGTGGTCAACACCGAGCCGCGCGACATGTACCTCTCGCGCGTGGCCGCGCTCGACGGCGGCTGCGCACAAGGCACGCCGGCCTTCAACGTGAACCGCCTGTGCGGCTCGGGCCTGCAGGCCATCGTGTCGGCGGCGCAGAGCATTCTGCTGGGCGACGCGAAGATCGCCATCGGCGCCGGCGCCGAGAGCATGAGCCGCGCGCCCTATGCCAGCCTGAACACGCGCTGGGGCGCGCGCATGGGCGACACCCAGCTCGTGGACATGATGGTCGGCGCGCTGCACGACCCCTTCCACACCATCCACATGGGCGTCACGGCCGAGAACATCGCGGCCAAGTGGGGCATTGCCCGCGACGAGCAGGACAAGCTCGCGGTCGAGAGCCACAACCGCGCCCAGCGCGCCACCGAGGCCGGGTACTTCAAGGACCAGATCGTTCCCGTGAAGCTCAAGACCCGCAAGGGGGAGGTCGCCTTCGACACCGACGAGCACTTCCGCGCCAACGCCACGCTCGAAGACATGGCCAAGCTCAAGCCGGTGTTCGTGAAAGAGAACGGAACCGTCACCGCGGGCAATGCCTCGGGCCTGAACGACGCTGCCGCGGCCGTGGTGCTCATGAACGGCGCCGAGGTGAAGGCGCGCGGCCTCAAGCCGCTGGCGCGGCTGGTGGGTTACGCACATGCGGGCGTGGACCCGAAGTACATGGGCATCGGCCCGGTGCCGGCCACGCAGGCCGTGCTCAAGAAGACCGGGCTGAGCATCCGGGACATCGACGTGGTCGAGGCCAACGAGGCCTTCGCGGCCCAGGCCTGCGCGGTGATCCGCGACCTCGGCCTCGACCCCGCCAAGGTCAACCCCAACGGCTCGGGCATTTCGCTCGGCCACCCCATCGGCGCCACCGGCGCGCTGATCACCGTGAAGGCGGTGCACGAGCTGCAGCGCACCGGCGGGCGCTACGCGCTGGTCACCATGTGCATCGGCGGCGGCCAGGGCATTGCCGCGGTATTCGAGCGCGCGTGACGCGCACCCCCGCCGCGCTGCGCGCGACCCCCTCCAGGGGGCGGCGCCAGCGGCCCGGCAAAGCCGGTTCCGCGGCACCTCTCGACAGGAAATCAGGAGACAAGATGCTGTTCACCACCGCCATCGCCGGCAGCCTGCCCAAACCCGCCTGGCTCGCCGAAACGCAGAAACTCTGGCCGCAGTGGAAGGCCGAGGGCGCCGAGCTGCAGCAGGCCAAGGCCGACGCCACGCTGCTGTGGATCAAGGCGCAGGAAGACGCCGGCCTCGACGTGATCGGCGACGGCGAGCAGGCGCGCCAGCACTTCGTGCACGGCTTCGTGGAACACGTGGAAGGCATCGACTTCATCAACAAGGTGAAGATGGGCATCCGCAACAACCGCTACGACGCCCTGGTGCCGCAGGTGGTGGCGCCCTTGAAGCTCAAGGGCCGCGTGCACGCCTTCGAGGCGCAGCTCGCGCGCCAGCACACGAAGAAGCCGCTCAAGTTCACGCTGCCCGGCCCCATGACCATCGTCGACACCGTGGCCGACCGCTACTACGGCGACAAGGTGAAGATGGCCATGGCCTTCGCCGAACTGCTCAACCAGGAAGCGCTGGCGCTGCAGGCCGATGGCGTGGACATCATCCAGTTCGACGAACCCGCCTTCAACGTCTACATGGCCGAAGCGGCCGACTGGGGCGTGAAGGCGCTGGAGCGCGCCGCACAGGGCCTGACCTGCAAAACCGCCGTGCACATCTGCTACGGCTACGGCATCGAAGCCAACGTGAAGTGGAAGGAAACCCTGGGCGAAGAATGGCGCCAGTACGAGCAGGTGTTCCCCGCGCTCGCGAAGAGCCGCATCGACCAGGTGAGCCTGGAGTGCTTCCACTCGCACGTGCCGCCCGAGCTGATGGCGCTGCTGCAGGGCAAAGAGGTGATGGTGGGCGTGATCGACGTGGCCAGCGACACCGTGGAAACGCCCGAGCAGGTGGCCGAGACCATCGGCCAGGCGCTGCAATACGTGCCGCGCGACAAGCTCATCGCCTGCACCAACTGCGGCCTGGCGCCCATGAGCCGCGAGGTGGCCCTGGCCAAGCTCGACGCGCTGGCCAAGGGCGCGGCGCTGGCCCGCGAGCGCTACGGCCGATGAGCACCCACGGCCTGCCCGTGGCCACCCCGGCCGAACAGGGCCTGTGCCCCGAGCGCACGCAGCACATCGTGCGCTGGCTGCAGCACGAGGTGGAGCGCGGTCGCCTGCCCGGCGCGCAGTTGCTGATCGCGCGGCGCGGCCGGGTGGTGCTCGACGCCTGCGTGGGCCGCCGCGACCCCGGGCGCGACGAGCCCCTGCGCCCCGATGCGATCTACCGCATCTACTCCATGACCAAGCCCATCGTCTCGGTGGCGGCCATGCGCCTGGTGGAACAGGGCCGCCTGCAACTGAGCGACCCGGTGGGCCAGTACATCCCCGGCTTCCTGCGCCAGCAGGTGGCCGTGCCCGGCCCGCATGGGGTGGCGCTGGTGCCCGCCACCCGGCCCGGCACCGTGCAGGACCTGCTGCGCCACACCGCCGGCCTCACCTACGAGTTCACCGGCAACGGGCATGTGAACGCGCTCTACGCCCAGGCCGGCCTGGGCCGGCGCGACCAGACCAACGCCGAACTCTGCGAACGCCTGGCCGCCCTGCCCCTGGCCCACCAGCCCGGCAGCGCCTGGGCCTACAGCCGCGCCACCGACGTGCTGGGCCGCGTGATCGAGGTGGTCACCGGCCAGGGCCTGGGCGATCACCTGCGCGAAACCCTGCTGCACCCGCTGGGCATGCACGACACGGCCTTTCACGTGCCGCCCGATCGGCACCACCGCATCGCCGAAGCCTTCGGGCACGACCCCGACGGCGGCGTGCAGATGCCCCTGCACGACCCGCGCGAAGTGCCCCGGCTCGAAATGGGCGGCGGTGGGCTCATGTCCACCGCGCACGACTACGCGCGCTTTCTGCAATGCCTGTTGAACGGCGGCGAACTCGGTGGCGTGCGCGTCGTGTCGCCGCACACCCTGGCGCTCATGACAGCCGACCACCTGGGCGCGAGCGTGCCCCACGCCGACAACCCGCTGCTGCCCCCCGGCCACGGCTTCGGCCTGGGCTTTGCGGTGCGCACCGCAGCGGGCGAGGCGGCGGTGCACGGCTCGGTGGGCACCTACCACTGGAGCGGCATCGGCGGCACGCACTTCTTCGTCGACCCGGCGCTCGACCTGTTCGCGGTCTTCATGGCGCAGGCGCCGAACCAGCGGGTGCACTACCGGGGCGCGATGCGCGGCCTGGTGTATGGGGCCGTGGTGGCCTGAGGGCGGCGGGCCCGCTTCGCGCGCTCAGCCGGGCAGGCCCTTCAGGTACAGGTGCAGCGCCCTCAGGTCGGTCTCGCTCATGGCGCGCAGCGACTCGAAAGGCATCACCTTCACCACCGTGCCGTCGGGCCGCTGGCCGCTGCGGAACAGCGCGATCAGCGCCTCGGCATCGGGGTAGCGCCCCATCACGCTGCCCTCGCCCGGTTTGAGCCGCGAGGCCGGCGGCCAGTCGGGCGGGCCGCCGGGGATCTTGCCGCCGGCCAGCGAAGCGCCGTGGCAGCCGATGCACATGTTGGCCACGTAGCGGCCGTGTTCGAGCGTCACACCCTCGGGCACGGGGGCTTGCGGGGGCAGCGAGTGGTCGATCTTGGCCGCGGCGTCTTTGATGGCGCCGAAGCCATAGAGCGCCTTCACGGGCGGCGGCAACTTCACCACCGCGCCCTGGCCGCTTTGCGGGGGCAGCGCGCGGATGTGGGCCACGAGCGCGGCCAGGTCGTCGTCGGTGAAGCGGTTGTAGTCCTCGCTCGGCATCACCATCAACGCGCGGCCCTGCGGGCTCACGCCATGGCGGATGGCGCGCACCCAGTCGATCGGCTGGTAGGCCGCCACCACGCCGCCCGGGCCGGGGGTGATGTTGGGGCCGGCGATGACGAGGCCGCCCTCGTCGGCAAAGGTGCGGCCGGCGCCGTTGGCGCCGTGGCAGTCCACGCAGCCGCGCGAGGCGTACAGGTAGCTCCCGCGCTCCAGCGCAACGGCGTCGCTGCGGTAGGCCACGGCCTGCAGGCCGGGCAGCTCCACGCGGCGTTGCATCTTGCGTTCGGCCAGGAACAGGCCGGTGGCCAGGGCCGCGGCCGCCAGCAGCAGCACGCTGCCCAGGCCGATGCCCAGCACGCGCCACCAGCGCGTGCGTTTTGCGTTGTTGGTCATGTTTTCACCCCTCCTCGTTGGGTGGAGCGATTGCACGCCGGCCGCTCGCGCGGCGTCAACCCATGGCGGCGGGAGAAAGGCGCCCGCAACGCCGGGTTAAGCAATTTTTCAGGTCGCGCCCTGGTCCGCGGGCTCGCGCGGGGCCGGCGGCCGCCAGCGGAAGAACATGGGGTAGACCTTCTCCACCACCGGGCCGTCGAAGTCCCACGAGCGGCACTGGCCCAGGTGCGGCGGCGGCCGGCCGTCGCTGCTGAGCGAGAACGAGCCCACGCGCGTCTGCATGGCGGCCGTGGCCAGGTTGAACAGCAGCTCGCGCAGGTGGGTGCAGCCCTCGATGCCGCCCAGGTGCCGCTGGATGGTGTGGCGCCAGCCCTTGCCCAGCACCTCGCCCACCATGCGCTGCATGGGCGGCAGCGCCTGCGGGCAGGGCTGGTGCGGGAACGCGTCCATGGCGACGTCAATGGCGCGGATCACCATGGCATCGTCGAAGGTGACGCGGATGCGCATGTGGTGCACCGGCTCGCCGCCCTTCCACTCGCGCTCGCCCTTGATGTGGAAATCGAAGGGCTTGCTGTCGTGCAGCTCGCCTTCGATGTCCCACAGGCCGTCTTCGCGCTGGAAGCCCTGGTAGGTGACGCGGCGGGTGTGCATGGCCTTTCGCGGTGCGGGGTCTGGCAGGGGCAAGGCGGGTCTCCGTGGGGGCTGCGGGAAAACCCGCGATTGTCGGGCCATCGCGCCCGCGCCGCTGGCACACTCGCGTCATCCCCGAGGAGCACCCCATGGCCCACGAGCACCACCCCGACGACGCCCACCCGCACGGACATGCCCACGACCACGACCACGGCGAGCCGCGCTGGAAGCACGACGGCGTGCGCGTGGTGCCCGGCAACCAGCTCGACGGCAACGTGCCCTCCACCCCGGGCATGGACCGCAAGGCGGCGATCAACTTCGCGCGCGTGGGCGCGCAGAAGCTCTGGGCCGGTACCGTCACCATCCACCCCGACGCCAAGACCGGCGCCCACCACCACGGCCACCTCGAAAGCGTGATCTACGTGGTCAAGGGCCGCGCGCGCATGCGCTGGGGCGATCAGCTCGAGTTCACCGCCGAGGCCGGCCCGGGCGATTTCATCTACGTGCCGCCCTACGTGCCGCACCAGGAGATCAACGCCAGCGCCGACGAGGTGCTCGAATGCGTGCTGTGCCGCAGCGACGGCCAGGCGGTGGCGGTCAACCTCGACATCGAGCCGGCCGAGAAGCCCGAGACGGTGCTGTGGGTGGACCCGACGCACCCCACGGGCGGGGTGTGAGGCGACGTGACGGTGTGTGCCGAAAAGGCACACATGCCTAGAATGCGGCCATGAAGCCGTTTCGGTGGAGTCCCGAAAAGAACGCTGCCCTGCTGGCCCAACGCGGCGTCTCATTCGAGGCCATCGTGGTGGCCATCGAGAATGGCGGCCTGCTCGACATCGTGGTCCATCCCAACGCCTCGCGGTACCCGGGCCAAAAGATCCTTGTTGTGGCACTCGATGGCTATGTGCACCTGGTGCCCTTTGTGCCAGACACCGATCACAGCTTCCTCAAGACCATCATCCCCAGCCGAAAAGCCACGCGCGACTACCTGTCCCTCGGAGCCAACGATGCCCAAGCTTGACGCCTACGAATCGGATTTGCTGGCTGCCTTCGAGAAGGGACAACTCAGATCGGTGGCCACGCGCAGCGAACTGGCCAAGGCGCGTGCAGCGGCCCGTGCCACGTCCATCAAAGACCGACGCGTGAACATTCGCCTGACGTCGGGCGATCTGCAGGACATCCAGACCAGGGCCCTGGAAGAAGGCATGCCCTACCAGACGCTGATCGCCAGCGTGCTGCATAAATATGCGACGGGCCGGCTCGTCGAGGTACGGACCGAAGAACCGGCACCACCGGCCTACGGCAGCGGCCGTCGACGCAAAGGCTGAAGCGCTCCGCTCAGGCGCCCGCGCCGTCCCACGCGCGCCAGCCCAACCACCCCAGGCCCGCCAAGGCCAGCACCCACAGGCCCACGATCACTGCCGCTCCCAGGCGGCTGCGCGGCCGCGCGTGGCCCGCGGTCTGCCAGGCATCGGCCTCGGCGCGCGCGTCGCTGAGCACCTGGGGCGGCAGCAGCCGCAAGGCCAGCGCGATCAGCAAGGGCAGCAGCAGCGCGTCGTCGAGCAGGCCCAGCACCGGGATCGCATCGGGGATGAGGTCGATCGGGCTCAGCGCGTAGCCCACCACCATCAGCACCAGCAGCTTCACCGCCCAGGGCGTCTGCGGGTGGCGGCGGGCGAACCACAGGGTCATGGCGTCGCGCTTGAGGCCGCGCGCCCACTGCTTCAAGCGCGCGATCGCGCCCATGGTCTCAGCCGCCCTGGAAGCCGCCGGCGCGCAGCGTCACCACCAGCGTGTCGCGCCAGCCGTGGCCCTCGGGGTCTTCGGGCTGGATGGGCGTGCTTTCGTGGATCACGCGCGGGTCGTCGAGCAGCAGCAGCGACCACGGGTCGCGCAGCGTGAAGCGCTGGCCATTCGGGCCGTTGGCCTCGAACACGCGGCTTTCACCGCCCTTGATCGCGTGGCGCCCCACGAGGAACACCGCCACCAGGTCCACGCCGTCGCGGTGAGCGCCCTCGGGCGTGGGGCGGCCGATGCCGTCGGTGGTGTCGATGCGGAACGGGTGGGCCTCGACGTACCAGGGCTGCGCGCCGCGCAAGGCGTCGGCCGAGGCGGCCAGGCGCTGCAGCAGCCGCGTCCAGGCGGGCGCAGCCACCATGGCCGGCTCCATGGGCTCGAACCAGCGCTGCATGCCGCCGTGCAAGGCGTTGTATTCCACCGGCTGCCAGTGGGCGCGGTGCGGCACCGGCTGCACCCGCCCACCGTCCACCACGAAGCAGCTGTGGCGGCGCTGGCGGTAGCGGCCACCGTCCTTGAGGTAGCCGTCCGCCACCAGGCGGTCCCAGTGGGGTTCGAGCGCCTTGAGCTCGGCCAGCGGCACGCCGATCCAGGCCGCGGTGTCTTCACCGCTGAGCAGGCCCACACCGCGCTCGCGCAGCGCGGTGTCGATGGCGTTGGGGGAAAGGTAAGGGGGCGAAAACTCGGCGGCGGACATGCCGGCAAGTGTAGGCCGGCGACCCCGGGCCTTCCCCGGGTAAGCCCTTGGCCGCGTGCGCGCGCGGCGGTGGCCCAATCGGCCCATGAACGCCGCCACCGACCCCACCCCGCCGCCGCCCGGGCCGGCGCCCGCCGCCATCGGCCCGCGCGTGGCCGCGCTGCGCGCCAGCGACCCCTGGCGCTGGTTGCGCGCGGGCTGGGCCGACTTCGTGCGCTGCCCCGGCATCGGCCTGTTCTACGGCGCGTGTTTCCTGGCCATGGGCCAGGCGCTGCTGTGGGTGTTCCGCGCCGCGCCGGCCTATGTGCTGGCCCTGTCGGCGGGCTTTCTGCTGGTGGGGCCGCTGCTGTGCCTGGGGCTCTACCACGCCAGCCGCGTGCTGCAACGCGGCGGCACGCCGCGGCTGGGCGACTCGCTGGGTGCCTGGTGGCCGTCCAAGGGCACGCTGGCCATCTTCGGCGGCGTGCTGCTGATTCTGGAGATGCTCTGGGGCCGCGCCTCGCTCGTGGTGTTCGCGGTGAGCTTCAACAGCATGCCCGATCCGCAGCGCCTGCTCGGCCAGCTGCTGTCGGGCGAGAACCTCGAATTCCTCATCACCTGGTGCTCGGTGGGCGCGGTGTTCGCGGGCCTGATCTTCGTCACCAGCGTGGTGAGCATTCCCATGATCCTCGACCGCGGCACCGACGCGATCACGGCCGGCCTTACGAGCATCCGCGCCTGCCTCGAGAACCCGGGCGTGATGCTCGCCTGGGGCGCGCTGATCGTGCTGCTCACGGGCGCCGCGCTGGCGCTGCCGCTGATGGCGGGCCTGCTCGTGGCGGGGCCGGTGCTCGGGCACGCGAGCTGGCACGCCTACCGCAGCGCGGTACCGGCCGATCCGGCTCAGGCGCCGTAGGAGCGGTCGCGCCGGTCGCGGCGCGTCGACGAGAGCAGCGAGGTCTCGATCAGGCCTTCGAACAGGGGCTGCAGGGCCATCACCTGGTCCATCGCGGCGCGCTCGTCCTGGGCGCGGCACAGCCACTGCAGCAGGTCGGGCCGCATGAACCACAGGGCCCGCGCCGACTCGGCCACCAGCAGGCGGTGGCGCAGCTGCTCGGCCTCCCAGTTGCTGGCGTCACCCACCAGCTCCAGCATGGCTTTTCGCACCCGGGCCAGGCGGTAGGGGTCGTCGTCGCGCCGGGAATCCGTGCCGTGCAGCCGCTGGGCCACGGTGTCGAACAGGGTGGAAATGAATTGCTTCATGTTGTGGGGTACGGCGCGGTGCAAGCGACGTCCGGCACACAAGGGCCGACGCGCGGCGACATTCCAGCACAAAACGCGCGACTTGTAACGGGCGTTGTCACCGTTTCGGGGCGTTCGTGGTCTTTGTCTCGCCGGCATCGCTTTCGCGCCACAAGCGGGCAAGCAACCACCAGCTCAGCAGGCTGTTGGTGAGGGCGAGCAGCCCCAGCGCCAGGCGCAGCCCCGGCGGCGGTTGCCGCACCTGGATGAACAGCACCAGCACACTGGAGAGCACCTGGAAGCCGAGCATGAGCCAGAACAGGCCATTGCGCGGTTGCCACAGGCGGCGGATGGCTTGGACGAGGGACGGCATGGGCCGCGATTGTGCCTAGGCGATGGGCGCCGCGGCGCGTGCGGCCTCCTGCTCCTGCAGCCAGCGCCACATCACCTTGCCGCTGCCGCTCTTGGGCAGCGCGTCCACGAACTGCACCTCGCGCGGCGCCTTGTAGACCGCCATGTGCTCGCGACACCAGTCGAGGATGTCCTGCTCGCTGGTGCGGCCGCGGGCGTCGGCACGCAACACCACCACGGCCTTCACGCTCTCGCCGCGGTAGGCGTCCTGGGTGGCGATCACGCAGGCCTCGGCGATCGCGGGGTGCTTGAACATCAATGCCTCGACCTCGGCCGGCCAGACCTTGAAGCCACTGGCGTTGATCATGCGCTTGAGGCGGTCGGTGATGAAGAAGTAGCCGTCCTCGTCGACGCGCCCCAGGTCGCCCGAGCGGAAGAAGCGCTTGCCCTCGAAGGTGATGAAGGCCGCGGCCGTGGCGTCGGGGCGCTTCCAGTAGCCATCGAACACCATGGGGCCGTGGATGATGATCTCGCCCGCCTCGCCGGGCGGCATTTCCCGCAGCGTGTCGGGGTCGACGACGCGCGCATCGCAGCTCATGAAGGGAATGCCCAGGCACTGCTGCTTGGGGTGGTCGGGCGGGTTGTTGTGCGAGGGCGCCGCGGTTTCGGTCAGGCCATAGCCCTCGACGAAACGCAGCCCGAACTGCTCGAGCAGGCGCTGCGCCACCGCCTGCGGCATGGCCGCGCCGCCGCCGCCGATGTAGACCAGGCTGGAGAGGTCGTACTGGTCGAAGCGTGGGCTGGCCAGCAGGTCGATCACCATGGTGGGGATGTTGGTCCAGTTGGTCACGCGCCAGCGCGAGATGAGCTGCCCGGCCAGTTCGCGGTCCCAGCGCGGCATCAGCACCATGGTCGAGCTGCTGTAGATGCCCGCGTGCATGCCCGCCACCATGCCGGTGATGTGGAACAGCGGCACCACCACCAGCGACACCGTCTCGGGCGAGGTGGTGCCCCAGAGGTTGGCGGCCACCGCGTTGTGCATGAGGGTGCGGTGCGGGTGCATGCAGCCCTTGGGCAGGCCGGTGGTGCCGCTGGTGTAGGGCAGCACGGCGAGGTCGTCGGGACCGCGGTTGTGCGCCGGCAGCGGGGCGGTGCAGGCCAGGGCCTCGGCCCAGTCGGCCACGCTGCCGCCCGGCAGCACGGGCCGTTCATGGCGGCTGCCCAGCCAGGCCTGCCAGCCCGGCGGAACCTCGGCCGCGGGCCCCATGGCGTCGCCGTAGTGCGCCACCACCAGGTGGTGCAGGCGCGCGCCTTCGGGCACGCCATCGTTGGCCTTCAGCAGTTCGCCCGCGAGATCGGCGGCGCAGATGGCCACCCGGGCATCGGGATCGGTGATGTAGTGCCCGAGCTCGTCGGCCTTGTTCATGGGGTTCACCGGCACCACCACGGCATTGGCGCGCAGCACGGCGTAATACGCCACGATCCACTGCGGGCAGTTCTGCATGAACACGATCACGCGGTCGCCGTCCTGCACGCCCTGGGTGCGCAGGTGCGCCGCCAGGCGCTCGGCCTGCGCGAGCAGCTCCGCGTAGGTGGTCTGCCGGTCGAAGAACACCAGCGCGGGCTTGTGCGGGTAACGCAGCGCGCTGACCACAAGGTTGTGCCAGAGCGAGGTGGCGGGCGGTTGCAGCGCGTGCGGCAACCGGCGCGGCCAGACACGGTGGTGGGCGCGCGCGGGCGCGGACGGGGCGGCTTGCATGGCGGCTTGTCTCCTGTCGTGGCGCCTTGTGTACAGGCCACAAGGCCTAGGCGTCTGGACAGCAGCATACGGTCGCCCGCTGCGAAACCGCATCGGGGTTTGTCGCAGCAGCGACCTAAGCCTCACGACCGGCGCGGTGGCAATGGCATGGAACGTGCTGACAATGCCGCCGACCGTGGCGAGCGGGGCCGGCCTGCCGATAAGTCGATAAAAGCTTTGCATGAGCCGCCCACGTAAACCCCGATCCCTCGCCCAAAAGGCGCGGACTACAGTGCCCCGCAGCCGCTCCCGCACCGAACGGGTGCGAGGCGGTGGCCCGAGAAATCCCTTTCCCTACCCGGAGTGACCGCATGAAATCCCCCTCCCAGAAGCTGACCGCACTGGCGCTGTGCGCCGCCGCCACGCTGCTCGCCCTGCCCGCGCACGCGGGCAAGGACGTCGACGCCATCAAGAAGCGCGGCGAACTCAACTGCGGGGTCAACACCGGCCTGCCGGGCTTCTCGGCCGCCGACAGCCAGGGCAAGTGGAGCGGCATGGACGTGGACGTGTGCCGCTCGGTGGCCGCGGCCCTGCTGGGCAACGCCGACAAGGTGCGCTACGTGCCGCTCACGGCGCAGCAGCGCTTCACGGCCCTGCAGTCGGGCGAGATCGACCTGCTGGCCCGCAACACCACCTGGACCCTCACGCGCGACGCTTCGCTGGGCCTGACCTTCACGGGGGTGAACTTCTACGACGGCCAGGGCTTCATGGTGCCCAAGAAGCTCAAGGTCAACAGCGCCAAGCAGCTCAAGGGCGCCACCGTCTGCGTGCAATCGGGCACCACCACCGAGCTCAACCTGACCGACTACTCGCGCGCCAACAACCTGGGCCTCAAGCCCGTGGTGTTCGAGAAACTCGAAGCCGCGCTGGCCGCCTACGCCTCGGGCCGCTGCCAGGCCTACACCACCGACGCCTCGGGCCTGGCCTCGTCGCGCGCCAAGGACATGGCGGTGCCCGACGACCACGTGATCCTGCCCGAGCTGATCTCCAAGGAACCCCTGGGCCCGGCCGTGCGCCGCGGTGACGACGACTTCGCCGCCATCGTGCGCTGGGTGGGATTCGCGCTGATCGAGGCCGAGGAATACGGCATCACGCAGGCCAACGTCGACCAGCTCAAGAGCTCCAGCACCAACCCCTCGGTGATGCGCATCCTGGGCATGGGCAACGAAGACACCGGCAAGCTGCTGGGTCTCGACAAGGAATGGGCGTACCGCGCCATCAAGGCCGTGGGCAACTACGGCGAGCAGTTCGAGCGTCACGTCGGCCCCAAGACGCCGATCCAGCTGCCGCGCGGCGTCAACAACCTCTGGACCAAGGGCGGCGTGCTCTACGCCCCGCCGATCCGCTGAGCGCCACCCGCGGGTGAGGCCGCCGCGGCGGCCCCACCCGCCTTCTCCGGTGCGTTCGCGGCGGCGCTGGCCGTGGCGGACGCCTTTCGTGTCCGCCCTTCAACGGCGAGGTCCATCTTGACCATCCCCGCATCCCCCCCTCCCCATTCCCGACGCTGGTCGCTCAACAGCCGTGCCACGCGCGGCGTGATCTACCAGGTCATCGCGCTGGCGCTGCTCGCGCTCGGCCTGTGGTACCTCGCGCACAACACGCAGCTCAACATGCGCGCGCGTGGCATCCAGAGCGGCTTCGATTTCCTCGGGGCCAACGCCGGCTTCGACATCGGCGAGAAACTGATCGACTACGACCCCAGCCAGAGCTACGGCAAGGCGATCTGGGTCGGCGTGCTCAACACCGTGAAGGTGGCCATCGCGGGCATCGTGTTCACCACGGTCCTGGGCGTCATGCTGGGCGTGGGCCGTTTCTCGCGCAACGCGCTGGTGCGCGGCCTCTGTTACGGCTACGTGGAAGCCTTCCGCAACGTGCCGCTGCTGCTGCAGCTGCTCATGTGGTACCTGGTGTTCATCGAACTGCTGCCCGCGGCCAACGAGGCCTGGGCCTTCGGTGGCCTGGTGTTCCTGAGCAAGGGCGGCCTGTCGTTTCCATGGCCCACCACGGGCGTGGGCGCGGTGCTCGGCGGGCTCGCGGTGGGTGCGGTGGCCGGCGTGTTCTGGCGCCGCCGCGTGCAGCAGCGCTTCGAGGCCACGGGCCAGGATGGCGACCGCTTCTGGGCGCCGCTGGCCATGCTGGTGGCCTTTGCCCTGGTGGGCTGGGTCGTGGCCGGCATGCCGCGCGCCTGGAGCGTGCCCGAGCAACTGGCCTTCATGGTCGACGGCGGCATGGCGCTCACGCCCGAGTTCATGGCCCTGCTGATCGGTCTCACCATGTACACCGCGTCCTTCGTGGCCGAGGTGGTGCGCGGCGGCATCCAGTCGGTCAGCCGCGGGCAGGACGAGGCCGCTTCCGCGCTGGGCCTGAACCCGCGGCAGAAGATGAAGCTCGTGGTGCTGCCGCAGGCCATGCGCGTGATCATCCCGCCGCTCACCAACCAGTACCTGAACCTCACCAAGAACTCCTCGCTCGCAGTGGTGGTGGGCTATCCCGACGTGGTCTCGATCGCCAACACCACCATCAACCAGAGCGGGCGCGCCGTCGAATGCATCGCGATCATCATGCTGGTCTACCTGAGCACCTCGCTCACGACCTCGCTGGTGATGAACGCCTACAACCGCCGCATGGCGATCAAGGAGCGCTGATCCCATGAGCGCACAGTTCCAACCCATCGCGCCGCGGCCGTCGCCGCTGCGCCAGTCGGGCCCCGTGGCCTGGGCCCGACGCAACCTCTTCGCCGACTGGCGCTCCACCGCCACCACGCTGTTCATCGCGCTGCTGCTGGTCTGGGCCCTGCCCGGCCTGTGGCGCTGGATCATCGCGGGCGCCGTGTTCCGACCCGACGCCGACGCCTGCCAGGCCGCGCGCGGCGTGGGCGCGTGCTGGGGCGTGGTGGCCGAGAAGTACCGCATCATCCTGTTCGGCCGCTACCCCTTCGACGAACAATGGCGACCGCTCGTGGCCACCCTGCTCGTCATCGGCGGCCTGGTCGTGAGCTGCATGCGCGCCTTCTGGAAGCGCTGGCTGATCGCGCTGTGGATCGCCATCCTCGCGCTGTTCTTCACGCTCATGGGCGGCGGCGTGCTGGGCCTGTCACCGGTGCGCACCGAGCTCTGGGGCGGCTTTCCGCTGACCATCATGCTGTCGGTGATCTCGCTGTTCCTGGCCTTCCCGCTCGCCGTGGTGGTGGCCCTGGGGCGGCGCGCCAAGCTGCCCGCGATCCGCACCATCTGCGTGCTCTACGTGGAGCTGGTGCGCGGCGTGCCGCTGATCTCGGTGCTGTTCATGGCCTCGTTCATGTTCCCGCTGTTCGTGCCGCAGGGCGTCACGGTCGACGTGCTGGTTCGCGTGATCGCGGGCCTCACGCTGTTCATCGCGGCCTACATGGCCGAGACGGTGCGCGGTGGCCTGCAGGCCGTGCCCAAGGGCCAGTTCGAGGCGGCAGACTCGCTCGGCTTGGGCTACTGGCAGACGCAGCGGCTCATCGTGCTGCCGCAGGCGCTGTCCATGGTGGTGCCGAGCATCATGAACACCTTCATCTCGCTGTTCAAGGACACCTCCCTGGTCACCATCGTGTCGCTCTACGAGCTCACGGGGGCGCTGGCCCTGGCCCTGAACTCCGACGTGCAGTGGCGCCCGTTCAAGCTCGAGGCCTACTTCTTCATCACCCTCATCTATTTCTCGGGCTGCTTCGCCATGTCGCGCTACAGCCTGTGGGTCGAAAAACAACTGGCCGCCAGCAAGGCGCGTTGAAAGACAGAACATGAGCGAACCCATCATCCGATTCGACAAAGTCAACAAGTGGTACGGCAACGACTTTCACGTGCTGCGCGACATCGACCTCTCGGTCGCCAAGGGCGAGCGCATCGTGATCTGCGGCCCCTCGGGCTCGGGCAAGTCCACGCTGATCCGCTGCATCAACCGGCTCGAAGAGCACCAGCAGGGCACGCTCACGGTGGACGGCGTGGAACTCACCGACAACATCAAGGCCATCGACCAGGTGCGAAAGAACGTGGGCATGGTGTTCCAGCAGTTCAACCTGTTCCCTCACCTCACCGTGCTCGAGAACCTCACGCTCTCGCCGATGTGGGTGGGCAAGATGCCCAAGAAAGAGGCCGAAGAACGCGCCATGCAGCAGTTGAAGCGCGTGCGCATCGCCGAGCAGGCGCAGAAGTACCCGCTGCAGCTCTCGGGCGGCCAGCAGCAGCGCGTGGCCATCGCGCGCGCGCTGTGCCTCACGCCCAAGATCATGCTGTTCGACGAGCCGACCTCCGCGCTCGACCCCGAGATGATCAAGGAGGTGCTCGACGTGATGATCGAGCTCGCCAACCAGGGCATCACCATGCTGTGCGTGACGCACGAGATGGGCTTCGCCAAGGCCGTGGCCGACCGCGTGATCTTCATGGACCAGGGACAGATCGTCGAGCAGAACACGCCCGAGGCCTTCTTCAACAACCCGCAGAACGAGCGCAGCAAGGACTTCCTGTCAAAGATCCTCGGGCATTGACTTGAGACGGTCACCGCGCGGGCGCACAATGCCCGCGCATCAAGGAGACCGCCATGCCAACGCTGGAACCCGCACCCGCGCGCCGCCTCACCTGGCTGCGCTGGGGCTGCACCACCGCCCTGGGCCTGTCGCTGTGGTGTGCCGGCGCCGCCCTGGCCTTCGACCTGCAAGGCCACCGCGGCGCCCGCGCACTCGCCCCTGAAAACACGCTCGCGGGCTTCGAGCGCGCGCTGGCCATCGGCGTCAGCACGCTCGAGCTCGACGTGGTGCTCAGCGCCGAAGGCGTGCCCGTGATCTCGCACGACACCACGCCCAACCCCGACATCACGCGCGACGCCAGCGGCCGCTGGTTGCAGTCGCGCGGCCAGCCCTTCAACACGCTCACGCTCGCCCAGATCGCCGAGTTCGACGTCGGCCGCATCGTGCCCTCGAGCCGCTACGCGCGCGACTTCCCGCAGCAGCAGG
Organism: Hydrogenophaga sp. T2; assembly: GCF_049843535.1. Classification (NCBI taxonomy): domain Bacteria; kingdom Pseudomonadati; phylum Pseudomonadota; class Betaproteobacteria; order Burkholderiales; family Comamonadaceae; genus Hydrogenophaga; species Hydrogenophaga sp. T2. Next base: position 26,099 of record NZ_JBBHZJ010000008.1, on the reverse strand, counting down.
CCGTGGACGGCGAGCGCATCCCCACGCTCGCATCGCTGTTCGAGCTGGTCCGCAAGCTGCGCGCCGATCACGTGCGCTTCAGCATCGAGCTCAAGCGCAACCCCGAGCGGCCGCACGAATCGCCCGCGCCCGAGGCCTTCGTGCAGGCGGTGATGGCGGTGATCCAGGCGCACGGCATGGCCGGGCGCAGCACGCTGCAGAGCTTCGACTGGAGCGTGCTCAAGGCCGCCCAGCGCCTGGCGCCCGAGATGCCGCTGTCCTTTCTCACCATCCAGCGCCCGCGATCGAACAACCTGGAAAGTGGGGTCTGGTCGGCCGGGGCCCAGCTCGCGCGCCACAAGGACGCGCCCGCCATGGTGGCCGCGGCCGGCGGCCGGCTCTGGTCGCCGAACTTCAACGACATCTCGCAGCGCCTGCTCGAACGCGCGCGCGAAGAAGGCCTGCGCGTGATTCCCTGGACGGTCAACGAGACCAGCGACATGGAGCGCCTGATCGACTGGGGCGTGGATGGCATCATCACGGACCATCCCGACCGGCTGCGCGCGGTGATGATGCGCCGCGGCCTGGTCCTGCCGCCCGCGGTGGAGCCCGCCCAGGCCTCCCAGGCCCCGCAAGCCGTGCGCACCGCAACCACCCACTGAGCCCCGCGCCCCCATGGACGACCCCCGACTGCACGCCGCGCGCGACACCCTGCAAGCGCTGCAGGCCGACCGCCTGCGCCCCCACGAGGCCGCCGAACGCCTGCGCGCGCAGACCGAGCTGCTGGCCGCGCTGCCGCCGCGCTTCACCGAAGTGCTCCACCAATTGCTCGACCGCCTGGAATCGAGCGCGCTGTTCGATGGCGAGAGCTGCTCGTTCAGCCACAGCGAACTGCACGCCCACCTGCAGGGCTGGCTGGAGCAGGCCGGCCGGCGCCTGGCTGCGGCCGCCTGAGCACGGAACTTCGCCGCCCCTGCGCCTATCATTCGCCCCATGCGTGCCGTCTGGATCGCCCTGCTCATCGCCCTGCTGCCCCTGCGCGGCTGGGTCGGTGACGCCATGGCCCTGTCCATGTTCGAGGCCCGCGGCCACGGCGCCACGGCCGTGGTGGCCACCGCCGACGCGGTCATCGCGCCCCACGACCAACGCCCTCACGAGCACCACGATCACCGCGACCACGGCAGCCCGCACGCCGCGCCGGCCCTGGCCGATGCGCCCGCCGACAACGACCACGGCCCCGCCGGCGCCCAAGCCCACCTGCTCTGCGAGGTCTGCAACGGCCCGGTCCTGAGCCCGCCCGCGTCCGCGGTCGCGGTCACCGCCATCGAGCACGCGCCACGGGTCGAGCGCCAGCAGCGTTTCGCCAGCCTGGCCCCGCGCCAGCCCACCAAGCCGCCCATCGCCTGAGGTTTCGCACCCTTGGTGCGTCCGCTCGACGCCGTCCGGCGCCGGGCGAACGCCGGTTCGACCTTCAGGAGACCCCATGAACACCCCCTTCCGTTCGGCGCCGCTGTGGTGGGCGCTGACCCTGGCCCTGCCCGCCTGGGCCGGGCCGCCCGACGACGCCCTGCGCGCCGCCGATCCCGACACCCCGGTGGCCGTGTCCACCCTGGTCCTGCCGCCCGCGCAACGGCTGGACACCCCCGACGGCCCGGCCGACCTGGCGGCCGCCCGCGCCCTCTGGCGCGAGGCCAACCAGCGCGTGGCCGAGTTCCCGCGCGGCCACATCGACCTGCTGCGCTGGGAAGCCGCACAGGCCGACACCCGCCCCGCCCCGGCCCGTGCGGCCAGCGCCACGCCCCTCGGCGTGGGCGAGGTCCTGCGTGCCTCGCTGCGCCTGCGGCCCGGGCTCTTCACCCACGCCGGCATGAACCCGCTGGAACAGGCGCGGGTGCGCATCGCCTACGCCGAGCACGTGCGCGAGGTGCAGCACGCCTGGATCGCCGCGGTGGCGGCGCGCGAGCGTGCCCGCCTGCGCGCCGCGGTGCTCGACGCCAGCCGCCAGGGCAGCGAGCTCGGCCGGCGCATGGTGCGCGTGGGCAACTGGCCCGCCGCGCGGCTGATGCAGGAGCAGGCCATCGAAGCCGCCGCCTGGCAGGCCAGCGCCGACGCCGAGCTGGCCGCGCGCGACGCGATCGAACGCCTGGCCGGCCTCATGGGCCTGTGGCAGGCCGAGGCCGTGGCGGCCCTGGCCGAGCGGCTGCCGCCCGGCCTGCCCGCGCTGCCCGAGCGCGCCGATGCCGGCCTGCCCGCCGACGGCGGCGTCGAGGCCGCCGTGCTGCGCGCCGACCCGCTGCTCGCGCTCGAACGCGAGCCCGCGCGCCGCGCCTTCGCGGCCCTGCCCGACGGCCGCTGGCGTGCCTGGGACAGCGCCCGCGACGCCGCGCTGCAGGCCCTGCCGGAGCCCGGCCAGGGCCCGGCCATGCCGCCGCACATCGACCAGCTCGGCCTGCTGCGTGATGCCCGCCTGCAGGAAGCCGAAGAACAGCGCGCCCGCCTGATCGCGCGTGCCAGCGAGCGCCGCGCCATGGCGCGCAGCGCCTGGGCCCGGCTGCAGGCGAGCCATGCGTTCGCGCAACACGCCGAGCGCCACATCGCGGGCCTGGCCGACGCGCAGCAGCAGGAAAGCCAGCAGCGCTACAACGGCATGTTCGACAGCACCTGGCAGTTGCTGGCCAGCGCGCGACAGCGCCTGGACGCGCTCGACACCGCGCAACAGGCGCGCGCCGCCGGGTGGCGCGCGCAGGCGAGCTGGCGGGCCCTGCTCGCGGGCGCGCCCTACCAGCCCGACACGGCCGCCCCCGCGGCGGCCGCCGCCCAAGCCGACGCCGGAGGCCACTGAACATGCAACGCCGACACTTCTTCACCGGCGCGGCCACCGCGGTGGCCGCCGCCAGCGTGGGCCGCACGGCCCTGGCCGCCCTGCCCGAGGCCGTGCAGCAGACCTCGGCCGACACCGCCGCGCCCTGGACGCCACCAGGCGTCACAGGCGCGGGCCGGCCCTACAACCCCGTGGTCACGCTCAACGGCTGGACCCTGCCCTGGCGCATGAACAACGGCGTCAAGGAATTCCACCTGGTCGCCGAGCCCGTGGTGCGCGAGGTGGCGCCGGGCTTCCACGTGAACCTCTGGGGCTACAACGGCCAGAGCCCCGGCCCCACGATCGAGGTGGTCGAGGGCGACCGTGTGCGGATCTACGTCACCAACCGCCTGCCCGAGCACACCACCATCCACTGGCACGGCCAGCGCCTGCCCAACGGCATGGACGGCGTGGGCGGGCTCAACCAGCCGCAGATCCCCGTGGGCAAGACCTTCGTCTACGAGTTCGTGGCGCGCCGGCCCGGCACCTTCATGTACCACCCGCACGCCGACGAGATGGTGCAGATGGCCATGGGCATGATGGGTTTCTGGGTCACGCACCCCAAGGGCAAACACCCGCTGATCGACGAGGTGCAGCGCGACTACTGCTTCCTGCTCAACGCCTTCGACGTCACGCCCGGCAGCCGCACGCCCCAGGTCAACACCATGCTCGAGCACAACATCTGGTGCTGGAACAGCCGCGCATTCCCCGGCATCAGCCCGCTGGTGGCGCGCCTGGGCGAGCGCGTGCGCGTGCGCGTGGGCAACCTCACCATGACCAACCACCCCATCCACCTGCACGGCGTGGAGTTCGAGGTGACCGGCACCGACGGCGGCCCCACGCCCCGCGGCTCGCGCTGGCCCGAGGTGACGACCGACGTGGCCGTGGGCCAGATGCGCCAGATCGAGTTCGTCGCCGACGAGCCCGGCGACTGGGCCATGCACTGCCACAAGAGCCACCACACCATGGGTGCGATGGGCCACGGCGTGCCCACCATGATCGGCGTGGACCACCGCGGGCTGGTGAAGCCGCTGCAAAAGGCGGCGCCCGACTACATGGTGATGGGCGAGCGCGGCATGGCCGACATGGGCGAGATGCAGATGGAGCTGCCCGCCAACACCTTCCCCATGATGACCGGCACCGGGCCTTATGGCCCGATCGAGATGGGCGGCATGTTCACCGTGTTCAAGGTGCGCGCCGACCAGAAGCCCGGCGACTACCGCGACCCCGGTCCCTACGCCCAGCCGCCGGGCACGCAGGCCCGGCTGGTCGACACCACCGGCGCGCCCGCGGCCCCGCGCGCCGCGCCCAACCCGAACCCGGCCGATGCCAGCGCGCGCAAGCCCGCCGGCGGCCATGCCCACCATTGAAAGGCCCCCCATGAACAACCGACGCAGAACCCTGATCACGTTGCCGGCCCTGCTGCCGCTGGCCCTGGCCCTGCCCGCCGCGCGGGCCCACGGCAACGCGCCGCACCACGGCGGCGCGGCCGCGGTGGTGAAAGAGCAGAAGCCCTGGGGCATCGCCGGCGATGCCAAGGACGTGCGCCGCACGGTGACCGTGCGCATGACCGACGACATGAAGCTCTCGCCCAACCACATCGAGGTGCGCCAGGGCGAGACCCTGCGCATCCGCGCGGTGAACGCGGGCGCGGTGATGCACGAGATCGTGCTCGGCACGCGCGAAGAGCTCGCGGCCCATGCCGAGCTCATGAAGAAGCACCCGGGCATGCAGCACGAGGAGCCCTACATGGCCCACGTGCCGCCCGGCAAACAGGGCGAGCTGGTGTGGCACTTCAACCGCGCGGGCGACTTCGAGTTCGCCTGCCTGATCGCGGGCCACTTCGAGGCCGGCATGCGCGGCACCCTGCGCGTGAAGGCCGCGGGCCAGGCCGCGGCCCAGCCCGTGGTGCAGGTCTGGAAGGACCCCAACTGCGGCTGCTGCCACGACTGGGTCGAGCACCTCAAGGCCGACGGCTTTGCGGTGCAGACATTCGACACCGGCAACACCGCCATGCGCCGGCGGCTGCAAATGCCCGAGCGCCACGGCTCGTGCCACACCGCCCTGGTGGGCGGCTACGTGATCGAGGGCCACGTGCCCGCGCGCGAGATCCGCCGCCTGCTGGCCGAGAAACCCCAGGCCATCGGCCTGGCCGTGCCCGGCATGCCCGTGGGCAGCCCGGGCATGGACGGCGCGGTCTACGGCAACCGCAAAGACCCCCACGACGTGCTGCTGGTGCTGCGCGACGGCAGCGCCCGCGTTTTCCAATCCTATTTCCGCTGAATCAGGAATTCCCCACATGAAACACCGAATAATCCCTCTGGCATTGGCCGTCTGGAGTGTTGCGGCATTGGCGGCCGATCTGCCTTTCACCGACGCCGAAGTGCGCCGCGTGAATACCGCCGGACAGGAAATCACGCTCAAACACGGCGAAATCAAAAACCTCGACATGCCGCCCATGACCATGGTCTTCAAGGTGAGCGACCCCGCGCTGCTCGCCCCGCTCAAGGCGGGCGACCAGGTGCGTTTCACGGCCGAACAACGCAATGGCGCTTACACCATCCTTAAATTGGAGAAAAAACCTTGATCTGGATCAAAAGCCATTGATTTGTTTTGCCCGGCGCAAATCCTGCAAATTGCCGCTTCATTTGCGCAAAGGGCTGCCGATACTTCCGATACGGAGCGGTCAGGTGATCGCTTCATGAGAAGAAGGATCAGCCATGCGCGTCAACCTGCCCGTGACCCACCAGGAGTTCGTCATCCCCGACGGCGTCACCCTGGTGTCGACCACCGACCTGCAGAGCCACATCACCTACTGCAACCCGGCCTTCATCGCCGTGAGCGGCTACAGCCGGGAAGAGCTCATCGGGCAGCCCCACAACCTGGTGCGCCACCCCGACATGCCGCCCGAGGCCTTCCGCGACATGTGGGAAACGCTCAAGAGCGGCTCGCCCTGGTCGGCGCTGGTGAAGAACCGGCGCAAGAACGGCGACCACTACTGGGTGATGGCCAACGCCACGCCCATCATGAGCAATGGCCAGCCGGTGGGCTACATGTCGGTGCGCACCAAACCCACCCGCGAGCAGGTGCAGGGCGCCGAGCAGCTCTACGCGCGCATGCGCGCCGAGCGCGAGTCGGGCCAGAACCGCATCCGGCTGCACCGCGGCCAGGTGCAAATGGCGGGCTGGCGCGGCGCGCTGCAACGCGCCACGCGGCTCACGCTGGGCCGCAGCATCACGCTCACCAGCGTGGGACTGGCCATCGCCGGGCTGGCGATCGGCGAGTTCGGCGCGCGCCTGGGCAACGAGGCCCACCTGGCCATGGGCGTGCCCCTGGTGGGCGTGGCGCTGTTCGCGGCCTGGCTGCTGCGGCGCCAGACGCTCAAGCCGCTCGAAGGCGCGATCCGTTTTGCCAACACCATGGCCGCGGGCGACCTGACGGCGCGCCTCGAGGCGCGCGGCGCGGTGGAGTTCGGCGAACTCGCCAAGGCGCTCAACCAGCTCAATGTGAACCTGCAGGCGGTGGTGGCCGACGTGCGCCACGAGGTCGAGGGCGTGCAGGTGGCGAGCCATGAGATCGCCAGCGGCAACCACGATCTGTCGTCGCGCACCGAGGCCCAGGCCAGCAACCTCGAGCAAACCGCCGCCTCCATGGACCAGATGAACAGCACCGTGGCGCAAAGCGCGGGCACCGCGAGCGAAGCCGCGCGGCTCGCCGAGCGCGCCGCGACCGTGGCACGCGAAGGCAATGCCGCCATGGGCGAGGTCGTTCACACCATGGACGAGATCAGCCGCAGCTCGACCCGCATCGGCGAGATCATCCAGGTCATCGACGGCATTTCCTTCCAGACCAACATCCTCGCGCTCAACGCCGCGGTGGAGGCCGCGCGCGCCGGCGAACAGGGCCGCGGCTTCGCTGTCGTGGCCGCCGAAGTGCGCAGCCTGGCGCAGCGCACGCTCGACGCCGCCAAGGAGATCAAGACGCTGATCGACGAGTCCGCGGGCCGCGTGCAGCGCGGCAGCCAGCTCGTGCACAGCACCGGCCAGACCATGGCCAGCGTGGTGGGCGCGGTCGAGCAGGTCAATGCGCTGATCGGCGACATCACCCACGCCACGCAGGAACAATCGAGCGGCATCGCGCAGATCAACCAGGCCGTGGGTCAGCTCGACTCGGTGACGCAGCAGAACTCCGCCATGGTCGAACAGCTCGCGGCCGCCGCGAGTTCGCTGCAGACCCAGGCGCAGGTGATGCACGAGGCGGTGCAGATCTTCAAGCTGCGGTAACACCCGGCAACGCGTCAGCCACGCGGGCCCGGGCAGGCCCGTGCTATGTTCGCGGGCACCATGCCCAAGACGCTGCGCTACACCCTGATCTCACTCAAGGAGATGCTGCTCTCGGGCAGCCCGATCGTGCTGATCACGATCGCGCTGCTGGCCTTCACCTGGTGGTGGCTCAACCCCAACCCGCCCAAGCGCGTGGTGCTGGCCACCGGCCCCGAACAAAGCGCGTACGACACCTTCGGCAAGCGCTATGCCGAGGCGCTCAAGCGCAACGGCATCACGGTGGAACTGGTGCGCACCCAGGGCTCGGCGCAGAACCTCGAGATGCTGCGCCGCGAAGAGGTCGACCTCGGCTTCGTGCAGGGTGGCACCGCCGACATCGGCTACGACGACGAGGACGGCATCGTCTCGCTGGGCAGCCTGTTCGTGGAGCCGCTGTGGCTGTTCTACCGCGAAGACGCGGCGCGCCGTCTCAACAAGAGCGCCACGCTCACCAACCTCGCCGATCTCGCGCGCTGGCGCGTCAACGTGGGCACGCCGGGCAGCGGCGTGCCGCGCCTGTTCAACACCCTGCTCGAGGTCAACCGCGTCTCGCCGCGCGACATCGTGCTCAGCCAGCTCGAACAGACGCCGGCCACCGTGGCCTTCCTCGACGGCAAGCTCGACGCCCTGGTGTTCGCCTCGGCGCCCGAATCGCTGATCGTGCAGATGCTGCTGCAGACGCCGGGCGTGAAGCTGCTCGACTTCGCCCAGGCCGAGGCGTATTCGCGCCGCTTCGGCTACCTCACGCCCGTGACCATGCCGCAGGGCATGGTGGACCTGGCCAAGAACCTGCCGCCGCGCAACGTGCGCCTGGTGGCCTCCACCACCAGCCTGCTCGCGCGCTCGGGCACGCACCCGGCGGTGCTGCAGCTGTTCGCACAGACGGCGGTTGAACTGCATGGCGGTGCGGGCTGGTTCAACCGCGCGCGCGAGTACCCCAACGTGGCGCACAGCGAACTGCCCGTGGCGCCCGAGGCCGAGCGCGCGTTGAAGGGCGGCCTGCCCTTCCTGCAGCGCTACCTGCCGTTCTGGCTGGCCAACGTGGTGGAACGCATGTGGCTGGCGCTGGGCCTGATCCTCGCGCTCGCGCTGCCGCTGTCGCGCATCGTGCCGCCGCTCTACAGCTTCCGCATCCGCTCGCGCGTGTTCCGCTGGTACGCCGAGCTGCGCGACATCGAACAGCGCGCCGAAAGCGGCGCGGCCACGCCCGATGCGCTGCTCGAGCAGCTCGACGCCATGGAGGGCAAGGTCGAGAAGGTGGTGGTGCCGCTGTCGTACACCGACGAGCTCTACGCGCTGCGCAACAACATCCACCTGGTGCGCAAGAAGCTCTTGCGCAAGGCACAGCCGGCGTGAGGCCCGCTCGCGTTCAGCGCTCTCGCAGGCTTTCGTCGGCCAGGGTCTGAACGGGGCTGAGCAGGTAGTCGATCAGCCGGCGGCGACCGGTCTTGATTTCGGCGACCAGATTCATGCCGGGGGTGATCGGCACCTCGCGCCCATCGGCCATCAGGCTCGATCGGCCCAGTTTGAGGTAGGCCGGGTACGAGGCCTGGCCGGTGCGCTCGTCGACCGCGGCGTCGGCGCCCAATACCGACACCGTCGCGGGCAAAGTGCCATGGCGTGTGAACGGAAACGCTTCCAGCTTCACCGTGACGTCCTGACCCGGGCGCACGAAGCCCATGTCCTGGTTGGCAATGCTCACCTGCGCAGTCACCCGGTCGACCTCGGGCACGACGACCATCAGCGCCTGGCCGCCAGCCACGACAGCGCCGCCGTTGTGCACCGACAACTGCTGCACCGTGCCGTTCACCGGGGATCGCAGCTCGGTCAGGCGCTGGCGTTGTCCGACCTTCATGGCCTCGGCCTGCAGTTGCTCGCGTTGCGTGCGCGCCTGGGCCTCGCGCTCGATGAGTCCGCGGCGGATATCGGCCTTCATCGCATCCAGCGTCTGCAGGGCATGCGTCTGCGCCAACTGCAGTTCGCGCCACCGCGCCTGCTGTGTCGCCAGGTCGCGCTCCAGTTCAACGCGCTCGCGCGTGCGGTCCTGGGTGGCATGGCCCGAGATGAACCCCTTCTCGACCAGCAACCGGTAGTCGGACTCGCGCTGGCGGGCCATGGGCAGCGTGGCCTGGAGTTTGTCGAGCAAGGCATGCGCTGTCTCGCCCTCGCTGCGGCGCTGCTCCGCGTCGGCGCGGGCGCGCGTGAGGCGACCCTGGATGTCGGCCCATTCGGCCCGCAGCTGCGCGGTGGCCCGGCGCGCGTCGGCCGGCGTCCAGACCAGGTGCTGGGCAGGCGCAGGCAGCGGCTCCTGCAAGACTTCCTGATCGGGCAGTCGGCCCCGTTCCAAAGCGCGCAGCAGAATCCCCGTGCGCCAGGCCTCGCTGCTCGCGGCGCACCACGCCTCCTGCACACGGGCACTGTCGGCCCGGGCATCGGTGGCATCGAGTTCAAGGAGCAGTTGCCCCGCCTGCACGCGGTCGCCATCACGCACCCACACGCGGTGAACCAGCCCGTCCTGCAACGGCTGGATGCGGTTGCTGCGCTCGCTCACGATGACCCGGCCGCTGGCCACCGCGACGATGTCGACCTGCCCGAACCAGGACCAGGCCAGAGTCAGGGCAAACAAGGCCATGAGCGCGCGCGCCGTCCACAAGGGCAGCGGATGGGGCGGCGATTCCTGCACGCTGAGACGGGCCGGCAGAAAGGCCAGCGCCTGCGGCGATCCGCGGGCGGGTTCGCCGTCGAAGCGGCGCGTCCATGCCGCGCGCAGAGCCCGCAGATGGTGGGCCCATCCCGCTGACCGCGGCACCATCAGACGACCGCCTGCGCCGTGGGCACGGGCGACGCTTGCAGGCCCCACAAGCGCGCGTAGAGACCGGCCGGTCGGCGCACCAGCTCGTCGTGCGAGCCGGCCTCCACGAGGCGGCCCTGGTCCATCACCAGGATGCGGTGCGCCTGCCGCACCGCACTGAGCCGGTGGGCCACGATAAGCACTGTGCGGCCCCGACAAATCGCTGCCATGTTGCGCTGCAGGGCGGCCTCACTTTCGTAGTCGAGCGCGCTGGTGGCCTCGTCGAAAATGAGAATGCGCGGCTGGCTGAACAGCGCCCGTGCGATCGCGATGCGCTGGCGCTGTCCGCCACTCAGGCTGCTGCCCTGCTCGCTCACCACCGTGTCGTAGCCCTCGGGCCATTCACTGATGAACCCGTGCGCGCCCGCGAGGCGGGCCGCGCGAATCACCTCGTCCAGCCCGACACCTGGGTCGGCCACGGCGATGTTGTCGCGAACGCTGGCGTTGAACAGCAGGTTGTCCTGCAGCACCACGCCAATGTGGCGGCGCAGCTGCGCCACATCGACGGTGCCAATGTCCACGCCGTCGACGAGCACCTGTCCGGCCTCGGGACGGTACAGGCATTGCACGAGCTTGGTCAGCGTGCTCTTGCCCGAGCCCGAGCGACCCACAATGCCCACCACTTCGCCCGCCTGGATCTCCAGGCTCAGGCCATCAAGCACAAGCCGCGCTTGGTCGCGGTATCGAAACCGCACGTCTTTGAACGCGATGGCGCCCACCACACGGGGCAAGGTCGCGCGCTGGCGCTGCGGCGCCGCACCCGTATCAGGCTTGGCATCGAGCACGTCGGCCAGGCGACGCATGGACACACCGGCCTGTTGCACATCCATCCACAACTGGGCCAGGCGCATCACTGGCTGCGACACACGCCCGGCGAACATGTTGAAGGCCACGAACTGACCGACCGTGAGCTGCCCTTGCATGACCAGGTGCGACCCCCACCACAGCGTGGCCGCCTGCACCAGCTTGCCGATCAGGCCCACCGACTCCTGCGCCGTGCTGGCCGCCATCTGTGAGCGAAACGCCGCGAGCACGTACGCAGCGAGCTGACGGTCCCAGCGCTGCTCGAACTGGGGTTCGAGCGCAGCGGCCTTCACGGTCTGAATGCCGGTGACGGATTCGACCAGCATGGCCTGGTTCTCCGCGCCCAGCGCGAACTTCTGATCGAGCCGGCGCCGCAGCACGGGGGTCGCCCAGGTGATCACGCCCGCGTACATGGGCAGGCTGGCCAGAACGATGAGCGTCAGCAAGGGGCTGTAGGCCAGCATCACCGCCACGAAGACCAGCGAGAACGCCACGTCGAGCAGTGCGGTGAGGCACTGACCGGTGAGAAAGCCACGCAGGCTCTCCAGCTCTCTTACCCGCGCCACCGAATCGCCGACGCGGCGCGCCTCGAAGTACGACAGCGGCAGTGACAGCAGGTGGCGGTACAGCCGTGCGCCCAACTCCACGTCGATGCGCTGCGTGGTGTGGGTGAAGAGATAGGTGCGCATCAGGCCGAGCACCGACTCGAACACCACCACGACCACCAGCCCGAACACCAGCACATCGAGCGTGCTCTTGCCTTGGTGCACCAGCACCTTGTCCATCACGGCCTGGAAAAACAGCGGACTGACGAGCGCAAACAACTGCAACACGAAACTGATCAGCAGCACTTCGCCCAACAGCCGCCGGTACTTCACGAGACTGGGCATGAACCAGCTGAAGTCGAAGCCTTCGGCACGGGGGGCCAGGGCCGCGCGGCGGGTGATGAGCAGGGCGTCGCCCAACCAGGCCCGCAGGAAATCGTCGCGCGTGAGCGTTTGCACGCCGGCCTTGGACGCCGCGGTCGTCTCCGCGCCGCCACCGCGCGCTTCGTTTGCCAGGCCGTCGAAGTCCTGAATCAGCAATCGCTCACCTTGTTGCCTGGCCAGCACGACGCGGCGTTCGTGCACATCCGCACCGTCGACCGCCTTGAGGCACACCACCGCCGGCAACGGGATCTCGTGCAATTGAGCGGCAGTCCAGCGTGTCCAACGGGCCTTGAGGCCCAGCGATTGCGCCGCGATCAGCAAATCATCGCGGGTACAGGCGCCACCGGCAGGCAAAGCCAAGCGATGGGCCAGCGCCACCGGCTCCGCGAGGCACTGATGGAAGCGGGCCACGGCACACAAGGCGGCCAGGCCACGAGGCAGCTGTCGCGCCTCGGGCGGCCGCGATTCCGCGCAAATGTCACCGTCCACCGACGTCACACCACCACTCACGTCCAGTTCGACGCCAGCACGGGCGCCGGCACCGAGGCATAAGGGGTGACCGTCAGCGCCTGCGGGGCCGCGGTGCGCGGCGAGAAATCGACCATCGCCTGCACCAGCACATCGACCTGATCCCCAAACACCGGCTGCCCGCCGCCTGCTGCAAAGCCATCCACGCCCAGGGCCGCATCGTCGAGCCAGGGCTCATCGTCCCAAGCCTCACCGCTGTCGTCTGCGCTCCACGCGGCATCGTCCCCCATTTGGCGGTACCAGAGTTGGTCGGCGGCGATGCCGGGGGCGAATGCCTCCGCATCCGACCCGGCGTCCCACGTGCCTTCGCCCGAATCTGCAACCCCCAGTCCGTCCAGCGGCAGAGACCAGGATTCGGGACTGCCCCAGCGCGGCAGATCCTGCATTCCCGTCAAGGCAGCCACCGTGTCCACCATGCCGTCCCACCACTCCTGCATGTGAGCATCGGCAAACATCTTCAGAACGGTCGCATCCAACACCGACAGCGGCACGAACTGCGCCGCAGCACCGCCTGCCGTGGCATCACCGCCTTCGCTGCCCTCGCCCTGGATCCACACGTCGCGCGGGCTGGCGCCCTTGGGGTACACGATCCGGCACATATCGCCTGCCGGGTTGGCAACGCCCAAGGCCTGGCCCAGCGCCTCGTTCCAGAGAAAGCTGCCCGGCTGGCCACCGGGGGCAGGAATCATCACGCCCACCAGTTCGGGCAGCACGCCACCGAGCGCGGACTGGCAGATGGCAAAGTTTTCTTCTGGCGTGAAAGGCCCGCGGATCAGGCTGTCCTTGGTTCCGGCCGCGAGGTCCTTCAAACCCTCCAAGGCTTGTCCCGCCATGCCCGCCAGGCTGTTGTTCCATTCCACGCGGCCGTCCACGTAATGGGTGCGACCGCCGGCATCGACCGGGGACAGCATCAGCAAGGACGACTGGCTCTCGGTCTTGAACTGGGTGAAATGGGCCGACAGCGCATACATGGTTTCGGCGGTGGTCGCCAGTTGCATGTGCTCCATGATCGTCAGGCTGCGCTGCTGATTGCGCGTCTCGGCGTCCATCGCCATGCGGATGTATTGGCGATCGAGTTCGAGGAAGCTGTTGTAGTTCTGAGCGGCTTGCAGCTGATCGAGTTTGGCTTGTTCGAGCTGGGCATCAGTAGCCTTTCCTTGATCCACTTGACTCTGCACAGAAGCAATTTGCTTTTGTGCGGCCGTATTGGCCGCCTGCAACGACTCGAGTTGACCGCGCCATTGCGCCTTGACTTCCGGCAGAAAAGACGGTGCATATTTCATACTATTCCTCCTGAACTGCGTTGGTTAACTCGATGCATTCCTCGATCTCCGGGTGCCATTGACGCAATTGATTCAACTCCTCTTCCAAGGAGGCCCGCCGCTCGGGCGGAGCCTTGTTTCGATACACCACCAGTGACAGGTCCGCATCACTGAACCAGTACTTGGCGGCCTGAAAGCCCCAGCAATACACCAGCTGTCGATGGCGAACGCCGTCCAAACCCCGTTCTTCCACAGGACCCCAGAACGAAACCGCAGCCCGCAGGTATCCCGATCGAAGCGCCTTGATCAGCAAGTCGGTGCCGCGCGCCATGTCTTGCTGAAAGCCGGCGCTTCCGGCCCGCAATCGCCCTCCGAGTTGGATGTAGCAGTCGGGATGGCCGAGCGCCGCGCCTTTCTGCATCCAGTACCGCGCCAGCGATCGTTGCTCGGACCAATCGATCCCCGGGCGTGAAGGCAGCCGGTAGCTGATGGCGGACAGCAAACACATGGCGCCTGCATCGCCCTGCCGAGCCAACTCATCGAGCCGCTTGAGCACCGGCAAGGGGTTGTGCACCTGAACGGTGCTGGGTTCAAAAACCTTCAGGGTCAAATACGCCAACTCATAGCCCTCTGCGGCCATGGTCCGCCAACGCGCTTCCCTCTGAGCGAGCCCTTGCGGGCCGTTGTAGCGGCGGCTCTGGTCGTTCCACAGGTACACCTCGTTGAACAACTCGCGCTCGAGTTCGGTCCGGCGCTCGGCGCTCAACGTGGCCGCCTTGCCGGCATCAAAAAACACCCGCGGAGTGGCAAACGGATGCACGAAATAGGCCCAGATGCGCAGCGTCTGCTGATTCCACCAGATCAGCCCGATGCCTATCAGCAGCATCACCACAAAAATGGATTTCCGGTGATTGCGCCAATCCGCCACAGCCATCGCCAGAGCTTCTCTCACATTCCCTCCCGATCGAACCCGGATGGTTCCGGGAAGCGCCGAAGCCGCGACTGTAGCGAGACGCCGTCAATTCAAATGCGGTCGGCAAAGGGCAGGCGAAAACGTCACGAATACATCAGATTCGAGACGATTGTTCAAATCGTGCATTGAGCCGCTTGTCAATACCCGGCACGGTGTTGAATGCACCGATTGCTGCGGCTACCAACCCCGGGTAATTGCGCGCGGATTTACCGCGCTGATGGCGGATTCAGGGTGTGGCAGACGGGCCACGGCACGAGCAAGGCGCCGTCCGGCCCCTGCCCGCCGGGGCCGACGCGCTCAGCGCTTCCCCGAGTTCTTGAGCGCCTGCTCGGCCACCGCGTCGAGCGCCTCGTCGACCACGCTGTGGTCGGCCACCACGCGCAGCTTCTGGGTCTCGATCAGCCGGTCCACGCCGCGGCGCGTCATCGACAGCGAGCGGCCCGAGGCCGTGCCGAACAGGAACAGCGTGCCGTGCGGGCTGGCCCAGGTGAGCTGCACGCGCAGCGTCTGCTCGTCCTGCGCCAGGTCGAACCAGCTGCCCACGGCGAGCGACGAGGCGTCGCGCAGCGCCACCTCGGCCTTGATCTCGGACCAGTCGCGCTGCATGGGCAAGGTGTTCATGAACGCCGGCTGCGTGGTCTCGGGCAGCGCGTCGTCGTAGAAGTTCGTCTCGCGCGCTTCCTGGTGGCGCATCCAGAGCTCGGCGTCGTCGGGGTTGAGGCGGCTGGCGTCGGGGTCGACGGGCGCCTCGGGCTGGGCCTCGAGGGCGGCCGACTGGCGCTCGCTGCGCTGGGTCTTGTAGGCCGCTTCGTGCAGCCCCATGAGGGTCTGGAAGAAGGCCTCGACCTTCTCGCGCGGGTAGTCGATCGAATCCAGACCCTCACGCAGCGTGCGCAGCACCGGCGGGATCACCTTCACCAGGCGCGGCCGGTTCTGGCTCGCGAGCGCGAGCTGGCTCGACCACAGCAGATCGGACAGGATGTCTACGTAGCGCTTGGCCGTGGAATCGCCCGACAGCATGGGCGGCTGCTCGCTCTCGTCGATGCGCGCCTTGGCCACCACCTGCGCCCACACGCTGGTGAGGAAGCGGCGCACCGGACCGGGCGCCTTGGGGTAGTCGGGCCGGGCGCGGAATTCTTCGGCCACCTTCTCGGCCAGCAGCTTGCGCTGCTCCACACGCACCAGCGTCTGCACCGCACGGCCGCGCGCCTCGAGCTCGCCGCGCGGCAGCGATTCGTCCTGCGAGCGGCGCAGCCGCTCGAGCTGGGCCGGAAAGCGCGCCTCGAGCTTGCCGCCAGGGCGGCGCAGCTCGGTGACGATCTGGCGCAACTCCGACAGGAAGCTGCTGAAGCCTTCGTCCTTCTCGCTGGTGAAGGCCAGGCCACGCGCCGTGACGTTGTCGAGCAGGCGGCGCGCCGGGTTGTTCTTGTCGGCGAAGAAGCGCGGGTTGTCGCGCGCGAGCTCGTGCAGCGCCGGCGACATGTCGCGCAGCGCCGAGCGCACCGGCCGCAGCAGGCGGCGGTCACCGGTGATGCGCTGCGTGAGCAGCGTGACGACCTCGGCCGCGATCGAGCGCGACATGCCGTCGTCGGCGGCCTGGTCGCCCCCCACCTCTTCACTGCCCACGAGCAGCTGGTGCAGGTGGTCGAGCGTGAGCAGGGCCGCGCGCTCGGACATCGGCTCTTCGAGCAGGTCGGGGCCTTCGAGCTGTTCGTCGAGGAAGACCCGCGAGTCGGGCGCGGTCACCACGTTGTAGCCCGCGGGCTGCACGCCACGCGCGGCCAGCATCTTGTCAAGGCGCACGTACATGTCGGCCAGCGCCGCGCCGAGCGACTTGGCGCCCACCTGCAGCCAGCGCGCGCGCATGGCGGGCGCAATCTGCAGCGCCTTGAGGGCACCCGTGAGCGTGTCGATGTAGACCGACACGCGCAGCGGATTGGCGTCGGCGTTGACCGCGCGCAGGCCCTGGGCCGTGGACAGCCGCGCCGTGAATTCGTTGAAGTGCTCCTCGGCCGCCATGGTCGCGAGCTGCTGCACGCGCGCGGTCTCGACCTTCTCCTGCACCTGATCGTCGCCCATGAGCTCGAGCTCGTCCAGGCTCAGCGAGGTGCGGCGCACCGGGCCGGCTGACTCGCCCGACACCCCTTCGAGCTCTTCGGCCAGTGCCGACAGCCAGTGCCGGGCCACGTTGTCGCGCTGGCGCTGAAGAAGCGTGTAGGCGTCGATCAGCGCATTGCGCTCGGGGTAGTTGGGGGCCATGGCCTCGCGCTCGCGCAGCTGGACCTGGAGACGGTCGAGCCAGGCGGGGATCCATTGGCGGGAGGCTTCAAGCGCCTCGGTCAGGCATTGCTCGTAAACCGGCAGCGGGGCGTTGGGCATGAATCGGATGGGCGACGGTGGGGCCGGACGCATTGTCTACCCGCCACCGTATCCCAACAAGGATCGATCGGGCCCTTTTGGCCGATCAATTCACGGTTTCGGCAGAAGGGTGGCCCAGCCTTCGGCACCCAGGCGGCGCAGGGTTTCGATGTTGCGCGCCACGATGGCCTCGGCGTCGCCGCCCTCGGTGGCCACGGCCCGCGCCACGCTGTCTTCGCGCAGCAGGTGCAGCGTGGCGAAGGGCGCGCGGTTGGTGGCGTTGGTGATGTCGTCGGGCTCGGTGCCCTCGAAACGCCAGTCGGGGTGGAAGGCCGCGACCTGGATCACGCCCTCGAGTCCGTGCTCGGCAACCACCTCGTCGGCGATGTCGAGAAAGTCGTTGAAGACCAGGAAGTCGGGGAACAGCGTGGGGTGCACGATCAGCGTGGTGTCGATCCGCTCGGCCGGCGTGGCCGCGAGCAGATCGAGTTCGCGGTCGAGGTCGTCGAGCAGGCCGTCCACGTGGCGCGCCTGGCTCACCACGATGCGCACCTGGTTCTTCACCCACACGGCGCGCGCGAACGGGCACAGGTTGAGGCCGATGACGGCCTTCTCCACCCAGTGCCGCGTCGCGGCGATGACGGCGGCTTCGTTCACGCGAGCGACTTGAAGCGCGGGCGCTTGGGCGCGGCGCCCTCTTCACCCAGGCGCTGCTTCTTGTCGGCCTCGTATTCCTGGTAGTTGCCGTTGAAGAAGAACCACTGGCTGTCGCCTTCGGCGGCCAGGATGTGGGTGCAGATGCGGTCGAGGAACCAGCGGTCGTGGCTGACCACGAGTGCCGAGCCCGCGAACTCGAGCAGCGCCTCTTCGAGCGCGCGCAGGGTTTCCACGTCGAGGTCGTTCGAGGGTTCGTCGAGCAGCAGCACGTTGCCGCCTTCGCTGAGCATCTTGGCCAGGTGCAGGCGGCCGCGCTCACCGCCCGAGAGGTTCTTCACCAGCTTCTGCTGGTCGCCGCCCGAGAAGTTGAAGCGGCCGCAGTAGGCGCGGCTGGGCATCTGGAACTTGCCCACGGTGATCATGTCGAGGCCGCCCGAGATGTCTTCCCACACGGTCTTGTCGCCGGCCAGGCCGTCGCGGCTCTGGTCCACCGCGGCGATCTTCACGGTCTGGCCGATCTTGACCTCACCGCTGTCGGGCTGTTCCTTGCCGGTGATGAGCTTGAACAGCGTGGACTTGCCGGCGCCGTTGGGGCCGATGATGCCCACGATGGCGCCCGCGGGCACCGAGAAGCTCAGGTTGTCGATCAGCAGGCGGTCGCCGTAGCTCTTGCTCACGCCCTTGAACTCGATGACCTCGTTGCCCAGGCGGTCGGCCACGGGGATGAAGATCTCGTTGGTCTCGTTGCGCTTCTGGTATTCAACGTCGCTGAGTTCCTCGAAGCGGGCCAGGCGCGCCTTGCTCTTGGCCTGGCGGCCCTTGGCGTTGGAGCGCACCCACTTGAGTTCTTCCTTCATGGCCTTGCGGCGCGCGTCTTCGGAGCGCTGTTCCTGCTCCAGGCGGGCCTCTTTCTGCTCGAGCCAGCTCGAGTAGTTGCCCTTGTAGGGAATGCCGTGGCCGCGGTCGAGTTCGAGGATCCACTCGGCCGCGTTGTCGAGGAAGTAGCGGTCGTGGGTGATGGCCACCACGGTGCCCGAGAAGCGCTGCAGGAAGTGTTCGAGCCACTCCACCGACTCGGCGTCCAGGTGGTTGGTGGGTTCGTCGAGCAGCAGCATGTCGGGCTTGGACAGCAGCATGCAGCACAGCGCCACGCGGCGCTTTTCGCCACCGGAGAGCAGGCCGATCTTGGCGTCCCAGGGCGGCAGGCGCAGCGCGTCGGCGGCGATCTCGAGCTGGTGCTCGGAATCGGTGCCGGCGGTGGCGATGATGGCTTCGAGCTGGGCCTGCTCGGCCGCGAGCGCGTCGAAGTCGGCGTTTTCCTCGGCGTAGGCCGCGTACACCTCTTCGAGGCGCTTCTGCGCGGCGCGCACCTCGCCCATGCTGTCTTCCACGGCCTCACGCACGGTTTGCTCGGGGTTGAGCTGCGGCTCCTGCGGCAGGTAGCCGATGCGGATGCCCGGCATGGGCGTGGCCTCGCCCTCGATCTCCTTGTCCAGGCCGGCCATGATCTTGAGCAGCGTGGACTTGCCCGAGCCGTTGAGGCCGAGCACGCCGATCTTGGCGCCGGGGAAGAAGGACAGCGAGATGTCCTTGAGGATCTGGCGTTTGGGCGGCACGATCTTGCCGACCCGGTTCATGGTGAAGACGTATTGGGCCATGGTGGTCTGTGAAGAATTTGCAGCGCCGGGCACAGCGCAAAACCCCGGATTATCGACCCATGCCACAATACGGGCCGTCTGGGCACATCAGTTGGCCCGGCACCAGCTGTCTGCTGGGGGCGCGCTTCCCGCGCGGAAGCCGCCCAATCCCCCGGAAATCCATCGGCCCCCGACTGAGCGGGGCGGCGCCCCAACCGGCACCCCCGAGCGGCCGATGCTCCCCAGCACCCAGGAAGGGTGCCGCTTCACACAATGAATTTCGAAGAACTGAACCTGGCCCCGGCCATCGTGCAAGCCGTGCAGGAGCATGGCTACAACACCCCGACCCCGATCCAGGTCGAGGCCATCCCCGCCGTGCTCGCGGGCCGCGACCTGCTCGCCGGCGCGCAGACCGGCACCGGCAAGACCGCCGCCTTCACGCTGCCCATGCTGCAGCGCCTCTCGCAGGGTCCGCGCGGCGCCAACCGCTTCGGCGGCATCGGCATCCGGGCCCTGGTGCTCACGCCCACGCGCGAACTCGCGGCCCAGGTGGAAGAGTCGGTGCGCGTCTACGGCAAGCACGTCGACCTGAGCTCCGCCGTGGTCTTCGGCGGCGTGGGCATGAACCCCCAGATCAACGCCATGAAGCGCGGCGTCGACATCCTGGTCGCCACGCCCGGCCGCCTGCTCGACCTGCAGCAACAGGGCTTCCTCGACCTGTCCACCGTGCAGATGCTGGTGCTCGACGAAGCCGACCGCATGCTCGACATGGGCTTCATCCACGACGTGAAGAAGGTGCTGGCCCTGCTGCCCCAGAGCAAGCAGAGCCTGCTGTTCTCGGCCACCTTCAGCGACGAGATCCGCGAGCTCGCCAACGGCCTGCTCAAGGACCCGCAGCACATCCAGGTCACGCCGCCCAACACCACGGTGCAGCGCATCACCCAGGTCATCCACCCCGTGGGCCGCGGCAAGAAGAAGGCACTGCTGGTGCACATCATCCAGCTGCACAACTGGAGCCAGGTGCTGGTGTTCACGCGCACCAAGTTCGGCGCCAACAACGTGGCCGAGTACCTCAACAAGCACGGCGTCACGGCCATGGCGCTGCACGGCAACAAGAGCCAGGGCGCGCGTACCCAGGCGCTGGCCGGTTTCAAGAGCGGCGAGATCCGCGCGCTCGTGGCCACCGACATCGCCGCGCGCGGCATCGACATCGACGAGCTGCCGCACGTCGTCAACTACGACATCCCCAACATCTGCGAAGACTACGTGCACCGCATCGGCCGCACCGGCCGCGCGGGCCGTGAAGGCCAGGCGGTCAACCTCGTGAGCCTCGACGAAGAAGGCTTCATGATGGAGATCGAGCGCTTCACCAAGCAGCAGATCCCGGTCGAGATGTTCGCCGACTTCATGCCCGAACCGGGCGAGAAGGCCGAGCCCATCGCCATGGGCCGCCAGACCCTCTGGGGCGGCGCCGGCAAGCCGCCCAGCCGCGAGGTGATGGCCGCGGCCGCCAAGGCCGCGCGCCAGGAGATGGTGCAGCGCATCCGCGAGAAAAAGTCCAACGAAGGCCCGGGCCGCGGCCAGGGCGAAGGCAATGGCCAGGGCCAGGGTCAGGGCCAGAACCGCAACGGCCAGAACCGCCACAAGGCCAAGGGCCCGCGCCCGCAGGGCCAGGGCGGCGGCCAGGGCAATGGCCAGAACTTCAACGCCGGCGGCGGCCAGCAGCGCCAGCGCCCGCCGCGCGGCGATCGTCCGCCGCGCTTCGAGGGCGAAGAGGGCCACGAGCGCCAGCCGGGCCCGAACGCCCACCTCGGCAGCCTGCGCATCCGCGATCCCAAGCCGCGCCAGGCCAACCCCAATGGCCAGCCCGATCCGCTGCGCACCGGCATCGACGCCATGCGCACGAGCAACCGCCACAAGAAAAAGGGCAAGGGCGGTGGCGGCGGCCCGCGTGGCGATGGTCCGGTGGATCCGCTGCGCACCTCGTTCGGCCGCATCGGGAACAACTGAAGCGCCCCCACGCTCCGCCGCTGCGCGGGTCGGTGCCCCCCGAGGGGGCTGATCCGGCTTGGGGCGGCCCGGCGCCGGATCGCGTCGGCCCCCACGCTGCGTGGGTCGCTCAGCCCTTCACAAAGGCCGTCACCAGCGGCTCGTCGCCCACCTGGCGGCTCCAGTGGCCGTGCACGGTGGGGTCGAAGGTGGCGCCGGCCGGCAGCGTGTCGGCGGAATAGAAATGCTCGCCCGGGCCGAAGACCCGGCTGCTGCCGTCCTGCAGGCCGATCTCCATGCGCCCGCGCAGCACAAACAGCCACTGCGGGCTCTCGGTGCAATGGAATGGGCTGCGAAAACCCACCGGGCTCTCGCGCAGTTGCAGGCCGATGGCGGGCTGCAGGGCCGACAGGCGCGCCGCCGGTGTGCCCTGGTCGAGTGGCAGGCGCTCTTCGCGAAAGCGCGCGCGGCCGTCGGTGTCGGTGAAGAGGATGACGCGGGTGAAGCTGCTCATGCCCCGACACTAACCGAATCTCACGCGGCGCCGGCCAGCCAGGCGTCCGCGAGCAGCAGCACCTCGCGCACCGGCGCGCGCACCGCTTCGGTCCCGGCCCCGAGCACCGGCTCCAGCAGTTCGGCACATCGGAGCTGGCCGAGCGTGAGCGCGGCACCGTGCAGGCGACGCAAGGCCTGTTGCCGTTCTTCGATGTCGAGCGCGTCCAGGCCATCGAGCAAGGTCGTGGCCTCGGCCTGCCAGCGGCGGGTCACCTGCACCAGCTGGGTTTGCGAAATCCCCAGGCGGTTGCGCACCTCGGCGGCGGCCTCCACCTGGCGCTGGCGGCTCTTGCTCAGCACGCGCTCGAGCGCGGGACGGGCCGTCTGCGGGGTGTAGGGCTTGACGATGAAGCCCGCCGCGCCCGCCGACACCGCGCGCGTGACCGAGTCGCGGTCGGCGGCGGAGGACATCATGACGAAGGGCAGCGGCGCCAGCAGCGGATGCCCGCGCGTGCGCTCGAGCAGGCCGATGCCGTCGAGACGCGGCATGTACAGGTCGCAGCAGCACAGCACGGGCCGAAGGCCGGCGTCCAGCAGCGCCCAGGCGGCTTCACCGTCCTCGGCCTCGACCACGTCCGTGACGCCCGGCAGGGTCCCGATCAGCCGCACCAGGGGCATGCGGGAAATCTCGTCGTCGTCCACCACCAGTACCTTCATGCCATCGCTCCACGCACCCAACGCCGCACACCAAGCCGCCGCACCGCGACCGCTCCTGACCGGATCATCGACCGCAAGGCCCGCGTGACCAAGCCCCGCGACCGCCACA
Organism: Hydrogenophaga sp. T2; assembly: GCF_049843535.1. NCBI lineage: Bacteria > Pseudomonadati > Pseudomonadota > Betaproteobacteria > Burkholderiales > Comamonadaceae > Hydrogenophaga > Hydrogenophaga sp. T2. The sequence continues at coordinate 3,629 of NZ_JBBHZJ010000008.1, read as the reverse complement.
GGCGCTGCCGACAAGGTTTCCCCGCAGGCCGGGCACCAACAAGCCGGCGATCGGGCGCGGTTTTCGCGCACACTCTCGGTTCATGCGCATCCTGCTCGCCGAAGACGATCCCATGCTCGGACCCGGACTCGAGCGCGGCTTGGGCATGGCCGGCTTCGCGGTGGACTGGGTGCGCGATGGCGTCGAGGCCCAGACCGCGCTCGAGGCCGGCGGCCACGAGGTGCTGGTGCTCGACATCGGCCTGCCGCGCCAGGACGGCCTTCAGCTGCTGCGCTGGCTGCGCGCCGACCAGCACGACATCCCGGTGCTGGTGGTGTCGGCGCGCGACGGCGTGAACGACCGCGTGACCGGCCTGAACCTGGGCGCCGACGACTACCTCACCAAACCCTTCGACCTCGACGAGCTGATCGCGCGCGTGCACGCGCTGGCGCGGCGCCGCCAGGGCCGGCCCCAGCCCGAAATGCGGCTGGGCGCGCTCATGCTGCAGCCGCAGCGCCGTGAGGTCACGCTCGCGGGCCAGCCGGTGCAGCTGTCGCCGCGCGAGTTCGACCTGCTGGCCGCGCTCATGGAACGCCCCGGCCACGTGCTCTCGCGCGAGCAGCTCGAGCAGCGCCTGTACTCGTGGCAGGACGAGGTCGCGAGCAACGCCATCGAAGTGCACCTGCACCACCTGCGCCGCAAGCTCGGCCCGGCCTGGATACGCAACGTGCGCGGCGTGGGCTACAAACTGGTCGAACCGGATCCGGCATGAGGTCGATCCGCCAGCGCCTGCTGTCGTGGCAGGTGGGCGCGCTGATCGTCGCGGCCATTCTCGAAGGCCTGCTCACCCACCACCTGGCCTGGGGCGCGTTCAACGATGTGCGCGACAACAGCCTGCAACTGATCGCGCACTCGGTGGTGCGCCACGGCGTGCCCCCGGCCGACGACCCCGGCGCGGCGGCAGACGCCCTGGCCACCTCGCAGCCCATCTCGAGCGACCTCGGTCACTTCACGACCCAGATCTGGAGCCCCGATGGCCGGCTGCTGTACAGCTCGCTCGCGGGCGGCGGGCCCGCGCTGCAGCCGCCCGGGCTGCACGTGGTGCCCTGGGGCGGCGAGGAATGGCGCGTCTACACGCTCGCCGATCCGCGCCAGACCGTGCAAGTGGCCGTGACTTCGGCCGACCGCCTCGCGCGCTTCGCCGAATTCGTGCCCTGGCTGCTGGCGCCGCTGGCGCTGCTGGTGGCGGTGATGTGGCTGCTCATGCCCACCGCCGTCAACAGCGCCCTCGCCCCGCTCGATGCCTGGGGGCGCGACCTGCGCCGGCGCGACGTGCAGCACCTGCACCCCGTGGCCACCCAGGCCCTGCCCGACGAACTGGTGCCGCTGGGCGACGCGCTCAACTCGCTGCTCGCGCGCGTGGACACCCTGCTCAACGACCAGCGCGCGCTGCTCGCCGACGTGGCCCACGAGCTCAACACGCCGCTGGCCGCGATCAAGCTGCAGGCCCAGCTCGCGCGCCGCAGCGCCGAGACCGAGGCGCAGCGCCGCGCGGCCTTCGACGAGCTCGACCGCGGCATCGCCCGCGCCACGCACCTGGTGGCCCAGCTGCTGCAGATCGCGCGGCTCGAGCCCGGCGTGCGCGAGCACCGCACCGAACCGCTGCGGCTGGACCGCCTCGCCGCCGAGGCGGTGGGCGGCTTCTCGGCGCGCGCCGACGAGCGCGAGGTCGACCTGGGCCTGTCGCCCAGCGAGCCGCTGGACGTGATGGGCGACCCGCACGACCTGCGTGTGCTGGTCGACAACCTCATCGACAACGCCCTGCGCCACACGCCGCGCGGCAGCCGCGTGGACGTGGAGGTGCGCGCGCGCGACGGCTGGGCCTGGCTGGCCGTGAGCGACAACGGCCCCGGCATCGCCGCGCCCGACCGCGAGCGCGCGCTGCAGCGCTTTGCGCGCCTACGCCCCGAACAGACCACGGGCAGCGGCCTCGGGCTGGCCATCGTGCAGCAGATCGTGCAGCGCCACGGCGGTCAGCTGCAGCTCGACGGGGCCGAGGGCGGCGGCCTGCGGGTGCGCGTGGGCCTGCCGCTGCGCGGTTAAGCTCCGGCCCATGGACCGATTGCATTCGATGCGCACCTTCCAGAAGGTGGTGGACGAAGGCGGCTTTGCGGCCGCCGCCCGCGCCATGGACCTCTCCCCTGCCGTGGTCACGCGCCTGGTGGCCGACCTCGAAGACCACCTGGGCACGCGGCTGTTGCACCGCACCACGCGGCGCGTCTCGCTCACCGAAGCGGGCGAGATCTACCTCGACCGCGTGCGCCAGATCCTGCTCGACCTCGAAGAAGCCAGCGCGCTCGTGAGTTCGCAGACCCAGGAACTCGCGGGCGTGCTGCGCGTGCTCGCGCCGCCGGTGCTGGCCACCCACGTGCTCGCGCCCATGGTCGCGGGATTCCGGCAGGCCTACCCCAAGATCCGGCTCGACATCGACGTCGAGACCCACCGCGAGCCGCCGGTGGAAGACTACGACGTCACCCTGATCGGCGCCGACGGCAGCTTCGACGCCAATGTGATCGCGCGCAAGGTGATCAGCACCGAAGGCATCCTGCTCGCCTCGCCCGAGTACATCGCGCGCCGCGGCCTGCCCGCCACGCCCGAAGACCTCGCGCAGCACGACGTGCTGCGCCTCAAGCCCGCGGGCGGGCGCTCGCGCAAGTGGCGCCTGCTCAACGCCAACGAAAAAGACCGCGCGGTCGAGATCGACGTGCAGCCCGTGCTCTGGGCCAACCACACCGACACGCTGATGCATGCCGCGCTGGACGGTGCGGGCATCACCGCCACCTCGGTGGAGCTCGCCGCGCCGCTGCTGGCCGACGGCGATCTGGTGCGCGTGCTCAGCCCCTGGATCACCAACCGCCTCACGCTCTACGCCGCGCTGCCCAGCCGCAAGTTCGTGCCGCGGCGCACCCAGGTGTTTCTCGACCACCTCACGCAGAGCACGCGCGCGCGCGTCGACCAGGCGCTGTCGATCTGCGTGGCCTGAGCGGGCTCAGCGGCGCGCCTCCGAAAAATCGCCGCCCGGGCAGTCGAAGCGCACGACGCCGCGGCTGTAGCGCTCCACGTCCCAGCCGAACAGCACGCCCTCGGGTGCGAGCCGGAATTTCAGGCGCAAGCTGCCGGGCCTGGCCTTCAGGTCGCTCAGCACCGCGTCGGGGATGCGGGCCGCGACGGGCACGGTGTGGTCGCCGATCGCGCCGTCGTCGACCCAGGCGATGCGCTCCGCCGGGCAGTGGCCGCATTGGCGCCACACCACCCGCAGGCTCAGCGGCACGCGCCGCTGCACGAAGGCGCGGATCTCGCGGTAGCGGCTCGTCACCCGCGCCGAAGCGTGGATCAGGGCCCCCAGGTCGTCGTGGAAGGTGACGCCGTGCATGCGGGTGTCGGGCACCGCATCGACCAGCATCAACCAGTCCATGCCGCGAAAACGCCGCACCAGATCGGCCGGCCGCAGGGGCGTGCCGGTGTCGGTCGGCGCCCCGCCCGCGGGCGTCCCGCCCGAGGGCATCAACCCCGACCAGGGATTGGCCGGCGTTTGTGGATTCTTGCGTTCGCGTCCCATCGTCACTCCCGCGGCCGCTCAGTACCGTGTT
>NZ_JBBHZJ010000007.1:0-274864 GCF_049843535.1 Hydrogenophaga sp. T2 | reverse complement strand
GCGCGACGCAAGGCCGGGGCCGCGCAGGTGGCCCCGGCCTTTTTCATTCGGGCGCGTGGCACGTACACTGCGCCCCTGGCGGCCGTCTTGTGCCGCGGCGACCCATTGCACCCATGCACGACGGAACCGAGACCGAAATCGAACGCACTGCCGACGCACCACGCCGGCCCAAGGGCATCTACTTCCTGCCCAACATGATCACGCTGGCCGCGCTCTTCGGCGGCTTCTATGCGGTGGTCATGGCCATGAACGAGCGCTTCGACCTCGCGACCGTGGGCATCTTCGTGGCCATGGTGCTCGACAGCCTCGACGGCCGCGTGGCCCGGCTCACGAACACGCAAAGCGCCTTCGGCGAGCAGATGGACTCGCTGGCCGACATGGTGTCCTTCGGCGCGGCGCCCGCGCTCATCGCCTACGAATGGGCGTTGCGTGACCTCGGCCGCTGGGGCTGGATCGCGGCCTTCGTGTATTGCGCCTGCGCCGCGCTGCGCCTCGCGCGTTTCAACGTGAACACCGGCGTGGTCGACAAGCGCTTCTTCCAGGGCCTGCCGTCGCCCGCGGCCGCGGCACTGGTGGCGGGTTTCATCTGGCTCATGCAGGAGACCGGTGTGGCGCCCATGGACGTCACCTGGGTGCTCTTCGCGCTCACCCTCTACGCGGGGCTCACCATGGTGACCAACGTGCCCTTCTACAGCTTCAAGGACCTGAGCCTGAAAAAGAGCGTGCCGTTCGCGGCGCTGGTGCTCGTGGCGCTGGGCATCGCGGTGATCAACATCCACCCGCCCACCGTGCTGTTCCTGCTGTTCGTGGTGTACGGCCTCTCGGGTTATGGCGTGTACTTCTGGCGCAAGTCCAAGGGCCGGCCCACGAGCGTGATCAGCACCTCGACCGACGAGCCCGACGAACGCGGCCTGCATGACTGATCGCACCCATCGTCAACCCCTATCGGGTCGCTGATGGGCTTGTGATACATTGCATCGCATGTTTTCCCAAGCCGCTTCGCTGCTACTACTGGGTGTCCTGACCGGGCAGATGCGGTAGCGCGCGAGCGATTCACACCAAACGGCCCGTTTGCACCCGCAGCGGGCCGTTCGTGTTTCTGGGGCTGCGGGTTCTGTCGAACCGAGAGAGTCCACACCATGCTCAAGCAACCTGCAAGCAAGTACGCCGCCTTCCAGCCCGTCGGCCTCAAGGACCGCACCTGGCCCGATGCCGTCATCCGCAAAGCACCGGTCTGGCTGAGCACCGACCTGCGCGATGGCAACCAGGCGCTGATCGAGCCCATGGACGTGGAACGCAAGCTGCGCATGTTCCGCCAGCTCGTGAAGATCGGCTTCAAGGAGATCGAGGTCGGTTTCCCCTCGGCCTCGCAGATCGAATTCGAATTCGTGCGCCGCCTGATCGAGGAAAACCTGATCCCGGAGGATGTGACGATCCAGGTGCTCACCCAGGCCCGCGAGCCCCTGATCCGCCGCACCTTCGAGGCCTTGCAGGGCGCGCGCAGCGCCATCGTGCACCTCTACAACGCCACCGCACCCGTCATGCGCCGGGTGGTGCTGGGCATGGACGAGGACGCAATCGTGGCGCTCGCCACCGACAACGCGCGCCTGTTCAAGCAGCTCGCTGCCGAGCAGCCGGGCACGCGCTGGACCTTCCAGTACTCACCCGAAATGTTCTCGGGCACCGAGCTCGCCTTCTCCAAGCGTGTGGTCGATGCGGTGACCGAGGTCTGGGCGCCCACGCCGGAACACAAGTGCATCGTGAACCTGCCGTCCACGGTGGAGCACAGCACGCCCAACATCTTCGCCGACATGATCGAGTGGATGCACCGCCACCTGGCGCGGCGCGACGCCATCGTGCTCTCGGTGCACCCGCACAACGACCGCGGCACGGGCACCGCCGCGGGCGAATTCGCGCTCATGGCCGGCGCCGACCGCCTCGAGGGCTGCCTGTTCGGCAACGGCGAGCGCACCGGCAACCTCGACATCGTGAACGTGGCGCTCAACCTCTACACGCAAGGCGTGTCGCCCGGGCTCGATTTCTCCGACATCGACGAGATCCGCCGCACCGTGGAGCACTGCAACCAGTTGCCCGTGCACCCGCGCCACCCCTACGTGGGCGACCTGGTCTACACCTCGTTCTCGGGTTCGCACCAGGACGCGATCAAGAAGGCCTTCGCGGCCCGGCAAGACAACGACGTCTGGAACATGCCCTACCTGCCCATCGACCCCAAGGACCTGGGCCGCAGCTACGAGGCCGTGATCCGCGTGAACAGCCAGTCGGGCAAGGGCGGCATCGCCTACCTGCTCGAAACCGAGTACGGCCTTGAACTGCCGCGGCGCCTGCAGATCGAGTTCAGCCAGGTGGTGCAGGCCGTGATGGACACCGAAGGCAAGGAGCTCGTGGCGCGTGACCTGTGGCAGTTGTTCGAACGCGAATACGGCCTGGCCAGCGCGGCGCCGGCCCATGTGAGCACCACCGAGCAGGCCGACGGCCAGGTGCGCGTGGCCGCGGACCTCGACTGGAACGGCCGCGTGATGCCCGTGCAGGGGCAGGGCAACGGTCCCATCGACGCCTTCGTGAGCGCGCTCAACGCCGCCACGGGCCGCCATGTGCGCGTGCTCGACTACCATGAACACGCCATCGGCGCCGGCGCCCAGGCGCAGGCCATGGCCTACATGGAGCTGCGCGTGGACGGGCAGCACACCGTGTTCGGCGTCGGCCGCGACACCAACATCGTATCGGCCTCGTTCAAAGCCATCGTCTCGGGGCTGCGGCGCGCCGCCCCACAAGCACAATCCGCATCGATCGAACACGCCGCGTCCTGAACGCCGAGCGACCCACCGGAGCCCCACCATGAGCGAACAACTGATCATCTTCGACACCACCCTGCGCGACGGCGAGCAATCGCCTGGCGCCTCCATGACCAAGGACGAAAAGCTGCGCATCGCCCGCCAGCTCGAGCGCCTCAAGGTCGACGTGATCGAGGCCGGTTTTGCCGCCAGCTCGAACGGCGACTTCGAGTCGGTGAAGGCGATCGCCGACACCATCAAGGACTCCACGGTGTGTTCGCTCGCGCGCGCCAACGACCGCGACATCTCGCGTGCGGCCGAGGCGCTCAAGGGCGCGAACCGGGCGCGCATCCACACCTTCATCGCCACCAGTGCGCTGCACATGGAGAAGAAGCTGCGCATGACGCCCGAGCAGGTGCTCGAGCAGGCGCGGCAGTCGGTGCGCTTCGCGCGCAACCTTGTGGGCGACATCGAGTTCAGCCCCGAAGACGGCTACCGCAGCGACGTGGACTTTCTGTGCCGCGTGCTCGAGGCCGTGATCGACGAGGGCGCGACCACGCTCAACATTCCCGACACCGTGGGCTACGCGGTGCCCGAGCTGTATGGCAACTTCATCCGCACCCTGCGCGAGCGCGTGCCCAACTCCGACAAGGCCATCTGGAGCGTGCATTGCCACAACGACCTGGGCATGGCCGTGGCCAACTCGCTCGCGGGCGTGAAGATCGGCGGCGCGCGCCAGGTGGAGTGCACCATCAATGGCCTGGGCGAGCGCGCGGGCAACTGCTCGCTCGAAGAGATCGTGATGGCGGTGCGCACGCGCCGCGACTACTTCGGCCTCACCGTGGGCGTGGACGCCACGCAGATCGTGCCCGCCAGCCGCATGGTGAGCCAGACCACGGGCTTCGTGGTGCAGCCCAACAAGGCCGTGGTGGGCGCCAACGCCTTCGCCCACGCCAGCGGCATCCACCAGGACGGCGTGCTCAAGGCACGCGACACCTACGAGATCATGCGCGCCGAAGACGTGGGCTGGGCCGCGAACAAGATCGTGCTGGGCAAGCTCTCGGGCCGCAACGCCTTCAAGCAGCGCCTGCAGGAGCTTGGCATCGAGATGGAGTCGGAGTCCGAGATCAACACCGCGTTCGCCAAGTTCAAGGAGCTGGCCGACCGCAAGGCCGAGATCTTCGACGAGGACATCCTCGCGCTGGTGAGCGACGAGAGCGTGACGGCCGAGCGCGAGCAGTACGGCCTGGTGTCGCTCTCGCAGCGCAGTGAAACCGGCGAGCGCCCGCACGCCGCCGTGGTGTTCACCGTGGACGGCAAGGAATTCCACGGTGAGGCCGATGGCAACGGCCCGGTCGATGCCTCACTCAAGGCGATCGAGCAGCACGTCAAGAGCGGCGCCGAGCTGCTCCTGTACTCGGTCAACGCCATCACCTCGGGCTCCACCGAAAGCCAGGGCGAGGTCACGGTGCGCCTGCAGCACGGTGGCCGCGTGGTCAACGGCGTGGGTTCCGACCCGGACATCGTGGTGGCCTCGGCCAAGGCCTACCTGAGCGCGCTGAACAAACTCCACAGCAAGGCCGACCGCGTCGCGGCACAGGGCTAAGTTCAAGAAAATCAAGCACTTGGAAGCTCATCGGGCGAAAAGGTCAGAAAAAGGCAGTATGCGTGGCCTTTTTCCTCCGATCGCTCAAGACAGCCTTCCAAGTTTTTGATATTGCTGAATTTTTTCGGCGTCCCTATACTCCCGCCAGCGTTGGTCTGAGCCGGAGTGTGGAGTCATGTTGTTGCGTTCGAATGCCCTGAAATCGCTGTGTGCCCTGGTGATGGCCATGGCTGTGCTGGGCGGCACCACGCTGCCCACCGCTGCCCAGGCCTCGACCACCAACGCCAAGACCAAAAAAGCGCAGGTCAAGAAGGTGCCGGTGAAAAAGCCCGTCGCCGCCAAGACCGCCGCGGCCTCGCGCAAGACCGCCACCCGCAAGGTCAGCGTGGCCCGCGCCAAGACGCCCGTGCAGGCGCGTCGCAGCAAGGTGATGCAGCCCACGGCCAAGGCCGGTGCGGTCAAGGTCAGCAGCAGCCACCTGCGCGCCGTCAAGGCCGAGCCCGCTGCCGCGGTGATGCAAACGGCCATCGCCGCACCGTCCCCGTCCATGGCCCCGCGCATGGGCCTGCGCGACAGCGCCGATCACCTCGATTTCAACTCGAACGTCGCGCTGGTCATCGACCAGCAGACGCAGGAAGTGCTGTTCTCCAAGAACGACCACGCGGTGCTGCCCATCGCGTCGCTCACCAAGCTCATGACGGGCCTCGTCGTGGTGGACGAGAAGCTCGACATGAACGAGCCCATCACCATCACGCGCGACGACATCGACACGCTCAAGGGCAGCGGCTCGCGCCTGGCCGTGGGCACCACGCTCACGCGCGGCGAAATGATGCACCTGGCGCTGATGTCGAGCGAGAACCGCGCCGCCAATGCCCTGGGCCGCACCTACCCGGGCGGCATGCGCGAGTTCGTGCGCCTCATGAACGCCAAGGCGGCCCAGCTGGGCATGCACGACACGCGCTACGTCGAGCCCACGGGCCTCTCGAGCGACAACCGCTCGAGCGCGCGCGACCTCGCCACCCTGGTGTCGGCCGCCTACGAGCGGCCGATGCTGCGCGACCTCTCCACCTCGCCCGGCTATGAAGTCGACGTGGGCCGCCGCACCCTGCAGTACAACAACTCGAACCGCCTGGTGAAGAGCCCCGACTGGGACATCGGCCTGCAGAAGACCGGCTACATCTCCGAGGCCGGCCGCTGCCTCGTGATGCAGGCCCGCGTGGCCGGCCGCCAGCTCATCATGGTGTTCCTCGACGCCACCGGCAAACTCGGCCGCCTGCAGGACGCCGAGCGCGTGCGCCGCTGGGTCGAGAACCGCGGCGGTGACGTGCTCACCACCGAGCGCGCCCGCCCGCAGGGCTGATCAGCGCGCGCCGGGCCGCGGCAAGCGGTCGCTCGGGTGGCCGAGCGCGGCGGAGATTTCTGCCGCAGTCGCCTGCAGCCGAGGCAGCCAGCCCTCGTCGATGCGATCGGCCGGGGCCGAGATCGACAAACCCGCCACGAGCTTGCGCTGGTCGTCGTAAATGCCGGCGGCCATGCAGCGCACGCCGAGCTCCAGTTCTTCGTTGTCGCGCGCCACACCGGTCTGGCGGCATTGCGCGAGCTCGCGCTCCAGCGCGGGCAACTGTGTGAGGCTGTTGCGCGTATTGCCTGCGAGGCCGGTGCGCGTGGCGTAGGCGCGCACGCGCGCGGCGTCGTCGTCGGCCAGGAATAGCTTGCCGGTGGAGGTGAGGTGCAGCGGCGCGCGGCCGCCGATGGCGCGAACCACCTGCATGCCCGATCGCTCGCTGTAGGCGCGCTCCACGTACACGATTTCGTCGCCCTGGCGCACGCTCAGGTTCACCGGCTGCTGGATCTGCTTGTGCAGCTCCCGCATCGGGCCCAGCGCCGCGTCGCGCACGTTGAGTCGCGCCTTCACGAGGTTGCCGAGCTCGAGCAGTCGCATCCCCAGGCGGTAGCTGCCGGCCTCGGGGCGGTCGACGAAGCGGCCGATCGTGAGGTCGTTGAGGATGCGGTGGGCGGTCGAGGGGTGCAGACCGGTCTTCTCGCTGATTTCCTTGAGGGAGACCGGCTCCTCTCGCGAGGCGAGCACCTCGAGCAGGTTGAACATGCGCTCGAGCACCTGGACGGTGGGCGCTGACGGGGGGGTGTCGGTTCGCTTGATCATGATCGGGAGTGCAAGCGCCATCTTACGAGATGAAATCGACCCCGTGTGGCCGACGCGGCCCGGATCAGTCTTCCAGGCGTCTCCAGCGGCCGTCCACCAGCCGCTCGTGCGGGCGGAACCCGGCCTTGTAGGCCATCTTCGGGCTCTGCTCGATCCAGTAGCCCAGGTAGACGTGCGGCAGCTCCAGGGCCCGCGCCTGCTCGATCTGCCACAGCACGCTGTAGGTGCCGTAGGCCGCGCGCGCCTCGGGCTCGTAGAAGGTGTAGACGGCCGACAGGCCGTCGTTGAGCACGTCGATGATCGAGACCATGACCAGGCGCGACGGCTCGCCGTTCGCGTCGGGTTCGTGAAACTCCACGAGCCGCGAGTTGACGCGGCTTTGCAGCAGGAACTGCGTGTACTGGTCGACGCTGTCGTGGTCCATGCCGCCGCCGGCGTGGCGGCTGTTCTGGTAGCGCAGGTAGAGCTGGTAGTGCTCGGGCACGAAGCACAGCTTGAGCACGCGCGTGATCAGACCGGCGTGCTGGCGCTGGGCGCGGCGCTGGCTGCGGTTGGGCGTGAAGCCGTTCACCGGCACGCGCAGCGGGATGCAGGCGTTGCAGCCGTCGCAATACGGCCGGTAGGTGAACATGCCGCTGCGCCGGAAGCCGTGCGTGACGAGGTCCGAGTACGCGTCGTTGTGGATGAGGTGGCTGGGCGTGGCCACCTGGGAGCGCGCCTGCCGGCCCGCGAGGTAGCTGCACGGGTAAGGCGCCGTCGCGTAAAACTGCAGCGCCTGGAGCGGGAGTTCCTTGGGGTGCGTCACGCGCCGTCGTCAGAGGTGAGGATTTCGCGCCAGTATAGGGGGCTGAATTCCCAGCGCGGGGCCGGCTGCAGCAATGCCAGACGCACGTGCTGGACGAAGGCGTCGCGCGGCATCAGGCGCCCGCCCAGCGAGGCCAGGTGGGCCGTGTCCTGCTGGCAGTCGATCAGCGTGATGCCGTGCGCGCGGCAGAACGCCACCAAGGCCGCGAGCGCGATCTTGGACGCGTCGCTGCGGCGGCTGAACATGGATTCGCCGAACACCATGCCGCCGAGGTTGACCGCGTACAGCCCGCCGCACAGCTCGCCATCGATCCAGGTTTCCACGCAGTGGGCCGTGCCCGCGCGGTGCAGGCGGGTGTAGGCCTGCACCATGGCCGGCAGGATCCAGGTGCCGCTCTGGCCCTCGCGCGGCGTCTGGGCGCAGGCCTGGATCACGCGCAGGAAGTCGTGGTCGAAGCGCACCTCGAGCCGCTGCTCGCGCAGCAGTTTCTGCACGGTCTTGCGCAATGAACGATGCAGCCTGAAGCGCGCGGGCTCGAGCACCATGCGCGGGTCGGTGCTCCACCACAGAATGGGCTGGCCCGAGCTGTACCAGGGAAAGATGCCGCGCGCGTAGGCGGCCTGCAGCGTGGGGACGTCGAGCACGCCACCGGCAGCCAGCAGGCCGGGTGCGGGATCGCTGGGGCCCCAGGCCTGTTCCACCGGCGGAAATGGCTCCCCCGGCTCCAGCCAGGGCAGCGGTCTGGTGGGGGGCGTCTGGGTCATGGCGCTATTGTGCGCAGCGCCCGCCGCGCATCAAGCGCGACCCGTCCAGCGTGAGGGCAGGCAGTGCCACACGAGCAACGCCGCTGTGATACCGATCACGTCGGCCAGCCAGTCGATCCATTCGCCGTAGCGCCAGCCCGTGCCCCACTGCATGAGCTCGATCGCGCCGCCCCAGAGCACGAGCCCGGCGGCCAGCGGCCACACGAGCCGCGGATACGCGAGCAGCCCGAGCGCCGCGAGCCACGCGAAGCCCAGCGCGTGCTGGGCCTTGTCCCAAATGCTCATGACCTGCTGGGGCAGCAGTTGCACGGGGACCAGCGAAGCGATGGTCAGCACGCTGAGGCTGAGCCAGAAGCCGAGGCGGAGCAGGGTGCGCATGGGGAGACAGAGCCGTGCCGGCTGGCCCGGGTTCCAGAAACGACAAAGGCCTTCGGATGAAGGCCTTTGCTGTGTGTTGGGTGGCTCCCCGACCTGGACTCGAACCAGGGACCTGCGGATTAACAGTCCGTCGCTCTACCGACTGAGCTATCAGGGAACAGCCTCAGAGTATAGCGTCATTTTGGGCCGTTTTCGAGTCCGCTCGCACGAACTTGTCAGAAAGCGGTGTCCATCGCCACGCGCAGGGTGCGCGAGGCGCCGGGGAACAGGTAGACGTGTTCGTACTGGTAGGGCGCTTCCTGGAAGTAGCGGCGGTCGAACAGGTTGTGGATCGCCACGGTCCAGGTGGTGGGGCGGTTCATGAGGCGCGTGTCGTAGCGCAGCGAGGCGTCCACACGCGTCCACGACGGGATCTTGATCGACTCGTCGGGCAGCACCGTGCGGTTGCCTTCGTGCGAGAGGTGCGCGCCCAGGCGCAGGCCCGGCACCGCGGCCACGCTGTAGCCGAGGTTGGCGCGCAGCACCCATTGCGGCACGTTGGTGGGGCGCTTGCCGTTGAGCGCGGGCGTGAGCACCGAGTCGCGGCGTTCGGCGTCGATCCAGGTCACGCTGGCGTCGTACGACCACGCACCGCTGCGGCGGCCGCCCCCGAGTTCGAGGCCGCGGTGGCGCGCTTCGCCATCGATCACGCGCGTGCACGAGCCCGGCGTGCTGTCGCTGCAGCTGGCGCCGGTGTTGAGGCGGTCGGCCGACACCGGGCGCGCCACGTTGAACAGCGTGGCGTGCCAGCGCGAGCGGCCGTCGTCGGCCTTGAGGCCGATCTCCCACTGGTCACTCTTGAGCGCGGGCAGGGCTTCGCCGTTGTTGGTGTAGCGCGCGCGGCCCGCCACCACCTCCGACTCCACGCCCTGGCCCCAGCTCGCATAGGCCGTGTGCACCGGGCTGAGCTTCACGCTCATGGCGAGCCAGGGCGTGGTGAAGTCCTGGCTGTAGTCGGTGACGCGGCTGCCGTCGGTGCGCACGCTCTGGCGGTCCAGGCGCGTGTGGCGCAGGCCCAGCCAGGTCTGCAGCGCGGGCGTCCACTGGATCACGTCGGTGGCGAAGAACTCGGTGCTGCGTTCGCTGCGGTTGGTGAAGGGGTCGGTGAAGCTCGGGTCGGCGGGCAGCGCGGGCAGGGTGAACAGGTTGCCGGTGCCCACGGCGGCGTTGTTGTCGGCCTGGGGCTGGCCGCGCACACGCAGCCGGCTGGTGAGCACGCCGGCCGAGAGCTTGTGGCCCACGGCGCCGGTCTCGAACTGGCCGTTGATGCGCCACTGCGCGGCGGTCGTGTTGCGCTTCTCGTTGAGGCTGCGGAAGTCGTAGAGATCGAAGTCGCCGTTGGGGCAGTAGCGGTCGGCATAGTAGGTGCCGCTGCCGGCGTCGAAGCAGCCGAACGGGTAGGCGAGGAAGTCGTCGGTGCGCAGGCGCTGCGTGCCGAGCTGGGCCTGCCAATTCCAGCGCGCGTCGATGGCCTGGGTATAGCGCAGGCTGCCGCTGAAGTTGCGGAAGTCCACCGGCTGGCTCCAGGGCTGGGTGTTGATGTTGATCTTGGGGTCGGCCGGCGGCAGCGTGTTGCCGAGCAGGCTCAGGCCCGGCACGCTGGGCTGGCGGCGGCGCGAGAGTTCGAACTCGGCTTCGAGCAGGCTGTCGCGCGAGAGGCGCGCGTCCACCGCGAGCGCGGCCAGGCCGCGCCAGCCCTCGGTGCCGCGCGCCTCGCCCTTGAGCCGTTCGCCCGCGAGGTTGAGGCGGTAGCCGAAGTCGCCTTCGGCGAGCCGGCCGCCCAGGTCGAGGTGGGTGAGCGCATTGCCGTTGCTGTTGACCTCGGCGCGCAGGCGGCGCAGCGGCTCGTTGGTGGGGCGCTTGACCACGGCGTTGAACAGGCCGCCGGGCGCGCTGGTGCCGGCCTGGATGCCGCTGGTGCCTTTGAGCAACTCCACGCGCTCGAGGTGTTCGAGCGAGAGGCTGGTTTCGGCGCTGATGGGCAGGCCGTCGCGGCGGTAGTTGTAGCTCGGGTCGAGCACGAAGCCGCGCACGCTCGCGTAGTCGTAGTAGCCCGCGGCGTTGTAGGCGTCGCCCACCGAGCTGTCGAAGCGGTAGAGGTCGCGCAGCGTGCGCGCGCCGCTGTCGGCGATGGCATCGCTGCCGACCACGGTGGCGCTCACCGGGGTCGACGACAGCGGCTGGTCGCCGAAGCCGGTGACGTCGGCCGTGGCGTCTTGCGCGGCGCTGCGGATGGTGACGGGCGCGAGCGTGGTGTCGGCGCGCGGGGCGGGCTGGGCGGGCTGGGCGTGCGCGGTGGCGCACAGCGCGGCCGCGAGGGCCACGGGGAGCAGACGGAATCGGTTGTGCGTTGCCATGTGGTGGGTCCGGTGACGGTCCATGGCAGGTGGGCGTGGCGGGCGGCCGGGGCCGCACGGCGTGCGGTGGCTGCTTCGCTGCTGCTTCCCTGCGCGAGGATTACCTCAATCAGGTTCGAAGGGACTCTCTCAGTCGCGGCCGGCGAAGGCCACAACACCCCTAGCGGATGCGTTGGTGAAAACGCGCGCGGATTGTATCGGGCCTAGCCCGGCGCCACGCCCAGCAGCCGTTTGAGCCTGGGGCTGGTGGTGGTGTATTGCAGCGGCAGGCGCTCGTCGGGGCGCAGCACCGCGGCCGCGGCGAAGGCCGCGAGCGTGGCCTCGTGGAAGCCGCAGAGGATGAGTTTCTTCTTGCCCGGGTAGGTGTTGATGTCGCCCACCGCGAACAGGCCCGCCTCGCTGGTTTCGCAGCTCTCGGGCTGGACCACGAGCTGCTTGCGCTCCATGGCCAGGCCCCAGTCGGCCACCGGGCCCAGGCGGGGCGACAGGCCCAGCGCCACCAGCAGGTGGTCGAGCGCCAGGGTTTGCGGCTGGCCTTGCGGGTCGAGCAGCTCGAGCGCCTGCAGCCGCCCGGCCTGGGCGCGCAGGCCCGTGGGCTGGCCCACCACGAGCGCGATGCGGCCTGCGGCGATCGCGGCCTGCACGCGTTCGAGCGCGGCCGGGTCGTCCGAGCCCAGCACCTCGCGCCGGTGCAGCAGGCTCAGGCGCGCGGGCGGGGCGGGGCTGTCGAGCAGGCGCAGGGCCCAGTCGATCGCGAGGTCGTCACCGCCGTGCACCACCACGTGCCGGCCCGCGAAGGCCGCGGGGTCGTCGAGGCGGTGCTGCACCTGGGCGGGCTCAAAGGCCTCGATGCCTTCGAGCTTGAGGCGCTTGGGCTGGAACGCGCCCACGCCCGCGGCGATGAACACGGTGCGCGCGAGGAAGGTGGTGCCGGCGCTGGTGGCCACGCGCCAGCGCTGGTCGGCCTCGCGCTGCAGCGTGGTCACCGATTGCCCCAGGTGCAGGGTGGGCGCAAACGGCCGCACCTGCTGCTGCAGGCGCTGCACCAGCTCACGGCCGGTGCAGACCGGCAGGCCGGGGATGTCGTAGATGGGTTTGTCGGGGTAGAGCTCGGCGAGCTGGCCACCCACGTGCGGCAGGGCGTCGATCACCTGCGCCGCGATGCCCTGCAGGCCGAGCTGGAACACCTGCCACAGGCCTGCCGGACCGGCGCCGATCACCAGGGCATCGGTTTCGATCGGCGCAATGTCGGACATCTCAGCGGATCAGCTCGCCGAGCTTGCCGGTGCGGTCTTTCCACGCCTCGGCGTCGGGCAGCGGGGCCTTGCGCTTGGTGATGCTCTTCCAGGTGGGCAGCTTGGCGAGCTCGGCGTTGAGCTCGGTCATGTGCAGCTGGTCCTTGGGCAGGTCTTCTTCGGCGTAAATCGCGCTCACCGGGCACTCGGGGATGCAGACCGCGCAATCGATGCACTCGTCGGGGTCGATCGTGAGGAAGTTCGGACCTTCGCGGAAGCAGTCCACGGGGCAGACATCGACGCAGTCGGTGTATTTGCAGCGGATGCAGGCTTCGGTGACGACGTGGGTCATGGTGGGGTGGGCGGGAATTCGGAAAACAGCGATTTTACGGCGGGCTCAGCGCACCAGCACCGCGGCGGCCGTGCGGTGGCTGGCGGTGTCCACGAGCACCAGCGCACCGAGGGCGCGCGAGCGCACGAAGGGCTGCACCGCGAGCGGCTCCTGCAGCGCGAGCTCCACGTGGCCGATGGCGTTGGGCGGCAGCTCGGTGGCGTCGTGCTCGGCCAGGGTGTGGATGTCGAGCTGGTGCACGATGCGCTTGACCTTGGCCTTGACCCAGCGGTGGCCGTGCAGCGCCCAGTAGGTGCGGCCGGGCAGCAGGGGTTCGTCGTCGAGCCAGGCCAGGGTGGCGGCGATCTCGCGCTGCGGCGCGAGCGACTCGCCGGCCTCGTCCACGGCCAGCAGCCAGTCGCCGCGCGAGACGTCGAGCTCGCGGTCGAGCACGATGCCCGCGCTGTGGCCCGCGGCCACGGTGCCGGGCTGGCGCACGTGGTCGAGCACCTGGGCCACGACGGCGGTCTGGCCGTGGGGCGCCACGCGCACGCGCTGGCCCGCGGCGAGCGTGCCCGCGGCCACGCGGCCCCAGAACACGCGGCGGCCCTGCGAGGTGTCCGACGAGGACGAGAACTTCTCCACCCACTGCACCGGAAAGGCCAGCGGCAGCGCGGCGTCGGGCGCGGTCACGGGCAGCTGTTCGAGCCATTCGAGCAGCGTGGGGCCCTGGTAGCCGCACCAGCCGGCGGCCTCGGGGCCGTCGACCACGTTCCAGCCCTTGAGGGCCGATACCGGCACCACGGCCTTGAAGGCGAGTTCGGCCTGCTCGGCGAAGGCGCGCAACGCGGCACCGATGTGCGCGAAGGCCAGGGCGCTGTCTTCCACGGCGTCGAGCTTGTTCACCGCGAACACCACGGAGGGCACACGCAGCAGCTTGAGCAGCAGGCTGTGGCGGCGCGTCTGCGGCAGCAGCGCGAGCGCGGGGTTGCGCCAGTCGAGCTTGGTGGCGTCGACCAGCACCACCGCGGCGTCGGCGCTGCTCGCGGCCGTGACCATGTTGCGCGTGTACTGCTCGTGGCCGGGTGCGTCGCCAATGATGAACTTGCGCGCCTCGGTGCTGAAGTAGCGGTAGGCCACGTCGATAGTGATGCCTTGCTCGCGCTCGGCCGACAGGCCGTCGGTGAGCAGGGCAAGGTCGGTCTGGCCCTGGCGCTGCACGCCGGCCAGGTGGTCCTGCAGCACGGCCTTGCTGTCCACCAGCAGGCGGCCGATCAGCGTGCTTTTGCCGTCGTCGACGCTGCCGCAGGTGATCAGGCGCAGCGCGGCGCGGGTGTCGTCGGCGACGGGGGTGGCGGTGGCGGTGCTCATCAGAAGTAGCCCTCTTTCTTGCGGCGCTCCATCGAGGCGTCGCTGGTCTTGTCGTCCATGCGCGTGGCGCCGCGCTCGCTGACCTCGGCGGCCAGGGTCTCGATCACGATGTCCTGGGGCGTCGCGGCGGTGCTCTCCACCGGGCAGGTGCAGGTGATGTCGCCCACGGTGCGGAAACGCACGTCGCGCAGCTCCACCCGCTCGCCCTCGCGCGGCGGGGTGAGTTCGGTCACCGGCACGAGCAGGCCGCGGCGGTCCACCACTTCGCGGCGGTGCGTGTAGTAGATCGAGGGCAGGGCGATGTTTTCGCGCGCGATGTACTGCCACACGTCGAGCTCGGTCCAGTTGCTGATGGGGAACACGCGGAAGTGCTCGCCGGGGTGCAGCCGGGTGTTGAACAGGGTCCAGAGCTCGGGGCGCTGGGCCTTGGGCTGCCACTGGCCGAAGCTGTCGCGGTGCGAAAAGATGCGCTCCTTGGCACGCGCCTTTTCCTCGTCGCGGCGCGCGCCGCCGATCAGCGCGTCGAAGCGGAATTCCTCGATGGCTTCGAGCAGCGTGACCGACTGGTGCACGTTGCGGCTCTCGCCCGGGTGGGCCAGGCGCACCGTGCCGCGCTTCATCGAGTCTTCCACGCTGCGCACGATCAGCTCGGCGCCGAGCTCCTGGGCGCGCTGGTCGCGGAAGTCGGTCACCTCGGGGAAGTTGTGGCCGGTGTCGATCATCAGCAGCGGGTAGGGGATGCGGCCCGCGCCAAAGGCCTTCTCGGCGCACTTGAGCATCACCAGCGAGTCCTTGCCGCCCGAGAACAGCAGCGCGGGGCGTTCGAAGGCGCCGGCCACTTCGCGCAGGATGAAGATGGTTTCCTCTTCGAGCGCGTCGAGGTGGGCGTTGCTCAGCTGGTGGGCCGAGGCCTGCATCTCGTGCGAATCGTGCGAATCGTGCAAAAGGGCGGTTTCGACCACGGCGGGTTCGGTGCGGGCGTTCATGCGGGGGTCCGATCAAGAGAGGACACGGCGGCTTGCACATGCAGGCCGCATTCCTTGGCGCTTTCCTGCTCCCACCACCAGCGGCCGGCGCGGAAGTCCTCGCCGACGCTGATGGCGCGGGTGCAGGGCTCGCAGCCGATGCTGGGGAAGAAGCGGTCGTGCAGTTCGTTGTAGGGCAGCTGGTGCGTGGCGATGAAATGCCACACATCGCCCCAGGTCCAGTCGACCAGGGGGTTGAGCTTCACGCGCGCGGGCTCCTGCACCACCTCGCCCACGTCGGCGCGTGCGTTCGACTGCTCGCGGCGCAGGCCGGTGATCCAGCCGTCGTGGCCGTCGAGGGCGCGCGCCAGCGGCTCCATCTTGCGCACGTCGCAGCAGGCCTTGCGCAGCTCGATGCTGCGGTACATCGCGTCGTCGCCGTTCTGGCGCACGAAGTGCACCACGGCTTCGTGCTGCGGGCGGAACACGCGCACGGTGGTGGCGTAGCGCTGCTCGATCCGCGGGATCAGCGCCAGGGTCTCGGCGTGCAGCTTGCCGGTGTCGAGCACGAACACGCTGGCCTCGATGCCGGCCAGGTGGATCAGGTGCGTGACCACCATGTCTTCGGCGCCCAGGCTGGATGCCTGCGTCAGCCGTGGGTGCAGCGCGGCCTGCGCCTGCAGCAGTGCCATGGCGCGCTGCACCTTGGTGTCGAAATCGGCCGAGGGGCGGTCGTAGAGGTCGATGGCGCTCATGGGGCGGTCCTCAGGCGGCGGCGGCTGATGCGGCGGTTTGCGGCGCGGTGTGCACCGCATCGCCCTGGTAGAAGCCGGGGTAGTGCGCGAGCAGGCGCCGCGCGTGGGCCAGGTCCTGGCCCGCGGCCAGCACGGCCTGCGTGAAGCCGCTGCGCTGCATCTGCAGCACCTGGTCGATCAGCACGTCGCCGGTGGCGCGGATCTCGCCCGTGAAGCCCAGGCGGCGGCGCAGCAGAAAGGCCTGGCTGAAGGCGCGGCCGTCGGTGAACTTGGGGAATTGCAGCTCCACCACGCGCACGCCCGTGAGGTCGGTCTCGCGCGGGTCGTCGGTGTTGGCGAGCACGCGGCGCTCGGCCTCGCTCTCGGCGGGGGTGAAGCGGTCGGCCAGGAAGAGTTCGATGGTCATGGCGCGGTCCTCAGGCGGTTTCGGTCGTGCGCGCGGTGGCGCTGCGCACCGCGTTGGCGGCGGTCTTGAACGGCTCGATGCCGACGCGGCGCAGCGTGGCGATGAAGGTCTCGTCGGCCTCGCGCTGCGCGCGGTAGGTGTCGAGCACGGCTTCGAGCACCTCGGGCACTTCGCTGGCGGCGAACGAGGGGCCGATCACCTTGCCCGGCGTGGCCGCACCCGACAGGCGCGTGCCGTCGGAGCCGCCCAGCGTCACCTGGTACCACTCCTGGCCGTCCTTGTCGACGCCGAGGATGCCGATGTGGCCGCTGTGGTGGTGGCCGCAGCTGTTGATGCAGCCGCTCATGTGCAGGTCGATCTCGCCCAGGTCGTGCAGCTCGTCGAGGTCGGTGTAGCGCGAGAGCACGGCCTGTGCGATCGGCAGCGAACGCGCGTTGGCGAGGTCGCAGAAGTCGCCGCCGGGGCAGGCGATCATGTCGGTGAGCAGGCCGATGTTGGGCTTGGCCAGGCCGAGCCGGCGCGCCTCGCGCCAGAGCTCGGGCAGCTGGTCGCAGCGCACCCAGGGCAGCAGCAGGTTCTGCTCGTGCGTCACGCGCGCCTCGCCGCTGGAGAAGCGGTCGGCCAGGTCGGCCGCGCGTTCGAGCTGTTCGGCGGTGGCGTCGCCGGGCGCCTGGCCCACGCGCTTGAACGACAGCGTGACCGCGCGCAGGTCGGGGTTCTGGTGCGGCTTCACGTTGCGCGTGAGCCAGCGGCTGAACTCCAGGTCGTCCTCGGCCGCGGCCTTGAGGATGTGGGCGATCTTGGCGTCGGCGCTCTTGCGGTCGCAGCTCGCGGGCGGCGGTGCGAAGAAGGCGGTGAGGCGGTCGAGCTCGGCCTGGGTGATGGTGTGCGGCGCGCCGTCTTTGTCGAGGATGTCGCGGTACTCGGCTTCCACCGCATCGGCGAAGGCCTGGCCTTCGGCCTTCACGAGGATCTTGATGCGCGCCTTGTAGGCGTTGTCGCGGCGGCCGAAGCGGTTGTAGGCGCGCACGATGGCCTCGAGGTAGTTGCGCATCTGGTGCCACGGCAGGAACTCGCGGATCACCGTGCCGATGATGGGCGTGCGGCCCATGCCGCCGCCCACGCGCACCTGGAAGCCCAGCTCGCCGTCCACGTTGTGCCACAGGCGCAGGCCCACGTCGTGCCAGGGCGTGGCGGCGCGGTCTTCGCGCGCGCCGGTGATGGCCACCTTGAACTTGCGCGGCAGGAAGGCGAACTCGGGGTGCAGCGTGCTCCACTGGCGCAGCAGCTCGGCGAAGGGGCGCGGGTCGGCCACCTCGTCCACGGCGATGCCCGCGAGCGCGTCGGTGGTGGTGTTGCGGATGCAGTTGCCGCTGGTCTGGATGCCGTGCAGGCCCACCGAGGCCAGCAGGTCCATCACGTCGGCCGAGCGCTCGATCGGGATCCAGTTGAACTGCACGTTGGAGCGCGTGGTGAAGTGCGCGGTGCGGTCGGGCAGCGAGGGCACGTCGGCCAGCGCGGCGTTGGCCTTGCTGGTGTCGTGCGCTTCCTTGTGATCGAACTCGCGCGCCACGCGGGCCAGCACGCGCAGCTGTTCGCTGTTGATGTCGCCGTAGGGCACGGCCACGCGCAGCATGGGCGCGAAGCGCTGGATGTACCAGCCGTTCTGCAGGCGCAGCGGCTTGAAGGCGTCGTCGGACAGGGTGCCGGCCTGCCAGCGCTGGAGCTGGTCGCGGTACTGGGCGGCGCGCAGTTGGACGAATTGGCGGTCGAAGTCGTTGTAGCGGTACATGGCGGAGCGTGGGGAAAATCAGATCGCGATCAGCTTGAGGCCGGCGTAGCCGATCAGCACCGACAGGCCCGATCGCACCAGCCGCTCGGGCGTGCGGTGCACCAGGCGCGTGCCCAGCCAGATGCCGGGCAGCGAGCCGCACAGCAGCAGGCCCAGCAGGTGCCAGTCGACCGAACCCAGGCTGGCGTGGCCCAGGCCGGCCAGCAGCGTGAGCGGCACGGCGTAGGCGATGTCGGCGGCCACGATGCGCGGCAGCGGCAGCAGGGGAAACAGCAGCAGCAGCACCGACACGCCGATGGCGCCGGCGCCCACCGAGGTCAGTGTGACCAGGGTGCCGATGAGCGCGCCGAACAGCACCGGCAGCGCGGGGTGGCGCGCGCGCATGGCCTGGTCGAGGTCGGCGTTGTTCAACTGGCGCGGCAGCTGGCGGCCGCGCGCGGCCTTGTAGAACATGGCCAGCGCGGTGAGCACCAGCGCCACGCCCAGCGTGAGCGTCATGGCCTTTTGCACCGGTGCGCTCGCGGGCCCCACGCGGTGCAGGGTGTAGAGCGTGAGCGCGGCGGCCGGCAGGCTGCCCGCCGACAGCCAGGCCACCACGCGCCAGGGCACGAGCTTTTGCCGCGCCAGGCTCAGGGTGCCGCCGGCCTTGGTGGTGGCCGCGAACAGCAGGTCGGTGCCCACGGCCAGGTAGGGCTTGACGCCGAAGAAGAAGATCAGGATCGGCGTCATGAGCGAGCCGCCGCCCACCCCTGTGAGCCCCACGATGAGGCCCACGGCGAATCCGGCGATGACGATGGCGTACTCGGGCATGGCCGGCACTGTAGGCAGCACGGCTTATTCGGCGAACTACATTTTTCTCATGCGCCTATAGCTGGGTGGAATAAGCCGGTGGCCTGACCGGGGCGTGAACAAGCGCACGGCGGCCCGGGCCGTTCGCGGAACCCGCGGGAAACCGGTCCGCGGGGCACTACCATCGCGGACCATGCTGGGTGCTGGTGTGCTGGTTCAGGTGATCGGGTTCACGGACGTGGAGCGCCACGCCCTGAACACCGTTTTTCGTTTGTCGCGCGAGCGCGAGGTGGTCTATGCGCCCTGGAACGGCACCGGCCCCACGGGCGAGCCGCCGCCGGTGCTGCTGGTGGACGGTGACTGCGCCGAGGCGGTGCTGTCGTCGGCCCGCGCGCCGCACGAAAGCCAGCGCCTGATCTGGGTGGGCAGTGACGCCCCCGACCACGCCTGGCGCGTGCTGGAGCGCCCCATCAACTGGGCCGACCTGCTGCACGACCTCGACGCGGTCTTCGCCGCCACCCAGAGCGATTCGGGCCTGCTCGATCTGGACGTGACCCAGCCCGCACCGCTGGACATCGACGTCGGCAACTTCCCGCAGAGCGCGGTGCGCCGCGCCCTGGTGGTGGGCGTGGGCGAGGAAGAGGGCCTGTACCTGCGCACCCGGCTGTCGCTGGCGGCCGTGCCCTTCGTGGACGAGGCGCGCACCACCGAACGCGCGGCCGAGTGCATTTCGCAGTTCGACTACCTGTGCGGGGTGTTCAACCTCGACGACCACCACATCGACGCCTGGGGCCTGATGCAGCTCTTTCGCGAGCGCTATCCCCAGGCCATGACCCTGGCCATCACCGAGCTCGCGAGCCCGCGCGGCGGCTGGTGGCGCCGCCGCCGCGTGCAGCAGCACACCCGGCGCCTGGGCGTGTCGGCGGTGCTGCCGCGGCCGCTGCAGCCGCCGGTGGTGTCGCAGTGGCTGGACATGCTCTGAAACCCGGGCCGCGGTAGGCCGGGCGCGCCGCCACTCAGCCTGGCCCGCGCCTGGCCGCGCGCCAGGCGAAGCGCGCCGGGTCGATCGCGTCGCGCAGGTCGGCCTCCAGCGGCAGCGGCGTGCCGTCGATGGCCGAGGCCAGCCATTCCCCCGCGAACGCGGCCAGCGAAAGGCCGCGCGAACCGAAGGCGCAGCACAGGTGCAGACCGTCCAGGCGCGGCAGGGCCGCGAGCGCGGGCCAGCGCTGCGGGCGTTCGGGCCAGGCCGCGGTGTCGGGCGCGGCACCGATCAGCGGCAGGCGGTCGAGCGAGGCGCAGCGCACCCCGGCCCAGCCCAGCAGCCGGCCCGCAGTGAGATCGCCTGCCATGGCCTCGGCCGCGGCGGGCGAGAGCGGGCGCAGCCGCTCGAGGTTCTCGCGGTGGGCGGCGTCGTCGATCGTGGTGTCGGTGGCGCCGCGGCGAAAGGTCGAGCCAACGGCCCAGATGCGCTCGGGCCACAGGGGAGCCAGCCCGGGGTCGTGGAAATCGGGCACGAACACGCCGTCGTTGCGCTGCGGGCGTTCGGCCAGCGCCGGCCCTTGCAGCGGGCCCAGGCTCAGCTGGCCCTGCACCGGTCGCAGCGGCAGGGCCAGGCCCAGGGCGTCGGTGGGGGCGCGGCTGCCCAGCGCGGCGGCCAGCACCACGGTGGCGCTGCGCGCGAGCTCGGCCCCCGCCACATCGAGCAGGCGCCAGCCGCCGTCCGCGCGTTCCAGCCGCGCCAGGCGCGCGCCCAGGCGCAGCGAGAGGCGGCCGCTCGCGCGGGCTTCGTCGATCCAGGCCTGCACCAGCGCGCCCGGTCGCACCAGGGTGGCCGGGTGCCGGCCGGGGTCGTGGCCGTGGTTGTCGACCTCCGTGGGCCACCAGCCGCGGCCCGGCGGCAACAGGCGTTCGAGCTCGGCGCGCATCCGCGGCACGCCCAGCGCGGTCAGGCGCGACAGGGGCGTGGGCGAGCGCGTCACGTGCGGGCTCAACATGCCCACGGGCAGGGCCGAGGCGCCGTCGGCGGGCCGATCGCCCGCGCTCAGCAGCTGCACGGTCCAGCCGCGGCGCACCAGGTGCGCGGCCACGGCCGCGCCCGCCAGGCCGGCACCCACGACGCAGGCGTGGCGGGGATGGTGTTGCATGTCAGAAAACAAGAGGCCCGCTCGCGGCGGGCCTGCAAGGCTGGGGGCGGGCGCTCAGGGCGCCGTGGGCGGCACGAAGCCGGCGGCCGCGTCCGCGCCTTCGCCAAAGAAGTGCTTTTCCATCTGCCGCGCCAGGTACTGGCGGGCACGCGCGTCGGCCAGGTTCAGGCGGTTCTCATTGAGCAGCATGGTCTGGTGGCGCAGCCAGGCGGCCCAGGCTTCCTTGCTCACGCTTTCGTAGATCTTCTTGCCCAGCTCGCCAGGGTAGGGGGGGAAGTCCAGGCCTTCGGCTTCCTTGCCCAGCTTGATGCATTGAACCATTCGTGCCATCGGGGTGTCCTTGTCGTGGGCCGGCGCGTTATGCGGCCGAGTTATATCGGATGGAATAAACGATTCGTTCGTGTTCGAGGCCGGCTGCGGCAAGATGCGCGCCGAGCGTCGCGGTCGATCGTCCGAGGGCCTGCACTGTAGCAAGCTTTGATCTGCCACAAGCCCGTGAGGGTCGGCGCTGCGGCCCTGGCAGGGCCGCTTTTTACAATACCCCTGTCGCCCCTTGCGGGGCCTACCTGTTTCCCACCATGAGTGCATTCAACGAAGAGCGCGTGCTGAGCGTTCACCACTGGACCGACCGCCTCTTCAGCTTCACCACCACGCGCGACACCTCGCTGCGTTTCTCCAACGGCCACTTCACCATGATCGGCTTGCGCGTGGACGGCAAGCCGCTGCTGCGCGCCTACAGCATCGTGAGCCCGAACTGGGCCGAGCACCTGGAATTCCTGAGCATCAAGGTGCAGGACGGCCCGCTCACCTCGCGGCTGCAGCACATCCAGCCCGGCGACACGGTGATCGTGGGCAAGAAGCCCACGGGCACGCTGCTGATCGACTACCTGCTGCCCGCCAAGCGCCTGTACCTGCTGGGCACGGGCACGGGCCTGGCGCCGTTCATGAGCATCATCCGCGACCCCGAGACCTACGAGCGCTACGAGCAGGTGGTGCTGATCCACGGCGTGCGCCAGGTCAAGGAACTCGCCTACCGCGAGCTCATCACAGAGACGCTCAAGCAGGACGAATTCCTCGGCGACATGGTCAAACAGAAGCTGCTCTACTACCCGACGGTCACGCGCGAACCCTTCATGCACCAGGGCCGCATCCCGCAGTTGCTGGCCGACGGCGTGATCGCCAAGGACCTGGGCATTCCCCCGCTCAACCCCGCCGAGGACCGCGTGATGATCTGCGGCAGTCCCGAGATGCTGCGCGACCTCAAGGCCCTGTGCGAAAAGCTGGGCTTCAAGGAAGGCAACACCACCACGCCGGGTGACTTCGTCATCGAGCGTGCGTTCGTGAGCTGAGCGCGCCATGAGCGCCTTGCTCGCCTGGCCCGCGCAGCGGCCCCGTCAGGTGCTGGCCCTGGTGGCCGCGGTCTGCGTGGCCCTGCTGGCCTTCGGCATGGTCCTGCAGCACGTGGTGGGGCTCGAGCCCTGTCCCATGTGCATCGTGCAGCGCTACGCGCTGATCCTGGTGGCGGTGCTGGCCGCGCTGGCCGCCAGCCTGAAGTCGCGCGGCGCGCGCCAGGTGGGCGTGGGCCTCATGGGCCTGTTCGCGGGCTTCGGTGCCTTCACCGCGGCGCGCCAGAGCTGGCTGCAGTGGAACCCGCCCGAGATCATGTCGTGCGGGCGCGACTTCTTCGGGATGATCGAGGCCTTTCCGCTGGGCCGCGCGATCCCCATGATCTTCCGCGGCAGCGGCGACTGCTCGAAGATCGACTGGACCTTTCTCGGCCTGACGATCGCGAACTGGTCGTTCCTGTGGTTCGTGGCCTTCACGCTGCTGGCGCTGGGCCTCTTGTTGGCCCGCCCGGCGCGCTGAGCACGCGCGGCCTCAGAGCTTTTTCATCAGCACCTGGCTGCGCCGGTCCCAGTTGTACTTGCGCTTGCGTGCCTCGGGCAGCCAGTCGGCCCCGACCTGCACGAAGCCGCGCTTGACGAACCAGTGCATGGTGCGCGTGGTGAGCACGAAGATGCTCTGCAGGCCCTGGGCCTTGGCGCGCGCCTCGATGCGCTTGAGCAGCCGTTCGCCGTCGCCCTGGCTCTGCGACTGCGGTGACACCGTGAGCGCGGCCATCTCGCCCGTGCGTTCCTCGGGGTAGGGGTAGAGCGCGGCGCAGCCGAAGATCACGCCGTCGTGCTCGATGATGGTGTAGTAGCCCGCGTCGCGCTCGATCTCGTGGCGGTCGCGCTTGACCAGGGTGCCGTCTTTTTCGTAGGGCTCGATCAGCGCCACGATGCCGCTCACGTCGTCGATGGTGGCCTCGCGCACGCTCTCGAGCTTCTCGTCGACCACCATGGTGCCGATGCCGTCGTGGGTGTAGATCTCCAGCAGCAGCGCACCGTCGACCGCGAAGGGCAGGATGTGGCTGCGCTCCACGCCGCCCTGGCAGGCGCGGATGCAGTGCTGCAGGTAGAAGGCCGTGTCCGTGGGGTGCTCGGCCTTGGGCAGGCTGGCCAGCAGGCGCTGGGCATCGGCCAGCGGCAGCTCGGTGTCGATCTCGCTGTCGGGGTCGGCCGCGTCCACGCGGATGCCCGGGATCTCGGTGAGGAACATCAGCTTGTCGGCCTGCAGCGCCACGGCCACCGAGGTCGCCACGTCTTCCATGGTGAGGTTGAAGGCCTCGCCCGTGGGCGAGAAGCCGAAGGGTGAGAGCAGCACCAGGGCACCCATGTCGAGCGTGCGCTGGATGCCGTCGGTGTCGACCTTTCGCACCAGGCCCGAGTGCATGAAGTCCACGCCATCGATCAGGCCCACCGGGCGCGCGGTGATGAAATTGCCCGAGATCACGCGCACCGTGGCGCCGGCCATGGGCGTGTTGGGCAGGCCCTGGCTGAACGCGGCTTCGATCTCGTAGCGCAGCTGGCCCGCGGCCTCTTGCGCGCAATCGAGCGCCACTTCGTCGGTGATGCGCATGCCGTGCGAGTAGCGCGCCTCGTGGTTCTTCAGGCGCAACTGCTCGTTCACCTGGGGCCGGAAGCCGTGCACCAGCACGATCTTGACGCCCATGCTCTGGATCAGCGCGAGGTCCTGCACGAGGTTCTGCAGCTTGCCCGCGGCAATCGCTTCACCCGCGATGCCCACCACCAGCGTGTTGCCGCGGTGCTTGTGGATGTAGGGCGCGACCGAACGGAACCACGGGACAAAGGTGAAGTTGAAGACGTTGGACATCGCAGGCGGGCGGGCAGGTCGGGTTCCGGGTGAGCGGGATAATCGCGGGTTGCCGATTGTGTCCCAAGTCCCTGTCTTGCCCGCCTTGTCCGCCGCCACCCTTCGCCTCGAGTTCCCCGAATCGCTGCCCGTGTCCGCGCGCCGGCACGAGATCGAGGCCGCCATCCGCGAGCACCAGGTGGTCATCGTGTGCGGCGAAACCGGCTCGGGCAAGACCACGCAGCTGCCCAAGATCGCGCTCGCCATGGGGCGCGGCAAGCTCAACGCCAAACCCGGCGAGCGCGGCCGCCTGATCGGCCACACCCAGCCGCGGCGCATCGCCGCGAGCTCGGTGGCCAAGCGCATCGCCGAGGAGCTGCAGACCCCGCTCGGCGAGGTGGTGGGCTACAAGGTGCGCTTCCAGGACCGGCTCTCGCGCGACGCGTCCGTCAAGCTCATGACCGACGGCATCCTGCTCGCCGAGACGCAGACCGACCCGGACCTCAAGGCCTACGACACGATCATCATCGACGAGGCCCACGAGCGCAGCCTCAACATCGACTTCCTGCTGGGCTACCTGCGCCAGCTGCTGCCGCGCCGCCCCGACCTCAAGCTCATCGTCACCTCGGCCACGATCGACGCCGACCGCTTCGCCGAGTACTTTTCTTCGGCCCGGGGCAAGGCGCCCGTGCTCATGGTCTCGGGCCGCACCTATCCCGTGGAGGTGCGCTGGCGACCCTTCGAGGAAAGCCGCGAGTACGACCTGAACAGCGCCATCGCCGACGGCGTGGACGAGCTCTGGCGCGGCGGGCAGGGGGGCGACATCCTGGTCTTCCTGCCCGGCGAACGCGAGATCCGCGAGGCCGCCGACCACCTGCGCAAGCACCTCGCGCACCAGCCACTGCACCGCAACGCCGAGGTGCTGCCGCTGTTCGCGCGCCTGAGCCAGGCCGAGCAGGACCGCATCTTCCAGCCGCACGGCCAGCGCCGCATCGTGCTCGCCACCAACGTGGCCGAGACCTCGCTCACGGTGCCCGGCATCCGTTACGTGATCGACGCCGGCACCGCGCGCGTGAAGCGCTACAGCTTCCGCCAGAAGGTCGAGCAGCTGCTGGTCGAGCCCATCAGCCAGGCCGCGGCCAACCAGCGCGCCGGCCGCTGCGGCCGCGTGGCCGACGGCATCTGCATCCGCCTCTATGACGAGGCCGACTTCAACGGCCGCCCGCGATTCACCGACCCCGAGATCCTGCGCAGCTCGCTCGCGGGCGTGATCCTGCGCATGAAGGCCCTGCACCTGGGCGCGGTGGAAGACTTCGCCTTCGTCGATGCGCCGCAGCGCCGCGCCATCGCCGACGGCTACCAGCTGCTGGCCGAACTCGGCGCGGTCGACGAGGCCAACGAACTCACCGACATCGGCCAGGCCTTGTCGCGCCTGCCGCTCGACCCGCGCGTGGGCCGCATGATCCTGGCCGCGCGCGACGCGGGCGCGCTCGACGAGGTGCTGGTGATCGCGGCCGCCCTGAGCGTGCAGGACGTGCGCGACCGCCCGATCGACAAGCAGGCCCAGGCCGACCAGGCGCACGCGAAGTTCGACGACGACAAGAGCGAGTTCGTCGGCACGCTCAAGCTCTGGAAGTGGCTCGAAGACAGCAAGGGCGGCCACGGCACCGACCACAAGCTCAGCCACCGCCAGTACGAAAACCTGCTGCGCGAGCACTTCATCAACGTGCGCCGCGTGCGCGAATGGCGCGACACACACAACCAGCTGCACACCGTGGTGAGCGAGCAGGGCTGGCGGCTCAACACCGCGCCCGCCAGCTACGAGCAGCTGCACTGCGCCATGCTCGCGGGCCTGCTCGGCAACATCGGCTGCAAGAGCGACACCGAAGACTGGTACCTGGGCGCGCGCGGCATCAAGTTCCACCGCCACCCGGGCGCGCACCTGAGCAAGAAGCCCGGGCGCTGGATCGTCTGCGCCGAGCTGGTGGAGACCGCGCGCCTGTTCGGCCGCGGGATTGCGGCCATCGAGCCTGGCTGGCTCGAGCGCGTGGGCGCGCACCTGCTCAAGAAGCAGCTGCTCGATCCGCACTGGGAGAAAAAGGCCGCGCGCGTCTCGGCGCTGGAGCGTGCCACGCTCTACGGCCTCGTGGTCTATCACAACCGCCGCGCCGACTACAGCCGTGTGGACCCGGCGGGCGCGCGCGAGATCTTCATCCGCGAGGCCCTGGTCAACGGCGACTGGGACACGCGCCTGGCCTTCCTGGCCGCGAACCAGAAGCTGGTGCGCCAGGTGATGGAGCTCGAACACAAGTCGCGCCGCCAGGACGTGCTGGTCGACGACGAGGTCATCTTCGCCTGGTACGACGAGCAGATTCCGGCCGACATCGCGAGCGGCACCGCCTTCGAGCGCTGGTACGGCCAGGCCGTGCGCGACAACCCCAAGCTGCTGTACCTCACGCGCGAAGACCTCATGCGCCACGAGGCCGCGGGCATCACGGCCCAGGCCTTCCCGCGCACCGTGCGCCTGGGCGGCGTGGACTGCGCCGCGAGCTACCTGCACGAGCCCGGCGATGCGCGCGACGGCCTGTCGGTGACGGTGCCGATCTACGCGCTCAACCAGGTCAACGAAGAACGCTGCGAGTGGCTGGTGCCCGGCATGCTCAAGGACAAGGTGCTGGCGCTGATCAAGACCCTGCACCAGCGCCCGCGCTCACGCCTGGTGCCGCTGCCGGCCACGGCCGAGCGCTTCACCGAGGCCCTGAGCGCGCCCGAGCTGTTCGGCCAGGGCAGCCTGGTGGATGCGGTGCTCAAGCAGGTGCGCGCGGCCACGCAGCTCGACATCGTGCGCAACGACATCAAGGTCGACCAGTTGCCGCCGCACCTGTTCATGCACCTGCGCGTGGTCGACGAACACGGCCGCCAGCTCGGCCAGGGCCGCCACCTCGCGGCGCTCAAGGCCGAGCTCGGTGCGCAGGCACGCGGCGCGTTCCAGGCGCTCGCGGCGCTCAAGGTGCCGGCGGCGGCGGCACCCGCGTTCGCGCCCGTGCCCGCGCCCGCCGTGCGCGTGGCCAAGGCCGCAGCCGCGGCACCGGCCACGCCGGCCGCGCCCGCGGTCGATGCCGCGCAGCGCCACACGCGCTGGGACTTCGGCGAGCTGCCCGAGCTGCTCGAGATCCGCCGCGGCGGCCAGACGCTGATCGGCTTTCCCGCGCTGGTCGACGACGGCGACGCGGTGCGCATCGAGGTGTTCGACGAGCCCGACGCCGCGCAGGCGCGCCACCGCGAGGGCCTGCGCCGCCTGTTTGCGCTGCAGATCAAGGACGCGCTCAAGTACCTGGAGAAGAACATCCCCGGCCTGCAGGCCATGGGCGCGGCCTTCATGGGCGTGGACAAGGAGCGCGGCGGCGGCACGCTCGACGAGCTGCGCGCGCAGCTGATCGCGCTCGCGCTCGACCGCGCCTTCCTCGTCGATCCCCTGCCCGCCGATGCCCGGGCCTTCGAGCAGCGTGTGGCCGATGGCCGCGGCCGGCTCAACCTGATCGCGGCCGAGATCGCGCGCAGCGCGGGCGCCGTTCTCACCGAGTTCGCGGCGGCCCAGCGCAAGCTCAAGGACAGCAAGCCCCCGGCCGAGGTGGCGGCCGACATCGCGCAGCAGTTGCAGCGCCTGGTGACCAAGCGCTTTCTCACCGACACGCCGTACGCGCAGCTGCAGCACCTGCCGCGCTACCTCAAGGCCGTGCAGTTGCGGCTCGACAAGCTGCGCGCCGACCCGGCGCGCGACGCCGCCCGGCTGGCCGAGCTGCGGCCTCAGGAGCAGCGCTTCTGGCGCCTGGTGGCCGAGCGCAAGGGCGTGCAGGACGCGCGGCTGCAGGAGCTGCGCTGGCTGCTCGAAGAACTGCGCGTGAGCTTCTTCGCGCAGGAGCTGCGCACGCCGCAGCCCGTGAGCCTCAAGCGCCTCGACAAGGCCTGGGCCCAGCTCAACGGCTGAGCCCCCGGGGCCGCTGCGCGTTCAGCGCGCGCGCACCACGTTGCCCTGGGTCACCCCCAGCGGTGCGAGCTTGGCCAGCACGCTGCGCGCGTCCTGCTCGCTCGCGAACTGGTTGATGCGGACCTCGAAACCGCTGCCCTGGCCCGCCACGCGCGCCGGGTAGCCCGCGGCCTGCAGGCGATCGCGCAGCTCGTTGGCTTGGGGGCCGGTGGCGTTCGCGGCGGCCACCAGGCGCCATTCGCCGCCTTGCAGCAGCACGCCCTGGCCCGGGCGCATCTCCGCCTGGCCGATGAACTTGGCGAGCTGGTCGGGCGTGGCCTGGCCGGCCGGCGCTTCGGGCTTGCCCGTGAAAGTGACCCAGAACGCGCCGGGCTTTTGCAGGTCGGCCACGGCGCTGGCGCCGCGCTCCACGGCCACGTGGCCCTCGAACACACAGACCGCATCGTGGTCGGCGTCGCTCATGGCCCAGAAGTCGGTGCCGCGGATGCCCACGGTGGCGGTGGCCAGGTCCAGCTTCAGGTCGGTCTTGTTGCCCACGACCTTGCTCGAATAGTCGGTGGCGTAGCGGAACACGCCGGTGATGAGCTTGAAGCCGGCACTGATCTGGTTCGCGCCGCCCTGGGGCGAGCGCTGCAGGGTCTGCACCAGGAACTCGGTGGCCTCGCCCAGGCGCACCGTGCTGCGGTCGGACATGCGCAGCAGCATGCGCGAGCCGGCCGCGGTGATCGCCTTGTCGCCCTCGCGCAGCAGCGCCCCGGGTTCGGCCGCGCGGCGCTGGCCCTGGCGTTCGATCTGGGCCGGCAGCTGCACCGCTTCGATCACCGTGGTGTCGGCGGCGGCGTGCGCCGGCTGCCAGGCCCCCAGGGCACCCGCCGCGAGCAGCGCCGCCAGGCCCCGCATGCTGGCGCGGCGCGAGAGGGTGAAGGGGGGGTGGATGGTGGAGCTGTTCATGGGGGAAATCCGGGTAAAGGAAGGTGAGCCCTGGTAGGTTCCAGATGTACGTGTGCTTACCTTCAACGGATTCGGCGCTGGAAACTTGAGCGGTATTTCCCCGCGCAGGGTGTGTGTTGGGTCACGGGTCACCGCCCGCCCACCCGTATCTTGCCCGGCCTTCACGCGCCTTCGAACAGGAGACAGCCCCCCCATGGACCGCCGCGAATTCAATGCCGCCTGCGCCACCGGCGCGGCCGCCCTGGCCAGCGCCGCCCTGGGCGCGCCCGCCTGGGCCGCCAGTGCGCAAGCCCGCTCCTACGCGCGTGCGCTGCTGGTGGACGAGCTGGGCCAGCCGATCAAGGCGTCCCGGCTCGCGGCGCAGACCAACTACGTCTTTCATTACCCCTTCGAGGCCACGCCGGTGTTCCTGCTCGACCTGGGCAAACCCGCCGTGCCCACGCGGCTGCAGACCAAGGGCCGCGAGGCCTACGAATGGCCCGGCGGCGTCGGGCCCAAGCGCAGTGTGGTGGCCTTCTCGGCCATCTGCGCGCACCAGCTCGTCTACCCCACCAGGGAGCTGAGCTTCATCAGCTTCCGAAAGGGTCCGGTGGCCAATCCGCAGACGCCGAGCAAGGGCAACGACCTGATCCATTGCTGCGCCGACCACAGCCAGTACGACCCCGCGCGTGGCGCCCAGGTGCTGGGCGGGCCGGCCGAGCAGCCGCTGTGCGCGGTGCTGCTCGAGCACGATGCGCGCACCGACCAGCTCACGGCCACGGGCACGCTGGGCGGCGAGCTGTTCGACGCCTTCTTCAAGAAGTACGAGATGAAGCTCAGCCTGGAAACCGGCTCATCGGGCCGCAAGGCCGTGGCCGAGCGCAGCGTGGTGCGCGAGCTCGAACGCTTCTGCCGCAACCCCGTCAGGTGTTGAGGTGACCGCCCCACGCGCCGCCGTGGCGCGGGCAGGGGGTCACAGCTTGGACAGCCGCTTCAGCGCCTCGACCAGGGTCTCGTCCTTCTTGGCGAAGCAGAAACGCACCACCTTCTGGTCGAAGCCGTCGCCGTAGAAGGCCGAGAGCGGGATGGCGGCGACGCCGATCTCCTGCGTGAGCCAGCGGCAGAAGTCGGCTTCGGGCAGGTCGCGCTCGGGCACGGCGAGCGCCGAGATGTCCACGCACTGGAAGTAGGTGCCTTCGCCGGGCAGCAGCCGAAAGCGCGTGGCGGCCAGGCCTTCGCGGAACAGGTCGCGCTTGCGCTGGTAGAAGGCCGGCAGGTCAAGGTAGGGCGCGGGGTTGGCCATGTAGGCCGCGAGCGCGTGCTGCATGGGCGTGTTCACCGTGAACACGTTGAACTGGTGCACCTTGCGGAACTCGGCCATGAGCGGCGCGGGCGCCACCACGGTGCCCACCTTCCAGCCGGTCACGTGGTAGGTCTTGCCGAAGCTGCTGACGATGAAGGCGCGCGCGGCCAGGCCCGGGTAGCGCGCCGCACTCTGGTGCGGCAGGCCGTCGAACACCATGTGCTCGTAGACCTCGTCGCTGATCAGCAGCACGTCGGTGGGCGCGAGCAGCGCGTCGAGCGCACGCATCTCGGCCTCGGTCCAGCACATGCCGCTGGGGTTGTGCGGGCTGTTGATGAGCAGCGCGCGCGTGCGCGGCGTGATGGCCGCGGCGATCTTGTCGAAGTCGGGCCGGAAGCTGCCGGGCGTGAGCGGCACGCGCACCACGCGGCCACCCGCGAGCTCGATGTTGGGCACGTAGCTGTCGTAGCAGGGCTCGAGCACGATCACCTCGTCGCCCGGGTGCACCACGGCCAGGATGGCGGTGAGGATGGCCTGCGTGGCGCCCGCGGTCACGGTGACCTCGGCGTTGGCGTCGTAGCGGCGGCCATAGAGCCTTTCGACCTTGTCGGCCACGGCCTGGCGCAGCGCGGGCACGCCGGTCATGGGCGGGTACTGGTTGTGGCCCGCGCGCATGGCGGTGTCGACCGCGTCGAGCAGCGCCGGGTCGCAGCCGAAGTCGGGGAAGCCCTGGCCCAGGTTGACCGCGCCGTGTTCGCTGGCCAGGGCCGACATCACGGTGAAGATGGTGGTGCCCACCTGGGGCAGGCGCGAGGCGAGGGCGGGGGTGCGGGGCAAGGTGGCGGCGTCCATGGGGCTTGTCTCGGGAGCGTTGTGTTCGAAGGGGGCGTCAGATGTCGTATTCGTCGGGCTCGCCGGCCATCGCGCGCAGGATCAGATCGCGCGAGAGGCGGTCGGAGAGCAGTTCGCCGAAGCGCAGCACGAACTGGCGCAGGTAGGTGCCGCGCTTGAAGGCCACGCGCGCCAGGTTGTGGCCGAACAGCGCGCCCGCGGGCCGGGCCACGAGGTCGGGAGACTGGTTCTCGCCCTTGACCGCCATCTCGGCCACGATGCCCACGCCCATGCCCAGCTTCACGTAGGTCTTGATGACGTCGGAGTCGATGGCCTCGAGCACGATGTTGGGCTGCAGGTGGCGCAGCGCAAAGGCCTGGTCGATGCGGGTGCGGCCCGTGAAGCTCGGGTGGTAGGTGATCAGCGGCACCTGGGCGAGGTCTTCGAGGTCGATGCGCTCGCGCGCGAGCAGCGGGTGGTCGAACGGGAACACCAGCACGTGCTGCCATTCGTAGGCCGGCAGCGTCACGAGCTCGGGGTAGTTCACCAGCGACTCGGTGGCCATGCCGATCTCGGCCACCTCTTCGATCAGCATGCGCGCGACCTGATCGGGCGAGCCCTGGTGCAGGCTGATGCCGACCTTGGGATAGGCCTGGCGCAGCGCGGCCACCGGGCCGGGCAGAACGTAGCGCGCCTGGGTGTGCGTGGTGGCGATGGACAGGGTGCCGCTGTCCTGCGCCGAGTACTGCTCGCCGATGCGCTTGAGGTTGTTCACCTCGCGCAGGATCACGTCGATGCTCTTGAGCACCTGCTGGCCCGGCTCGGTCACGCGCTTGATGCGCTTGCCGTGGCGCGCAAAGATCTCGATGCCGAGCTCGTCTTCGAGTTCGATGATGGCCTTGGACACGCCGGGCTGCGAGGTGTGCAGCGCCTTGGCGGCCTCGGTGAGGTTGAGGTTGCGGCGCACCGCCTCCTGCACGAACTTGAACTGGTGCAGGTTCATGCACCCTCCTTGACGGCCAGCGCGGCCAGCAGATCGATCAGTTGCGGGTCTTCGCCCGCGGTGGGCAGGCGCTCGAACACCACCTGCGGGTGCTCGCGCTGCAGCGCGTCCATGAGCTGCGGCAGGTCTTCGCGCGCGTGTTTGCCCATGCCGAAGAACAGCGGCAGCACGCGCAGCGTGGTGGCGCCTGCGGCCACCAGCTCGCGCGCGGCGCTGGGCAGGTCGGGCTCGGTGAGCTCGAGGTAGGCGGTGCGCGCGAGCGTGCCGGGCGCGCGCTCGGCGATGCGCCGCGCGACGGCCTCGACCGGCGCGCGCCACAGCGGGTCGCGCGAACCATGGGCAAAAACGATCACGCCGAGCATGGGGTTCCTAACGCCTGAGCACCAGCCAACCGAAGGCCCCGAGCGACACCACCGAATAGATCATGGCGGGCGAGGCCGCGGCAAGCCAGGGCCGCCACTGGTTGAGGTTGCCGATGTAGCCGAACACGTTGTTGAGCAGGAAGAAACTGATGCCGATCATCACGCCGCCGAACACGTAGCCTGTGATGCTGCCCGAGCGGAAGTGCAGGTAGGCGAAGGGCAGGGCGAGCACCACCATCACCAGGCACGACAAGGGGTAGAACACCTTGCGCCAGAACTCGATTTCGTGGCGCTGCGCGGTCTGGCCGTTGGCCTGCAGGTGCCGGATGTAGGCGAACAGGTCGGTGGTGCGCATGCGCTCGGGCTTGAGCAGGGCCACGGCCACCATCTCGGTGTTGATGCCGCTGGGCCAGCGGAAGGTGTCGTGCTGGGTGCGCGCCACGCGCGCGGCGCCGGTGCCGCTGGCGTCGAACTCGCGCCGCTCCACCTGGTGCAGGGTCCAGCTGTCGTCGGCCTCGATCTGGCCGGTCTTGGCGCGCAGGGTCGACACCAGCGTGCCCTGGTTGTTGAACTCGAAGATGCGCACATTGCCCAGGCCGCCCTCGGCCGACAGCGAGCCCACGTTGACCGAGAAGCTGCTGTAGGGCTGGCGCTCCTTCAGCCAGGCGCCGGTCTGCCCGAGGCTGATCGCGCCTTCGAAGCGCGCCTTGTGCAACTGGGCCACGCGGTCGGCGAACGGGGCCACGTAGTCGCCCATCGCGAAGGTCACGAGCACGAAGATCGAGCCCAGACCCAGCAGGGTGCGCAGCGCGCGCCACGGGCCCAGGCCGCTGGTGCGCAGGATGGTGTACTCCGAGCCCTGGGCCAGCCGCGCGAGCACAAACACCGAGCCGATCAGCACCGCGATGGGCATGAGCTCGTAGATGCGGCTAGGCACCAGCAGCGCCACGTAGATCAGCGCGTCGGCCAGGCTGTAGACGCGCGCCGGATCGAGCACCGACTTCTTGCCCACGTCGGGCAGCTCGTCGACCAGGTCGAAAAAGAAGAACAGCGAGAGAAAGGCGAGCAGCACGAAGAACACGGCCGCAAAGACCTCGCCGTAAATGAGGCGGCGGATGGTCTTCATGCGCGCTTCTCCCGCTGGCGGCCCAGCCACTGCGCGAGCAGGGTGCGCAGGCTCACGCCGGTGTGTCGCTTGTAGAACCACAGCAGGGTGAGCAGCAGCACGCCGCCGTGCAGGCCCAGCATGTAGGGCATCAGCTCGATCACGCCGCGCGCGACCCAGTTCTGCCCGATGTTGAGCAGGTTGTAGTAGAAGACGAAGGCGAACAGCGTGAAGAACAGGTTGCCGCTGCGCCCCGCGCGCGGGTTGCCTGCCGTGGTGGCCAGCGCGATCAGCACGAAGTTGAAGGCCGTGAGCGCCAGGCCGATGCGCCAGCCCAGCTCGGCGAGGTTGGCCTGGGTGGGCTGCATCACCAGCTCCCAGCTCGGCCGGGCCTTGAGCTCCACGCCCGCGCTGCCCGTGGGCAGGGCGTCGCCGATCTGCGTGCCGTACTCGGCGAACTCGCTCACGCGCAGGCCGTCGTTGGGGCGCGATTCGAGCCGCTGACCGTTGTTGAGCATGAGCAGCTGGCGGTCACCGTCCCACTCGATGCGGCCCGAGCGCGCCGAGGTCACGGTCTCGCGGCCGTCGGTCTCGGTGCTCGAGATGAAGATGTTGCGGCCCTCGGTGCCGTCGGCCGTGTCCTTGTCGATGAAGAACACGCGCCGGCCGCTCGATGACTCCTGGAACTGGCCGGGCGCCACGCGCTCGAGGTCGCCGCGGCGTTCGAACCGGTCGCGCAGGTTGTTCACCTGCTGGTTGGCCCAGGGCCACACCAGCAGCACCATGAGCGTGATCACCATGAGCACCGGCCAGGCGAAGCGCAGGATGGGCCGCAGAAAACCCCCCAGCGAGCGGCCGCTGGCGAACCAGATGATCATTTCGCTGTCGCGGTACATGCGCGAGAGCGTGAACACGATGGAGATGAAGAGCGCCAGCGTGAGCACCGTGGGCATGCGGCCGAGCACGGTGTAGCCCAGCACCAGCATCACCTCTTCGGGGTTGACGCTGCCTTTGGACGCCGCGCCCAGGGTGCGGATCAACAGCATCGTGAGCACGATGGTGAACAGGATCACCAGCGTCGCCCCGAAGCTGCGGGCCAGCTCTCTGCGCAAGGATGAATGGAATAACATCGATCGTCGTTAGAACCAGAGCGGATTATGAACTTCGAACTCAAGACCCTGACCCCCGCACAGGCCGCCGAATTCCCGGCCGATGCCCTGCTGGTGCTGGTGCCCGACACCGCGCCCAAGGGCGACACCCCGCTGCACCGCCTGGTGGCCCAGGCCCTCAAGGGGGGCGACCTGGAAGCCGGCGTGGGCAAACTGCTCGCTGCCTACCGGCCCGAGGGCTTCAAGTCGGCGCGGGTGCTGCTGGTGCGCGCCGGCGCGGCCGACGCCACGGCCCTGCGCAAGGCCGTGACCGCCGGGGTGCAGGCACTCAAGGGTCCGGGCGTGGCCCACCTGGGCGTGGTGGCCACGCTGGTGGCGCTCGACAATGATGGCCTGCGCGCGGCGATCCAGGCCGCGGCCGAGGCCTCGTACGTGTTCACCACCACCAAGCCCAGCGCCAAGCCGCGCGCGCTGGCGCGCGTGAGCTTCGGCGTGAGCGACGCCGCCGCGCTGCGCGACGGCCTGCGCCTGGGCAAGGCCCTGGTGGCCGGCGTCGAGTTCGCCAAGGAATGGGCCAACCGCCCCGCCAACCACGCCACGCCCACGCTGCTCGGCGAGGCCGCGAAGAAGCTGGCCCGCGGCGGCGCGATCAAGGCCGAGGTGCTCGGGCCCAAGCAGGTCGAGGCCCTGGGCATGGGTTCGTTCATGGCGGTGGCGCGCGGCTCGGCCGAGCCGCTGCGCTTCATCGTGCTGCACTACCAGGGCGCGCCCAAGGGCGAGGCCCCGGTGGTGCTGGTGGGCAAGGGCATCACCTTCGACACCGGCGGCATCAGCCTCAAGCCCGCGCCCGAGATGGACGAGATGAAGTTCGACATGGGCGGCGCGGCCAGCGTGCTCGGCACCTTCGCGGCGCTGGCCGAGCTCAAGCCGGCCATCAATGTGGTGGGCCTGATCCCGAGCTGCGAGAACATGCCCGACGGCCTGGCCGTGAAGCCCGGCGACGTGGTCAAGAGCATGAGCGGCCAGACCATCGAGATCCTCAACACCGACGCCGAGGGTCGCCTCATCCTGTGCGACGCGCTCACCTACGCGGCGCGCTTCAAGCCGCGCGCGGTGATCGACATCGCCACCCTCACGGGCGCCTGCGTGATCGCGCTGGGCGCCGTGCGCAGCGGCCTGTTCAGCAGCGACGACGCCCTGGCCGACGACTTGAGCGTGGCCGGCGAGACCGTGGGTGACCTGTGCTGGCGCATGCCGCTCGACGACGAGTACGCCGAAGGCCTCAAGAGCAACTTCGCCGACATGGGCAACGTGGCGGGCCGCGCGGGCGGGGCCATCACCGCGGCCAAGTTCCTGCAGAAGTTCACCGCCGAACTGCGCTGGGCGCACCTGGACATCGCGGGCACCGCCTGGAAGGGCGGCGCGGCCAAGGGCGCCACGGGCCGCCCCGTGCCGCTGCTGCTGCAGTACCTGGTGAACGAGTCGCAGCGCGCCCCGGCCAAGCCCGCACGCCGCCGCGCCAAGGCCTGACGCCGCCGCATGGCCGAAGTCGCCTTCCACTTCAACGCGCCCGACCGGCTCGCCTACACGGCGCGCCTGCTGCGCAAGGCCTACCTCAAAGGGGTCCGGGTGGCGGTGCTTGCGCCGCGCCCGGCGATCGACGAGCTCGACCGCCTGGTCTGGCTCGTGGGCCAGGGCGATTTCGTGCCGCACGCCCGCCCGGGCGATCCGCCCGCGGTGCTGCAGCACTCACCCATCCGCCTCACCGACAGCCTGCCCGAGGCGCAGGGCATGCCGGTGCTCGTGAACCTGCACGACGAGCCTGTGCCCGAGCCCGCGCGCTTCAAGCGCGTGATCGAGGTGGTGGGGCTCGACGAGGCCGATCGCGCGGCGGCGCGCCAGCGCTGGCGCGCCTACGTCGCGGCCGGCATCGAGCCGCAGCGGCACGACCTCAAGCAGGCCGATCCGCAGGGCTGAGGGCGCGCCGCCCGCGCGGGTGTTGCGGCGCCCCGCCAGTTCCTGTGGAAAACCCTGGTCACGGGCCCTCGCGGGGCGCGCGATGGCCGGGAGT
The DNA here is from genome assembly GCF_049843535.1 of Hydrogenophaga sp. T2. Lineage (NCBI taxonomy): Bacteria > Pseudomonadati > Pseudomonadota > Betaproteobacteria > Burkholderiales > Comamonadaceae > Hydrogenophaga > Hydrogenophaga sp. T2. The sequence continues at coordinate 238,274 of NZ_JBBHZJ010000007.1, read as the reverse complement.
GCTTCGGAATTGGAGTAGATTCACGCGGTGGAGAAAAAAACGTTCCCTCCGCAATTCAAATCCATCCTTACCGAGGAATTTCCATGCAAGTGAACATGAAACTGGCAGTGCTTGCCGCAGCCGTTGCTCTGGCTGCCTGTGGCAAGAAGGAAGAGGCTCCTGCCCCGGCCGCCGCCGCCCCGGCCGCCGCTCCCGCACCGGCCGCCGAGGTCGTGGTCAAGATCGGTCACGTCGGCCCCACCAGCGGCGCGATCGCCCACCTGGGTAAGGACAACGAAAACGGCGCCCGCATGGCGATCGAAGAGCTCAACGCCGCCGGCCTGAGCATCGGTGGCGCCAAGGCCAAGTTCGAGCTGCTGGCCGAAGACGACGCCGCCGACCCCAAGCAGGGCACGGCCGCCGCGCAGAAGCTGGTCGACGCCAAGGTCAACGGCGTGATCGGCCACCTGAACTCGGGCACCACCATCCCCGCGTCGCAGCTCTACAACGACGCCGGCATCCCCCAGATTTCGCCCTCGGCGACCAACCCCAAGTACACCCGCCAGGGCTTCGCGGGCGCGTTCCGCGTGGTGGCTGACGACGTGCACCTGGGCGGCACGCTCGGCAAGTACGCCATCGAAACCCTCAAGGCCAAGAACGTGGCCGTGATCGACGACCGCACCGCCTACGGCCAGGGCGTCGCCGACGAATTCGAAAAAGGCGTGAAGGCCGCTGGCGGCACCGTGGTGGGCCGCGAGTTCACCAACGACAAGGCGACCGACTTCAACGCCATCCTGACCACCCTGAAAGCCAAGAAGCCCGACGTGGTGTTCTTCGGCGGCATGGACGCCGTGGCCGGCCCCATGCTCAAGCAGATGAAGCAGCTCGGCATCAAGGCCAAGTTCATGGGCGGCGACGGCATCTGCTCGAGCGAACTGCCCAAGCTGGCCGGCGACGGCATCAGCGACGAGCAGGTGTTCTGCGCCGAGGCCGGTGGTGTCGAAGGCGAACAGAAGGCCGGCATGGACAAGTTCCGCGCCGACTTCAAGACCAAGTTCAACGCCGACGTTCAGGTGTACGCCCCGTACGTGTACGACGCCGTGAAGGTCATGGCCAACGCCATGGTCACCGCCGGCTCGGCCGATCCCAAGGTCTACCTGCCCGCGCTCAAGGCCACCAGCTACAACGGCGTGACCGGCAAGATCGAGTTCGACGAGAAGGGCGACATCAAGAACGGCGCCCTCACGCTGATGACCTACAAAGGCGGCCAGCGCACCACCATCGCCGTGATCCGCTGATCCAGCGGCCTTCGGCCACAAAAAAGCCACCGCTTGCGGTGGCTTTTTTTTCGGCGCTTGCGACGGCAGGCCGGCGCGTGCTCAGCCCTTGGCCGCCAGTGCCTTCTCCACCGCCTGCGTGAGCGCGCGCCCCATGGGGTCGGTGTTGCTCGCGTACTGGTCGATCACCTTGCCGTCGCGGCCCACCAGGTACTTGTGGAAGTTCCAGCGCGGCGCCACGCCCGTGGCCTGCGCGAGCTGGCGGTACAGCGGGTTGGCCTTGTCGCCGCGCACGCCGCCGGGCTCGAACATGGGGAAGCGCACGCCGTAGGTGTTGAAGCACAGCTCGGCGATCTTCTGCTTGTCGTTGGTTTCCTGCTGGAAATCGTTGGACGGAAAACCCAGCACCACCAGGCCGCGCTCGCGGTACTTCGCGAACAGCGCCTCCAGGCCTTCGTACTGCGAGGTGAAGCCGCAGTAGCTCGCGGTGTTCACCACCAGCAGCACCTTGCCCGCGTACTGGCATAGGTCCTGGGGCGCGCTGTCCTGCAGGCGCGGGAAGCGGTGGTTGAGCAGGGCCGGGCAGGCGGCGGTCTGCGCCAGGGCAGGTCCGGCGCCCATCAGGGCCAGCGAGGCGAGGCAGAGGTCACGGCGGTTCATGCACGCATTGTGGGCCGGCCCCCGCCACCCCACAAAACCGTCGGAAAAAAGCGCCAGGGCAAAGCCCTGGCGCTGCAAAGGAAGCACCCGGGCCGCAGCCCGGGTACCTCTCACCAATCGGTGCGCCGGCGGTTCGACCACCCCGCGTTCGCGCCCGCATTCTTGCCGTTCCTGCCGTACCCCCACGGGTTCCACGTTTCTCGCGTCTGAGGGCGGTATATATTCGCAAACCCTGATGGATCGATGGAACGGGCCGCCCGGCCCGTGCCCGGCGACCGAGAGCGAGGAGACCGATGAACCCCAAGCCCCCGCGCGGCTGGCGCCGCCGCGACGCCCTGGGCGCCCTGGCGGGTGCCTCGGCCCTGCTGGCCGCTGGCGCGGCGCCCGCGCGCGAGGGCCCGCCGCTGCCCGCGGTGGGCAGCGCTTTTGTGCTGGCCGACCTGCCGCTGATCGACGGCAGCACCTTCAAGGCCGCCGATGCGAGGGGCCAGGTGGTGGTGCTTTATTGGTGGGCCAGCTGGTGCCCGTTCTGCGCCCTGCAGTCGCCGCACGTGCAGAAGCTCTGGGCCGCGCAGCGCGCGCGCGGGCTTTATGTGCTGGGCGTGTCGATCGACCGCCGCGCCGACGACGCGCGCCAGTACCAGCAACAGCGCGGCTACAACTTTCCGAGCGCCTGGCAGGCCGGCGCCGTGCTGCCCAAGCCCGGCAAGTCGCTGCCCGTGACCGTGGTGCTCGGCCGCGACGGCCGCGTCGTGATGGCCGAAGACGGCCAGCTCTTCCCCGAGGACGTCGAGCAGATCGCGCGCTTTCTCTGACCCGCCCGGCTGTCTGCGCGCATGACCGGCATCGCCCTGTACCTCTTGTTCGTGGCCATCGCGGTCTACGTGCAAAGCCTCACCGGTTTCGCGCTCGCCCTGGTGCTGCTGGGCCTGGTGGGCGCGATCGACCTCTACCCGCTCAACGACGTGGTGAACGTGCTGTCCATCATTTCGTTGATCAACGCGGGCGTGTTCCTGCACCGCCGCGGCGCGCTGCGGCTCGACCCGCTGCTGCGGCCCGCGCTGGGCGCAAGCCTGCTCGGCACGGTGGTGGGCGTGCTCGCGCTCTCGTGGGTGCTGGGCAGCGCCTACCAGGTGCTGCGCCTGCTGCTGGGCCTGAGCATCGTGGGCTGTGCGGCGCTGCTCTGGCGCGCCGCCCGGCCGCTGCCGGCGCCTTCATCGACCGCGGCCTTCGTGTCGGTGGGCTTCGTGTCGGGCCTCATGGGCGGGCTGTTCTCCACCGCGGGCCCGCCCCTCGTGTACCAGTTCTACCGCCAGCCCTGGACCACCGAGCGCATCCAGGCCTCGCTGGTCTACCTGTTCGGCGCGGGCGCGCTGGTGCGGCTGCTGGTGGTGTTGTCCACGGGCGGCTTCTCGCGCCAGTCGGCGGGCCTCGCGCTGATCGCCGTGCCCGTGGTGGTGCTGGTCACCACCTGGTCGGCGCGCCGGCCGCCGCCGCTGTCGCCGGCCATGCTCAAGCGGCTGGTGTGCGTGCTGCTGGTGGCCACGGGCGGCTCGATGGTGGCCGACGCGCTGCGCCTGATGGCGGCGCGCTGATCACGGCAACTGCCGGTCGATCGCCTCGAGCGTGGCGAGCGCCGGGCCCGCAAGGCCGACATCGAGCGAGCCCGGCACCGCCGGCGCCAGCGGGTTCACGCGCAGCAGCCGCCCCGCGTGCGAGCGGATCACCGCGTGCGAGAAGTGCCGCACCGTGGGCACCGCGGTGCCCGCGCCGATCTCGATCACCAGCGGCCGCTCGCAGTGCGCGAGCCAGTGCACCAGCCGGTCGCGCTGATCGGCCTGGCGCTGCGCCAGCCATTGGGCGTCGCCGAACATGAGCACGTTGGGCCGCGCGAGCGCGCCGCAGCGGGGGCAGCGCGGCGGCGCGTTGAGCAACTCGCAGCGCGCTGCGTCGACCTCAGGCTCGAAGCCGTCGGCCGGCCAGACCGTGTCGCTGCAGGGCCGCGTGCACTGCAGGTGGTGCAGCGAGCCGTGGCATTCCTCGATCAGCGCGGCGTTGAAGCCCGCGGCCTGGAACTGGCCGTCGACGTTGCTCGTGAACACCGCGAGCCCGTGCAGCGTGGCCTCGCCCCAGCGCCGCAGCAGCGCGAAGCCCGCGTGCGGCCGCACGCGCCGGTACATCGCGAGCCGGTGGCCGTAAAAGCCCCAGGCCAGTTCGGGGTGGCGCGCGAAGGCCGCGGGGTTGGCGATGTCGGTGAAGCCCAGGCCGGCGCGGCCGAGCGCGGGGTAGGCGTTCCAGAAGCCCTCTGGGCCGCGGAAATCGGGCAGTCCCGAGTCCACGCCCATGCCCGCGCCCGCGGCCACGATGAGGCCGTCGGCCTGGGCGATGAGGTCGGCGGCCTTGTGGATGTCGGCGGGCGGCAGGTCGGGCATGCCGCGAGGTTAGCGCAGCGCCGCACCGCCCCATGACAGATGTAATGCCGCTGCGCGCGCGCCAGCACGCCGCGGTGCGCGGTTTCTGGCACAACCGTGCGTGCCATGAAAGCCCTGTCCCGCCTCCACCTGCGACGCCGACTTCGCCAACTGGGCCCGGGCCTGATCACCGGCGCCGCCGACGACGACCCCAGCGGCATCGCCACCTACTCGCAGGCCGGCGCGCAGTTCGGCTTCTCGATGTTGTGGACCATGGTGTTCACGCTGCCGCTGATGGCCGCGATCCAGGTGGTCAGTGCGCGCATCGGGCACGTCACACGGCGCGGCCTGGCGGCCAACATCCGCGAGTCGTTCCCGCGGCCGGTGCTGCTCGCGGTGGTGGGCCTGCTGCTGGCGGCGAACACGCTCAACATCGCGGCCGATCTTGCGGCCATGGCCGAGGCGCTGCGCCTGCTGCTCGGTGGCTCGGCGCACGTGTACGCCGTCACCTTCGGGCTGGCCTGCCTGGTGCTGCAGGTGTTCCTGCCCTACGCCGTGTACGTGCGCTGGCTCAAGTGGCTCACGCTCGCGCTGCTGTCGTACGTGGCCGTGGTGTTCACCGTGCGGATCGACTGGGGCGAGGTGCTCGGGCACCTCGTGTGGCCGCGGCTCACGCTGGGCCACGAGACCTTGCTCACCGTGGTGGCCGTGTTCGGCACCACCATCAGCCCCTACCTGTTCTTCTGGCAGGCCGCGCAGGAGATGGAAGACGTGCGCGAGGGCCCCGCGCCCACGCGCGGGCAGGTGCGCGCGCACCTGCGCCGCATCAAGCTCGACACCTTCGTGGGCATGGGCTTCTCCAACCTCATCGCCTTCTTCGTGATCCTGAGCACCGCGGCCACGCTGCACGTGGCCGGCGTGACCGACATCCAGACCTCGGCCCAGGCGGCCGAGGCGCTGCGCCCGCTCGCAGGGGACGCCACCTTCCTGCTGTTCAGCCTGGGCATCATCGGCACCGGCATGCTCGCGGTGCCGGTGCTCGCGGGCTCGGCCGGTTACGCGGTGGCCGAGGCCGCGGGCTGGCAGGGCTCGCTTAGCGCGCGGCTCGACAAGGGCGAGGGCAAGGGCTTCTACGGCGTGATCGCCGCGGCCACCGTGGGCGGTGTGCTGCTGAGCTTCACGCCCATGGACCCGGTGCGCGAGCTGTTCTGGTCGGCCGTGCTCAATGGCGTGATCGCCGTGCCCATCATGGTGGTGATGATGCTGCTGGCCTCGCGGCCGCGGGTGATGGGCGAACACGCGATCGGCCGGCGGCTGCGCGTGCTGGGCTGGCTGGCCACGGCGGCCATGGCGGCCACCGTGGTCGCCATGCTGGTCACGCTGTGAGGGGGGTCAGTCCCTGGCCGCCTTCATGGCCTGATCGATCCAGCCGTCGAAGGTCTTCTGGTTGGCCTTGATCCAGCCGTCCACGTGGCGCTCGATGTCGGCGGGTTTGTTCTCGCCGTCGCGCATGCGCAGGTTCTGCGCGTTGATGTCGCCCACCGGCAGCGTCATGACCTCGAACAGCTTGGCCGCGGCCGGGTTCTTCTGCACGAAGTCGCGGTTGGCCACGATGCGCTGGGTGTTGATCACGAAGCCGTAGTTCTGGCCGTTGGGCAGGCGGGTGTCGAGCTTGGCCTGTTCGCCGGGCAGCGACGAGAACGGCACCTGCAGCCACACCACGTCGCGGCCCGGGCGCAGCACGCCGCTCACCCAGTAGGGCGTCCAGGTGTAGTAGAGGATGGGCTTGCCCTGCCGGTGGCGGGCGATGGTGTCGGCCATGAGCGCGGCGTAGCTGCCCTGCACGTGGCGCACCGTGTCGCGCAGGCCGAACGCGCCCAGCTGGTGCTCGATCACGGCCTCGCAACCCCAGCCCGGGTTGCAGCCGGTGAGGTCGGCCCGGCCGTCGCCGTCGGTGTCGAACAGCCGGGCGATCTCGGGCTGCTTGAGCTGGGCGATGTTGGTGATCTTGTGCGCGTCGGCGGTCTTCTTGTCGATCAGGTAGCCCTGGGCCGCGCCGGGCGAGAACGCGCCGGTGCGCGAGAGCTTGGCGTCGCCGCCGGCGTTCTTGTAGAAGTCGGCGTGCAGCGGGTCCCAGTGGGTGGCCATGAAGGTGGCGTCGCCGTTGGCCAGGGCCACATGGCCGGTGGCGTACTCCACCTCGCGCACCGGGCGCACGGTGTAGCCGAGCTGTTGCAGCGCGCGGCCCACCAGCAGGGTCTGGAAGGCTTCTTCGGCGATCGAGCTCTTGACGGGCTGCACCGTCACGCCCTGGCCGGGCAGGTCGCGCGCGGCCACGGGGGCGGTGGCAGAGGCGGCGATCAGGCCGCAGGTGAGCAGGGCGCGCCACAGCGGGAAGCGGCGGGACAGTCGGGTCATGGTTTCTCCTTGTCGGGTCGTTGGAATCGGGTGGGGGTCAGCGGCTGCGCGTGGCGAGCACGCCGCCGGGTTCGCGGGCGGCTGGCGCCGCAGGGCGGGGCGGCGCCACGAGCCGGTGCACGCCGCGCAGCAGCAGGCCCACGGGGCCGGTCTGCCACCAGTGGCGCGCACCGCGGCGCGGCTGGCCCATGGCCTGGGTGATGCGGTCGAGCGTGATGGCCAGCAGCACGATGCCCAGCCCGCCCACGGTGGCCAGGCCCATGTCGAGGCGGCCGATGCCGCGCAACACCATCTGGCCCAGACCGCCCACGGCGATCATGGAGGCGATGACCACCATGGACAGCGAGAGCATGAGCGCCTGGTTGATGCCGGCCATGATCGAGGGCATGGCCAGCGGCAATTGCACCTGCGTGAGCAGCTGCCACGGCGAGGCGCCGTAGGCGCGCGCGGCCTCGACCAGGTCGGGCCGCACCTGCCGGATGCCCAGCGTGGTGAGGCGCACCAGCGGCGGCAGCGCGAACACGATGGTGACGATCACGCCCGGCACGTTGCCGATGCCGAACAGCATCACCACCGGCACCAGGTACACGAAGGCCGGCGTGGTCTGCATGGCGTCGAGCAGCGGCCGCATGACGCGCTGTGCGCGGTCGCTGGCCGCGAGCGCGATGCCCAGTGGCAGGCCGATGAGCACACAGAAGGCCAGGGAGGTGAGCACCAGCGAGAGCGTGACCATGGCCTCGGGCCAGATGCCCAGCAGGGCCACGAGCAAGAGCGACACCACCGCGCCGATGGCCACGGCGCGGCCCGCGCACTGCCAGGCGATGAGGCCGAGCAGCGCCACCATGGCCGGTGTGGGCACGGCCAGCAGCGCCGTCTCCACACCGGCCAGCGTGGCGTCGATGGGCCCGCGCACACTCTGGAAAAAGGGGCGGAAGTGCTCCACCGTCCAGGCCAGGCCGGTGTTGATCCAGTCCTGCACGGGCAGGCTGCCGTCCCAGAGCTGGTTGAGCGCGAAGCCCGTGGCGTCGGGGCTGGTGGACGCATCGACCGCGGCCGCGTCGAGCCAGTCGCTGCCCGAGGGCTGCGTGCTGGCCGACCAGGCATCGCCGGCCGTCGTGTCCTGAAGGTAGGGGTCTTGGGTCTGCATGGGTCGTCCTCCGTCGTCAATCGCTGCCGCGGTCCATGAACCGCAGCAGCGTGGTCTTGCTGATGGCGCCGGCGTAGCGGCCCGCCTCGTCCACCACCGGCAGCGGCCAGGGCGACTGCGCCACCTGGCCGAAGAGCTCGTTCACGGGGTGGCTGTGCGCCACGGTCTGCACACCCGGCAGGAAGGCGTGCTGCAGGCCCAGCGGGCCTTCGTGCCCCTTGAGCGCGGTGCGCAGCGAATCGGCCGAGACCATGCCCAGAAACCGCTGCTGCGGGTCGACCACGTAGGCGTACTCGCGGTCCTGCTGTTCGAGCATGGACAGCGCGGCGCGCGAACCGCGCGTGGGGCTCTCGGCCACCACCACCTGGCTGCGTCGCGCGATGTCACCGGCCTTGAACACGGCGGCCGCGTCCACGCCGCGCACGAAGTTGCGCACGTAGTCGTCGGCGGGGTGGCGCAGGATTTCTTCGGGCGTGCCCACCTGCACCACCTGGCCGTCTTTCATGATCGCGATGCGGTCGCCGATGCGCATGGCCTCGTCGAGGTCGTGCGAGATGAACACGATGGTGCGGCGCCTGACCTGCTGCAGCCGCAACAGCTCGCTCTGCATGTCGCTGCGGATGATCGGGTCGAGCGCGGAGAAGGCCTCGTCCATGAGCAGGATGGACGGGTCGGACGCGAGCGCGCGCGCCAGCCCCACGCGCTGCTGCATGCCGCCCGAGAGCTCGTCGGGGTAGCTGTCACCCCAGCCTTCCAGGCCCACCTGGGCCAGCGCCTCGTCGGCCTGGGCCAGGCGCGTGGCCTTGTCCACGCCCGCCAGCTGCAGGCCGAAGGCGGTGTTCTCGCGCACCGTCATGTGCGGCATGAGCGCGAACGACTGGAACACCATGCTGATGTCCTTGCGGCGCAGGGCGCGCAGCTCGCGGTCGCTGTGCTCGAAGATGTTGCGGCCGTCGATCACGACGCGGCCCGCGCTGGGTTCGATCAGGCGGTTGAGCAGCCGCACCAGCGTGGACTTGCCCGAGCCCGACAGGCCCATGATGACGAAGATCTCGCCGGCCTTGATCTCGAAGTGCGCGTCGAACACGCCGATGGACTGGCCGGTCTGCGCGAGGATGTCCTGCTTGCTGTGGCCCTCGCGAACAAGGGCGAGGGCGGCCTCGGGCTCGTCGCCGAAGACCTTGAACACGTGGTCGATCTGAATGTCTTTTGCCATTGCGGCGGGCCTCCTGTTCGGTGGGCTTTGGGCAATGGCCGCCTGTGGAAACGGGGCGCAGGCGGCCGCGAACCGCAGCCACGCAGCAGGCACTGAAGACGACGAAACAACGACGAGCCAGAGCCTGTGGCACGCCAGGGAGGCCGTTCAGCGGGCCTGGTCGAGGGGGCTGAACGGTGTGGCGCGACGCGGCGTCGGGTGGCTGAGCGGGGTCAGCCGGGGCGGCCGGGCAAAGCCCGGCCAGGGCACCAGCGCCGCGACGGGATGCAGAACGATCCGCGAGTAGCGCCTGGAGCGCCAACAGAAGTTGTTGGCTGTTAGGAAGCTCGCATTGTAACTTTTGGGTCTAAGCGAGTCAAGGCCCGGGTTTGAAGGCGCGGACGCATTTGCGTGCAATGGGCCCGAAAACCGGCTGTACCGCCGGCAATTGGCGGCTTCTTGCGCGGCCTGCGGCGAAACGGCCTTCAGTAGTGCGGCGGCAGCTCGTGCGCGGGGTTGCGCGGTGCCGAACCGGGTTCCGGCGCCTGCTGCTGCAAGGCCGCCACCTGTGCCATCAGGGCATCGATCTGTTGCTGCTGCCGGTAGACCGTGAGGTTGAGCTCATCGAGCAGGTCCTCGGCGTAGGAGAGCTTGATCTCGAGTTCGGTGAGGCGTTGGTCGGTGTTCATGAAGGCAATCCCTGCAAACCGGGGGCCATGAGGTGCCAGGCCGCGAAGAGCCCGATGTTCACCACCACGGTGACCCAGAAGACGCTCACGAACGCCGGCTTGGATGTTTTGTGGCGCAGCAGCTGCTGCGCCAGCAAGGCGCCCGGCCAGCCCCCGGCGAGGCCCAACAGGTGGAGCGTGCTTTCCGGGGTGCGCCAGCGACCGCGCGTGGCGGCCGACTTGTCGAGCGCGTACGCGAGGAAAGCCAGTGCGCTCATGGCGGCATAGATCGCGTAGACCAGGGGCTTCACCGGTGCTTGCAGGGCCATGTAAACCACGGCGCCGATGAACATGGGCAAGGCCAACAAGCGGGGGATCGTCCAGGGGGCCGGCGATTCGCCGCGGCGAGAGCGCTTGGCGCGGCTGCGCACCGGGTACTGCACCGCACGAGCGCGCTTCTTGCCATCGGGTGCCGTCTCGACCTCGAAGGTCAGGGCCTGACCCGCCACCGGCCGACCGCTCCCGCCTGGGAAGGCCTTGATGTGCACGAAGATTTCCTGGCCACCGTGGACCGGCTGGATGAAGCCAAAGCCGCGGTCGTCGTTCCAGGTCTTGAGCTTGCCGTCGAGTCGCATGAGGGATTCTGTGACCCAAGAGGGCCGGCGGCCAACAAAAAAGCGGCCCGGGGGCCGCTTTCTGCGTGTTCACTGGCGGAGAGGGCGGGATTCGAACCCGCGGTGGGGATTAACCCACACACGCTTTCCAGGCGTGCGACTTAAACCGCTCATCCACCTCTCCGCGAAGCCCGCGATTGTAGCTCAGCCCGCCGTGCGGCCATCCTCGGTCTTGCGCCAGGCGTGCTGCTGCAGCACCTCCAGGGGCACGTGCTGCAGCGTGTTCTGGTGGGTGGCTTCGAGCACCACCGGGGGCGCCACGCCGGCCTCCAGGGCTTCGAGCCAGCGGCTCACGCACAGGCACCAGCGGTCGCCGGGCTTGAGGCCGGCGAAGCGCCATTGGGGACGCGGTGTCACGAGGTCGTTGCCGCGCGCCACCGAGAACGCGAGGAATTCGCTCGTGACACGCGCGCACACCACGTGGGTGCCGGCGTCGTCGGGGCCGGTGTGGCAGCAGCCGTCGCGGTAGAAGCCGGTGAGCGGGTCGAACGAGCAGGCCTGTAGCTCGCCGCCGAGCACGTTGTGCGCGAGGTCGTCCATGGTGTCTTCGGCTCCGGTGCGGGCTCAGGCCTTGGGCGTGCCGGCCTGCACCATCTTCATGGCGGAGCCGATCAGGGCCGAAACCTCGGTCATGTTGCTGGGCACGATGAGCGTGGTGGTGGCGTCGGCGGCCACCTTGCCGTAGGCGTCCACCGCCTTCTCGGCCACCTTGAGCTGCACCGCTTCCTGGCCTCCGGGCTGGCGGATGGCTTCTGCCACCTGGCGAATCGCGCTGGCCGTGGCTTCGGCCACGGAAATGATGGCCGCGGCCTCGCCCTGCGCCTTGTTGATCTCGGCCTGCTTCTCGCCCTCGGAGCGCGCGATGAAGGCTTCGCGCTCGCCGGTGGCGATGTTGATCTGCTCCTGGCGGCGGCCTTCGGACGCGGCGATCAGCGCACGCTTCTCGCGTTCCGCGGTGATCTGGGCCTGCATGGCGCGCAGGATCTCGGCCGGCGGGGTGAGGTCCTTGATTTCGTAGCGCAGCACCTTCACGCCCCAGTTGAGCGCGGCCTCGTCGATGGCCGAGACCACCTGGGCGTTGATCATGTCGCGCTCCTCGAAGGTCTTGTCGAGCTCGAGCTTGCCGATCACCGAGCGCAGCGAGGTCTGGGCGAGCTGGGTCACGGCCACGATGTAGTTCGACGAGCCGTAGCTCGCGCGCATCGGGTCGGTCACCTGGAAGTACAGGATGCCGTCGACCTGCAGCTGGGTGTTGTCGCGCGTGATGCAGACCTGGCTCGGCACATCGAGCGGGATCTCTTTCAGGCTGTGCTTGTAGGCGACCTTGTCGATGAAGGGAATGACGATGTTCAGGCCCGGGGCCAGCGAAGCGTGGTACTTGCCCAGGCGCTCCACCACCCAGGCGGTTTGCTGGGGCACGATCTTGACGGCCCGCGTGACGAAGATGACGGCGATGACGATGAGCAGGATGGCGAGTTCCATGGTCTTGTTCTGTCTGGAGGTTGCAAGGGGGCGAGGGCGGTCAGACCTTCTCGACCAGCAGGCGGTTGCCCACCAGCTCGGTCACGCGGTAGGCGCCGGGCGAGGGCGCGTTGCCGGGGCGCTGGATCACGGTCCAGGCGGCCCCGCGGTACTTGACCGTGGCGGTGCCGTCGGGGTTCCACTGGTCGACGTGGATGACCTCGCCCACATCGAGGTTGACGCTGCGCAGGCTGCGCACAGAGGGGTCGCCTTCGCGGCGGCGCGACTTGAGGTACCAGCCTGCCACCGCGGCTGCACCGACCACCGCGGCCACCACGATCTGTCCCGTGAGCGGCAGCCCCAGGTGCGCAGCGAGCGCGCCCGCCACCGCGCCGAGCGCGAGCATGAGCAGGTAGAACGTGCCGGTGAGCAGTTCGGCGGCCACGAGCGCACCCGCCAGCAGCCACCACCAGGTCGATTCGGCCATGAGCCACTTCCTCCTTGTTGGAATGCGCCGTGCCCCGTGGCCCGGCTGCGGGCATTCTGCGCCAAACGGGCCGCCCTGCGGACGGGCCGACACGTGTTTTCCGTACACTTGCGCGCTTCGCTGGAGAACCGCATGAAGTTTCGCTTTCCCATCGTCATCATCGACGAGGACTTTCGCTCCGAGAACACCTCGGGTCTGGGCATCCGCGCGCTCGCGCAGGCCATCGAGAGCGAGGGCATGGAGGTGGTGGGCGTGACGAGCTATGGCGACCTGTCGCAGTTCGCCCAGCAGCAAAGCCGCGCGAGCGCCTTCATCCTGTCCATCGACGACGAGGAATTCACCCAGGGCCCCGACCTCGACCCCGCGGTGCTCAACCTGCGCAACTTCATCGGCGAGGTGCGGCGCAAGAACGCCGACGTGCCGATCTACATCTACGGCGAGACCAAGACCAGCCGCCACCTGCCCAACGACATCCTGCGCGAGCTGCACGGCTTCATCCACATGTTCGAGGACACGCCGGAGTTCGTGGCGCGCCACATCATCCGCGAGGCCAAGAGCTATCTCGAAGGCATCCAGCCCCCGTTCTTCAAGGCGCTGCTCGACTACGCGGAAGACGGCTCGTACTCCTGGCACTGCCCGGGCCACTCGGGCGGCGTGGCCTTTCTCAAGACGCCGGTGGGTCAGATGTTCCACCAGTTCTTCGGCGAGAACATGCTTCGCGCCGACGTGTGCAATGCGGTGGAAGAACTGGGCCAGCTGCTCGACCACAACGGCGCCATCGGGGCGTCCGAGCGCAACGCGGCGCGCATCTTCAACGCCGACCACTGCTTCTTCGTCACCAACGGCACCAGCACCAGCAACAAGATGGTGTGGCACCACACGGTGGCCCCGGGCGACGTGGTGCTGGTGGACCGCAACTGCCACAAGTCCATCCTCCACAGCATCATCATGACGGGCGCGATCCCCGTCTTCCTCAAGCCCACGCGCAACCACTACGGCATCATCGGTCCGATCCCGCAAAGCGAGTTCGAGATCGAGGCCATCCGCGACAAGATCCGCAACAACCCGCTGCTGGCCGGCGTGGACGCGGACGCGGTGAAGCCGCGGGTGCTCACGATCACGCAGAGCACCTACGACGGCGTGCTCTACAACACCGAGGCCATCAAGCAGATGCTCGACGGCTACGTGGCCAACCTGCACTTCGACGAGGCCTGGCTGCCGCACGCGGCCTTCCATCCGTTCTATGGCAACTACCACGCCATGGGCAAGAAGCGCGCGCGACCGCTCGAGTCGGTGGTGTACGCCACGCAGTCCATCCACAAGCTGCTCGCGGGCATCAGCCAGGCGAGTCACGTGCTCGTGCAGGACTCGCAGAACGTCAAGCTCGACCGGCACCTGTTCAACGAGTCGTACCTGATGCACACCAGCACCAGCCCGCAGTACGCGATCATTGCGAGCTGCGACGTGGCTGCGGCCATGATGGAGCCGCCGGGCGGCCGCGCGCTGGTGGAAGAAAGCCTGCTCGAGGCGCTCGATTTCCGCCGCGCCATGCGCAAGGTCGAGGCCGAGTTCGGCGAAGACGACTGGTGGTTCCAGGTCTGGGGCCCCGACCACCTCACCGACGAAGGCATCGGTGAGTCACGCGACTGGGTGCTCAACCGCCGCCGCGACGACGCGGCCGAGCAGCACACCGAGCGCGACTGGCACGGCTTCGGCGACATGGCGCCGGGCTTCAACATGCTCGACCCGATCAAGGCCACCATCGTCACGCCGGGCCTCAAGCTCGACGGCAGCTTCGGTGAGACGGGCATTCCCGCGTCCATCGTCACCAAGTTCCTCGCCGAGCACGGCGTGGTGGTGGAGAAGACCGGCCTCTACAGCTTCTTCATCATGTTCACCATCGGCATCACCAAGGGCCGCTGGAACACGCTGCTGACCGCGCTGCAGCAGTTCAAGGACGACTACGAGAAGAACCAGCCGATGTGGCGCATCATGCCGGAGTTCTGCGCCAAGCAGCCGCGCTACGAGCAGATGGGCCTGCGCGATCTGTGCCAGCACGTGCACACGCTGTACGCGCGCCACGACATCGCGCGCCTGACCACCGAGATGTACCTGAGCGACCTCACGCCCGCCATGAAGCCCAGCGATGCCTTCGCCTGCATCGCGCAGCGCCGCACCGAGCGCGTGGCCATCGACGCGCTCGAGGGCCGTATCACCACCAGCCTGGTCACGCCATACCCGCCGGGCATTCCGCTGCTGATCCCGGGCGAGGTCTTCAACCGCAAGATCGTCGACTACCTCAAATTCAACCGCGAGTTCGCGCGCGAGTGCCCGGGCTTCGAGACCGACATCCACGGCCTCGTGGAGGTGGTGGGCGAAGACGGGCGAAAGGCCTACTTCGCCGACTGCGTGAAAGCCTGAGCCAGGCTTTCACGCGCAGGGCCAGGCCTCAAGCGGCCTGGCTCGAATCGCCCACGAGCTGGCTGAAGCCGCCGTCCACGTAGATGATCTCGGCGGTCACGCCGGCCGAGAGGTCCGACAGCAGAAAGGCCGCCACGTTGCCCACGTCTTCGATGGTCACGTTGCGGCGGATCGGCGACACGTCGGCCACGAGGTTGAGCAGCTTGCCGAAGCCCTTGATGCCGCTGGCCGCGAGCGTCTTGATCGGGCCGGCGCTGATGCCGTTCACACGCATGCCCTTGGGACCCAGCGATTCGGCCAGGTAGCGCACCGAGGCTTCCAGGCTGGCCTTGGCCAGGCCCATGGTGTTGTAGTTGGGCACGGCCCGCACGGCGCCCAGGTAGCTCAGCGTGAGCAGCGCGGCCTTGTCGCTCAGGTAGGGCAGGGCGGCCTTGGCCATGCCCGGGAAGCTGTAGGCGCTGATGTCGTGCGCGATCTTGAAGGCCTCGCGCGAGAGGCCGTCGAGGAAGTCGCCCGCGATGGCCTCGCGCGGCGCGAAGCCGATGGCGTGCACGAAGCCGTCGAACTTGGGCCAGGTCTTGCCCAGCTCGGTGAACATGGCTTCGATCTGGGCGTCGTCGCCCACGTCGCAATCGAACACCAGCGTGGAGTTGAACTCGGCCGCGAATTCGGTGATCCGATCCTTGAAACGCTCACCCACGTAGCTGAAAGCGAGCTCGGCGCCCTGTGCGTGGCAGGCCTTGGCGATGCCGTAGGCGATGGACCGGTTGGACAACACGCCCGTGATCAGGAAGCGCTTGCCGGCGAGAAAACCCATGGTGCTGACTCCAGAAAAAATTGCCGCAGAATTGTCGCATGCAGGTACCCGCACCCCTTTTACGCAGAACCCTGGCCCGCTGGACCGCCGGGCTGCTGTTGGGGGCCTCGCTGGTAGCGGCACTGCCACCCGCCTGGGCCGCCCACGGCTATGCGCTGTGGGGCGAGCTCAAGTACCCGAACGGCTTCAGCCATTTCGACTACGTGAACCCGCAGGCGCCCAAGGGCGGTGAACTGCGCCTCGTGAGCAACCTGCGCACGAGCACCTTCGACAAGTACAACCCCTTCACGCTGCGTGGCAGCGCACCCGCCTACTTGAGCGGCCTGATGTTCGACAGCCTGCTCGTGGGCGCGCTCGATGAAACCGGCGCCGCCTACGGCCTGCTGGCCGAAGACGTGCAGGCCGCGCCCGACGGCCTGTCGGCCACCTTCCGGCTGCGCAACACCGCGCGCTTCCACAACGGCGACCCGGTGCTCGCGGCCGACGTGAAGTTCAGCTTCGACACCCTGCTCGGGCCGCACACCTCGCCCGCGTACAAGACCATCCTCGCCGACGTGGCGGGCCTGGACGTGCTGGGCGAGCGCATGGTGCGCTTTCGCTTCAAGGTGCCCAACCGCGAGCTGCCGCTCACGGTCGGCGGCATCCCCATCTTCAGCCGCCAGTGGGGCAATGAGATCGACCCGGCCACGGGCCAGCGCAAGACCTTCGACAAGGTGGTGATGGACGTGCCCATCGGCAGCGGGCCCTACAAGATTGGCCCGGTGAAGTTCGGCCGCGACATCACCTACGTGCGCGATCCCGGCTACTGGGCGCGCGACCTGCCGGTGCGCCGCGGCACGGCCAACTTCGACCGCATCACCGTCAAGATCTACAAGGACAGCACGGCGCGCCTCGAAGCCCTCAAGGCGGGCGAGTTCGACCTCATGCGCTTCTTCTCGGCGGGCGACTGGGCGCGCCGCGTGAACGGCCGCAAGTTCGACAGCGGCGAACTCGTGAAGGGCGAGTTCGCGCACAAGCTGCCCACGGGTTTCCAGAGTTATGTGCTCAATACCCGGCGCAAGCCGCTCGACGACATCCGCGTGCGCGAGGCCCTGGGCCTGGCGCTCGACTACGAGTGGATGAACCGCCAGATGTTCTACGGCGCCTACCAGCGCGTGCGCGGCCTGTTCGGCAACACCGAATGCGCGGCCGACGGCCTGCCCGCGCCACCCGAGCTCGCGCTGCTCGAAGCCGGGCGCGCGCAACTGCCGCCCGCGGTGTTCGGCCCTATGTACGCGCCGCCGCGCACCGACGGCGCCGATTCGCTGCGTGGCAACCTGCGCAAGGCCCAGGCCCTGCTGCGCGAGGCGGGCTGGACGGTGCAGGACGGCGTGCTGCGCAACGCGCAAGGCCAGCCGCTGGAGCTCGAGTACCTCGACAGCGCCGAGACCGGCGCGCGCGTGGTTTCGCCCTGGATCCGCAACCTGCAAAAGCTCGGCGTCACGCTGCGCTTTCGGCCGGTCGATTTCGCGCTGTACCAGCAGCGCCTGCGCACCTTCGATTTCGACATCATCTCGATCAACTTCCAGGGCACGCCCAACCCGGGCGCGGAGTACGCCGACATCTTCGGCAGCGAGGCCGCGAAAACGCCCGACTCGGGCAACTACGCGGGCCTGGCCAACCCCGCGGTCGACCGGCTGATCGCGCGCATGGTGGGCGCGGCCACCAAGCCCGATTTCCTCGCCGCGTGCCGCGCGCTCGACCGCGCGGTTGCGCACAGCCATGTGCTGATCCCGCAGTGGTCGGCGTCCACGCACCGCATGGCCTACAACGCGTGGCGGCTGCAACGCCCGGCCGACATGCCGCCCTATGCCCAAGGCGAGTCTTGGGCCATCGACACCTGGTGGGCCGCCCCGCCGAAACAGGACTGACACGCCATGTGGGTCTACATCCTCAAGCGCCTGTTGCTCATGCTGCCCACGCTGTTCGGCGTGCTGCTGATCACCTTCGTGGTGATCCAGTTCGTGCCTGGCGGCCCGGTGGAGCAGTACCTGGCCGAGGCGCGTGCGGCCGCGGGGCCCGGGGCCGAAGGCGCTTCGGTCTACCGCGGCGGGCAGGGCGTGGACCCCAAGCGCATCGAGCAGATCAAGGCGCTGTACGGTTTCGACAAGCCCGCGCACCAGCGCTTCATCGAGATGCTCGGCCGCTTCGCGCGCTTCGACCTCGGCACCAGCTTCTTCCAGAACAAGCCCGTGGGCCAGCTCATCGCCGAGAAGCTGCCGGTGTCCATCAGCCTGGGGCTGTGGACCTTTCTCATCAGCTACGGCGTGGCCGTGCCGCTGGGCGTGGCCAAGGCGGTGCGCGCGGGCACGCGCTTTGACCTCGTGACCACGCTGATCGTGCTCGTGGGCTACGCGATCCCGGGCTTCGTGCTCGGCGTGGCCCTGCTGGTGATCTTCGGCGGGCAGCTGCAGTGGTTCCCCCTGCGCGGCCTCACCTCGGCCAACTGGGACGAGCTGGGTTGGGGCGCGCGCATCGTCGATTACCTCTGGCACATCGCGCTGCCCGTCACCGCCATGGTGCTGGGCAGCTTCGCGGTCACGGGCATGCTCACCAAGAACGCGTTTCTCGAAGAGATCCGCAAGCAGTACGTGATGACCGCGCGCGCCAAGGGCCTGGGCGAGCGCCAGGTGCTCTGGAAGCACGTGATGCGCAACGCCATGATCCCCATCGTCACGGGCTTTCCCGCGGCCTTCATCGGCGCTTTCTTCACGGGCGCGCTGCTGATCGAGACCCTGTTCTCGCTCGATGGCCTGGGCCTGCTGAGCTACGAGAGCGTGATCCGCCGCGACTACCCGGTGGTGATGGGCACGCTGTTCCTGTTCACCCTGATCGGTCTGGTCACCAAGCTGGTCTCGGACCTGTGCTACGTGTGGGTCGACCCGCGCGTGAAGTTCGACTGATGGCCTCCACACCCGTCACCCCCGCCAGCCCTTCGCCCAGTCCGGGCCGCCGCGCCTGGCAGCGCTTCAAGCGCAACCGCCTGGGCTATTGGAGCCTGGTGCTGTTCTGCGTGCTCGTGGTCGCCAGCCTGTGCGCCGAGCTGTTGTCCAACGACCGGCCACTGATCGTGCGCTACGAGGGCAAGACCCATTTCCCCATCGTGCAGGACCTGCCCGAGACCGTGTTCGGCGGCGATTTCCAGACCCCCACCGACTACCTCGACCCCTTCATCCGCGAGCGCATCACCCAGGGCGGCAACTGGGCCCTCTACGCGCCCAACCCCTACGGCTCGCAGACCATCAACTACTTCGCCGAGCAACCCAACCCCTCGGGCCCGAGCCGGGCCAACTGGCTGGGCACCGACGACCGCGGGCGCGACCTGCTGGCCCAGCTCATCTACGGCTTTCGCGTGAGCGTGCTGTTCGCGCTCGCGCTCACCGCCATCGGCGTGGTGCTGGGCGTGATCACGGGCGCGATCCAGGGCTTCTTCGGCGGCCGCACCGACCTGGCCTTCCAGCGCTTCATCGAGATCTGGGGCTCCATGCCCGAGCTCTACCTGCTCATCATCTTCTCGGCGGTGTTTGCGCCCAGCGTGGGCCTGTTGCTCATCCTGCTGAGCCTGTTCGGCTGGATGGGGCTGTCCGACTACGTGCGCGCCGAATTCCTGCGCAACCGCCAGCTCGACTACGTGCGCGCCGCGCGCGCCATGGGCCTGAGCAATGCGCAGATCATCTGGCGCCACATCCTGCCCAACAGCCTCACGCCGGTGGTCACCTTCCTGCCGTTCCGCATGAGCGCGGCCATCCTCGCGCTCACCTCGCTCGACTTCCTCGGCCTGGGCGTGCCGCCGGGCACGCCCTCGCTGGGCGAGCTGCTGAGCCAGGGCAAGAACAGCATCGACGCCTGGTGGATCTCGCTGTCCACGTTCGGCGTGCTCGTGATCACGCTGCTGCTGCTCACCTTCATGGGCGACGCGCTGCGAGACGCCCTCGACCCGAGGAAACAGGATGTCTGAGCCCCAGCCCGCCGCGCCGCTGCTCGAGGTGCAAGGCCTGCGCGTGGCCTTTGGCGGCCAGCCCGTGGTGCACGGCATCGACTTCGCGATCGCGCCGGGCGAGAAGCTCGCGCTGGTGGGCGAGTCGGGCTCGGGCAAGACCGTGTCGGCGCTGTCGCTGCTGCGCCTGGTGGTCAACGCCGAGGTCTCGGGCCAGGCCCGGCTCGGCGGGCGCGACCTGCTCGCGCTGGGCGAGCGCGAACTGCGCGGCGTGCGCGGCGACGAGGTGGCCGTGATCTTCCAGGAGCCCATGACGGCGCTCAACCCGCTCTACACCGTGGGCAACCAGATCGCCGAGGTGCTGCAGCTCAAGCGCGGCCTCGACGCGGCCCAAGCGCGCGCCGCCGTGGTCGAGCTGCTGCGGTCCACCGGCATTCCCGAGCCCGAACGCCGCGCCCGCGCCTACCCGCACCAGTTGAGCGGCGGCCAGCGCCAGCGCGCCATGATCGCCATGGCGCTGGCGAGCCGCCCGAAGCTGCTGATCGCCGACGAGCCCACCACGGCACTCGACGTGAGCCTGCGCGGCCAGATCCTCGAGCTGCTGGCCGAGCTGCAGCGCACGCACGGCATGGCGGTGCTGCTCATCACGCACGACCTGAACTTGGTGCGCCGCTTTGCCGACCGCGTGGCCGTGATGGAAAAGGGCCAGTTGGTGGAGCATGGCACGGTGGCCGAGGTGTTCGAGCGGCCGCAGCACGCCTACACGCGCAAGCTGCTCGCGAGCCGGCCCGAGCGCGCGGTGGACGAATCGCCCGCGCCCTCGAGTGCCGCGCCCGCGCTGCAGGCCGAGTGCCTGCGCGTGGACTACCCCGTGCCGCTCTCCGGCTTCAAGGGCTGGTTCCGCAAGGGTGTGTTCACCGCGGTGCAGAACGCCACGCTCGCCGTGCCCGCGGGCCGCACGCTGGGCGTCATCGGCGAGTCGGGCTCGGGCAAGAGCACGCTCGCGCTGGCGGCGCTGGGCCTGCTGCCCTTCCAGGGCCGTCTGGTGGTGGCCGGCACCGACTGGGAAGCGGCCCGGCGCCAGCGCGGCCTGCGCGCGCTGCGCCAGCGCGTGCAGGTGGTGTTCCAGGACCCGTTCTCCTCGCTCTCGCCACGGCTCACCATCGAGCAGATCGTGGGCGAGGGCCTGCAGGTGCACCGACCTGAGTTGTCGGTGGCCGAGCGGCGCGAACGCGTGGCCGCGTTGCTGGCCGAGGTGGGGCTGGCCGAGAGCCCGGCCGCCGCCCAGGCCCTGATGCAGCGTTACCCGCACGAGTTCTCGGGCGGCCAGCGCCAGCGCCTGGCGATCGCGCGCGCCCTGATCGTGGAGCCGCAACTGCTGGTGCTCGACGAGCCCACCAGCGCGCTCGACGTGACGGTGCAAAAGCAGGTGCTGGCGCTGCTGCAGCGCCTGCAGCGCGAGCGGGCCCTGAGCTATCTGCTCATCACGCACGACGTGGACGTGATCCGCGCCATGGCGCACGAGGTCATCGTGATGAAGGACGGCGCGGTGGTGGAGCGCGGCCCCGCGCTGCAGGTGCTGGCCGCGCCCGAGCACCCCTACACGCAGCTGCTGGTGCGCGCCGCCGCTTGATCCAGGTCAGGGCCGCGGCACGGTGCCGCGGCCACAATCACCGGCCATGCCCGACGCTTCCCCGAACCCCCACCCGTCGCCCCTGCGCTGGCTCGCCCTGGGCTGGCGCGACCTGCTCGCCCACCCCGCGCCCGGCCTGCTGCACGGGGTGCTGATCGCGCTGTTCGGCCAGCTGCTGTTGCTGGTGGCGCACGACCGCTTCTGGCTGCTCGCGGGCGCGTTCTCGGGCTTCCTGATCGTGGCGCCCATCCTGGCCACGGGCCTGTACGCGGTGAGCCGTGCGCTCGCCACGGGCCGGCGCCTGGCGCTGCGCGAGGTGCTCGCGGTGTGGCGCTCGCGCGATCCGCGGCTGGTGCGCTTCGGGCTGCTGCTGGCGCTGGCGGGCACCGGCTGGGTGCTGAGCTCGGCCGGCCTCATCACGCTGGCGGCGCCGATGCCGATCGAAAAGCCGCTGGACTTCCTGCGCGTGGTCGTGCTCGCGCCCGAGCCCGGGCTGTTCGAGGTCTGGATGCTGCAGGGCGCCTTGCTGGCCGCGCCGGTGTTCGCCAGCACCGTGGTGGCCCTGCCCATGCTGGTCGACCGCCCGGTGCCGGTGCACGTGGCCGTGGGCGCGAGCTGGCGCGCCGTGGCCAACCACCCGGTGCTGCTGGTGGCCTGGGCGCTGCTGCTCGCGCTGCTCGTGGCGCTGGCCATGCTGCCGGCGCTGCTGGGCCTGGTGGTGGTGATTCCCTGGCTGGCGCACGCGAGCTGGCACGCCTACCGCGAGCTCGCCCCGGACCGGCGGGAGGCCTGAGCCATGCCTCCCGGCACCCTGTGGGGCTTCACCGAGGCGCAGATCGCTCAGTTCGGTCTCACCTTCGGCATCGGCGCCTTCATCGCCTACATGCTGTTCATCGTCTACAAGCTCGCGCGCGAATCCAAGGCCGGGCGTTTCGGCACGTTCGTGCTGTTCCTGGTGCTGTCCTTCGGCATGGTGGGGTTTCTGGCCAAGAGCCTCATCCAGTGGGTGATCGGCATCTGAAAAAGCCTGGCTCGCGGCTTGCTAGCGGCCCCCCGGGCGGCTACAATGCGCGCTTCACGACCAAATGGGCGGGTTACCACCGGCCCATTTTTTTTGGCCGGGCGGGAAACCGTCACCGGCTCGACGCATTTCATTCATGGGCTGGCAAGACACCGTCGCACAAACCGTGGCCGGACTCGGCTTTGACCTGGTGGACCTGGAGCGGTCCGCCGGCGGCTTGCTGCGCGTGACGATCGACCTGCCCTGGACACCGCCCGAAGCGGGCCAGCCGCTGCCGACCGAGCAGTTCGTGACCGTCGAGGACTGCGAGCGCGTCACGCGCCAGCTGCAGTATGCGCTGGAGGTCGAGGGCACCGATTACCGCCGGCTCGAGGTGGGCTCGCCGGGCATCGACCGCCCGCTGCGCCACGAGAACGACTTCCGCCGTTTCGAGGGCCAGGTGGTCGACATCACGCTCAAGGCCGCGCTCGGCGCCAATGGCGCTGTGGCGGCCAACCGCAAGAAATTCCGCGGCACGCTCGAGCGGGCCGAGGGCTGGGCGCAGACCGGGCAGTGGCAGATCGTCTGGAGCGACGAGCCGCCGCCCAAGCCGGGCCAGCGCGTGAGCAAGAAGCGCGAAGCCGCGCCGTTGCAGGCGCTGGGCTTCACGCTGGACGAAATCGCACAGGCGCGGCTGGCGCCGATCGTGAATTTCAAGGGGCGGGGCGCCCCGGGTGCCTGAGGCGCCGCAGGACAAGACCAAGGATCGAACTGGAAAGGCAGGCAAAACGATGAACCGCGAAATGTTGATGCTGATCGATGCCATCTCGCGCGAGAAGAACGTCGAGCGCGACGTGGTGCTGGGTGCGGTCGAGCAGGCGCTGGCCTCGGCGACGAAGAAGCTCTACAAGGGCGAGGTCGACATCCGCGTGGCCATGGACCCGGACACGGGCGCCTACGAAACCTTCCGCCGCTGGCTCGTGGTGCCCGATGAGGCCGGCCTGCAGAACCCCGACGCCGAAGAGCTGCTGTCCGATGCGCGCGACGAGATCGCCGACATCGAAGAGGGCGACTACATCGAGAAGCCGGTCGAGAGCGTGCCCATCGGCCGCATCGGCGCCATGGCCGCCAAGCAGGTCATCCTGCAGAAGATCCGCGACGCCGAGCGCGAGATGCTGCTCAACGACTTCATGTCGCGCGGCGACAAGATCTTCGTCGGCACCATCAAGCGCATGGACAAGGGCGACCTGATCGTCGAGAGCGGCCGCGTCGAAGGCCGCCTCAAGCGCGGCGAGATGATCCCCAAGGAAAACTTCCGCACCGGCGATCGCGTGCGCGCCATGATCATGGAGGTCGACCTCACGCTGCGTGGCGCGCCCATCCTGCTGTCGCGCTCGGCCCCCGAGTTCATGATCGAGCTGTTCCGCCAGGAAGTGCCCGAGATCGAGCAGGGCCTGCTCGAGATCAAGAAGTGCGCCCGCGACCCGGGCTCGCGCGCCAAGATCGCCGTGCACAGCTTCGACAAGCGCATCGACCCGATCGGCACCTGCGTGGGTGTGCGCGGCTCGCGCGTGAACGCCGTCACCAACGAACTCGCGGGTGAGCGCGTGGACATCGTGCTGTGGTCCGAAGACCCGGCGCAGTTCGTGATCGGCGCGCTCGCGCCGGCCAACGTGGTGTCCATCGTGGTCGACGAAGAGCGCCACGCCATGGACGTGGTGGTCGACGAGGAGAACCTCGCGATCGCCATCGGCCGCGGCGGCCAGAACGTGCGCCTGGCCAGCGAACTCACGGGCTGGCGCATCAACATCATGACGGCCGACGAATCGGCCCAGAAGCAGGCCGAAGAGGCCAGCGGCATCCGCGAGCTGTTCATGTCCAAGCTCGACGTGGACCAGGAGATCGCCGACATCCTGATCGAGGAAGGCTTCACCAGCCTCGAAGAGGTGGCCTACGTGCCGCTGCAGGAAATGCTCGAGATCGAGTCCTTCGACGAAGACACCGTCAACGAGCTGCGCACGCGCGCCAAGGACGCCCTGCTCACGATGGAAATCGCGCGCGAGGAAAACGTCGAAGAGGTGTCGCAGAACCTCAAGGACCTCGAAGGCATCACGCCCGAACTGATTGCCAAGCTGGCCGAGGCCGGCATCCACACCCGCGACGACCTGGCCGACCTGGCCACCGACGAACTGACCGAGATCACCGGCCAGTCCGATGCGGACGCCACCGACCTGATCATGAAAGCCCGCGCCCACTGGTTCACCGCCGGTGACGAAGCGCAGCCGCAATCCTGATCACGGAGGCCCACGGAGCACAGCACACATGACCAGTACCACCGTCGCCGAATTCGCCGCCGAATTGAACAAACCCGCCTCCGTGCTGCTCGAGCAGCTCACGGCCGCGGGTGTGCGCAAGACCGCGCCGTCCGATCCCATCACCGAAGCCGACAAGCAGCGCCTGCTGGGCCACCTGCAGGCCGCACACGGCACCGCCAGCGGCGAGCGCAAAAAGATCACGCTGGTCAAGAAGTCCACGTCCGAGATCAAGCAGGCCGACGCCATGGGCCGTGCGCGCACGATCCAGGTCGAGGTGCGCAAGAAGCGCACCTTCATCAAGCGCGATGACGAGCCCACGACGACCGAGGCCGAGGCGCCCGCGGCCGAACCCGCGGTGCCCGCGATCGACCCGGCCGAGCTGGCCCGCCGCGAGGAAGAGGCCCGCCGCCAGGCCGAGCTGATCCGCCGCCAGGAAGAAGAGCTGGCCGCCAAGCGCGCCGCGCGTGAAGCCGAAGAGGCCCGCGCCGCCGAAGCCGCGGCCGCCGCCAAGGCCGCGGCCGAAGCCGCTGCGGCCGCCAAAGCCGCGGCCGACGCCGCCACGCCCAAAGAGGCCGCTGCGCCGGCCGCCGAAGCCGCTGCCCCGGCCAAGCCCGTGGCCGTGAAGGTCAAGGGTCCGGACAAGGAAGCCGCCGCTGCGGCCGCCGCGGCCAAGGCCGCCGAAGACAAGAAGGCTGAAGAGGCGCGCGCGGCCGACCTGCTCGAGCGCCGCCGCAAGGCCGAAGCCGAGGCCGCGAACATCCGCGCCATGATGGCCGCGCCCGCGAAGACGCTGGTGGCCAAGAAGCCCGAGCCCGCGCCCGACGCGAAGGCCGGCCTCAAGGGCACGCTGCACAAGCCCGCGGGCACGCCCACCAAGGCGCCCGCGGCCGCCACGCCGGCCGCGCCCGGCACGGCCGGCAAGAAAGAGGTCAAGTCGGAGAACCTGTCTTCCACCTGGAAGGACGACGCGGCCAAGAAGAAAGAGATCAAGACCCGTGGCGACACCAGCTCGGGCCGCAGCAACTGGCGCAGCGGGCCCAAGGGCCGCCGCGGCGACAGCCGCGACAGCCGCGACGGCCAGGGCAGCTTCCAGGCGCCCACCGAGTTCAAGCAGATCGAGGTGCACGTGCCCGAGACCATCACGGTGGCCGAACTCGCGCACAAGATGGCGGTGAAATCGTCCGAGGTGATCAAGCAGCTCATGAAGCTGGGCCAGATGGTCACCATCAACCAGTCGCTCGACCAGGACACCGCGATGATCCTGGTGGAAGAACTGGGCCACAAGGCGGTGCAGGCCGCCCTCGACGACCCCGAGGCCTTCACCGAAGAAGAGGTGCAGGGCCAGCAGGCCGAGGCGCTGCCGCGCGCTCCCGTGGTCACCGTCATGGGCCACGTGGACCACGGCAAGACCTCGCTGCTCGACTACATCCGCCGCGCCAAGGTGGCCGCGGGCGAAGCCGGCGGCATCACGCAGCACATCGGCGCCTACCACGTGGACACGCCGCGCGGCATGGTGACCTTCCTCGACACCCCGGGTCACGAGGCCTTCACGGCCATGCGTGCGCGCGGTGCCCAGGCCACCGACATCGTGATCCTGGTCTGCGCCGCCGACGACGGCGTGATGCCGCAGACCAAGGAAGCCATCAAGCACGCCAAGGCCGCGGGCGTTCCCATCGTGGTCGCCATGACCAAGGCCGACAAGCCCGAAGCCAACATCGAGCGCGTGAAGTCCGAGCTCGTGGGCGAAGAGGTGGTGCCCGAGGAATTCGGTGGTGAATCGCCCTTCGTGGCGGTGTCGGCCAAGACCGGCCTGGGCATCGACGAACTGCTCGAGCAGGTGCTGCTGCAGGCCGAGGTGCTCGAGCTCAAGGCCCCGGTGGACGCCATGGCCAAGGGCCTGGTGATCGAAGCCCGCCTCGACAAGGGCCGCGGCGCCGTGGCCACCGTGCTGGTGCAGAGCGGCACGCTCAAGGTCGGCGACGTGGTGCTGGCGGGCCAGACCTCGGGCCGCGTGCGCGCCATGCTCGACGAGAACGGCCGCAACACCAAGGAAGCCGGC
This sequence comes from Hydrogenophaga sp. T2, assembly GCF_049843535.1. NCBI lineage: Bacteria > Pseudomonadati > Pseudomonadota > Betaproteobacteria > Burkholderiales > Comamonadaceae > Hydrogenophaga > Hydrogenophaga sp. T2. The sequence continues at coordinate 211,676 of NZ_JBBHZJ010000007.1, read as the reverse complement.
CCCTCGATTCCGGTGGAGATCCAGGGCCTGGCCGAAGTGCCGCAGGCCGGCGACGAGTTCATGGTGATGGCCGACGAGCGCCGCGCGCGCGAGATCGCCACCTACCGCGCGGGCAAGTACCGCAGCACCAAGCTCGCCAAGCAGCAGGCCGCCAAGCTCGAGAACATGTTCGCCGACATGTCGGCGGGCGAGGTCAAGACCCTGCCCATCATCCTCAAGGCCGACGTGCAGGGCTCGCAGGAGGCCCTGGCCGCCGCGCTGCTCAAGCTCTCGACCGAAGAGGTGCGGGTGCAGCTCGTGTACGCGGGCGTGGGCGGCATCAGCGAGAGCGACATCAACCTCGCGATCGCCTCGGGCGCCGTGGTCATCGGCTTCAACGTGCGCGCCGATGCCGGTGCGCGCAAGCTGGCCGAGGGCAACGAGATCGACCTGCGCTACTACAACATCATCTACGACGCGGTCGACGAGCTGAAGGCGGCCATGTCCGGCATGCTCGCCCCCGAGAAGCGCGAAGAGGTCATCGGCATGGCCGAGATCCGCACGGTGTTCGTGGCCTCCAAGATCGGTACCGTGGCCGGCTGTATGGTCACCTCGGGCCAGGTCACGCGCTCGGCCCACTACCGGCTGCTGCGCGACAACGTGGTGGTGCACACGGGCGAGCTCGAGTCGCTCAAGCGCCTCAAGGACGACGTGCGCGAGGTCAAGGAAGGCTTCGAGTGCGGTATCAAGCTGCGCAACTACAACGACATCAAAGAGGGCGACCAGCTCGAGTTCTTTGAGGTCAAGGAAGTGGCGCGCACGCTGTAAGCACCCCGGCAAAGCGAGATTCCCATGCCCCGCAAGGCGTCTTCCGTTCCCAACCGCGGCTACCGCGTGGCCGACCAGATCCAGCGCGATCTGGCCGAGCTGATCGCGCGCGAGTTGAAGGACCCGCGCGTGGGCATGGTCACGCTCAACGCGGTCGAGGTCACGCCCGACTACGCGCACGCCAAGGTCTTCTTCAGCCTGCTCACCGGCAACCCGGAGGAAACCGCCGAAGGCCTCAACGCCGCGGCCGGCTTCCTGCGCAACGCGCTGTTCAAGCGCCTGCACATCCACACCGTGCCCACGCTGCACTTCGTGTTCGACCGCACCACCGAGCGCGCGGCCGACATGAACGCCTTGATCTCCAAGGCCGTGGCTTCGCGTTCCAAGAACGAGGACGAGTGATGCACGCGCCACGCACCAGGGTGCAACGGCGCCCTGTGCATGGGGTGTTGTTGCTCGACAAGCCGCTGGGTCTTTCCAGCAACCAGGCCTTGCAGAAGGCCAAGTGGCTGCTGCGCGCCGAGAAAGCCGGCCACACCGGCACGCTCGACCCGCTGGCCACCGGCGTGCTGCCGCTGTGTTTCGGCGCGGCCACCAAGTTCAGCCAGCTCCACCTCGACGCCGACAAGACCTACGAGACCACGGTTCGCCTGGGCGTGCGCACCAGCACGGCCGACGCCGAGGGCGAGGTGATCGCCACGCGCGCGGTGCAATGCAGCGTGGGCCAGGTGGTCGAGGTGCTCGACCGCTTCATGGGCGAGATCGAGCAGGTGCCGCCCATGCACAGCGCGCTCAAAAAAGACGGCAAGGCCCTCTACGAATACGCGCGCGATGGCGAAACCGTGGAACGCGCGCCGCGCCGCGTGACCATCCACGAGATCGAGCTGCTCGACATGCGACTCGATGGCGACGCGCCGCAGCTGCGCCTGCGCGTGGTCTGCAGCAAGGGCACCTACATCCGCACCCTGGGCGAAGACATCGGCGAAGCCCTGGGCTGCGGCGGCCACCTGATCGCGCTGCGCCGCGTGGCCACCGGCCCCTTCAGCGTGACCGACGCGATCACGCTCGAGGCCTTCGAGGCCCTGCCCGAAGCGCAGCGCCTGGCGGCGCTGCGGCCGGTCGATGCGCTGCTTGGCGGTCACGAGCGGGTCACGCTCGATGCCGAGCATGCCGGGCGCTTTCTGAGCGGCGTGCGCCGCCGCGGCGACTGGCCCAACCGCGAGCGCGTGGCCGTGTTCGGCCCCGCCGCCTCGCCCGCACACCCCCAAGCCGTTCTGCTGGGCACCGCCCACACGCAGGGCGGTGAACTCATTCCGGGCCGCTTGCTGAGCCCGACCGACATCCAGCAAATCCTCGACACCTCAGAGGCCACACCATGAGCAGACCCATCCGCAACATCGCCATCATTGCCCACGTCGACCACGGCAAGACCACCATGGTCGACCAGCTGCTGCGCCAGTCGGGCACCTTCGCCGAACACGAGAAGGTGGTCGACACCGTGATGGACAACAACGCCATCGAACGCGAGCGCGGCATCACCATCCTCGCCAAGAACTGCGCGGTGAGCTGGAAGGGCACGCACATCAACATCGTCGACACCCCGGGCCACGCGGACTTCGGCGGCGAGGTCGAGCGCGCGCTGTCCATGGTCGACGGCGTGCTGCTGCTGATCGACGCCCAGGAAGGCCCCATGCCGCAGACCCGCTTCGTGACCAAGAAGGCGCTGGCCCTGGGCCTCAAGCCCATCGTGGTGGTGAACAAGGTCGACAAGCCCGGCGCCAACCCCGACAAGGTCATCAACGCCGCCTTCGACCTGTTCGACAAGCTCGGCGCCACCGACGAACAGCTCGACTTCCCCGTGGTCTACGCCTCGGGCATCAACGGCTGGTCCTCGCTCGAAGAAGGCCCGGCCGGCGAGCAGTGGGGCCCCGACATGTCGGCCCTGTTCGAGACCGTGCTCAAGCACGTGCCGGCGCACCAGGGCGATCCCGCCGCGCCGCTGCAGCTGCAGATCTCCGCGCTCGACTACTCGAGCTTCGTGGGCCGCATCGGCGTGGGCCGCATCAGCGCCGGCACCATCAAGCCCGCCATGGACGTGCTCGTGATGGAAGGGCCGGACGGCAAGAGCTTCAAGGGCCGCGTCAACCAGGTGCTGACCTTCCAGGGCCTGGACCGCGTGCAGGCCCCCGAAGCCGGCCCCGGCGACATCGTGCTCATCAACGGCATCGAGGACATCGGCATCGGCGTGACGCTGACCGACCCCGCCAACCCGCAGCCGCTGCCCATGCTCAAGGTGGACGAGCCCACGCTGACCATGAACTTCTGCGTCAACACCAGCCCGCTGGCCGGCCGCGAAGGCAAGTTCGTCACCAGCCGCCAGATCTGGGACCGCCTGCAGAAAGAGCTGCAGAGCAACGTGGCCCTGCGCGTGAAGGCCACCGACGAAGACGGCGTGTTCGAGGTCTCGGGCCGCGGTGAACTGCACCTGACCATCCTGCTCGAGAACATGCGCCGCGAGGGCTACGAGCTGGCCGTGTCCAAGCCGCGCGTGGTGTTCAAGGAAGAGAACGGCGAACGCCTGGAGCCGATCGAACTCGTCACCGCCGACATCGAGGAAGCCCACCAGGGCGCCGTGATGCAGGCCCTGGGCGAGCGCAAGGGCGAGCTGCTCAACATGGACCCGGACGGCCGCGGCCGCGTGCGCCTGGAGTACCGCATTCCGGCGCGCGGCCTGATCGGCTTCAGCAACGAGTTCCTCAACCTCACGCGCGGCTCGGGCCTGATCGCCAACATCTTCGACGGCTACGAGCCGCACAAGGGCGAGGTGGCCGGCCGCAAGAACGGCGTGCTCATCAGCATGGACGACGGCGAGATCTTCAACTACGCGCTCGGCAAGCTCGACGACCGCGGCCGCATGTTCGTGAAGGCCAACGACCCGGTGTACGAAGGCATGATCGTGGGCATCCACAGCCGCGACAACGATCTCGTGGTCAACGCCACCCGCACCAAGCAGCTCACCAACTTCCGCGTCAGCGGCAAGGAGGACGCGATCAAGATCACGCCGCCGATCCAGCTCACGCTCGAGTACGGCGTCGAGTTCATCGAAGACGACGAGCTGGTCGAGATCACGCCCAAGAGCATCCGCCTGCGCAAGCGCTTCCTGAAGGAGCACGAGCGCAAGCGCGCCAGCCGCGAAGCCTGATCCCGCCATGCCGTTTCGCGCGCTCAGCCGCCTGACGCACACGCAGGCGGTGCTGCTCATGGTCGCGGTCACCCTCATGTGGTCGATCGCGGGCGTGGTGTCGCGCCAGCTCGAATCGGCGGCGCGTTTCGAGGTCACGTTCTGGCGCAGCGCCTTCACCGCGCTGTCGCTGCTGCTGATCCTGCCGCTGTGGCGCGCGGCCGACCGCGCGAACGGCGCGCTGGTGCCCAAGGCGGGCGAGGGCCTGCTGCACCGCCATTGGGGCGTGCTGCCCGGCTCCACCCCGTTCTGGATCAGCGGCCTGTGCTGGAGCGTGATGTTCACCGCCTTCATGCTGGCGCTGACCTTCACCACCGTCGCCAACGTGCTCATCATCATGTCGGTGGGCCCGCTGCTCACGGCGCTGGTGGCGCGTTTCACGCTCGGCCAGCGCCTGGCGCTGCGCACCTGGGCGGCCATCGTGGCCGCGGGCCTGGGCATCGTCTACATGTACGGCAGCCAGTTCCTGCAGGCCTTCGGCGACGCGGCCGTGGACACCGGCGCGCTGGTGGCCGGCTCGCTCGCGGCGCTGTGCGTGCCGACGGCCGCGGCGATCAACTGGACCGTGGTACAGCGCAGCCAGACCCACGGCGAAAAGATCGACCTCGTGCCCTCGGTGCTGCTCGGCGCGCTGGTGTCTTCCTTGTTCACGCTGCCGCTCGCGCTGCCCTTCAACGCCACCGCGGCCGACATCGGCTGGCTCGCGCTGCTGGGCCTGGTGCAGCTGGCCATTCCCTGCGCGCTGGCCGTGGTCTGCGCGCGTTCGCTCAAGGCGCCCGAGGTCTCGCTGCTGGCCCTGCTCGAAGTGATCTTCGGCATCCTGTTGGCCTGGCTGGGCGCGGGCGAATCGCCCGGTCGCGAGGTGCTGCTCGGTGGCACGCTGGTGATCGGTGCGCTGGTCGTCAACGAACTGCTGGGCTGGCGTTCGCGCAGCGGCGCGCCCCGCATCCAGACGCTGGAATCGTCACCCCAGCGACCCGACTGAGTTTTTTCGCAGGAGAGATTGGTCATGTCCTCGCCCGAGCCCACCGTCATCGTCGAAGTCCAGGGCCGTGTCGGCCTGATCACGCTCAACCGCCCCAAGGCCCTCAACGCCTTGTCGCTCGAGATGATCCGCGCGCTCGGCGCCGCGCTGATCGCGTGGCGCGACGATCCGGGCGTGATCGCGGTGGCCATTCGCGGTGTCAACAAGGAAGGCCCGTTCGGCGCCTTCTGCGCGGGCGGCGACATCCGTTTCTTCCACCAGGCCGCGCTGGCCGGCAACCCCGAGCTCGAAGACTTCTTCACCGAGGAATACGCGCTCAACCACCTGATCCACACCTACCCCAAGCCCTACATCGCCTTCATGGACGGCATCTGCATGGGCGGAGGCATGGGCATCAGCCAGGGCGCGAGCCTGCGTGTGATCACCGAGCGCAGCAAGCTCGCCATGCCCGAGACCAACATCGGCCTGTTCCCGGACGTCGGCGGCGGCTACTTCCTGAGCCGCTGCAGCGGCCACCTGGGCGAGTACCTCGCGCTCACGGGCCGCGTGCTGCAGGGCCGCGAAGCGCTGAGCGCGGGCCTGGCCGACGGGCACATCGAGGCGCAGCGCCTGCCCAACCTCTGGGCCAGCCTGGGTACCACGCCGTTCGAAAACGGCGAGGCGGTGCAGCGCTGGGTCGAGAGCCACCTGCAGACCGCCGCGCCCGCGGCGCCCTGGCCGGTGGCGCAAGTGAACGCCGCGTTCGGGCAGGCCAGCGTGCCCGCCATCGTCGCGGCGCTCGAAGGCGCGGCCAGCGACGCCTGGGCCGCCGATACCCTGGCCACGCTGCGCCAGCGATCGCCGCTGATGCTGCACGTGGTGCTCGAGCAGATCCGCCGCGCGCGCGGCATGGGCCTGGCCGACGACCTGCGCATGGAACGCAACCTGGTGCGCCGCTGCTTCCACCTGCGCCCGGGCGCGGCGAGCGAAACGGTGGAAGGCATCCGCGCGCTCGCGGTCGACAAGGACCACAGCCCGCAGTGGAATCCGGCCCGCATCGAGGACGTGAGCCCCGAACGGGTGGCGGCCTTCTTCGAGCCGCCCTGGCCCGCGTTCGCGCACCCGCTGCGCGCGCTGGGCTGACTCGGCGACCCCGGTCAGTCGCCCACGGCCAGGCACGCGCCGATGGCCTCGTGGGCCGCCCGGATGGCCGTTTGAAGCGGCACCGGGGCCTTGGCGTCCCCCTCGGGTGCCTTGCCGTTCACCGCCTGCTGGATGACCCGGTTGCAGAAGCTCAGGTGCGCGCGCTGGTCCGGGGGCAGGTGCTGCACCTGGGTGAACGCATCGGAAAACGGCGCCAGCACGTTCCGGTAGAAGAGGGCGCTGCCGAGTGCGCGGGCGTTGGCGTGGGCCTCGCGGTCGGGAAACCGCCGCTGCATGGCGGCCAGGGCGGCACCCAGCCCCAGACCGTCGAGCCCTTGCTGCAGGGACGCGAGGAAGGAGACCGCGAGGGCGGTGCTCCGCGCGAGCAGCTCGCACAAGGCGTCCAGCCTCGCGGGGTCATCGGCCAGTGCGGCCGTGTCCAGTTTGCTGCCGCCCCCCAGGGTCGGCCACGCCGGCACCCCACATCGGCTGGCCTCGATCACGAGCGCCTCGGGCGATGCGGGCATGTGTTCGAGAAAGTGGCTCTTGAGGGCGCGCGAGGTGCAGCTGTCGTTGCGAAGCAGGGTCTCGGTGGGCTTGAGTTCGTCGATGCAGGCCACGATCTGCACGCCGAGCGGCCAGGTGGCGCGTTCGGCATCTTCGGCCTCCCGGGTGGCGCGGCGTTGCGCGGCATCACCGTGGACCGGCTCGTCGCGGGATGCGTCGCGTGGGGATCGGCTCACCGTTTCCCACACCTCGCTCAGGCGTTGCCTGAGGCTCGAAAGTCGCGGGGTGCGCGGGCTGGTCACACCGGTCTTGACGGGACTCGAGTTGCGCGAGGCGCTGGGCGATGGGCGCACCGACACCGTGCGTGGGCCGTCGAGTTCTTCAGACCGCTTCAGGCTCTTTCGCTTGTCGATCCGGGGCAGGGGCGGCAGCGCGTAGCCCTGCTCGGGCCGAACCGGCGGCGCCGGCTCTTGCGGGGGGTGCCGGGGCGCGTGCGGGGTGGCAATGGGTTGGCGGTACGTGCCGATGGACACCCTTTTCTTTTCCATGGGAAGGCGCTGGCGTTGCGGTTGACGGACACGGTCCTGTGTCCATCCCCCGCCAGGGCGGTTCCTCCCCGATCCCCACCAATCCGTTTGCCTTGGGCCGGCGCCAGCCGGCGGCACCCTCAGCGCCTGAGCGCGGCGATCGCCTGCGCCGATTCGCGCACCAGCGCCGGCCCGCGGTAGATCAGGCCGGTGTAGATCTGCACCAGGTCCGCGCCCGCGGCGATCTTGCTCACGGCGTCGTCGGCGCTCAACACACCGCCCACGCCGATGATGGGAAAGCCCGGGCCCAGCGCCGCGCGCAGCGCGCGGATCACGCGGTTGCTTGCTTCGAGCACCGGCGCGCCCGAGAGGCCGCCGGTTTCCCCGGCATGGCGCAGGCCCTTGACGGCCTCACGCGAGAGCGTGGTGTTGGTGCCGATCACGCCCAGCGCGCCGGTGGCGCTGCCGTCGCTGCCGCAGCCGTGGCGCTTGAGCGTGGCCGCGATCACCGCGATCTGCGCGTCGTCGAGATCGGGCGCGATCTTCACGAACACCGGAATGTGCCGGCCGTGGCGCTGCGCGAGCTGTTCGCGCCGCTCCATCACCGCGCCCAGCAGCGCGTCGAGCGCCGCGTCGCTCTGCAGGCTGCGCAGGTTCTGGGTGTTGGGGCTGGAGATGTTGACGGTGACGTAGTCGGCGTGCGGGTAGACGCCGTCGAGGCAGGTCAGGTAGTCGTCGGTGGCGCGCTCGATCGGCGTGCTCGCGTTCTTGCCGATGTTCAGACCCAGGCGCATGGGCGTGCCGCCGCGCTCGGCGCGAAAGCGCGCGCGCTGCACGTTGGCCAGGAAGGCGTCCAGGCCTTCGTTGTTGAAGCCCAGGCGGTTGATCAGCGCCTGGCGCTCGGGGATGCGGAACATGCGCGGCTTCGGGTTGCCCGGCTGGCCCTTGGGCGTCACCGTGCCGACCTCGACGAAGCCGAAGCCCATGGCGGCCAGGCCGTCGATGCAGCGCGCGTTCTTGTCGAGCCCGGCGGCCAGGCCCACGCGGTTGGGAAAGCCCAGTCCCGCGAGCGTGAAGGGATCGTTCACGCGCGGCTCGCTGTAGAGGCAGGTGAGCGGCGAATGCTGCAGCCGCGCGATCGCGCCCAGCGTGAGTTCGTGGGCCGCCTCCGGGTCCATGCCGAAGAGGAAGGGGCGCGCCGCGCCGTAGGGAAGGAGTGACATCGGATAATCCGCAGCTTTAGACCAACCCGCAATTCTCGCAAATGACCCAAGACGAACTCAAAGCCCTGGTGGGCCAGGCGGCCCTGCAATACGTGACGCCGGGCGAGATCGTGGGCGTGGGCACGGGCTCCACGGTCAACAAGTTCATCGAGGCGCTCGCCACCCTCAAGGACCGCGTGCCGGGCGCCGTGTCGAGCTCCGAGGCGTCGACCGCGCGCCTGAAGGCCATCGGCATTCCCGTGCTCGAGGCCAACGCGGTCGAAAGCATCGGCGTCTACATCGATGGCGCCGACGAGATCGACGGCCAGGGCCACATGATCAAGGGCGGCGGCGCCGCGCTCACGCGCGAGAAGATCGTCGCGGCCCAGTCGCGCCGCTTCGTGTGCATCGCCGACGAATCCAAGCTGGTCGCCACGCTGGGCGCGTTCCCGCTGCCGGTGGAGGTGATCCCCATGGCCACGGCGCGCGTGATCCGCCAGTTCGCGGCGTTCGGCGGCCAGGCCCGCGTGCGCCTGAAGGACGGCGTGCCCCTCGTGACCGACAACGGCCAGCACATCGTCGACGTGACCGGCCTGAAGATCAGCGACCCGCTGGGCTTCGAGAGCGAAGTGAACCAGTGGCCCGGTGTGGTCACGGTGGGCGTTTTCGCGCACCAGAAGGCCAGTGTGTGCCTGCTGGGCACGGCCGAGGGCGTGCGCACCCTCAGCTTCTGAGCGCCCGGCTCAGAAGCGGATGCCTGCCGGGTTGCTCGGCGGGGGCGTCACGGGCACCTCGGCCGGCGCGGTGGGCGCCGTGCTGTCGTTGCCGCGCGCGGCACCCGACGGGGCCGCATTGCCGGCCGCGGGCGCAACGTCGACCAGCGGGCTGGGGGCCGCGCGGCGGTAGCCGGGTGGCAACGCCGACTGCGCCGGGTAACCGGCCGCGTTCAGGTACTGCGTCCATTCGGCGTCGGAATAACCGCGCAGCCGCTGCGAGCCGATCGACAGCAGGGGCAGCGAGGCCTCGCCGGCCAGCCGCTTGAGCGCCTCCACGTCTTCTGCCGTGGTGACGGTTTTTTCGGTGTAGGGGATGCCGCGCGCGTTGAGCAGGTTGCGGCCGCTGTTGCACGGGGCGCAGTCCTTGCCCGTGTAGAGCACGACCGGATAGCGCGTGGCGGTCTGACGCAGTTCGAAGGGGAGTTGTGCGCCGCCGCCGGTGCCGGCAGCGCCCGGGGTCACGGCCTGGGGCCGGCTGCCGTTGTTGGCGGGCGGAGGCTGGTCCGAGAAGCTCACGCGGCCATCGGGCCCGACGATGCGGTAGACGCCCTGGGCGGAGGCGGACAGGGCGGCCCCCAGGCTCAAACTGACGACGAACAGCGCGGTGCGGGTCTTCATGGGTGTCGGTGGACGGGGGTGGCGGGACTCAGGCCATGCCCTGGTGGCGCAGCAAGGCGTCGATCGACGGCTCGCGGCCACGGAAGGCCGTGAACGATTCCATCGCAGGACGGCTGCCCCCGGCTTCCAGAATCGACCGGCGGTAGCGGCGACCGGTTTCAACGTCCAGGGTGCTGTGGCCGTTTTGCCGCGCGGCCTCCTCGAAGGCCGCGTAGGCGTCGGCGCTCAGCACCTCGGCCCACTTGTAGCTGTAGTAGCCGGCCGAGTAGCCGCCCGCGAAGATGTGGCTGAATGTGTGCGGCGTGCGGCTGTAGGCCGGCGGCTGCAGCACGGCCACCTCGCGGCGCACGGCGTCGAGCAGGGCCATGATGGCCGCGCCGTCGGCGGGCGGGGGCGTCTGGCTGTGCAGCAGCATGTCGAACAGCGCGAACTCCACCTGGCGCAGGGTCTGCAGGCCGCTCTGGAAGTTCTTGGCCGCGAGCATCTTGTCGAACAGCGAGCGCGGCAGCGGGGCGCCGGTGTCCACGTGGGCCGTCATGTGGCGCAGCACCTCCCATTCCCAGCAGAAGTTCTCCATGAACTGGCTGGGCAGCTCCACCGCGTCCCATTCGACGCCGCTGATGCCCGAGACATCGCGCTCCTCGACCTGCGTGAGCATGTGGTGCAGGCCATGGCCGAACTCGTGGAAGAGGGTGATGACGTCGTCGTGCGTGAGCAGCGCGGGCTTGCCGTCGACGCCCTCGGCGAAGTTGCACACCAGGTGCGCCACGGGCGTCTGCAGGGCGCCGTTGTCGGGGCGGCGCCAGCGCGCACGCACGTCGTCCATCCAGGCGCCGCCGCGCTTGCCGGTGCGCGCGCCGGGGTCGAGGTAGAACTGGCCGACCAGGCGGCCGTCGCGCTCGATGCGGTAGAACTCCACGCCCGGGTGCCAGGTGGGTGCGCTGTCCTTGCGGATGGCCACCTCGAACAGGGTCTCGACGATGTGGAACAGGCCTGCGAGCACCTTGGGCGCGGTGAAGTAGGGCTTGACCTCCTGCTCGCTGAAGGCATAGCGCGCTTCCTTGAGCTTCTCGCCGATGTAGGGCCAGTCCCAGGCCTGGGGATCGGCCAGGCCGAGTTCCTTGGCCGCGAAGTCGCGCATGTCGGCCAGATCCCGCTCGGCGAACGGGCGCGCCTTGTGTGCCAGGTCGCGCAGGAAGGCGATCACCTGCTCGGGCGAATCGGCCATCTTGGGCACCAGCGAGACGTCGGCGAAGTGGCGGTGGCCGAGCAGTTGCGCCTCTTCGTGGCGCAGCGCGAGCAGCTCGACCATGATGGCCGAGTTGTCGAACTGCCTGGCCTCGGACTGCTCGCTGGCGCGCGTCACGTAGGCGCGGTACAGGCGCTCGCGCAGCGCGCTGTTGTGGGCGAACTGCATCACGGGCAGGTACACCGGCATCTTGAGCGTGAGCTTGTGGCCGGGTTGCTGGTCGGCGCGCGCGGCCGCGGCCGTGGCCTGCAGCACGTCGTCGGGCACGCCGGCGAGCTCGTCGGCGCCCACGTAGATGGCGAAAGCATCGGTGGCGTCGAGCGCGTTCTCGCTGAACTTCTGCGCCAGCTCGGCCGAGCGTTCCTGGATGTCGGCGAAGCGCGCCTTGTCGGCGCCCTTGAGCTCGGCGCCGCCGAGCACGAAGCCGCGCAGCGCATTGCGCCGGGCCTGCACCTGTTCGGCATTGAGGGTGCCGGGATCCATGGCCTTGTACTTGGCGTACAGGCGCTCGTCGGCGCCCAGGCGGGTCCAGAACTCGGTGACTTTGGGCAGGGCCGCGTTGTAGGCGGCGCGCAGGGCCGGTGTATCGGCCACGCTGTTGAGATGGCTCACCGCGCCCCAGGCGCGCGAGAGGCGCTCGGTCGCGACGTCGAGCGTGGCAGCCAGGCGGGCCCAGTCGGCGGGGAAATCGGGGGCGGTGGCGGTCCGCAGGGCCCGGTCGGCCTCGTCCAGCAGGGTGTCGATTGCCGGGCCGACCAGCTCGGGCGCGATGGCGTCGAAGCGCGGCAGGTCGGAGAAATCGAGCAGGGGGTTGAGCTGGCTGGGATCGGTGCGGACGTTCATGGCGGCTCAGATGGGTGGTTGGGGCGGGGGTTTCAAGCGCCGGACCAAAGGTCCGCGCTCACTGGCCGGACTTCTTGACGCTCTTCTGGCGCACCTTGGCTCGCTTGACCTGGCCACCCGGGGTGAGGCGCTGGTTGCCCAGCACGCGCACGACTTTGATCTCGGGCTTCTGGCCCGGGCGCTTGCCGAACTTGAGCACCTTGACGTCCTTGGGGCCGGGCTTGCGGTCTTCGTCGGGCGCACGCTCCTTCTCGGGCATGGGGCGCCACAGCACCAGCAGCTTGCCGATGTGCTGGATGGGCGCGGCGTCGAGCGCGTCGGCCAGTTGTTCGAGCATGGACTCGCGCAGGGCACGGTCGTCGCTGAGCACGCGCACCTTGATCAGGCCGTGGGCCTTGAGCGCGGCGTCGGCTTCTTTCTGCACGGCGGGGGTGAGGCCATCGTTGCCGATGTGGACCACGGGGTCGAGGTGGTGGGCCTCGGCGCGGTGGACTTTGCGTTGGGCGGGGGTGAGGGTGATGGCGGGCATGGGAGAATTATCGGCTACCCACACCCGAGACCCCATGGGCATCAAGGTTCAAACCCAGAGCAAGAAGGTCAACAAGGCCTGGCTCAACGAGCACGTGAACGACCCCTACGTGCGCCAGGCCCAGAAAGACGGCTACCGCGCGCGTGCGGCCTACAAGCTCAAGGAGATCGACGAGAGCCTGGGGCTGGTGCGCCCCGGCATGGCCATCGTCGACCTGGGCAGCACCCCGGGCGCCTGGAGCCAGTACCTGCGCCGGCGCCTGAGCCCGCAGGGCGCTGCCGTTGGTCAGCTCGATGGCACCATCGTGGCGCTCGACCTGCTGCCCATGGAGCCGATCGAGGGCGTGCACTTCATCCAGGGTGATTTCCGCGAAGAGGCCGTGCTGGCCGGGCTGCAGGCCACCCTGGCCGCCAAGGGCATCGGCAAGCTCGATCTGGTGGTGTCCGACATGGCGCCCAACCTCTCGGGCATCGCCGACACCGACGCCGCGCGCATCGAATTGCTGATCGAGCTCGCGGTGGATTTCGCCCGCCAGCAGCTCAAACCCGAGGGCGCGCTGGTGGTCAAGCTGTTCCACGGCGGGGCCTACGAGCCCATGGTGGCGCTGTTTCGCGACACCTTCCGGGTGGTCAAGCCGGTCAAACCCAAGGCCAGCCGCGACAAATCGGCGGAAACCTTCCTGGTGGGCCGCGGTCTGAAGGCCTGAAACGGCCCGCCGGCCAGCCGTTTGGCAGCCGGGTCGTGACAAAAGCTAACCCGGCGATTGACATTGCCTTGTCACGCCAGGGCAGGAGGGGCACTTGAAAGTCCTAGAATGCCCGGCATATGCGTTTGTGCTGGCACCGCCCGTGTGCTTAGGAGTTCTCTTTGAACAACCAGTGGTTCTCGAAAATTGCCGTGTGGATGGTCATCGCCATGGTGCTGTTCACCGTCTTCAAGCAATTCGACGGTCGCAGCACGGCAGGGGCCGGCTACATCGGCTATTCCGAATTCCTTGACCAGGTCAAGGCGCGCCAGATCAAGAGCGCCACCATCCAGGAAGGCCAGGGCGGCACCGAGATCGTGGCCGTCACGCAAGACGACCGCCGCGTGCGCACCACCGCCACCTACCTCGACCGCGGCCTGGTGGGCGACCTGATCCACTACGACGTGAAGTTCGATGTGCGTCCGCGCGAAGAGGGTTCGCTGCTCATGACGCTGCTCGTGAGCTGGGGCCCCATGCTGCTGCTGATCGGGGTCTGGATCTACTTCATGCGCCAGATGCAGGGCGGCGGCAAGGGCGGCGCCTTCAGCTTCGGCAAGAGCAAGGCGCGCATGCTCGACGAGAACAACAACACCGTCACCTTCGCCGACGTCGCGGGCTGCGACGAGGCCAAGGAAGAGGTCAAGGAGGTCGTCGACTTCCTGAAAGACCCGCAGAAATTCCAGAAGCTGGGCGGTCGCATTCCGCGCGGCCTGCTGCTGGTCGGCCCCCCGGGCACCGGCAAGACGCTGCTGGCCAAGTCCATCGCTGGCGAAGCCAAGGTGCCGTTCTTCAGCATTTCGGGCTCCGATTTCGTGGAGATGTTCGTCGGCGTGGGCGCGGCCCGCGTGCGCGACATGTTCGAAAACGCCAAGAAGAACGCGCCCTGCATCATCTTCATCGACGAGATCGACGCCGTGGGCCGCCAGCGTGGCGCAGGCCTGGGCGGCGGCAACGACGAGCGCGAGCAGACCCTCAACCAGATGCTGGTCGAGATGGACGGCTTCGAGACCAACCTGGGCGTGATCGTGGTGGCCGCCACCAACCGCCCCGACATCCTCGACGCCGCGCTGCTGCGTCCGGGCCGCTTCGACCGCCAAGTCTACGTGACGCTGCCCGACATCCGCGGCCGCGAGCAGATCCTCAACGTGCACATGCGCAAGATCCCGCTGGGCACCGACGTGAACGCCGCCATCATTGCGCGCGGCACGCCGGGCATGAGCGGCGCCGACCTGGCCAACCTCTGCAACGAGGCCGCGCTCATGGCCGCGCGCCGCAACGCGCGCACCGTGGAAATGCAGGACTTCGAGAAGGCCAAGGACAAGATCCTCATGGGCCCCGAGCGCAAGAGCATGGTCATGCCCGAGGAAGAGCGCCGAAACACCGCCTATCACGAGGCGGGCCACGCCCTGATCGGCAAGCTGCTGCCCAAGTGCGACCCGGTGCACAAGGTCACCATCATCCCGCGCGGCCGCGCGCTGGGCGTGACCATGAGCCTGCCCGAGAAAGACCGCTACAGCTACGACCGCGAGTACATGCTCAACCAGATCAGCATGCTGTTCGGCGGCCGCATCGCGGAAGAGGTGTTCATGAACCAGATGACCACCGGCGCCAGCAACGACTTCGAGCGCGCCACGCACATCGCGCGCGACATGGTGATGCGCTACGGCATGACCGACGCGCTGGGCCCCATGGTCTACGCCGAAAACGAGGGCGAGGTCTTCCTGGGCCGCTCGGTCACCAAGACCACCAACATCTCCGAGCAGACGATGCAGAAGGTCGACGCCGAGGTGCGCCGCATCATCGACGAGCAGTACGCCGAGGCGCGCCGCCTGATCGAGGAGCACAGCGACAAGATGCACGCCATGGCCAAGGCCCTGCTCGAATGGGAAACCATCGACGGCGAACAGCTCGACGACATCATGGCCGGCAAGCCGCCGCGCCCGCCCAAGGACTGGACGCCCCGCAACCCCGTGGGTGGCGGTGGCAGCGGCGGCACGCCCGCCGTGTCGCCCGACGCGGCACCGAACGCGGCCTGATCCGCGCGACCCACCTCAATGGGGCCTTCGGCCCCCTTGCCATTCGGGGCCTTCGGGCCCCGTTGCCATTTCAGAGGCCTCCCATGCGCTGGACCACCACCCGTTTCGACATCGACCTGAGCGAGCCCCAGGTGATGGGCATCGTCAACGTCACGCCCGACTCGTTCTCGGACGGTGGCCGCCATGCCGGCACCGCGGCCGCGCTGGCCCATGCCGAGGCGCTGCTCGCACAGGGCGCACACATCCTGGACATCGGCGGCGAATCCACGCGCCCGGGCAGCCCCGCGGTGCCGCTCGACGAAGAACTGGCGCGCGTGCTGCCCGTGGTGCGCGAGGCCGTGAAGCTCGGGGTGCCGGTGTCGGTGGACACCTACAAGCCCGAGGTGATGCGCGCCGTCCTCGACCTGGGCGCCGACATCGTCAACGACATCTGGGCCCTGCGCCGCGGTGACGCGCTGGCGGTGGTGGCGGCCCACCCACGCGCGGGCGTGTGCCTCATGCACATGTACCGCGACCCGCAGACCATGCAGGTGGCGCCCATGGACGGCGACGTGCTGCCCGCCGTGCGCAGCTTCCTGCGCGAGCGCGCGCAGGCGCTGCAGGCCCTGGGCGTGGCGCGCGAGCGCATCGTGTTCGACCCGGGCGTGGGCTTCGGCAAGACCGTGGCGCAGAACTTCAGCCTGCTCGCGCGCCAGCGCGAACTGCTCGACGACGGCTTCGCGCTGCTGGCCGGCTGGTCGCGCAAATCCTCGCTGGGCGCGGTCACGGGCATCGAAACGCCGGCCGCGCGCGTGCACGCCAGCGTGACCGCGGCTGTGCTGGCCGTGGACCGGGGCGCGCACGTGGTGCGTGTGCACGATGTCCGCGAAACCGTCGAAGCGTTGAAGGTCTGGCGCGCCGCGCGTTGAAGCCGGGTGCCGCGCCCCGATAATCCGCGCGTCACACAAAACACCCGCGAGGAGAAGCACCCATGGCCCGCCAGTATTTCGGCACCGACGGCATCCGAGGCACCGTCGGCCAGGCGCCCATCACCCCCGATTTCGTGCTGCGCCTGGCCCATGCGGTCGGCCGCGTGCTCAAGCGCCAGCAGGCCCACCCCACGGTGCTGATCGGCAAGGACACGCGCATTTCGGGCTACATGCTCGAGGCCGCGCTCGAATCGGGCTTCAACTCGGCCGGGGTCGACGTGGTGCTGCTGGGCCCCGTGCCCACGCCGGCCGTGGCCTACCTCACGCGCGCGCAGCGCGCCAGCCTGGGCGTGGTGATCTCGGCCAGCCACAACCCTTTCGCCGACAACGGCATCAAGTTCTTCAGCGCCAAGGGCACCAAGCTGCCCGACCAGTGGGAACTCGATGTGGAGGCCGCGCTCGACGAGCCGCCCGTGTGGGTGCCCGCGGCCGAACTCGGCAAGTCGCGCCGGCTCGACGACGCGGCGGGCCGCTACATCGAGTTCTGCAAGAGCACCTGCTCGCACAACCTGAGCCTGCGCGGGCTCAAGATCGTGGTCGACGGCGCGAACGGCGCGGCGTACCACATCGCGCCCTCGGTGTTCCACGAACTCGGCGCCGAGGTGGTGAAGATCGGCTGCACGCCCGACGGCCTCAACATCAACGCCGGCGTGGGTGCGACCCACCCCGAGGCGCTGATCGATGCGGTGAAGCAACACGGCGCCGACTATGGCATCGCGCTCGACGGTGATGCCGACCGCCTGCAGATGACCGACCGCCAGGGCCGGCTCTACAACGGCGACGAACTGCTTTACCTCATGACCATGGACCGCCTGGCGCGCGACGAAGACGTGCCCGGCGTGGTGGGCACGCTCATGACCAACATGGCGGTGGAGGTGGCGCTGAAAGCACGCGGCGTGCAGTTCGTGCGCGCCAAGGTCGGCGACCGCTATGTGCTCGAAGAGCTCGACAAACGCGGCTGGCTGCTCGGCGGCGAAGGTTCGGGCCACCTGCTGGTGCTCGACCGCCACACCACCGGTGACGGCCTGGTCTCGGCGCTGCAGGTGCTGCACGCCTGCGTGGACAGCGGCAAGAGCCTGGCGCAACTGCTGGCCGACGTGACCCTGTTCCCGCAGACGCTGATCAACGTGCGTCTGCAGCCCGGCCAGGACTGGAAAACCAATGCGCGACTGGCGAGTGAAACCCAGGCGGTGGAAGCCGAGCTCGGCGACAGCGGCCGCGTGCTGATCCGCGCGAGCGGCACCGAACCGCTGGTGCGCGTGATGGTGGAAGCGCGCGATGCCGCGATGGCCCAGCGCTGCGCCGAGCGCCTGGCCGACACGCTGCGCACCGCCTGATAGGCTTCTCCACCTCCAAAGGCCGGCCGCTGGTGAACGTGCACGACGTGGCCGTGCTCGCAAGCCACCGCGGCCGCGGCATTGCCGAACAGATGCTGCGCGCGGTCGAGCAGGAGGCGCGCCGGCGCGGCGCGTGCAAGCTCACGCTCGAGGTGCTCTCGGGCAACCGGCCGGCGATGCGGCTCTACGAGCGCATCGGCTTCGCGGGTTACCAGCTCGATCCGGCCATGGGCACCGCCCAGTTCCTGCAGAAGTGGCTCTGAGCCGAGGCGCGGCCGCCGCGCCGCCGCTCAGTAGAGCAGGTGCGGCCGGCGCGCTTCCAGCCAGGCGGCTTCGTCTGCGCGCACGGCGTGGTCGAAGTCCTCGGGCGCGGCCGTCACATCGTCCACCCACTCGCGCAGCAGCGGGCTGCCGTTGATGAGGTCGATCGCCAGACGGTCGCGCTCGTACTCGTAGGGAAAGTCGCGCCACAGCGGGTAGTCGGGCCGTTGCAGGCGGATGGCGCGGAAGGCCAGGGTCTGCAGCCGCCAGGGCTGGAAGGCCGCGTGGTCGTAGTGCGCCGGGTCTTCGACGTGGATCTGCACGCCCGCGCAGAGCCGGCCCACGTGCTTGTGGAAGGTGGGCTCGAACCAGCATTCGCGCAACACGCAGCCGCGCAGCCATTGCGGGGCCAGCGCGTGCATGTCGCGCAGCAGGCGGGGGATGTCGAGATCGGGCGCGCCGAACAGCTCGAGCGGGCGCGTGGTGCCGCGGCCTTCGCTGAGCGTGGTGCCTTCGAGCATCACCGTGCCCGCGTAAGCGCGCGCCATGGAGAGGTTGGGGGCGTTCGGGCTCGGGTTGACCCAGCTGCGCTCGCCCAGCGGCCAGCCGAAGCCGGGCGCGGCCTCGGGCTGCCAACCCTGCATGGGGATCACGCGGTAGTCCAGGTCCAGCCCCAGCGTGGCCATGAACCAGTGGCCGAGCTCGCCCATGGTCAGGCCGTGGCGCATGGGCATGGGGCCCGCACCCACGAAGCTTTCCCAGCCCTCGCGCAGCGTGAAGCCCTCGACCGGGCGGCCCGCGGGGTTGGGGCGGTCGAGCACCCAGACCGCTTTGCCATGCTTCGCGGCCGCTTCGAGCACGTAGCGCAGCGTGGTGATGAAGGTGTAGATGCGGCAGCCCAGGTCCTGCAGGTCCACCAGCAGCACGTCGAAGCTGTCCATCATGGCGTCGGTGGGCCGGCGCACCTCGCCATACAGGCTGAACACCGGAATGCCCAGCCGCGGGTCGGTGAAGTCGGGCGACTCCACCATGTTGTCCTGCTTGTCGCCGCGCAGGCCGTGCTGCGGGCCGAAGGCCGCGCTGAGCTTCACCTCGGGCAGGGCCGCGAGCGCATCCAGCGCGTGCGTGAGGCCGCGCGTGACCGAGGCGGGGTGGGCGAGCAGGGCCACGCGCCGGCCCGCGAGGGGGGCGCGCAGGGTGGCATCGGCCACCAGTCGTTCGAGTCCGATCTGCATGGGTTCTGTGGGCGGCAAGGGTCAGCCCGCGGGCAGGTGCAAGGTCCAGCCCGCGCGGTCGTGGAAATCGGGTTTGTCCCCGGGGTGGCGCAGCGCCAGGTGCGCGAGGCGGCCGAGCGTGTCTTCGAGCACGGCGCTCAGCCCGATCTGCCAGGGGCCGTGGGGCAGGGCGCGGCGGTCGATCACCGCGATCAGGTCCATTCCGTCGGCCTGGTCCTGGCGGTCGATCAGGGGCGGCGGGGCGGCATCGGGGTCGCTGTCGCGTTCGCGTTCGGCGCGAAAGGCGTAGTGCGCCCACTGGCCCGAAGGCGCGAAATTGAACTCGTGGTACGCGGACACCCCCTCGGCGGCGACAAAGGCCTCGAAGCAGGTGTGCTGCCACAGGCCGTCGGCGCGGCCGCCGCGCGGTGCCGGCCAGCGCAGCAGGCGCATGTCGCCGCGCAGCCGGTAATGCAGCACCAGCTCGCGCGGCTCGGGCCGGCATTCCACCGTCAGCAGCAACGGGATCAGCGGTGACAGCGGGTGGGGCAAAAGGGTCAGTGGCGTGGTCACGGGCCGCATTGTGTCAGGCGCGTGCGCCGTGGCGGGAGCGCCGTGTGTCATCAAAGCTTCATGCCGTGGCCACGGGCCGGTCATGGCCGGCACCGAGCATGAAAGGCCATGGACACCCCCCCCATGCTGCACCTTCACCACCGGCCCCTGGCGACGCCGGTGCCCGCAACGGCCGCTGCCCCCTGGTCGGTGCGGTGGGCCCGCCACCTCGACGAAGTGCGCGCGGCCCAGCGCCTGCGCCACGCGGTGTTCGCGGGCGAGATGGGCGCGCGCCTGCGCAGCCCGCTGCCCGGCCACGACATCGACCTGTTCGACGATTACTGCGAGCACCTGCTGGTCACCCAGGCCGGCGGCGACGAAGTCATCGGCACCTACCGCGTGCTCACGCCAGCGCAGGCGCGCCGCGTGGGCAGCACCTACAGCGACACCGAGTTCGACCTCACGCGGCTGCGCCAGGTGCGCGATCGCATGGTCGAGCTGGGCCGCAGCTGCGTGCACCCCGATCACCGCAAGGGCGGCGTGATCCTCGCGCTGTGGAGCGCACTCGGCGGCTTCATGCAGCGCAACGGGCTCGACGTGATGATCGGTTGCGCGAGCGTGCCCATGCACCAGGACGGCCGCTACGCCGCGGGCCTGTGGCAGCGCCTGCGCCAGGACACGCTGGCCCCGATCGACTGGCAGGTGCGACCGCGCCTGCCGCTGCCGATCGACCGCATCGACCCCGCGCCCGGTGTGCAGCCCCCGGCGCTGGTCAAGGGCTATCTGCGGCTCGGCGCGAAGGTGATGGGCCCGCCCGCCTGGGACCCGGACTTCAACGTCGCCGACCTGCCACTGGTGATGCGCCTGCAAGACCTCGCGCCGCACCACCGCAAACACCTGCTGGGGGGCGGCTGATGCGCTCGGCCTTCGACCTGATGGGCGGCTGGGCGGCGCGTGCCAGCCTGCGCGAGGGCACGCCGGCCGCGCCGGTGCCCCTGGCCACCGACGCCGACGCCGACGACGGCACCCCCGACGGCCCGGAGCGTGCGCGCTACCGGGCCGTGTTCATTTCGGACCTGCACCTGGGCACCGCGGGCTGCCAGGCCGTGGAACTGCTCGAGTTCCTCAAGCAGCACCCGAGCGAAACGCTGTACCTGGTCGGCGACATCATCGATGGCTGGCAACTGCGCCGCAAATGGTTCTGGCCGCAGGCCCACAACGACGTGGTGCAAAAGCTGCTGCGGCGCTCGCGCAAGGGCTGCCGCGTGGTGTTCGTGCCGGGCAACCACGACGAATTCGCGCGCCAGTTCGACGGCCACCACTTCGGCGGCATCGAAGTGGCGAACGAGGCGGTGCACGTCACGGCCGACGGCCGCCGGCTCTGGGTGGTGCACGGCGACCACTTCGACGGCGTGATCCAGTGCGCCAAGTGGCTGGCCTACCTGGGCGACAACGCCTACGAGTTCCTGCTGCGCATGAACCGCCACCTCAATTCGCTGCGCGCCCGCATGGGCCTGCCGTACTGGTCGCTGTCGCAGTACCTCAAGCACAAGGTGAAGAAGGCGCTGAACTACGTGATGGACTTCGAGCGCGCCGTGGCCGCCGAAGCGCGCTCGCGCGGCTACCAGGGTGTGGTCTGCGGCCACATCCACCGGCCCGAGATGCGCACCATCGACGGCACGCTGTACTGCAATGACGGCGACTGGGTGGAGAGCCTGTCGGCCTTGGTCGAGCACCTCGACGGTCGGCTCGAACTGGTGCACTGGGCGCCCGGCGCCTTGCCTGGTCTGGTGGCCCCGGCCGGGGCGCAACGCCTGCCGGAAATGAGCGCCTGATCGCGGGGGTGGCGATGAAGATCCTGATCGTCACCGACGCCTGGACGCCCCACACGCACGGCCTGGTCATGGCGCTGGCCGAGCTGGTGCGCCAGCTGCAGGCCGACGGCCACGAGCCGCAGGTGCTGCACCCGGGCCTGTTCCGCCACCGCGCCGGCCCGGGCTGGCTGGGCATGGACCTCGCGCTGCTGCCGGGCCGTGCGCTGCTGCGCCTGATGCGCGAGGCCGCGCCCGACGCCATCCACATCGCCACCGAGGGGCCGCTGGGCTGGGCCGCACGCCGCATCTGCCTGGCGCAGGGCTGGGGCTTCACCAGCGCGTGGTGGCTGCGGCTGCCGCAGCGCCTGCGGCGCGGCCTGCGGCTGCCGGCGCCCTGGACCGCGGCCCTGCTGCGCCACTTCCACCGGCCGGCGCAGCGCGTGCTCGCGGGCAGCCAGGCCCAGGCCGACGCGCTGCAGGCGGCCGGCCTGGCGCAGGCGCGCGCCTGGGTGGCGGGCGTGGACACGCGCCTGTTCGCGCCAGCGCGCGGCAGCTCCAGCCGCCAGCCCCACGGACCGCTCGGCCCGCTCGCGCACCCCGTGAGCCTGTACGTGGGGACCGTGGCACTGGATCAGCGGGTCGAAGACTTTCTGCGCCTGGACGTGCCGGGCTGCAAACTGGTGTGCGGCGCCGGCCCCGACCAGCCGGCCCTGCGCCAGCGCTACCCCAACGTGCACTGGCTGGGCTTTCTGCCGCGCACCGCGCTGGCCGCCGTGTACGCCTCGGCCGACGTGCTGGTGCACCCCGGGCGCGGCGAGGAACCGCCGGCCACCGTGCTCGAAGCGCTGGCCTGTGGCACGCCGGTCGCGGCCTATCCCACCGAGGTGCTGCTGCAGCTCATCGGCCAGACCCGCGCCGCCGCCCTGCACGACGACCTGCGCGAGGCCTGGCACGAGGCGCTGCGCATTGGCCGCCACGAGGCGCGCGCCGGTGCGCTGCGCTTCGCGTGGCCGCGCGCGGCCGAGCGTTTCGTGCACGAGCTGCACCGGCTCGATCGGCGCACCGACGCGACTGCCGCGGCCACACCTTTCAAGATAATGCAGGCATGACCGGCCACCCGACTGCCCCCAGGTTCCCGCTGCTCGACCGCGACCTCAGCATCCTTGCCTTCAACGAGCGCGTGATGGACTGGGCGCGTCGAACCGACGTGCCCGTGCTCGAGCGCCTGCGCTACCTGAGCATCGTCTCGAGCAACCTCGACGAGTTCTTCGAGGTGCGCATGGCGCCGCAGCTCGCGGCCGCGCGCATCAACGAGACCCGCGGCCTCTACACCGCCGAGACCTTCCAGGCCCTGTCGGCCCGCGTGCACGAGCTCGTGTCCCAGCAGTACGCGATCTACAACGACGAGGTGCTGCCCGCGCTCGAGAAGAAGGGCATCAAGATCGTGGCGCACAGCGAGCGCAACGCGCGCCAGCGCCGCCACGTGCGCGAGATCTTCGCCAACGAGGTGCAACCGCTGCTCATGCCCGTGGGCCTGGACCCCGCGCACCCGTTCCCGCAGGTGGCCAACAAGTCGCTCAACTTCATCGTGCGGCTCTCGGGCAAGGACGCCTTCGGCCGCGAAAACGAGATCGCGATCGTGAAGGTGCCGCGCATCCTGCCGCGCTTCTTCCGGCTGCCCTCGGTCAAGGGTTCGCGGCAGGTGCACTTCGTGTCCATCTCCAGCCTGATCCGCACCCACCTGGGCGACCTGTTCCCGGGCCGCCAGGTCACCGAGTTCTCGCAGTTCCGCGTCACGCGCCATTCGGACCTCGCGGTGGACGAGGAAGAGGTGAAGAACCTGCGCACCGCGCTGCGCAAGGGGCTGCAGCAGCGCCACTACGGCCAGGCGCTGCGGCTCGAGGTGTCGGCCGGTGCGTCCGAATTCCTGTCCGACTTCCTGCTCGAGCAGTTCGGCCTGCCCGAGGCCAGCCTGTACCGCGTGCCCGGCCCGGTCAACCTGGTGCGGCTCAACCAGCTCATCGACAAGATCGACGCGCCCGAGCTGCGCTTCGAGCCCTACCTGCCAGGCTGGCCCCAGCAGCTCACGCCGGGTCAGTCGTTCTTCGAGCGGCTGCAGCAGGGCGACGTGCTGATCCACCAGCCCTACGAGAGCTTCGACGCGGTGCTGTCCTTCCTGCGCGAAGCGGTCGAAGACCCGGACGTGCTCGCGATCAAGCAGACCATCTACCGCACCGGCGCCAAGAGCGAGCTCATGGACCTGCTGCGCGAGGCCGTGCGCCGCGGCAAGGAAGTGACCGCCGTGGTCGAGCTCAAGGCCCGCTTCGACGAAGAGGCCAACATCAACTACGCCGAGCGGCTCGAATCGGTGGGGGCGCAGGTGGTCTACGGCGTGGTGGGCCTGAAGACCCACGCCAAGATGCTGCTCATCACGCGCCGCGAGGCCACGGGCCTGCGCCGCTACGCGCACCTGTCCACCGGCAACTACAACCCGGGCACGGCGCGCGTCTACACCGACCTCAGCATGCTCACGGCCGACGAGACGCTCACCGCCGACGTCGACCAGATCTTCCTGCACCTGGCGAGCCAGAACCGGCTGGGCCGGCTCAACCAGGCGCTGATGGCGCCGTTCCTGCTGCACAAGGCCCTGCTCGACAAGCTCGCCGCCGCGGGCGAGGCGGCCGCGCGCGGCGAGGAGGCGCGCGTGACGCTCAAGATGAACGCGCTCACCGACGAAGCGCTCGCGCGCGCGCTGGCTGCGGCCTCGCAGCAGGGCGTGAAGATCGACCTGATCGTGCGCGGCGCTTGCGTGCTGCCTGCGGGCGTGCCGGGCTTCACCGACAACGTGCGCGTGCGCTCGGTGATCGGCCGCCTGCTCGAACACTCGCGCGTGTTCCATTTCCGGGTCGGCCAGACCGAAGAGGTCTGGCTGTCGAGCGCCGACTGGATGAACCGCAACATGCTGCGGCGCGTGGAGCTCGCCTGGCCGGTGACCGACCCGGCGTTGCGACAGCGGGTGATCGACGAATGCCTGATCGCCTACCTGCAGGACACGCGCGATGCCTGGCTGCTGCAGCCCGACGGCCGCTACGTGCCTGCGGGAGCGGCCGGCGGGCGCGGCCGCACGCACGCGCAATCGGCTCAAAGCAGCCTGATGCACCGCTATGGCCACAAGGGATGAGGCCGACATGCCGGCGCGCGGGACCGACCTGATCCTGTGGCGCCACGCCGAGGCCCAGGAGCACCCCGACCCGGCCAATAGCCAGCCTGGCGACGCCCAGGACCTCGCGCGCCGCCTCACTGCGCGGGGCGAGAAACAGGCGGCGCGCATGGGCGCCTGGCTCGACCGGCAACTGCCCGAAGGCGCGCGCATCTGGTGCAGCCCGGCCACGCGCTGCGAGCAGACCGCGCTGGCCCTGGGGCGGCGCTTCAAGACCAGCGAGGCGATCGCGCCCGAGGCCGGGGCCGAGGCGCTGCTGTCGCTGGTGCAATGGCCCGCGGGGCGCTCGCCCGTGGTGGTGGTGGGCCATCAGCCCACGCTGGGCCGCGTGATCGCGCGGCTGCTGTCGCTGTCGCAGGCCGAGTGTTCGGTGAAGAAGGGCGCGGTCTGGTGGCTGCGCCACCGCGACCGCGCGGGGCAGGGGCAGACCGTGATCGTCACGGTGCAGACCCCCGAGATGCTCTGAAGGCTCAGGCCGCCTTGCGCGGCGCGGCGGCTTTCCGGGGCGCGGGCTTGGACGCCTTTGCAGCGGGTTTCGCAGCGGGTTTCGCGGCGGGTTTCGCGGCGGGTTTCGCGGCGGGTTTCGCGGCGGGTTTCGCGGCGGGTTTCGCGGCGGGTTTCGCGGCGGGCTGGGCCGCAGGCTGGGTGGCGGGCTTGGCCGCGGGTTTCACCGCCGCCTTCTTTTTCGCCGGCTCGGCTTTGGCCGGCTTCTCGCTCGCCGGGCGGCCGGTCTTGAGCGTGGGCACGGCCGCCAGGGCCGCCTTGTAAGCCGCGTCGTTCAGGCCTTGCAGCACCATCAGGCCGGCGCGCAGCAGCTCGCTTTTCTTCACGCTCAGGCCGAGCGAGATCGCGCGCGCCTTGAGCGCATCGATGGCAGCGAACTCGTTCTTGGGAATGGTGAAGCTGTCGCGCACCAGCTTGGGCTTCTTGGCGGCGTTCTTGTCGACGGCGTGGGCCATGCGGCACTCCGGGCAGTTGCAGGGGCGCGCAGTATAAACCGTATAAACGGTTTATACGAACACCGAAAACCGGCCCGGCGGGCGGCTCAGCGGATGTCGGCGGTGAACTTCCAGGTGGTTTTCTGCCAGGCCAGCACCTCTTCACCCAGCAGCCAGGCCGACTGCGGGTAGCGCTTGGCCCAGCCCGGCGGCGTGCTCAGGCGGAACGCGCCGGCCTTGTAGCCCAGGCGCATGTCCAGGTGCTCGGGCATCTGGCGCGCATGGCACAACAGCACCGCCAGCCGCAGGCAGAGCAGCTGCTTGGCGAACAGCTCGTCCTGCAGCGGCTCCTCGAGCTTGCGCAGCTTGCCGCGCTGGCCCAGCACCAGCTGGCTCATGCGGTGCAGCTCGCGCAGAGAAAAGCCCGGTGCGTCCACGTGGTCGAGGATGTAGGCGCCGTGGTGGTGGCTGCGCTCGTGCGAAATGTGGGTGCCGATCTCGTGCAGCTGCGCCGCCCAGGCCAGCTTCTGCGAGTAGCGGCCGTCG
This sequence comes from Hydrogenophaga sp. T2, assembly GCF_049843535.1. Lineage (NCBI taxonomy): Bacteria > Pseudomonadati > Pseudomonadota > Betaproteobacteria > Burkholderiales > Comamonadaceae > Hydrogenophaga > Hydrogenophaga sp. T2. The sequence goes on along the minus strand of NZ_JBBHZJ010000007.1, from coordinate 185,639 downwards.
CGCTCGTCGGGCGCGGCGATCTGCGAGAAGAGCGCGTTGGCCACCTCGCCCACGCGCCGCGCCTGGCCCTCGTCGGCGGAGAAGCGCTGGGCGAGCCAGCGCACCGTGCGCTCGCGCACGTCGCCGCCGTCGCTCTCGCGGTCGATCAGGTCGTAGAGCGCGCCATGGCGCAGCGCGCCCTGGGCCGGCATCATCTGATCGATGCCGAAGAGGTCGAAGATGGCGCGCAGCACCGACAGGCCGCCCGCAAGCACCGGGCGGCGGTCGTCCTTGAGACCGTCCAGGCGCAGGTTGTCCACCTGGCCGGCCTTGAGCAGGCGGTCGGTGAGCCAGTCGAGCCCGGGCCGCGTCACCAGGCCCATGGCCCAGCCATTGCTGCCCAGCATGTCGGCGATGGCGCCCACGGTACCCGAGGAGCCGTAAGCCACCTGCCACTGGGTGGGCGGGAAGCGGTCCAGCGCCTCGTCGAGCACGGCCTTGGCGGCGACCTCGGCGGTCTTGAGCGCCGCGCTCGTGAACTGCCCGCGCGGGAAGTAGCGCGTCGACCAGGCCACGCTGCCCAGCCGGTACGACTCCAGCGTTTCGGCCGTGTAGCCCACGCCCAGGATCATCTCGGTCGAGCGCCCGCCGATGTCGACCACCAGGCGGCGTTCGTCGGAGTGCGGCAGCAGCCGCGACACGCCCTGGTAGATCAGGCGGGCCTCTTCGTGGCCCGAGACCACCTCGATGGGAAAGCCCAGCACCTCCTGGGCGCGGCGCAGGAACTCGTCGCGGTTGCGCGCCTCGCGCAGCGTCTGCGTGGCCACGGCGCGCACCTGGTGCTTCTTGAAGCCATGCAGGCGCTCGGCAAAGCGCGCCAGGCATTCCCAGCCGCGCTGCATGGCAGCCATGCTGAGGTTTTTCTCGGCATCCAGGCCATTGCCCTGGCGCACGGTTTCCTTGAGGTATTCGACGCGTTCGATATGGCCCGAGTGGTAGCGGCCGATCTCCAGACGAAAGCTGTTGGAGCCAAGGTCGATGGCGGCGAGAAGGGTTCCGTTTTGCATGGAGAAATGGCGGCCGTGGTGCGGAGGGCTGGCCGCGGGCCGCGATTGTGACGCATGCCCCTGACACGGCCGGTACAGGGCGGCGCCCGGGCGGCGGTTTTTGTGACAAGCGATCGGTGTCATTTGGTTGTCACACAGCTTGCCTAGAGTCCCGCCTGTCCCCTTCACATGCACATCCGAGGACCCGCATGAACAGCAAACGCACCCTTCTGAAGGCCCTGGCCGCCGCCGCGATGGCCACCGTCGCCCTGGGCTCGGCCCACGCTGCCGACATCACCGGCGCCGGCGCGACCTTCCCGTTCCCGATCTATGCCAAGTGGGCCGAGATGTACAAGGCCCAGACCGGCACGGGTCTGAACTACCAGTCGATCGGTTCGTCGGGCGGCCTGCGCCAGATCCGCGCCAAGACCGTGGCCTTCGGCGCTTCCGACGCGCCCGTGAGCGGCGCCGACCTCGACAAGGACGGCATGGTGCAGTTCCCCGCCATCATCGGCGGCACGGTGCCCGTGTTCAACCTCGAAGGCTTCGCGCCCGGCTCGGTGCGCATCAGCGGCCCGGTGCTGGCCGAGATGTTCCTGGGCAAGATCACCGCCTGGAACGATCCCAAGATCGCCGCGCTCAACCCCGGCAAGACCTTCCCCAACACCCCCGTCACCGTGGTGCACCGCGCCGACGGTTCGGGCACGACCTTCAACTTCACCGACTACCTGAGCACGGTCAGCAAAGACTGGGCCGACACGGTGGGCAAGGGCGCCGCCGTGAAGTGGCCCGCATCCACCTCGGTGGGCGGCCGTGGCAACGAAGGCGTGGCCGCCAACGTGAGCCGCACCCGCGGCGCCATCGGCTACGTGGAATACGCCTACGCCAAGAAGAACAACATCCCGCACATGGCCCTGCAGAACGCCGATGGCCAGTTCGTGCAGCCCGACGACAAGACCTTCGCCGCCGCCGCGGCCGGTGTGGACTGGTTCAGCGTGCCCGGCATGGGCGTGTCCATGGTGAACGCCAAGGGCAAGGACAGCTGGCCCATCAGCACCGCCTCGTTCATCCTCATGTACAAGGAGCCGGCCGACAAGGCGCAGTCGGCCGAGGTGCTCAAGTTCTTCGACTGGGCGTTCAAGAACGGCAAGGCCGCCGCGGTCGAGCTCGACTACGTGCCCATGCCCGACGCCGTGACCGAGCAGATCCGCAGCAAGGTCTGGTCGCAGGTCAAGCGCTGATGCCCGGGCCTCGCGCCTGAGCACGACCCACCGGTGGGCGGCTGGCCGGCCGGTGGGTTTTTTGCGAATTCGTGTCTGTCATACAGTCTGTCAATCAAGACCCGAGGAGGGTCCCATGAACACCACAACCAGCAGCGCAGACGCCAGCATGCCCAAGCCATCCCGTTTCCTCACCTCGGGTGAACAACGCACCGACGAAGCCATGCGCGCCGTGGCGCGACGCCAGCAATGGCAGGACGCGGTGTTCCACCGCCTCACGCAGGCTTTCTCGCTGCTGGTGCTCGTGGCACTGGTCGGCATCATCGCCTCGCTGTTCCTCAACGCCTGGCCGACCTTCAAGACCTTCGGGCTCCAATTCCTCTGGACGGTCGAGTGGGACATCGTCAATGAACAATACGGCGCCGCGATCGCCATCGTCGGCACCCTGATCAGCGCGGGCATCGCCATGCTCATCGGCGTGCCGCTGGCCTTCGGTATCGCGCTGTTCCTCACCGAAACCTGCCCGGTGTGGCTGCGCCGCCCGCTGGGCACCGCCATCGAGCTGCTCGCGGCCGTGCCGTCGATCATCTACGGCATGTTCGGCCTGTTCGTGTTCGCGCCCGTGTTCGCCGATTACGTGCAGGTGCCGGTGCGCGAACTGATGATGGGCATGCCCCTGATCGGCTGGCTCTTCGGCGGCGCGCCCAACGGCCTGGGCATCCTGGCCGCGGGCATCATCCTCGCGTTCATGGTGCTGCCCTTCATTGCGGCGGTGATGCGCGACGTGTTCGAGATCACGCCGCCGATCCTGCGCGAATCGGCTTACGGCCTGGGCTGCACGACCTGGGAGGTGGTGTCCAAGGTGGTGCTGCCGTACACGCAGAAGGGCGTGATCGGCGGGATCATGCTGGGCCTGGGCCGCGCGCTCGGCGAGACCATGGCGGTCACCTTCGTGATCGGCAACGCCAACCGCATGCCGGGCTCGCTGTTCTCCCCGGGCACCTCGATCGCCTCGGTGCTGGCCAACGAGTTCGGCGAAGCCGAAGGTCTGCACTTCAACACCCTGTTCGCCCTGGCCTTCGTGCTGTTCTGCATCACCTTCGTGGTGCTGGCGCTGGCCAAGTGGATGATCCTGCGCACCGAAAAGGCCAAGGGCGCCTGAGCACGCAAGAGCGAGACCCACCATGCAAATCAATCAAGCGCTCTACAAACGCCGCCAGACCACGAACTTCGTCGGCCTCACCCTGTCCATGGGGGCCATGGCCCTGGGCCTGGTGGTGCTGCTGTGGATCCTGTGGGTGCTGTTTTCCAATGGCATCGCGGGCCTGGACGCCAACGTCTTCACCGCCGACACGCCCGCACCGGGCTCCGAAGGTGGCGGCCTGCGCAATGCGCTGCTGGGCAGCCTGATGATCGTCGGCCTGTCGGTGCTGGTGTCCACGCCGGTGGGCATCCTCGCGGGCATCTACCTCACCGAATACGGCGACAACAGCAAGGTGGCCGAGTTCACCCGCTTCGTCACCGACATCATGCTGTCGGCCCCGTCCATCGTGCTGGGCCTGTTCGTGTACGCCATCGCGGTCGCCACCACGGGCCACTTCTCGGGCTACGCGGGCAGCCTCGCGCTCGCGCTGATCGCCATTCCCGTGGTGGTGCGCACCACCGAGAACATGCTGCGCCTGGTGCCGGGCAGCCTGCGCGAAGCGGCCTTTGCACTCGGTGCGCCGCGCTGGAAGGTCTCGCTCATGGTCACGCTGCGCGCGGCCAAGAGCGGTGTGATCACCGGCCTGCTGCTGGCCGTGGCGCGCATCAGCGGCGAGACCGCGCCGCTGCTGTTCACCGCGCTCAACAACCAGTTCTTCAGCACCGACATGGGCCGTCCCATGGCCAACCTGCCCGTGGTGATCTTCCAGTTCGCCATGAGCCCCTACGACAACTGGATCCGCCTGGCCTGGGCCGGCGCCCTGATCATCACGCTCACCGTGCTCGTCCTGAACATCCTGGCGCGCGTGTTCTTCCGCGACAAGGTCAAGGCCTGAGGCCCACGCCGCACCGCCACGCATCCAAGGAAAACCACCATGTCCGACACCGCATTCGCCATCCGCCCCGAGAACTTCGCCGAAAAGCCGGCGCAGCAGGGCGAGTCCCGCAACGCGCTCGAGGTGCGCAACCTCAACTTCTTCTACGGCAAGTTCCAGGGCCTCAAGAACGTCACGCTGGACATCCAGGAGAAGCGCGTCACCGCCTTCATCGGCCCCTCGGGCTGCGGCAAGTCCACGCTGCTGCGCACGCTCAACCGCATGTACAGCCTCTACCCGGGCCAGCGCGCCGAGGGCGAGATCAACTTCTATGGCGAGAACATCCTCGATCCCAAGCAGGACCTGAACCTGCTGCGTGCGCGCATCGGCATGGTGTTCCAGAAGCCCACGCCGTTCCCGATGTCGATCTACGACAACATCGCCTTCGGCGTGCGCCTGTACGAGAACCTCTCGCGCAGCGACATGGACGACCGCGTGGAATGGGCGCTGACCAAGGCCGCGCTCTGGAAGGAAGTGAAAGACAAGCTCAACCAGAGCGGCCTGTCGCTCTCCGGCGGCCAGCAGCAGCGCCTGTGCATCGCGCGCAGCGTGGCCGTGAAGCCTTCGGTGCTGCTGCTCGACGAGCCCACCTCGGCGCTCGACCCGATCTCCACCGGCAAGGTCGAAGAACTGGTGCACGAGCTCAAGAGCGACTACACCATCGCCATCGTCACGCACAACATGCAGCAGGCCGCGCGCTGCAGCGACTACACCGCCTACATGTACCTGGGCGAGCTGATCGAGTTCGGCGCCACCGAGCAGATCTTCTTCAAGCCGACCAAGACGGCCACCGAGGACTACATCACCGGCCGCTTCGGCTGATACCCGGCCCCAAGGGAGACACCCCCATGAGCGACAAACACCTCTCCAGCCAGTTCGACGCCGAACTCAACTCCATCTCCACCCACGTGCTCGAAATGGGCGGCCTGGTCGAGTCCCAGCTGCACCAGGCGATCTACGCGCTCGTCAACATGAGTGTGGAATCGGCCGATCAGGTGCTCGAGAACGAGACCCGCATCAACCAGATGGAAGTGGCGATCGACCACGAGATCATTTCCACCATCGGCCGCCGCCAGCCCACCGCGCGCGACCTGCGCTTCCTGATGGCGATCTCGCGCACCACGCAGAACCTCGAGCGCGCGGGCGACGAGGTGGCGCGCATCGCGCGCATGGTCAAGTCCATCATCGAAAGCGGCACGCCGCGCAACCTGCCGATCTCCGAGCTGCGCCTGGCGGCCGACCTGGCCACCGCGCTGCTGCGCCGCTCGCTCGACTCGTTCGCGCGGCTGGACACGCAGATGGCCGTGTCCATCATCAAGGCCGACGACGACATCGACCGCGAGTACAACGGCTTCCTGCGCAAGCTCATCACCTACATGATGGAAGACGCGCGGACCATCTCGCCGAGCCTGGACCTGCTGTTCCTCGCGAAGTCCATCGAACGCGTGGGTGACCACGCCAAGAACATCGCCGAACAGATCATCTTCATCGTCAAGGGCGAAGACGTCCGTCACTCGCCCGTGGACAAAGTGGAATCGATCGCAGGATGAGAAAGCTGCCCCGCGTCCTCGTGGTGGAGGACGAGCCCTCCATCGCCGAACTGATCGCCGTCAACCTCCGGCACAACGGCTTCGCGCCCACCGTCGTCTTCGACGGCGTGGCCGCGCAGCGCGAGGTCGATGCCGTGCTGCCCGACGTCATCCTGCTCGACTGGATGCTGCCCGGCGAGAGCGGGGCGGTGCTGGCCAAGCAGTGGCGCAAGAACGAGCGCACCAAGACCGTCCCCATCCTCATGCTCACGGCGCGCAGCGACGAGAGCGACAAGGTGCAGGGCCTGGACGCCGGTGCCGATGACTACATCACCAAACCGTTCTCGACCCAGGAGCTGCTCGCGCGCATCCGCGCCGTGCTGCGCCGCCGCGCGCCCGAGATCGTGAACGACTCGGTGCAGGTGGGCGAGCTCGCGCTCGACGCCGCCACCTACCGCGTGAGCTTTCGCGGCCGCGAACTCAAGGTGGGCCCCACCGAGTTCAAGCTGCTGCACTACCTCATGAAGCACGCCGAGCGTGTGCACACGCGTGGTACGCTGCTCGACAAGGTCTGGGGAGACCATGTCTTCATCGAGGAGCGCACCGTGGACGTTCATGTCAAACGCTTGAGGGAGTCGCTGGGTGACGCGGCCGGCATGATCGAGACCGTGCGGGGCGCGGGTTACCGCCTCACCGCCATGGCCAACACCTCGGGGCGCAATCCGCACAACACGCCGATGTCGGCGACATGAGCCGTCGTGTTCTCGAATTGATGCTCCTGGTCGCACTGGGGGCATCGGTGGGCTGGGCCGCCAACGAGGCGGCCCTGACGTTTGGGGGTGCGCTCGTCGGTGCCGGGCTCTGGGCCCTGCGCGACACCATCCAGTCGGTGCGCGTGCTGCGCTGGTTCAACAAGGCCGATCCCTCGCGCATGCCCGCGTATGGCGGCTTCTGGGGCGAACTGCTCGACCGCGCACGCAAGCTCGCCAAGAAGCTCGAGAAAAAAGCGCAGAACAGCGACGCGCGGCTCGAGGACTTCCTCGCGGCCATTCAGGCCTCGCCCAATGGCGTGGTGCTGCTCGACGCGTCCGGCCGCATCGAGTGGTGCAACCTCACGGCGGCCAACCAGCTCGGCTTCGACCCGCAGCGCGACCTCGGCCAGTACGTGCGCAACATGGTGCGGCATCCGGCCTTCAACGCCTACCTCAACGCGGGCGACTTCGGCCACGAGATCACCATCGACGGCGTCGGGCCTCGCCCCTCGCAACCCACCAAGATCTCGCTGCAGCTGCACCCCTACGGCAAGAAGCGCAAGCTCATGCTCACGCGCGACGTGACCGCGGTGCAGCTCGCCGAAACCATGCGGCGCGATTTCGTGGCCAACGTCTCGCACGAGATCCGCACGCCGCTCACCGTGCTCAGCGGCTTCGTGGAGACCATGCAAAGCCTGGAGCTCAGCCCCGAGGAGCGCCACCAGTACCTGGGCCTCATGAGCCAGCAGGCCCACCGCATGCAGACGCTGGTCAACGACCTGCTCACCCTCTCGCGCCTCGAAGGCAGCCCGGCGCCGGGGCAGGGCGAGTGGGTGTCGACCCAGGAACTGCTCGACCACGTGGTGCAGGAGGGCCGCGGGCTCACGCAGGCCATTTCGGCCGCGGCGCCGCACCGCATCGAGCCGCTGGACAGCCCGCCGTTCTGGGTCTCGGGCGCCAAGTCCGAGCTCATCAGCGCCATGTCCAACCTCATGAGCAATGCCGTGCGCTACACGCCGGGCGGCGGTCTCATCGAGCCGGGCTGGCGGCTGCGCGACGACGGCTGCGCCGAGTTTTTCGTGCGTGACCAAGGCCCGGGCATCGCGGCCGAGCACCTGCCGCGGCTGACCGAGCGCTTCTACCGCGTGGACCGCAGCCGCTCGCGCGAGACCGGCGGCACCGGCCTGGGTCTGGCGATCGTCAAACACGTGGCCCAGCGCCACGGCGGCCGGCTTGAGGTCAGCAGCGAGCTGGGCCGCGGCTCGAGCTTCAACCTCGTGCTGCCGCCCACGCGCGTGCGCGAAGCCGAACCCGGCTGAACATTCAGCCTCAGCCGCCCACGCGCTGGTAGTACAGCAGGCTTTCCTTGTTGTCCGTGAGACGGCGCACGGTGGCCTTGAAAGCCCACTGGGTGAGGTTCACGCGCTCGGCCAGCGTGGCCTGGGTGTCGGGCGACACCACCATGCCCTGGCAGCGCGCGTCCGGCCCGCTCGTGGTGCGCACGAGCTCGAGCTTGCCGTGGTAGCGCAGCGCCGAGATCTGCGCCTGTGTGAGTCCGTCGACGAGCACGCAGCTGCCGGGCGGCACCAGCGTGGCGATGCGGCGCGAAATCGGGCCGTAGCTGCGGCCGAAATCGAGCAGCGGCAGCCACAGCGTCATGAGCAGCAGCCAGCACAGCGTGGCGCCCGCGGCGGGCAGCACCAGGCTTTTCCAGAGCGCTTCGCGGTGCCGGCCCACGCGCCAGCCCACCAGCCAGAGCCAGGCGCCGGTGGCCAGCGCACCGGCCAGGAACAGGCCGAACGAGAACTCAGGCACGAAGCCCGGGGCCAGGCGGGCCACGTTGGCCGCGGGCTTGGCGGGCACGCCGGTCATCATGGCGAACCAGATCACCCAGATCACGAGGGCGCAGAACGAGAAGAACAGCAGCGTGAACCAGTCGATCAGGGCCGATACGCTGCGCCGCAGCGTGGGCAGCGCGAAGGCGGCGAGCGCTGCCAGCGCCGGCAGGGCCAGCAGCAGGGTGCGGTCGCGGTCGTCGGACACCGCCGAGAAGCCCACCACCACCAGCACCGCCCACAGCGGCAGCGCCACATGCGCCTGCACCCATTGGCGGCGCCAGCGCCACAGCGTCCACAGCGCCAGCGGCCACGCGGGCCAGGTGAACCAAACCAGCAGCCGGCCCCAGCTCTCCCAATAGGGCGCCTGCAGCGTCGCCTGCACATCGGGCCAGTTCCACGCATCCAGGCGCTGGCTCGCCATCGCCATCGCCAGCCAGGCGCCAGCGGCCAGGCCCAGCACAGGGAAATAGGCCTTGTCGCGCGGGGCATCGGCATCGGTGTGCAGCAGCCGCCAGGCCAGCACCGCGAGCCAGCCCGCGCCCAGCAGCGCCGCGAGGCCGGCCGCGCCGCTGAGCGCCAGGCCGAACACACCCGCGAACCACCAGGGCAGGGCGCGCCAGGGCTGGGACGCCCCGGGGTGCGAGAGCCGGGCCGCGCCCAGCAGGCTCATGGACGTCCAGGCCAGGCGCGCGAGGTCGGGCGAGGTTTCGTGCGAGAGCTGCGCCAGCCCCAGGCAGGCCACGAGCGCAAGCAGCGCGGCGTCGGCCAGGGCGCGCGCGTAGTCGGCGGGTTGGGCCTCGCCCCCGAAAGCGAAGGCCACGGGCAGCGCCGCGGGTTGGCGCGCCAGTTGGTAGCTCGCGTACCAGGTGGCCGCGAGTGTGAGCGACAGCAGCACGCCGAACGGGATGCGGGCCGCGAAGTCGGGGGGCAGGAAGGGCAGTGCGCGGATGAACAGCGCGCCCAGCCAGTAGGGCAGCGGGCCGGCTTCTTCCACCGGCAGGCCCAGCACCGTGGGCTGCCACCACGAAGCCTGCCCCGCGGCCAGCTCCAGCATGGCGCCCAGGGCACCCACATCGTCGACCTTCCAGGGTTCGCGGCCGAGAAAACCGGGCAGCACATAGGCCACACAGAACAGGATCAGGGCCAGGCGCGGCAGGCGGCGCACGGCCGACTGGCTCACGATGGCGGGCGTCGGTCGGTTCACGGCTGGGGACTATACAAGCGGGCTGCGCGCCAACGGAGGGGCGAAAAAAAAGCAGCCGGGATTCGGCTGCTTTTCTGGGGCCAGGCGCCGGCTTACTTGGCGGTCTTGGCGTAGCGGTTGCGGAATTTCTCGACGCGGCCGCCCATGTTGTCCACGCTCTTTTGCGTGCCGGTGTAGAAGGGGTGCGATTCGCTCGAGGTATCGAGCTTGAACAGCGGCAGTTCGCGGCCGTCGTCCATCTTGATGGTTTCCTTGGTGTTCGCGCACGAACGGGTGACGAACTTGAAGTTGTTCGACAGGTCGAGGAAACAGACGTCGCGGTAGTTGGGGTGGATGCCTTCTTTCATGGCGGTTCCTTGTGGTCGGGTGCGACAGCCGCGCCGGAACCCTTCCGACGTACTTGCCGCCAAGCAAAACAGCAGATTGTACACCCCCCGCGCCGCCTTCGGCGTCACCCCCCAGGGGGCAATGCCAGTGGCCCGGCAAAGCCGGTTCCACGGCATTTCTGGATGCAGGCACGCGCGCCGGACGCGGGGGTTGAGGGAGGGAGGGGGAGTTGATCGAGAAACGCCGAGGAACCGGCTTTGCCGGGCCTCTGGCGTTGTCCCCCCTCGAAGCGCCGAAGGCGCGCCACAGAGGGGGGAAGCCGCGTCAGCGGCGCAGGGGGGAGAGCCGGATGATCGGCGCAGGGGGGTTATCCCCCTCTGCGCATCATGTCGAAGAACTCCGAGTTGTTCTTCGTGGCCTTCATGCTCTTGAGCACCATCTCCATGGACTCGATCTCGTCCATGTTGTACATGAACTGGCGCAGGATCCGGGTCTTCTGAAGGATCTCGGGCTGCAGCAGCAGCTCTTCACGGCGTGTGCCGCTGCGGTTGAGCTGGATGGAGGGGAAGACGCGTTTTTCGTAGAGGCGGCGGTCGAGGTGGATCTCGCAGTTACCGGTGCCCTTGAACTCTTCGAAGATCACCTCGTCCATGCGCGAGCCCGTGTCGACCAGCGCGGTGGCGATGATGGTGAGCGAGCCGCCTTCTTCGACCTTGCGCGCGGCGCCGAAGAAGCGCTTGGGGCGCTGCAGCGCGTTGGCGTCGACACCGCCGGTGAGCACCTTGCCCGAGGAGGGCAGCACGTTGTTGTAGGCGCGGGCCAGGCGGGTGATGGAGTCGAGCATGATCACCACGTCCTTCTTGAGCTCGACCAGGCGCTTGGCGCGCTCGATCACCATCTCGGCCACGTGCACGTGGCGCGCGGCGGGCTCGTCGAAGGTGGAGGCGATGACCTCACCGCGCACGGTGCGCTGCATCTCGGTCACTTCCTCGGGGCGCTCGTCCACCAGCAGCACCATCAGCTCCACGTCGGGGTGGTTGGCCGTGATGGCGTGGCAGATGTGCTGCATCATCACCGTCTTGCCGCTCTTGGGCGGGGCCACGATCAGCGCGCGCTGGCCGCGGCCGATGGGCGCAATGATGTCGATGATGCGGCCGGTGATGTTCTCGTCGCCCTTGAGGTTGTCGCGTTCGAGGCGCATCTGTTCCTTGGGGAACAGCGGCGTCAGGTTCTCGAACATGATCTTGTGCTTGTTGTCCTCGGGGGGCAGGCCGTTGATCTTGTCGAGCTTGTTGAGCGCGAAGTAGCGCTCGCCGTCCTTGGGAATGCGCACCTCGCCCTCGATCATGTCGCCGGTGTGCAGGTTGAAGCGGCGGATCTGGCTGGGCGAGATGTAGATGTCGTCGGTGCTCGCCGTGTAGCTGGTGTCGGGCGCGCGCAGGAAACCGAAGCCATCGGGCAGCACTTCGAGCACGCCATCGGCGTAGATCTGTTCGCCGGTCTTCGCGCGCTTCTTGATGATGGCGAACATCAGCTCCTGCTTGCGCATGCGGCCGGTGTTCTCGATCTCGAGCGCTTCGGCCTGCTTGACCACTTCGGATACGTGCAGGGCCTTGAGTTCGTTGAGGTGCATGGACGTCACTCCAGCGTGGAGGCGGTAGGAATATGCGGGGGGGTGTGCGCTGAGGTCCGGGTGCCGGACGTTGCGCGAGGGAAGCATCGGCGCCGGTGAGGCCGATGTGCGGCGGATTATGACAGGAAACGCGGTGCCCACCGCCTGTCATCGGGCCCGCACGCGGCCCGTGGGCCCGGGGCGTGCCCGGGCCGCTGGATCTTTCTCAGGCGAGCTGCTGATCGATGAAGGCCGTGAGCTGCGCCTTGCTCAGCGCGCCGACCTTGGTGGCGGCGAGCTGGCCGTCCTTGAACAGCATCAGCGTGGGGATGCCACGGATACCGAACTTGGCGGGCACGTCGCGGTTGTCGTCGACGTTGAGTTTGGCGATCTGCAGCTTGCCGTTGTACGAGCCGGCCACCTCGTCGAGGATGGGCGCGATCATCTTGCACGGACCGCACCACTCGGCCCAGAAGTCCACCAGCACGGGGGCCTTGCTGTCCAGCACGTCGGCCTGGAAGGTCGCGTCGGAAACGTGTTTGATGAGATCGCTGGCCATGGTCGTCCTCGGATTCGATAGGCGGGGGAGGTTACAGTTTCATCGCTCGGGGTGGACGGCACGACGGTGTCGCTGCGCCCCCAGGCCCCTCACGCGAGCGGCCGCATTGTGACAGAAACCCCCTATCGATGACGCCCGCGCCCGCGAGACCTCACAGCGAGTCGGCCCTTGCCGCAGACGGCCTGCAGCGCCGCGCCCGATGCGGTTCGTGGCCCGCGGCCATGGCCGCGATCGATGCCTTGCTGGCGGCGCGCCGCTGGCCGGCCTCGCGCGTGGTGGTGTTGCTGCCGCACCCGCGGCTGGCCGCGCAGGCGCGCCAGGCCTGGTCGGCCACGCACGCGCAGGGCCTGGTGCCGCGCTTTGCCACGCCGCGCCAGTGGGCCGAAACCCTCATGCCCTGGAGCGGCAGCCCCGAAGACCTGAGCCGCGATCCCGCGCGCGATGCCCTGGTCGCCGAGGGCTGGCTCGACCGCGTGCTCGGCGCGGGCACCGAGCCCGGCCTGCGCCGCGAACTGGTGGCGCGCCTGGTCGACACCGCGGGCCAGCTCGCCCCGCTGGCCGCGGCCCGGCCGCCGGCCGAGCGCCAGGCCTGGGCCGACGCCGCGCGCGAGGCCCTGGGCCCGCCTGGCGTGGGCCATGCGCGCTGGGAAAGCCTGGTTTCGCACGTGGCGCTGGCCTGGGTCGGCGCCTGCGGCTTCGACACCGACGTGCTCTGGTCGCCACTGGCCCAAGCCGACGCCGATGCCCTGGTGCTGCTGCCTGGCCACCAAAGCGATCCCCTGGCCGAAGCCCTGTGCCGCGCACGCGGCGAGCAGGGCGTGGTGCTCGACTGGGGGCCGGCCGAGGCCCCGGCCCCGAATGCGCGCCTGCTGCGCTGCGCCGACTTCGAGCACGAGGCCCTGAGCGCGGCGGCCTGCGTGCTCGAACACCTCAATGCGGGCCACGCCCCGGTGGCGCTGATCGCCAACGACCGCCTGCTCACGCGCCGCGTGAGCGCCTTGTTGCACGAGGCCGGCGTGCGGCTGCGTGACGAGGCGGGCTGGAAGCTCTCGACCACGCAGGCCGGCGCCGGTCTGATGGCGCTGCTGCGCGCCGCCGCGCCACGAGCCAGCACCGACGACGTGCTCGACTGGCTCAAGCTCGCGCCGGCCTTCGACGCCGGCGCGGTGCGCGCGCTCGAACGCGAGCTGCGCCGCCTGGGCATCGCGCTGTGGTCGGCCGTGCCCGAGGCGCTGCGGCCCGAGGGCGTGGACGCGCTGCTCAAAGGCCTGCAGGCCCCGCGCCCGCTGGTGCAATGGCTGCGCGACACCGACGCTGCGCTCGCGCTGAGTGGCCAGCGCGCCGCGTTGCAGGCCGATGCCGCGGGCGCACAACTGCTGCGCGTGCTGCGCCTGGGCGACGCGGCCCACGAGTTCGAGGGCCTGGGCGAAGCGGCCGCGGCCGGTGGCGACACGCCGCGCCGCCCGCGCTGGCGGCCGGCCCGCTTCAGCGCCTGGGTGCGCGAGGTGCTCGAAGGCGCGGGTTTCCAGCCTGCGGTGCAAGGCGAAGCCCAGGTCGTGGTGCTGCCCCTGGCCCATCGCCTGGGGCGTGCGTTCGCGGCCGTGGTGGCGCCGGGCTGCGACGAGCGCCACCTGCCCGCAAGCCCCGACCCCGTGGGCACCTGGACCCGCGAGCAGCGCGAGGCCCTGGGCCTGCCCGATCGCGAAGCCCTGCGCGCCGCCGCCGATTCGGCCTGGGCCAGCCTGCTCGATGGCACGCCGCTCGACGTGCTCTGGCGCCAGCACGACAACGGCGATCCGCTGCTGCCCAGCCCCTGCGCCGAGCAGTTGCCGATCGCCCCCACCGACGCGGCCCTGCCACCGCGCGAACTGGCCCCGGCCGGCACCGCGGCACCCCGGCCCTGCGCGCCCACGCTGGTGCCCGATCGCGTGTCGGCCAGCGCCTACGAAGACCTGCGGCGCTGCCCCTACCGCTTCTTTGCGCTGCGCCAGTTGCGCCTGGCCGAGGCCGACGAGCTCGACACCGAAGCCGATGCGCGCGACCTGGGCAACTGGCTGCACGACGTGCTGCACGCCTTCCACGCCGAGCGGCGCGACGCGCGCCCCGGCGAGGCCGCCGACCGCGAGTCGCTCGATCGCCTGGCCGAATCGGTGGCGCACAGCCAGGGGCTCACGCTCGAGCACGGCGCGAGCGGCTTTCTGCCGTACCGCGCCCAGTGGCCCGCGTTGCGCGAGGGCTACCTGCGCTGGCTGTACGCACACGAGGCCCAGGGCCACCGCTTCATCGAGGCCGAGGCCGCGCACGAGGCCCGCGTCGGCCGCTGGCGGCTGTACGGCCGGCTCGACCGCATCGACCACGCCGCCGACGGCACGCCGGTGCTGATCGACTACAAGACCGAGAGCCGCCAGCGCACCGAGGCGCGCATCCGCGTGCCCTTCGAAGACACCCAGCTCGCGTTCTACGCCGCGCTGATCGACGCCCCCGTGCTGCGCGCCGGCTACCTCAGCCTCACCGATGCGCGCAACGGCGAGCCCGCGCTGCTGCTCGAACCCGACGACCTCGCCGCCGCGCGCGACGCGCTCTTGCAGGGCCTGGCCAGCGACCTCGACCGCATCGCCGCCGGTGCGCCGCTGCCCGCGCTCGGCGAGGGCGCGGCCTGCGAGCACTGCGGTGCGCGCGGCCTGTGCCGCAAGGATTTCTTGGCATGAGCTCAAGCCCCCGTGCGCTCGCCTACCGCATCGACGGCCGCGAGGTGCCGCCCGAGGCGTTCTATGCACGCGCCTGCGACCCCGCGCGCAGCGTGGCCGTCGAGGCCTGCGCGGGCGCGGGCAAGACCTGGATGCTGGTCTCGCGCATCCTGCGCGCGTTGCTCGCGGGCGCCGAGCCGCAGGACATCCTCGCGATCACCTTCACCAAGAAGGCCGCGGGCGAAATGCGCGAACGCCTGCAGCAGGAGCTCGCCGCCTGGGCCAGGCTCGACGACACCGCGCTGCACGCCGCCCTGTGCCAGCGCGGTCTGGGCGAGGCCGAGGCGCGCGCGCTGCTGCCCGTCGCGCGCGGACTGCAGGCCCGCGTGCGCGCGCACGGCCGCCCGGTGCAGCTGCGCACCTTTCACGGCTGGTTCGCCGCGCTGCTGCGCGCCGCGCCGCTGTCGCTGCTGCAGTCGCTGGGCCTGCCGCCATCCTACGAACTGCAGGAAGACGACGCGCCGCTGATCCAGCGCAGCTGGCCCGGCTTTTTCGCCGCCGTCGCGCAGGACGCCGCGCTGCAGGCCGACTTCTTCGCCAGCGTGGCCGACATCGGCCGCCATGCGACGCTGCAGGCGCTCAAGACCGCGGCCCACAAGCGGGTGGAATTTGCGCTGGCCGATGCCGCGGGCGTGGTCGACGGCAGCGTCGAGCCCTTCGCCGCGCGCCACCCCCAGTGGGCCGGCCTCGAGCGGCCAGCGCTGTCGCTGCTCACGCCGGCCGCGCGCGAGCGCTGGCACGGCTGGGCGCGCGCGCTCGGGGCCGAGAGCGCCGCCACCCCGCGCAAGGCCGCCGACGCCGTGGTCGACGCCTTCCTGCTGCCCGACGAGCCCGCGCAGGCCGCGGCCCGGCTCGCGCGCCTGCGCAAGGCCTTCCTCGTGAAAGACGAAGACCGCCTCACGCGCCACCTGCAGAAGTTCGCCGCCGCCGAAGCGGCCGAGGCCGAGCTGCAGGCGCTGTGCGCCGCCGAACGCCAGCACGCGGCCTGGCAGCACCACCAGCGCATGGCGCGGCTCACGCGCGTGCTGCTGCACAGCCTGGCCGCGCTCAAGCGCGAGCGCGGCTGGGTCGACATGAACGACGTCGAGGGTGCGGCGCGCCGCCTGCTCGGCGACGCCGAACTCTCGGGCTGGCTGCAGCAGCGGCTCGACGCGCGCGTGCGCCACCTGCTGATCGACGAGTTCCAGGACACCAACCCCTTGCAGTGGCAGGCGCTCTACGGCTGGCTCTCGGCCTATGCCGGTGCGGGCGTGGGCGAGGCGCCCAGCGTGTTCCTGGTGGGCGACCCCAAACAGTCCATTTACCGCTTCCGCCGTGCCGAGCCGCAGGTGTTCCGCGCGGCCCAGGCCTTCGTGGTGCAGGGCCTGGGCGGCGCGCTGCTGGCCTGCGACCACACGCGCCGCTGCGCCGTGGCCGTGGTCGACGCGGTGAACGAGGTGATGCAGCGCGCCGTGGCCGATGGCGAATACGGCGAGGCCGTGGGCGCGGCCTTCCGGCCCCACACCACCGGCAGCGGCACCGCGGGCAGCGTGCTCGCGCTGCCCGCGGTGCCGCGCAGCGCGCGCGTGCGCGCCGAGGCCGACACCAGCGCCTGGCGCGACAGCCTGCTCGTGCCGCGCCACCCGCCCGAGGACGCCATGAGCGCGCTCGAAGCGCGCCAGGCCGCCGACTGGATCACGGCCCAGATCGCCGCCGGCGAACTGCGCGCCGAGCAGGTGATGGTGCTGGCCCGCAAGCGCGAGCGCCTGGGCTGGATGCACGAGGCCCTGCGCGAGCGCGGCATCGCGAGCGACGAGCCCGAGAAAACCGACCTCGCCGATGCCGCGGCCGTGCAGGACCTGATCGCGCTGGTCGACGCGCTGGTCTCGCCCGGCCACGACCTGAGCCTGGCGCGCGCGCTGCGCTCACCCATCGGCGGCTGGACCGACGACGACCTGGTGCGCCTGGCCGAGCAGGTGCAGGCCGACGGCAGCGGCGCCGGCTGGTGGCCCGTGCTGCAGGCCCAGGCCACGCGCGCCGACGCGCCCGCGCACTGGCGCGAGACCGCACAACGCTGGGCCGGCTGGCAGCAGGTGCTGCGGGCGCTGCCGCCGCACGACGCGCTCACGCGCATCGTGCGCGAAGGCGACCTGATGGCGCGTTACGTGCAGGCCGCGCCCGCGCCGCAACGCGCCGCGGTGCTGGCGCAGCTGCAGGCGCTGCTGGCGCTGTCGCTGCAGCACGAGGGCGGCCGTTTCCTCACCGCCTACCGCCTGGTGCGTGCGGTGAAGGCGGGCGGCCTCACGCTCGCGCCGGTGGCGGTGCCGGGCGCCGTGCGCCTGCTCACCATCCACGGCGCCAAGGGGCTCGAAGCCCACACCGTGCTGCTGCTCGACACCCAGGCCCCGCCCTCGCGGCCCGAGAGCCAGGGCGTGCTGATCGACTGGCCCGGCGAGGCCGCGCAGCCGCGGCGCTTCGTGTTCCTGCTGAGCGAGAAGCTCGCGCCGCGGTGCGCGCAAGACCTGCTCGACACCGAACGCCGCGCGCGCTCGCTCGAAGAGCTCAACACCCTGTACGTGGCCATGACGCGCGCCGCCACGCGCCTGGTGGTCTCGGCTTTCGAGCCGCACCAGAGCGCCACCCAGCCCAGCTGGTGGCAGCGCCTGGCGCCGCTCGCGCAGGCGCTCGACGCCCCCGCGCCCGCGGCCGCGCGCCAGGACGGACCCGCCGAACCCTGGCGCCTGGACAGCCTGCCCGCGCTCTCGGCCACGCCCGAACCGCTGGCCGACGACAGCGCCGCCGACGACCCGAACGCGCGCTGGGGCGAGGCCGTGCACCGCCTGCTGCAGTGGCACCCCACGCCCGCGGCGGGCTTCGACTGGACCGCCGCGCACCAGCGCGCGGTCGAACGCGACTTCGAGCTCGACGCCCGCCGCGCCGCCGAGGCGCTGGCCGCGGCGCGCCGCATCGTGCAGGGCGCGGCCGCCTGGGTCTGGGACCCGCAGGCCATCGACCACTGGGGCAACGAGGTCGACCTCGTGCACCAGGGCCGCGCGCTGCGCCTGGACCGCCTGGTGCGCGAACGCGCCAGCGGCGCCTGGTGGGTGATCGACTTCAAGAGCGCCGACAACCCGCACCGGGTGCCCGAGTACCAGCAGCAGCTGCGCGACTACCGCGCCGCCCTGCAGGCCGCCCACCCGGGCGAGCCGGTGCGGCTGGCCTTCATCACGGCCCAGGGCCGCTTCATCGAACTGGACGCTCCCGCATGAATGACAACACGGTCGCCATCGTCGGCGGCGGGCCCGCGGGCCTCATGGCCGCCGAGGTGCTGTCGCGCGCCGGCACCGCCGTCGACCTGTACGACGCCATGCCCTCGGTGGGCCGCAAGTTCCTGCTTGCCGGCAAGGGCGGACTCAACCTCACGCACGCCGAACCCTTCGAGGCTTTCGTGACGCGTTTCGGCGCGCGCGCCGCGACCTTGCGACCGCTGCTCGAAGCCTTCGGCCCGGCGCAGCTGCGCGACTGGTCCGAGGGCCTGGGCATCGCCACCTTCGTGGGCAGCTCGCGCCGCGTCTTTCCCACCGACATGAAGGCCGCGCCGCTGCTGCGCGCCTGGCTGCAGCGGCTGCGCCATCCCGCGCCGGGCGGCGTGCCGGTGCGTTTTCACATGCGCCACCGCTGGCTGGGCCTGTCGCCCGACGGCGCCCTGCGCTTCGCCACGCCCGAGGGCGAGCGTGTCGTGCAGGCCCGCGCCGTGCTGCTCGCGCTCGGCGGCGCGAGCTGGCCGCGCCTGGGCTCCGACGGCGCGTGGCAACCCTGGCTGCGCGCCCTCGGGGTGGACGTGGCCGCGCTGGCGCCCGCCAACTGCGGCTTCGACGTGGCCGCGGCCGGCGTGCACGGCGGCGGCGAAGGCTGGAGCGCGCTGTTTCGCGAGCGCTGGGCCGGCCAGCCCTTCAAGACCGTGGCGCTCAGCACCGAAGACCTCGCGGGCCGGCACCACACGCTGCGCGGCGAGTTCGTGGCCACGGCCACGGGCATCGAGGGCAGCCTGGTGTATGCGCTGTCGTCCGTGCTGCGCGATCGCATCGCGCGCGACGGCCACGCCGCGCTCACGCTCGACCTGCTGCCCGACCGCGACGCCGCGCGCGTGCTCGCCGACGTCGCCCACCCGCGCGGCTCGCGCAGCCTCTCGAGCCACCTCAAGGGCCGGCTCGGGCTCGACGGCATCAAGCTCGCGCTGCTGCACGAATGCCTGGACCGCGAGGCCATGCACAGCCCGCCGCGCCTGGCCCAGGCCATCAAGGCGCTGCCCCTCACGCTGCTGCGGCCGCGGCCGGTGGCCGAGGCCATCAGCAGCGCGGGCGGCGTGCGCTTCGAGTCGCTCGACGAGGGCCTGATGGTGCGTGCGCGCCCGGGCCTGTTCGTGGCCGGCGAGATGCTCGACTGGGAAGCCCCCACCGGCGGCTACCTGCTCACCGCGACCATGGCCAGCGGCGCCTGGGCCGGGCAGGGCGTGCAGCGCTGGCTGCAGGCGTCCGGGCGCGCTACTTGAGGATCGCGAACAGGTTGTTGAAGTCGTCGGTCCAGGGCGCCAGGCCCGGGATCGGCACCACCGGCCGCGCGCGCTGCGCGATGCCCGCGTGCGCCAGCGCCTCGGGCTCGCGCGCCACCAGCACCCAGTCGGTGTTGCGCAGCAAGGGGTTGTCGTTCTCGTCGCGGATGTGTGCCACCTGCAGGCCCTGCGCCTGCGCGATCGCGGCCACCACCGGCGGCAGGTTGAGGAAGCGGTTGGTCACGTGGAAGGCCACGATGCCGCCGGGCCGCAGGTGGCTCAGGTACACCTGCATCGCCTCCATGGTGATCAGGTGCACCGGCACCGAGTCGCCCGAGAAGGCGTCCACCGCGAGCACGTCGTAGCCCTGCGGCCCCTCGCGCTCCATGGACAGGCGCGCATCGCCCAGCACCATCTCCACCTGCGCGGCGCTGTCGGCCACGAAGCTGAATTCGCTGCGGGCGATGTCGATCACCTCGGGGTTGATTTCGTACATGCGGTGCACGTCGCCGGGCCGGCCATAGGCGGCCAGCGTGCCCGCGCCCAGCCCGATCACGCCCACGCGCTGCCCGGGCCGGCGCGTGGCCTCGATCGCCAGCCCGACGCCCGCGCTGCGGCCGTAGTAGGCCGTGGGCTCGCGCCGGCGCTCTGGCGAGAGGTACTGCTCGCCGTGCTGGATCGAGCCGTGGTAGAGCAGGCGCACCGTGTCCTTGAGCGTCTCGTCGGGCACGTCGACGGTGTAGAGCGTGCCGTAGAAGTTGCGCTGCAGCCGCCGCGTGGACGAAAGATCGTCGCGCACCTGCTGCGCCAGGAACACGCCGCAGAACACCACCAGCGCGAGCGCGGTGGCGCTCAGCGCGCGCTGGCGGCGCAGCACCACGGCCGCCAGCAGGGCGGTGAGCGCAAAGCCCAGGCCCAGCTCGTAGTAGGCCGGGAACACGCGCGGCGCCACCAGGCCCACGAGCGAGCCGCCCAGCGCCCCGCCCACCGAGAGCATCAGGTAGAAGCGCGTGAGGTGGCGCGTGTGCGGCCGCAGCCGCGCCATCTCGCCGTGCAGGAACATGCACAGCACGAACAGGCCCAGCGCGTACAGCGGCACCGCCACCTTCACCTCGAAGCCGATGCTGCCCTCGTGCAGGCCGTAGGCGCACAGCGCCAGCAGCGCGCCGCCCAGGGGCACGAACAGGCCCCGGCGGTACCAGCGGTCGCTCTCGAAGCACAGCACGAAGGTCAGCAAGTACAGCGTGAGCGGCAGCACCCACAGGAACGGGATCGCCGCCACGTTCTGCGTGATGTGGTTGGTGATGGCCACGAGCAGCCAGGAGGCCATGGCCGCGAGCGAGAGCCAGAGCAGGGCGTCGCGCCAGCCCGGGCGCGGGCCGGCGTCGGTCTCGTCGGCGGCGGCCTCGGCCTGCGCCGACGGCCCGCGCGCGTGCCGCACGAAGTACACGCCCGAGGCCAGGCACAGTGCCGCGAAGCCCAGGTACAGCGCCGACCAGCCCAGGGCCTGGGCGGGCAGCGTGGCCACCGGCTCGATCAGGAAGGGGTAGCTGATCAGCGCCACCAGCGAGGCCATGTTGGACAGCGAGAACAGCCTGTACACCTGCTGGCCCACCCGGGCCCGCGCCACCCACGACTGCACCAGCGGCCCGGTGGTGGACAGCATGAAGTAGGGCAGGCCCACCGTGGCCAGCAGCAGGCCGATGATCAGCAGCGAAGGGTCTTGCGCGTCCTGCGGCTTCCAGGCCGAACCCGCCACGATGGGCAGGAACCACAGGCTGGCCAGCAGCAGCGTGGCGTGCAGCGCGAGCTGGCGGCGCGGCGCGAGCCGGCTCGCCACCAGATCGGCATAGGCGTAGCCCGCGAGCAGCGTGGTCTGGAAGAACACCATGCAGATCGCCCACACCGCCGCGGTGCCGCCGAACCAGGGCAGGATCTGCTTGGCGATCAGGGGCTGGACCAGGAAGAGCGAAAACGCGCTGGCAAAAATGGCGCCGGCAAAAAGCCACTGGATCGCGGGGTTGCGCATGGGCGGGCTCGGTGGTGGTTCCGGCCCGCGATGCTATCGGCGCCCCAGGGGCGATTGGCTGACGTTTACCCGGGGGTGGCCGGGCGAGCGCCCATGAAAAAAGCCGCAGGGGCTGCCTGCGGCTTGTGGTGTGAGGTGACGAGCCTTGACCCCGGCACTGGCTCCACGGTTAGGGCTGCTTGGTTCCCCACCTGACCCGGTTGGCCGCTTCCCCATGCGGGAAGGCCCGTCAGGCGCGATTGTAGGCGACGGGCAAGGCCACCCCCGGGACGCGGGTACCCCCACGCATAGAATCGCCCGATGTCCTACGTCGTCCTGGCCCGCAAATACCGACCGCGCAACTTCCGCGAAATGGTCGGCCAGGGGCACGTGGTCCAGGCCCTGTCCAACGCGCTGCAAAGCCAGCGCCTGCACCACGCTTACCTGTTCACCGGCACGCGCGGCGTGGGCAAGACCACGGTCTCGCGCATCCTGGCCAAGTCGCTCAACTGCGTGGGTGCCGACGGGCAGGGCGGCATCACGGCCGAGCCCTGCGGCGTCTGCCAGGCCTGCACCGACATCGACAGCGGCCGCTTCGTCGACTACACCGAGCTCGACGCCGCTTCCAACCGCGGCGTGGACGAGGTGCAGTCGCTGCTCGAGCAGGCGGTCTACAAGCCGGTGCAGGGGCGCTTCAAGGTCTTCATGATCGACGAGGTCCACATGCTCACCAACACCGCGTTCAACGCGATGTTGAAGACGCTGGAGGAACCGCCCGAATACCTCAAGTTCGTGCTGGCCACGACCGACCCGCAGAAGGTGCCGGTGACGGTGCTGTCGCGCTGCCTGCAGTTCAACCTGCGGCCCATGGCGCCCGAGACCGTGGCCGAGCACCTGCAGCAGGTGCTGCAGGCCGAGCAGGTGGCCAGCGAGCCGGGCGCGCTGCGGCTGCTGGCGCGCGCCGCGCGCGGCTCCATGCGCGACGCGCTCTCGCTCACCGACCAGGCGATCGCCTTCGGCGGCGGGCAGTTGCTCGAAGGCCCGGTGCGCCAGATGCTGGGCGCGGTCGACCGCGGGCATGCGTTGCGCCTGATCGCCGCGCTGGCCGGCGGCGACGGCGCGGCCGTGGTGCAGACCGTCGAGGCGCTGCGCGCCAACGGCCTCAACGCCGCGTCCACGCTCGAAGAAGTGACCGGCGTGCTGCAGCGCATGGCGGTGCACCAGATGGCGCCCCAGGCCCTGGCCGCGAGCACCGACCCCGACGAGGCCGAGATCGCACAACTCGCCCAGGCCCTGCCGGCCGACGAGACCCAGCTGCTCTACAGCCTGTGCCTGCACGGCCGCGCCGAACTCGGCCTGGCACCCGACGAATACGCCGGCCTCACCATGGTCTTGCTGCGCCTGCTGGCCTTCAAGCCCACGGGCGCGGCGGAAAAAAAAACTTCGCTGAGTCCCGCTGAGCCGCGGCCGGCGGCGGCGGCAAGCCCCGCGGCGCCCGCGGCCCGCCCCACCGCCACCCCCGTTGCGGCACCGACCGCACCGATCGCACCGCCGGTGGCGGCGCCCGTCGTCGCCGCGCCTGTTGCGCCGACCCCGGCCGCGGTGCCCACCGCGCCCCAGCGCCCCACGGCGCCGTCGCCCGCGCCCGCCCCGGTGGCGCGCCCCGCGCCCGCCGCCGACGAACCCCCGCTCGACGACGCCCCCTGGCCCGAGCCCGACGACGACACCCCACCCTGGGACGCGCTGCCACCCGCCGCGCCCGCCGCCCGGCCGGTGGCGGCCGCGGCCCCGGTGGTGCGGGTGCCCGTGCGCGACCCCGGCGCGCCGGGTCGGCTCGACCAGCCGCGGCCCAGCGCGCCGCTGCAGCCCACGCCCGAAGGCGCGTTCTGGGCCGGTGTGGTCAAGCAACTGATCGACGCCGGCGCGATCGGCGCGCTGGTGCGCGAGCTCGCGCTGCAATCGCAGCTGCTCTCGCACGACGGCCCGCGCTGGGTGCTGCGCATCGAGCGCGAATCGCTCAACCAGGGCAACAACCGCGAACGCCTGGCGGCGGCGCTGCAGTCGATCGGGCATGCGGTCGAGCTCGTGGTGGAGTCGGGCGTGGTGGTCGACTCGCCCGCGCGCCGCAACGCCGCCGAGGCCGAGCGCCGCCAGCGCGAGGCCGAGCAGCAGATCCTTGCCGACCCCTTCGTGCAGACGATGATGCGCGACTTCGGCGGCACAATCGTGCCCGGCACGCTCAAGCCGGTTTCCTGATCCCTCTCCCAGAAAGCACCCCCATGTTCAACAAAGGACAACTCGCCGGCCTCATGAAGCAGGCCCAGGCCATGCAGGACAACCTCAAGAAAGCGCAGGAAGAGCTCGCGCACATCGAGGTCACCGGCGAGTCCGGCGCGGGCCTCGTGAAGGTCGTCATGACCTGCAAGCACGACGTCAAGCGCGTCACCATCGACCCCAGCCTGCTCGCCGACGACAAGGACATGCTCGAAGACCTCGTGGCCGCGGCGTTCAACGCCGCGGTGCGCAAGGCCGAAGAGACCTCGAACGAAAAAATGGGCAAGCTCACCGCGGGCATGCCGGGCCTGCCCGGCGGCATGAAGTTCCCGTTCTGAGCCGCGCCGCCCGTTCCCGCAGCACCGCATCGCAGTGGCCGACACCCGTTCGCTCGAACGCCTGATCGAGGCCCTGCGCTGCCTGCCGGGCGTGGGCCTCAAGTCGGCCCAGCGCATGGCCTTTCACCTGCTGCAGCACGACCCGCATGGCGCCCAGCGCCTGGCCGGCGCGCTCAGCGAAGCGGTGGGCAAGGTGCGCCACTGCAGCCGCTGCCACACCTTCACCGAAGACGAGGTCTGCAGCACCTGCCGCGACCCGCGGCGCGACCGTGGCCTGCTGTGCGTGGTCGAAACGCCGGCCGACCAGGCCGCCATGGAGCGCACCGGCGCCTACAAGGGCCTGTACTTCGTGCTCATGGGCAAGCTCAGCGCGCTCGACGGCGTGGGCCCGCGCGAGATCGGGCTCGACAAGCTCTTCGAGCGCATCGCCGAAGAAGATCCCGAGGTGCCGCTGCGCGAGGTCATCCTCGCCACCAACTTCACCGCCGAGGGCGAGACCACGGCCCACGTGATCGCCCAGGCCCTCAAGGACCATGGCCTGCAGGTCACGCGGCTGGCGCGCGGCGTGCCCGTGGGCAGCGAGCTCGAGTACGTCGACCTCGGCACCATCGCGCACGCGCTGGTCGACCGCCGCTGAGCCGCGACCCGCGGTACCACGAGGTACCCACGCCCGATCGGTGTAAACCCGCTCGGGACTCCACCGGATGGCGATCCGGCCCACGCGCCCTAACCTTGGGCCGATGACGGAGACCCGGGAGCCAGACGAGAGCACAGCGCCGCGCCGCGGCCTCAACCGCCGCCAGTGGGCGCTGGCGGGCGCAGGCCTGCTGCTGGCCCTGCCCGGCGGGGCGGCGAGCGCCCAGGGCGCGGGCGTCACGCGCCCGCCGGTGCTGCCGCCCAAGCTCGTGGACACGCGCATCGTGATCGCGGTCGACCACCGCTTCGCGCTGAGCCACCTGCCGCTCACGGTGGCCGAGCAGCTGCACTTCTTCCGCGAAGAGGGCCTGGACGTGGAGCTGCGCGAGTTCCCCGACGAAGCCCAGGCCATGGCCGCGGTGCAGGCGCGCGCGGCGCATGTGCTGTGCGGGTCTTTTGCGCCGCTGCTGCAGCCGGCCGCGCGCAGCCAGGGCTGGCAGAGCTTCGTGGTGCAGGGGCGCGCGCCGCAGCTCGCGCTGGGCGTGTCGGCGCGCTCGCTTGCGGGCTTCAAGAGCACGGCCGACCTGCGCGGGCGCCGCGTGGGCCTGCGCGCCAACGACCCGGTGGGTCTGCAACTGCTGCAGGCCCTGTTGCAGCGCGACGGCGTGCGGCTCGACGAACTGCAGTTGCAGCCGTTCCCCGACGCCGGCGCCGCGCTGCAGGCCATGCGCTTCGGCCCGCTCGACGCGCTCTGCCACACCGACCCGCTGATCACGCAGATGGAGCAGCAGGGCGAGCTGCGCGTGGTGGCCGACACGCGCAACCTGCGCGGCACCACCGAGGTCTTCGGCGGTCCGCTGCCCGTGGGCTGTCTGAGCGCGCCGGGCGAGTTCATCGCGCAGTTCCCGCGCATCGCGCAGGCGCTCACCGACGCGCTGGTGCACGCCCTCAAGTGGCTGCAGACCGCCGGGCCCTCGGACCTCATCAAGACCGTGCCCGAGAGCCACTTCCAGGGCGACCGCGCGCTCTACCTGTCCACGGTGGAGCGCTCGCGCGAGGCCTGGACGGCCGACGGCCTGATGCCGCGCGGCGGCCCCGAAACCGCGCTGCGCGCGGCCGCGCTCAAGCCGCTGGCGCCCGCCGAACTCGCGCGCTGCTTCACCAACGGGTTCGCGAGCAAGGCCAAGGAACGGTTCCGCGCCTGAGCGCGCTGGCCTGGCTCAGGCCGGTCTCAGGGCTTGTTGCCCGTGGCCACGCGGGTCTTGGCCGGCGTGGTCTTGGTGGCCTTGGCGGCTTTGGTGGTGGGGGTGGTTTTGGCCGCCTTGGCCGTGCGGGTGGCGCTGGCCTTGCCGGCCTTGGCGGTGGTCTTGCCCGCGCCGCTGCGCGCCTGCACCGCCGGGGCCTTGGCCTTGCCCCTGGCCACCGCGGGCGCGGCCGCGCGCTGCGGCAACTGGAGCGTGATGCTCTGGCCGGCCTTGAGCGCGCTGTTCACCGAAAGCCGGTTCCACTCGGCCACGCGCACCGCGCTCACGCCGTGGCGGCTGGCCAGCCGGGCCACGTTGTCGCCCTTGCGCGCCTTGACCACCACGCGCCGGGTGGTCACCTCGGGCTGCAGGTTCAGCGCCGCGTTGTCGGCCACGTGCGCGGGCACGTCGCGGTCGAGCCGGCCGTTGCGCGGCACCAGCAGGCTCGAGCCCGCGGCCAGCCGCATGCGCGGCGGGATGTTGTTGACGCTGCGCAGCTCGGCCTCGCTCATGCCCATGCGCTCGGCGGCCTCGGCCGGGCTCATGCTGTGCGGCACCACCCAGGCGGTCCAGCTCGCGAGCGCGCCGTTGTAGCTTTGCAGGTTGCGCTGGAAGGTGGTGGCGTTGTCCCAGGGCAGCAGCACCGTGGGCGTGCCCGCGGCCATCACCACGGGCTGCTTGAGCGAGGGGTTGAGCATGCGGAAGTCGGCCTCGCTCACCTCGGCCAGCCGCGCGATCAGGGCCACGTCCATGTCGCGCAGCACGGTGATGGTGTCGAAAAACGGGTGGTTGCCGATCACCGGCAGCGTGGCGCCGTAGCGCTGCGGATTGGCCACGATGTTCTTGACCGCCTGCAGCTTCGGCACGTAATGGCGCGTCTCGGCGGGCATGTTGAGGTCGAGGTAACCCGTGGGTTCGCCCGCGCGCTGGTTGCGCGTGATGGCGCGGTTCACGTTGCCCTGGCCCCAGTTGTAGGCCGCCAGCGCGAGGTGCCAGTCGCCGAAGCGGCCGTAGAGTTGTTCGAGGTAGTCGAGCGCGGCGCGCGTGGACGCGAGCACGTCGCGGCGGTCGTCGCGGAACACGTTCTGCTTGAGGTCGAACGAGGCGCCGGTGGCGGGCATGAACTGCCACATGCCCGCGGCGCGCGCGCTCGACACGGCGGCCGGGTTGAAGGCGCTTTCGATGAAGGGCAGCAGCGCGAGCTCCATGGGCAGGCCGCGGCGTTCGATCTCTTCGACGATGTGGAACAGGTAGCGGCTCGAGCGCTCGGTCATGCGCTGGATGTAGTCGGGCCGCGCGAGGTACCACTGCTCGTGCTGGCGCACCAGGTCGCCGTCGAGGTCGTTCATGGCCAGGCCGCGGCGGATGCGTTCCCACAGGTCGGCCGGCGCGGCCAGCGTGGTGACGGCGGGCGCGCTCACGGGCGCGACCGCGATCTCGCTCAGCGGCACGTTGGCGGGCAGGCGCTGGGACGGGCCGCGCACGGTGGAGACGGCGGCGGGGCCGCTGTCGGCGGCGTCGGTGCGCGGCGCGGAGGACGGGGCGGGGAGGGTGCTGGCGCAGCCGGCGAGCAGGCTCAGGCACAGCAGGAGGGCGCCCAGGCAGCGGGCCCCGGGGCGGCGCGGGCGCTGCGCCGTCGACAGGTCTTGGGTCATCGAAAAACGTTCTTCCATTCGCGCAGCGTCGCGAACACCGAAACCGGGTCGGCGCCGCTGCCAGGGGCGTGGGACAGGGCCGCTTGCACCACCGCCGGCTCGTTCGAGCGCAGGAAGGGGTTGATGCGGCGCTCGGTTTCGATCGAGCTCGGCAGCGTGGGTTCACCGCGCGCGCGCACGGCCTCGCACTGCTGCTGGTAGGCCTGCAGCGCGGCATTGCCGGGCTCGACCGCCAGCGCGAACCGCAGGTTCGACAGCGTGTATTCGTGGGTGCAGCACACGCGCGTGTCGCCAGGCAGCGCGGCCAGGCGCGCGAGCGAGTCGTGCATCTGGGCCGGCGTGCCCTCGAACAGGCGACCACAGCCGCCCGAGAACAGGGTGTCGCCGCAGAACAGCAGCGGCCGCCCGTCCACCTGGGCGCAGTGGTAGGCGATGTGGCCCGCGGTGTGGCCGGGCACGTCGATCACCTCGAAGTCCAGGCCCAGGGCCTGCACGCGCTCGCCGCCGCTCACGCGGGTCAGCGGCTCGGGCAGGGTCTCGAAGGCCGGGCCGAGCACGCGCGCGCCGGTGGCCTCGCGCAGCTCGGCCACGCCGCCCGTGTGATCGGCGTGGTGGTGGGTGATGAGGATGGTGTCCAGCCGCAGGCCCAGCCGGGCCAGGGTGTCGCGCACGCCGCCGGCTTCGCCGGGGTCCACGACCAGCGCGCGCTGGCCGTCGTGCAGCATCCAGACGTAGTTGTCGCTGAAGGCCGGGATGGCGAGCAGTTGCATGGGACGGTCGGGGCAGGGGGCGGGAGGGCGGGGATGTGCGGGGCCGTGTAGAGTGTCGGGCTCGCTCGAAACACCCGAGTGTCGCAGACATTGCGCCGCCGCCCGCCCTTCGCCGCATGACCGATTCCCAGCAGAGCCTCACCGACTGGTTCGAGACCCCGCCCGGGCGCTACCTGCTGGCCTGGGAGCAGGACGGCTTCGACCTGGCCGTGGCCGACATGTTCGGCTTCAACGCGCTGCAGCTGGGCCTGCCGCAATTGCAGACGCTGCGCGCCAACCGCATGCCGCACCGCTGGCTGGCCCTGCACGAGGTGCCCGCCGCACCCGACCCGCAGGCCGCGCTCGTGACCGACGCCGCCGCGCTGCCGTTTCCCGCCGCCAGCCTCGACCTCGTGGTGCTGCCGCACACGCTCGAATTCAGCGCCGACCCGCACCACGTGCTGCGCGAGGTCGAGCGCGTGCTGGTGCCCGAGGGCCGCCTGGTCATCAGCGGCTTCAACCCCACCAGCCTGTGGGGCTGGCGCCAGGGCCGCGGCCACGCCATGGCGCGCCTGGGCATCCACGCCTTCGGCGCCTCGCGCCTGTACCTGCCCGACTCGGGCGCCTTCATCGGCACCGGCCGGCTGCGCGACTGGCTGCGCCTGCTGGGCCTGGAGATCGAGACCGAACACTATGGCTGCTACCGCCCCGCGGTGCGCAGCGACAAATGGCTGCAGCGCACCGCGTGGATGGACCGCGTGGGCGCGCGCTGGTGGCCCATCTTCGGCGCGGTGCATTTCGTTGTGGCCGTCAAGCGCGTGCGTGGCATGCGCCTGCTCGGGCCGGCCTGGAAGCCGCGCCGCGCGCCGGCCACGGCGCCGGTGTCGGTGGCCAACCGGCGCTGACCTTTCTTTCGCCTTTTTCCTGGAGAGACATTCTTGGACCACGTGGTGATCTACACCGATGGCGCCTGCAAGGGCAACCCCGGCCCGGGCGGCTGGGGCGCATTCCTGAGCAGCGCCGGCCGCGAGAAGGAGTTGTGGGGCGGCGAGCGCAACACCACCAACAACCGCATGGAGCTGATGGCCGTGATCGAGGCGCTGTCGGCGCTCAAGCGGCCCTGCCGCGTCTCGCTGCACCTGGACAGCGAGTACGTGCGCAAGGGCATCACCGAGTGGATCCACGGCTGGAAGAAGAAGGGTTGGGTCACGGCGGCCAAACAGCCGGTGAAGAACGCCGAGCTCTGGCAGCGGCTGGACGCGCTGGTGCACGGCGGCCACCACCAGATCGAATGGCACTGGGTCAAGGGCCATTCGGGCGACCCGGGCAACGAGCGCGCCGACGCCCTGGCCAACCGCGGCGTGCCGGGCTGAGGCGTTTTCCCGGCCCGGCGCTGGGGTAGGTGTTACCGATTGTCAGCCGCGGCCGCGGACACTGCACAATCCCCGCCATCGTTGGCATGGAAACTGTTACGTGCCGATCTGATTTCGAGCGGAGTTTTCATGGCGAAACCCAAAGCGACCGCCTGGCTGGCGGTCATCGGTCTGGCACTGGCCGCCGCGGGCGCCTGGTGGTGGCAGCAGCACCCCAAGGCCCCGGCGCAGGCCGCGCCGGCGGCCGCGCCCGGCGCGCGGCCCGCAGCCGGCCCCGGTGGCCAGGGCGGCGGTGGCGGCCCGACCTCGGTCGAGGTCACGCGCGTGAAGACCGCGCGGCTTCAGGACGACGCCCAGGCCGTGGGCACGCTGCGCTCGCGCCAGAGCGTCACCCTCAAGCCCGAAACCGCGGGCCGGGTCTCGCGCATCGCCTTCGCCGATGGCGCCCAGGTCAGGCGCGGCGCGCTGCTGGTGCAGCTCGACGACACGCTGCAGCGCGCCGAACTCAGCCAGGCGCAGGCCCAGCTCTCGATCGCGCGCGCCAACCTCAAGCGCAACGAGGAGTTGCTGGCGCAGAACTTTGTGGCCGCGCGCGTGGTGGACGAAAGCCGCGCCGCCCTGCAGGTGGCCGAGGCCCAGGTGGCGCTGGCCGATGCGCGGCTGCAGCGCATGCGCATCACCGCGCCTTTCGACGGCACGCTGGGCCTGCGCAGCATCAACCTGGGCCAGTACGTCAAGGACGGCGACGCGCTGGTCAATCTGGAAGACACCACGCTGCTCACGGTCGACTTCCGCCTGCCCGAGCGCTACCAGAGCCAGGTGGCGCCGGGCCAGCCGGTGCAGGTGCAGCTCGACGCCTTGCCCGGCAAGCGCTTCGTGGCCAAGGTGCTCGCGGTCGACCCGCTGCTCGACGCCAACGGCCGCTCGATCTCGGTGCGCGCCACCATGCCGCGCGAGGGCGGCGCCGAGCTGCGGCCCGGCATGTTCGCGCGCGTGCTGATCGTGTTTGCGGTGAACGAGAACGCGCTGGTGGTGCCCGAAGAGGCCATCTTCCCGCAGGGCGGCAAGCAGTTCGTGGTGGTGGTGGAAGAGCAGGGCCAGGGCGACGCGAAGAAACTGGTCTCGCGCCGCGTGGCGGTGGAGCTGGGTGCGCGCCGCGGCGCCGAGGTGCAGATCCTCAAGGGCCTGGAGCCCGGCATGACCGTGGTGATGGCGGGCCAGCAGCGCCTGCAGCGCGACGGCACGCCGGTGCGCATCGTGAACCTGGCGCAGGCACAGCCTGCACCGGCCAACTGACGCCGGGCGGAGCCGCGCCATGCAACTGCCCGAGATCTCCATCCGCCGCCCGGTGTTCGCCACCGTGCTCTCGCTGCTCATCGTGCTGGTGGGCCTGGTCTCGTTCAAGAACCTGAGCGTGCGCGAGTACCCGCGCATCGACGAGCCCACGGTCACCGTCACCACGCGCTTCGTGGGCGCGTCCAGCGAGGTCATCGAATCGCAGGTGACCAAGGTGCTCGAAGACTCGCTTGCGGGCATCGAGGGCGTGGACATCATCACCTCGATCAGCCGCCAGGAGCAAAGCCAGATCACGGTGCGCTTCAAGCTCGAGCGCGACCCCGACTCGGCCGCCGCCGACGTGCGCGACAAGGTCAGCCGCGTGCGCCAGCGCCTGCCGCAGGACGTGGACGAACCCACCATCGCCAAGGTCGAGGCCGACGCCACGCCGGTGATCTGGATCGCGATGAACTCGGACACGCGCTCGCCGCTGGAGCTGTCCGACCTGGCCAACCGCATCGCCAAGCCGCTGCTGCAGACCGCGCCCGGCGCGGCCGAGGTGCGCATCTTCGGCGAGCGGCGCTTCTCCATGCGCCTGTGGCTCGACCCCGACCGGCTCGCGGCCTACGGCCTCACGGTGCAGGACGCCGAAGACGCGCTGCGCCGCTCCAACCTGGAGGTGCCCGCGGGCCGCATCGAGAGCGCGCAGCGCGAGTTCAACGTGACCGCGGCCACCGACCTGCAGACCCCCGAGCAGTTCCGCGCCATCGTCATCCGCAACGTCAACGGCCAGGCGATCCGCATCGGCGACGTGGCCAACGTGGTGCAGGGCCCGCAGGACGAGCGCACCTCGATCCGCCTCAACGGGCGCGACGCGATCTCGCTCGGCGTGATCCGCCAGGCCACGGCCAATCCGCTGGAGCTCTCGGCCGCGGTGCGCGCCATGATCCCGCGGCTCGAGGCCGACCTGCCCAAGGACATCCGCTTCGACATCGCCAACGACAACTCGGTCTTCATCGACCGCTCGATCAAGGCGGTGTACCAGACCATCGCCGAGGCCGTGGTGCTGGTGGCGCTGGTGATCTTCGTGTTCCTGCGCACACTGCGCGCTTCGGTGATTCCGCTGGTGACCATCCCGGTGAGCCTGATCGGCACCTTCGCGCTCATGGCGCTGTTCGGCTTCTCGATCAACACGCTCACGCTGCTCGCGCTGGTGCTGGCCATCGGCCTGGTGGTGGACGACGCCATCGTGATGCTGGAGAACATCTACCGCCACATCGAAGAGGGCATGAAGCCCTTCGAGGCCGCGATCCAGGGCGCGCGCGAGATCGGCTTCGCCATCGTGGCCATGACGCTCACGCTGGCCGCGGTGTACGCGCCGCTGGCCTTCACGCCGGGCCGCACCGGCCGCCTGTTCGCCGAGTTCGCGCTGGCGCTCGCGGGCGCGGTGGTGGTGTCGGGCTTCGTGGCGCTCACGCTCTCGCCCATGATGTGCTCCAAGCTGCTGCGCCACGTCGACCAGCCGGGCCGCTTCGACCGCTTCATGGAGCGCGTGCTGGGCGGCGTCAACCGCGGCTACGAGCGTGTGCTCGCGCTGTCGCTCCAGGTGCGCTGGCTGGTGGTGGGCGTGATGGCGGCGAGCGCCTTCGGCAGCTGGTGGATGCTGCAGCACATCCGCTCCGAACTGGCGCCGCTCGAAGACCGCGGCGTGATCCTCGCGTCCATCAACGGCCCAGACGGCGCGACCCTGGCCTACACGCGCCGCTACGCCGAGGCGATCGAGAAGATCGGCGCGCAGTACCCCGAGTTCGACCGCATCTTCAGCAACACCGGCAACCCCTCGGTGGCGCAAGGCAGTGTGTTCCTGCGCGCCACGCCCTGGGAAGAGCGCACGCGCTCCACGCTGCAGATCGCGCGCGAGATCGCGCCCAAGCTCGCGGCCCTGCCGGGCGTGAGCGCCTTCGCGATCACGCCGCCCTCGCTGGGCCAGGGCTTTCGCGAGCGGCCCATCAACTACGTGATCATCACCGGCGACAGCTACGAGAACCTCGCCGGCGTGGTGCGCAAGTTCCAGGAGCGGCTGGCGCAGAACCCGGGCTTCGTGCAGGTCGACACCGACCTGCGCCTGAACAAGCCCGAGATCCGGCTCGACGTGGACCGCGAGCGCGCGGCCGACATGGGCGTGAGCGTGGACGCCATCGCGCGCACCGTGGAGACCATGCTGGGCGGACGCACCGTGACGCGCTACAAGCGCGATGGCGAGCAGTACGACGTGGTGGTGCAGACCGTCTCGGCCAACCGCAGCACGCCCGAAGACATCGACCGCCTGTTCGTGCGCGGCCGCGGCGACGCCATGATCCCGCTGGCCTCGCTCGTGACCACGCGCGAGGTGGTGGTGCCGCGCGAGCTCAACCACTTCGGGCAGCGGCGCAGCGCTTCCATCACCGCCAACCTCGCGCCCGACTACGCGCTGGGCGAAGCGCTGCAATACCTCGACCAGGCCGCGCGCGAGCTGCTGCCGCCCGGCTACACCACCGACCTCAACGGCCAGAGCCGCGAGTACCGCAGCGCCTCGGGCTCGCTCGCGCTGGTGTTCGCGCTCTCGCTGCTGTTCATCTACCTGGTGCTGTCGGCGCAGTTCGAAAGCTTCGTCGACCCCTTCATCATCATGCTGTCGGTGCCGCTGTCCATGTTCGGTGCGCTCATGGCCTTGCAGCTCGCGGGGGGCACGCTCAACGTGTTCAGCCAGATCGGGCTCATCACGCTCGTGGGCCTGATCACCAAGCACGGCATCCTGATCGTGGAGTTCGCCAACCAGCTGCGCGAGCAGGGGCTGGACAAGCTCGAAGCGGTGAAGCGTTCGGCGGGCCTGCGGCTGCGTCCCATCCTGATGACCACGGGCGCCATGGTGCTGGGCGCGATCCCGCTGGCGATCGCCACGGGCGCGGGCGCCGAGAGCCGTCAGCAGATCGGCTGGGTGATCGTGGGCGGCATGTCGGTGGGCACGCTGCTCACGGTGTTCGTGGTGCCCACCATGTACACGCTGCTGTCGCGCCGGGTGTCGCACCAGCCGGCGCACCCGGTGATGCACGAGGACCACGGGGCCATTCCGGCGAAATGAGGGTCTGTTGCGGCGTGTGTCGAAATTGTTTTTGAGCAATGACGGCGCTTCTGCAACATTTTTGAGCCGGCATTCGCGTTTTTGATCAGAATGTGCCGATGAACAACCCCATCGGCACCGCCTGGCTCGTGCATCGGTACACCTTGCAGGTCGCGCAGCCTCTGCCGGTCCTGAGTGAAATCGGCGGGCGGCGCGAGAGCCGTCGGGTCGACGGCGCGCAGCGCGAGCGCTACACCGAGGCCATGCGGCCCGAACCCACGTTGCGCGGGCACTTGGGCTTTCTGCTCAAGCATGAAGTAACCCATTTCGAACTCTTGTCGCGGCTGTTCGAGGTGTGCGACCCCCTGGAGCTGCAGGCCTGGTTCCTGAATGAGCCCACGGGGCAGTACGCGCGCCGTGCCTGCTTTCTCTACGAGTGGTTCACCGGGCGGCGGCTGGCGGTCGAAGGCGCAACAAAGGGCGCTTATGTCGATGCCCTCAACCCCGAGCGGGTGGTGGCGGCCTCTGCCGGTCGATCGGTACCGAGCCGACGCTGGCGGGTGAACGACAACATGCCCGGCACGCCCGCTTTCTGTCCCTTCGTGCGGCAGGGCACGGACCTGGGGCCCTCCATGGCCCTGGACATCCCCGCCTTGCTGGGCCAGCTCAGCGACGAGTTCGGCGAAGAGGTGCTCATGCGATCCGCGGTCTGGATGACCCTGCGCGAAAGCCGCTCGTCGTTCGCGATCGAGGGCGAAGGTCACCAGGCCGATCGCATCCAGCGCTTCGCGAGCGTGCTCGGCCGGCGCACCGGCCGGGGCGATGTGCCGCTGACGTCGGACAGCCTGGCCGTCCTTCAACGCGACATCCTGGGGCCCCGGACGACGGTGCGGGCGTTCGGCCTGCGCCAGTCGCCCGTGTTCGTCGGCGAGTCCGTGCACTTCCAGGATGTGGTTCACTACATCGCACCGCCGCCCGAGGACCTGCCGGCCATGCTCGAAGGGCTGGCGACCTTCCTCGATCGCACAACGGGCCAATCGCCGGTGATGCGCGCGGCGGTCGCGGCATTCGGCTTCGTCTACCTGCATCCGCTTGCCGACGGCAATGGGCGCCTGCACCGCTTCCTGATCAACGACGTGCTCCGGCGCGACGGCGCGGTTCCCGAGCCCTTGATCCTGCCCATTTCTTCCCTCATCACCGCCGACCCCGCAGAGCGCCGCGCCTACGACCGCATCCTGGAAGCGGTGTCAGTCCCCTTGATGGCGGCGGCGGCCGGGCACTACATGTTCGGCGCGCCGGTGCCGTACCCCGACGGCATCTCGTCCAGCCTGCAGGTGGATGCGCCCGAGCGCCTGCGCCCGGTATGGCGCCGGCCCGATCTGACGCCCCACGTGCGCTACCTGGCCGATGTGATCACGCGAACGATCACGCAAGACATGCGGCAGGAATCGCGGACCTTGCGCAGCCACCTGCGGGCCCGCGAGGCCATCAAGAACATCATCGAGATGCCCGATGCCCAGGCCGATCGGGTGGTGCGGTCCATCGCACAGAACCAGGGAGCGCTGACTGGCAAACTCGCCAGCGAATGGCCCGAACTGGCGGGCGAAGCGGTGTGGGATGAACTGGTGAAGGCCGTGCGCCAGGCCTTCGACGATACAAAGCCCGGGGCGGACGCCGATCGCGACTGAGGGGTCGAGGCCGGGATCCGGCGCCGGGCCGCCCCAAGCCGGATCAGCCCCCACGGGGGGCAGCGACCCGCGCAGCGGCGGAGCGTGGGGGCTCAGATCACCCCGTCGAACAGCATCACCTCGACGGTGTCGCCCACGGCCACGTTGCCCTGGTCGTGGCGCAGCACGATCAGGCCGTTGGCCTGCACCATGGAACTGAGCACGCCCGAGCCCTGGTTGCCGGTGGTGCGCGCCACCAGCGAGCCATCGGCCTCGCGCAGCACGGTGCCGCGCTGGTACTCGGTGCGGCCGGGCTTCTTGCGCATGGCCTCGCCGCTTTTCGCCTGCAGCAGCACGGGGGCCTGCACCTCGGCGCCCATGAGGCGCTGCAGGGCCGGGCGCACGAAGGCGAGGAAGGTCACCATCACGGCCACCGGGTTGCCCGGCAGGCCGAAGAGCACGGCCGAGCGGCCCGCCTGGTTCAGCCGGCCCACCGCCATGGGCCGGCCCGGGCGCATGGCGATGCGCCAGAAGGCGACATCGCCGAGCTGCTTCATCATGGCCTTGGTGTGGTCGGCCTCGCCCATGCTCACACCGCCGCTGGTGATGATCGCGTCGGCGCGCGCGGCCGCGTCGCGGAAGGCGGCTTCGAGCAAGGCGGGCTCGTCTTTCACCACGCCCAGGTCGATCACCTCCACGCCCATGCGCGTGAGCAGGCCGAACACGGTGTAGCGGTTGCTGTCGTAGACCGCGCCCTCGCGCGGCGGCTCGCCCAGGCTCAGGATCTCGTCGCCGGTGGAGAAGTAGGCCACGCGCGCGCGGCGCACCACGCGCACCGTGGCCAGCCCCAGGCTGGCGAGCAGGCCCAGCGCGGCCGGGCCCAGGGTCTGGCCGCGGCGCAAGGCGGGCTGGCCAGCCATCAGGTCTTCACCGAGCAGGCGGCGGTTGTCGCCGGGCTTGACCACGCCGGGCGGCAGGGTCACGGTGTCGCCGTCGACCTTCACGAACTCGATCGGCACCACGGTGTCCAGGCCCGCGGGCATGATGGCGCCGGTCATGATCTTCACGCACTCGCCCGGGCCCACGGCGCCGGCCCAGGCCTTGCCCGCGTAGGCCGTGCCCTGGTTGCGCAGCGTGAGCGGCCGGTCGGTCAGTTCGCTGCCGCGCAGCGCGAAGCCGTCCATGGCCGAGTTGTCGTGCGGCGGCACGCTGAGGGGCGAGACCACGTCTTCGGCCAGCACGCGGCCCAGGGCATCGAAGATGCCCACGGTCTCGGCCTCGGTGATGGGCTCGACCAGGCGGGCCAGGAAATCATTGACGCGGTCGGCCGACAGCGCCTGCGGGTCGTAGCCCTGCAGTTCGGCGGCGATCTGTTCGAGGGTCTTCGGGGTGCTGCTCATGGCCCCGATTGTTCCAGCGTGTGCAGCTCGTCGAGCGTGTTGGTGTTGACGAAAGCGTTCGGGTCGTCGCCGGGCCGGTCGAAGGGCACCAGCACGCAGCGGTGCTGCTCGGTCCAGCGGTCGATCTTGCGGCCGCCGGCCTGGGTGAAGGCCACCAGGCTTTCGAGCAGGCCCACTTTCATCAGGCAGAACACCGGTTGCGCACGCATCTGGCCGTCTTCGGGCGCGCTCACCATGGCGATCTCGGTCGCGGGGTCGTCGAAGGCCTGGGCCAGGCGCTGCACCAGATCGAGCGGGAAGCGCGGCACGTCGCAGGGCACGGTGAGCAGGTAGGGCAGCTCGGCGCGTTCCAGCCCGGTGAGAAAGCCCGCGAGCGGGCCCGCGTAGTCGCTCAGGGTGTCGGGCCACACGGGCACGCCGAAGGCCTCGTAGGCGCCGAGGTTGCGGTTGGCGTTGAGCATGAGCTCGCCGAGCAGGCCGCCTTGCTGCACCTGCAGCCGCATGAGCGCGTTGAGCGCGAGCGGTGTGCCATTGAATTTCTGCAGGCCCTTGTCGGCCCCGCCCATGCGCGAGCCGCGCCCCCCCGCGAGCACCATCGCGGTGATCTCTTGTGCGCCGATCAACTCAGCCTCCGATGTAAGACATTTCGACGCGGCGCTGGCCGCTGCCTGCGGCGTCGGGCGGCAGCGTGGCGCGCAGCTCGGAATAGCGGTCGCTGCGCTGCTGCCACACCGAGGCGATCGCGCTCGAGAGCTCGTCGTCGCTCGCGCCGCCGCGAATGAGGTGGCGCAGGTCGTGGCCTTCGCTGGCGAACAGGCAGAGGTAGAGCTGGCCTTCGGTGGACAGGCGCGCGCGGTTGCAGTCGCCGCAGAAGGCCTGGGTCACGCTGCTGATCACGCCGATCTCGCCGCTGCCGTCGGCATAGCCCCAGCGCTCGGCGGTCTCGCCGGGCGCGGAGGGTTCCAGCGGCACAAGCGGCAGCTCGCGCGCAATGCGCTGCACCACGTCGGCGCTGGGCAGCACCTCGTCCATGCGCCAGCCGTTGGTGGCGCCCACGTCCATGTATTCGATGAAACGCAGCACCACGCCCGTGCCCTTGAAGTGGCGCGCCATGGGCAGGATCTGGTCATCGTTGGTGCCGCGCTTGACCACCATGTTGACCTTGATCGGGCCCAGGCCCGCGGCGCGCGCGGCCGCGATGCCTTCGAGCACGTCGGCCACGGGAAAGTCCACGTCGTTCATGGCGCGGAAAACGGCGTCGTCCAGGCCGTCGAGGCTGACCGTGACGCGCTGCAGGCCCGCGGCCTTGAGCTGCGCGGCCTTTTTCTTGAGCAGCGAGCCGTTGGTGGTGAGCGTGATGTCCAGCGGCCGGCCCTCGGGGGTGCGCAGCGCGGCCAGTTGTTCCACCAGGATCTCGAGGTTCTTGCGCAGCAGCGGCTCGCCGCCGGTGAGGCGGATCTTCTGCACCCCGTGCGCCGCAAACAGGCGCGCCACGCGCGTGATCTCCTCGAAGCTCAGCAGCGCGCTGTGCGGCAGGTACTGGTAGTCCTTGTCGAAGACTTCCTTGGGCATGCAGTAGCTGCAGCGGAAGTTGCAGCGGTCGGTCACGCTGATGCGCAGGTCGCGCAGCGGACGGCCCAGGGCGTCGCCGAGCAGGCCGGTGGCGGCAATGGCCCGCGCGGGCACCGCCACCGCGCGCGAGCGCAGGCGCTGGTCGATCAGGGGAATCACGCGTTCGGACATGGCGCGATTATGGGTGATACCCCCTGGAGGACCGCCCCCGCGACACCCCCGGCCGCATGGGGGATTTCCCTGTCGGCGCCTCGATCGGCCTCGCTTGACCTGCATCAAGCCCGTGCGCCGCGCGCCCGCCTAGACTGGCCCGACCGCCAGAGAACCCATGAACCCACACGACACGCCCATTGCCGACTCGCCGTCGGCCAAGTACGCCAGCTGCCACGCCGGCATCGCCCAACGCCTGCAGAAGCTCGACGAAATGCCCGAGCTGGTGGCCGCCATCGCGCGGGCCCGCAGCGTGGCCCAGCGCTCGCTCAACGCCGCGCGCGACGCGATCTTCGAGCACCACGTGGAAGAAGAGCGCGACCTGTTCTCGGCCGTGCTCGCCAGCGCCACGCCCGGGGCCGAGCGCATGCACGTGCAGGCCGTGATCGAACGCCTCACCGCCCAGCACCGCGCCATCGAGGCCCTGTGGACCTCGGTCGAGCGCGAGCTGGTGCGCGGCGTCACCGGCTGCGCCAGCCGCATCGAACTCGACGACCTCCGACGCCTGTCGGCCGAGTACGAGTCGCACGCGCGCTTCGAAGAGGCCGTGTTCCTGCCCATGGCCGAGAACATCCTGGAGCGCAGCGGCAGCGGCGCCGCTGCGCTGGCCCTGGCGCTGCACCAGCGCCACGCGCCCGAATGGCCCTTGCACTGCGCCGCCTGAGGAGCCCCCCATGAACGCCACCACCGACGACCCGCTGACCGGCTTCCGGCACTGCCACACCGGCATCGTGCGCCGGCTGCACGAGCTCAACGAACTGCCCGAACTGCTCGAACCCGCGGCGCGTGCGCGCACGCTGGCCGAGCGCTCGCTCGCCTTCTTCCGCGAGGCGGTCTTCGAGCACCACATGGACGAGGAGCGCGAGCTCTTTCCCGCCGTGCTCGCCAGCGCCGAGCCGGGCGACGAGCAGGCGCGCGTGCAGACCATGGTGCAGCGGCTCACGCAGCAGCACCGCGAGCTCGAAGCGCTGTGGAAGTCGATGGAGAAAGACCTGCGCCGCGTGGCCAAGGGGCAGGACAGCGAGCTCGATACGGCCGACGTGCACCGGCTGGTCAACGAGTACCAGGCGCACGCCCTGTTCGAGGAACTGGACTTCCTGCCGCTGGCCCAGGCCATCCTGGGCCGCAACGGCAACCACCTGGCCGCGCTGGGCCTGTCGCTGCACCTGCGGCACGCGCCGCAGCCCGCGCCCTACGTCTGAGCCGCGCGCTCAGGCCGTGGCGGCCGGGCGCTGGCGGTAGAAGGTGATGGGGCTGGCCGGCACGGCCTGCATCACCGCGGGCTTGATGCGGCCCACCACGTGCATCTCGCAGGGCTTGCAATCGAAGCGCAGCGTGAGCTTCTCGTTGTTGTGCGTGATGGTGAGCGGCTCGGCGCGCACCGTGCCCTGAACGCCCGTGACGCCCTTGGCCTGCTTGGGGCACAGGCTCAACGAGAAGCGCACGCAGTGCTTGGTGATCATGAGGCTGACCTCGCCGGCCTCTTCGTGCGACTCGTAGGCGCTGGCGATCACCTTCACGCCGTGCTTCGCATAAAAGTTGCGCGCCTTGTGGTTGTAGACGTTGGCGAGGTAGGTCAGCGTGTCTTCGGGGTAGGGCGCGGGCGGCTCCACCGGCACGCCGCGCGGCAGCCGGGTGAAGGCGCGGGCGCGTGCCGCTTCGAGCGCGGCCACCGCGTCGCGGCGCAGCGGATTGAGCAGCGAGGCCGGCACGAACAGCGGCTCGTCGAAGGCCAGCGCGATGTCGATCGGCGCGAACACGGTCTCGCCCAGCCGGCCCAGCGCTTCGCGCAGCTTCTGGTGCGCCTGCACGGCGTCGCGCGCGGGCTCCAGCGCGCAGGCCAGTTCGGCATGGCCCGTGTGGCCGTCTTCGTCGGTCAGCTCCAGGCGCAGGCCGTCGGCGGTGCGCGCGAGCTTCATCCACACGCCGATGCGGCGCTCGGCCGATTTCTTGTCGAGCGTGCGCACCCAGTCCATGTCGCGGTTGCGGTTGACCACGGTGCCGCGCTTCAAGTGGCGCAGGCCTTCCAGGGCGTCCTTGGGGTAGACACGGAAGCGGCCTGCTTCGGCCTGCGGCTCGGCGCGGTTGATCTGCAGGCCCACGAGCTCGCGGTGCAGGTCCAGGTAGCACAGGCCGTCGCCGTTGTGGATCACGGTGGCCGGGTCGTCGCACTGCAGCTCGACCCAGTTCGGCCCCACCTGCGTCACCCAGCCGATCGGGCGACCCGGGTTCTTGGGCGTGTCGAAAGCGCCGATGTCCTCCCGGCGGCCGTTGACGAAATAGTCGGTGAACTCGCGGTTGAAGTTCTGGTCGGGGTCGGGCGTGAAGCTGAAGGTGCAGCGACCCGACGAAGCGCGGCCGAGCTCGGGGCGCTCCTCGAGGAGGTCGTCGAACAGGCGGCGGTAGTGCGCGGTGATGTTCT
The DNA here is from genome assembly GCF_049843535.1 of Hydrogenophaga sp. T2. NCBI lineage: Bacteria > Pseudomonadati > Pseudomonadota > Betaproteobacteria > Burkholderiales > Comamonadaceae > Hydrogenophaga > Hydrogenophaga sp. T2. Next base: position 144,294 of record NZ_JBBHZJ010000007.1, on the reverse strand, counting down.
TGACGTAGCCCAGGTCCTTGTAGCGGCCCTCGATCTTGAAGCTGCGCGCGCCCGCGTCGATCAGCGCGCGCAGGTTGTCGCTCTGGTTGTTGTCCTTCATCGAGAGCACGTGCTTGTCGTGCGCCACGATGCGGCCCTGGCTGTCCTTGACCTCGTAGGGCAGGCGGCAGGCCTGCGAGCAGTCGCCGCGGTTGGCGCTGCGGCCGGTCTGGGCATGGCTCACGTAGCACTGGCCGCCGTAGGCCACGCACAGCGCGCCGTGGATGAAGAACTCGACGATGCAGCGATCGGCGTCGAGCGCGTCGTAGATGCCCCGGATCTGCGGCAGCGTGAGTTCGCGTGCGAGCACCAGCTTGGACAGGCCCGCGTTCTGCAGGAACACGGCCTTCTCCACGGTGCGGATGTCGGTCTGCGTGCTCGCGTGCAGCTGGATCGGCGGCAGGTCGAGCTCGAGCAGGCCCATGTCCTGGATGATGAGCGCGTCGGCGCCGGCGTCGTAGAGCTGTCGGATCAGCCGGCGCGCGGGCTCGAGCTCGTCGTCGCGCAGGATGGTGTTGACCGTGACGTAGATGCGCGCGCCGAAGCGGTGCGCGTGCTTCGCCAGCCGCGCGATGTCCTGCACGCTGTTGTCGGCCGAAGTGCGCGCGCCGAACGAGGGGCCGCCGATGTAGACCGCGTCGGCGCCGTGGTTGACGGCTTCGATGCCGATGTCGGCGGTGCGGGCGGGGGAGAGCAGCTCGATCTGGTGGGGCAGCATGGGGAGGCGGGCAGAATGCGGGGTACCGTATTTTCGGGGAGAAGCCGCATGAACGCCGCCACGTCCATCGTTCTGGTCCATGGTGCCTGGCACGGCGCCTGGTGCTGGCGCCGCGTGCTGCCGCTGCTGCGCGAGGGCGGCGTCGAGGCGCACGCCGTCACGCTCACCGGCCTGGGTGAGCGCGCCCACCTGATGTCGCCCGCCATCGACCTGCACACCCACGTGCAGGACGTGGTGGGCCTGATCGAGGCCGAGGAACTGCAGCGCGTGGTGCTGGTGGGCCACAGCTACGGCGGCATGGTGGTCACGGGCGCGGCCGACCGGCTCCAGGCCGCGGCGCCCGGCGTGCTGCGCCACCTGGTCTACCTGGACGCGGTGCTGCCATACCCCGGTGACAGCTGGAGCAGCCCGCGCACGCCCGAGACGCGCGCCCAACGTGCCGCCTCGGCCCAGGCCAGCGGCGGCCTGCACTTTCCGCCGCCCGACGCCGAGGTGTTCGGCCTGCGCGGCGAGGACCGTGCCTGGGTGAACCGCCGCCAGACGCCGCAGCCCTTCCGGCTCTACGACCAGCCGCTCGATTTCGACGCCGACGCCGTGGCCCGCGTGCCGCGCACCTTCATCGACTGCACCGCGCCCGCGCTGGCCACCATCGCGGCCTCGCGCGAGCGCGTGCGCCGCGAGCCGGGCTGGCACCTGATCGAGATGGCCACCGGCCACGACCCCATGGTGAGCGAGCCAGCGGCCCTGGCCGCGCACCTGCTGACCATCGCGCGCGGCGCGTGAGCATGGCGCTGCGCTACGACCGCATCGACCGGCTGCGCGCCATCGCGCTGCTGTGGATGACGGTCTACCACGTGTGCTTCGACCTCGACCACTTCGGCCTGATCCGGCAGGACATGCTGGGCGACCCGTTCTGGACCACACAGCGCGCGGCCATCGTCAGCCTGTTCCTGTTCACCGCCGGCCTGTCGCAAGCCGTGGCGCTGCACCAGGGCCAGGGCTGGCCGCGCTTCTGGCGCCGCTGGGCGCAGGTGGCGGGCGCGGCGCTGCTGGTGAGCCTGGGTTCGTGGGTGGTGTTTCCCAAGAGCTTCATCTACTTCGGCGTGCTGCACGGCATCGCGGTGATGCTGGTGATCGCGCGGCTCACGGCCGGCTGGGGCCGCTGGTTGTGGCCGCTGGGCGCGATCGCCCTCGCGTTGCCGTGGTTCGCGCCCTGGGCGATGGCGCAGTGGCCCGCACTGGCCGTGCTCAACGAGCGCGGCCCCAATGTGCTGGGCTTCATCAGCCGCAAGCCCTTCACCGAAGACTACGTGCCGCTGCTGCCCTGGATGGGCCTGGTCTGGTGGGGCCTGGGGAGCGGCCGCTGGGTGCTCACGCACCGGCCCGGCTGGCTCGGCGGCAGCGGGCAGGGCGGCGCGGTGGGCCGGGGCATGGCCACCTGGGGCCGCTGGAGCCTGAGCTACTACCTGCTGCACCAGCCGGTGCTCATGGGCCTGATCGGCAGCGCCTTGTGGCTGTGGCGCTGAGCCCATGAAAAAAGGCGAGGGCCTTGCCTCGCCTTTTCGGGTGCCGCCGGGGCCTTACTGGATCTTGGCCTTGGCGCGCAGGTCCTGCTGGTACTGCTGCAGCTTCTGCTGCGTCATCTGCTGCTTGAGCTGGGGCTTCACTTCCTCGAAGCTCGGCAGCTGCGCGTCGCGCACGTCGTCGACGCGGATCACGTGCCAGCCGAACTGGCTCTTCACCGGGGCGTCGGTCATCTGGCCCTTCTGCAGCTTCATCATGGCCTCGGAGAACTCGGGCACGTAGTTGGCGGCCGGGGCCCAGTCGAGGTCACCGCCGTTAGCGCCCGAGCCCGGGTCTTTCGACTCCTTCTTGGCCACGTCTTCGAACTTCGCGCCCTTCTTGATGTTCGCGATGATCGCCTTGGCCTCGTCTTCCTTCTCGACCAGGATGTGGCGGGCCTTGTATTCCTTGCCGGCGTTGGCGGCCACGAACTTGTCGTACTCGGCCTTCATGTCGGCATCGGTCACGGGGTTCTTGGCCTGGTAGTCGGCGAACAGCGCGCGGATCATGATGGTCTGGCGCGCGAGCTCCATCTGGCTCTTGAACTCGGGCGTGCTGGCCACGTTGCGCTTCTGCGCTTCCTGCATGAAGATCTCGCGCAGCACCACCTCTTCCTTGATCTGGGCGCGCGTGGCGTCGTCCACCGGGCGGCCTGCGGCCTCGATCTGCTTGACCAGCGCTTCCACCCGGCTCGTGGGCACGGGCTTGCCGTTGACGACGGCCACGTTCTGGGCAGCGGCCCAGGGAGCGGATGCGATCAGCACGGCCGCGGTCAGGGCCGACAGGGTGTGTTTCATGGACTTCCTACAGGGGGGGATGAAAAACGGTTGGAGCCGCTGCCTCGGGCAGGGTTCGCGTTCGGTATGTGACAGAAGGTTGTCAGTCAGCGCTGGATTTCGATGGCCAGCGCATGCAGGCCGGCGTCGGTGAACGGGCGCAGGGCATCATACACAAGGCGATGCTGCGCCACCCGGCCCAGGCCGACAAACGCCGGCGCGGCGATGCGCACCCGGAAATGGGTGCCATAACCCAGGCCGTTGGCGCCCGCATGGCCCGCGTGGGCGGCGCTTTCGTCGATCACCTCGAGCGCGCTCGGGGCCAGTTGTTCGCGCAGGCGGGCCTCGATGGCGGCCGCGTTGGGGATGGCGGCCGCGGTCATGGTTTGCTCTCCGGCTCGTCCTTGAGGAAGCGCGCGATGTAGAGCCCCTGGCCGATGATGAAGGCCAGCGGGAACACATAGCCCCAGAGCTTGAAATTCACCCACTGCTCGGTGGTCTGGTAGGCCGCGAACCAGGCGTTGATGCCGGCCATGAACAGGAAGTAGGCCACCCAGGCCACGGTGAGCCGCGCCCACACCGGCTCGGGCAGCTTGAGCTGGCTGCCCAGCAGCATCTGCAGGAAATTCTTCTTCCAGCCCCACAGGGCCGCCGCCAGCACCACGGCCATGCCCGCATAGAGCACCGTGGGTTTCCATTTGATGAAGCGCTCGTCCTGCAGGATCAGCGTGAGGGTGCCGAACACCAGCACCAGCACCAGCGTGATCTTGTGGATGTTCTGCAATTTGCGGTCGAGCGCATAGACGATGCCCGTCTGCACCACCGTGGCCGCCATGAGCACCCCGGTGGCGAGGTAGATGCCCTCGAACTTGTAGGCGCCGAAGAACAGCAGGATGGGGAAAAAATCGATCAGGAAGCGCATGGGCGCGATTATCCGCGGCGGCCGCGGCCGGGAACCGGCGCGGGGTTTGCGGGCTCCGACCGGCTGCCACAGGAGAACCCATGACCCCCCAGGAACAACAAGCCATCCTCACCATTGCCCTCATGGCCGCCCTGGCCGACGGCGACAAGGCCGACGCCGAGCGCGAGAGCATCCGCGGCATCGCGGAATCGCTGGGCGGCGCGGGCGGCGCCGCCGGCCTGGCCCGCGTGTACCAGGACGTGCTGCTGCGCCGCGTGGATGTGTCCGCTGCGGTTGCCAGCCTCGCCGACGCGGACCAGCGCGAACTCGCCTACGAGATGGCGGTCTGCGTGTGCGAGGCCGACGGCGCGCGCAGCGCGGCCGAAGCGGCCTTTCTGAGCGACCTGAAGGCCCGGCTCCAGCCCGACGCCGCCGCGTCCGCGGCTTTCGAGAAGACCGAGGCCGAGCTGGTGCAGGCGGCGGCGGCGGCGGTGGCCGCGCCGGCGGGGGTGGCCACCTCGGCCGCCACGGCCGACACCGCCACGGCCGGCGAACGCCGCGGCCCCGACAGCACGGCGCTCGACAAATCCATCCTGAACTACGCGCTGCTCAATGGCGCGCTGGAGCTGCTGCCGCAGTCGTGGGCGTCGATGGCGATCATTCCGCTGCAGGTGAAGATGGTCTACGAGATCGGCAAGGCGCACGGCGTGGAGCTCGACCAGGGCCACATCCGCGAATTCATCGCGGCGGTGGGGGTGGGGCTGACCTCGCAGTACCTGGAGCAGTTCGGCCGCAAGCTGATCGGCGGGCTGCTGGGCAAGGCGGCGGGGCGCACCCTCGGCGGGGTGGGGCGCGCGGCCACGGGCATGGCGTTCTCGTTCGCCACCACCTATGCGCTGGGGCAGGTGGCCAAGCGCTACTACGCCGGTGGCCGGCAGATGAACACGGCCTTGCTCAAGCAGACGTTCCAGGACCTGCTGGGCCCGGCGAAGCAGATGCAGCAGCAGTACCTGCCGCAGATCCAGCAGAAGGCGTCGACCTTGGACGCGGCGTCGGTGATGGCGATGGTGCGGGGGCGCTGAGGCGGCCTGAGCCGGCTCAGGCCGGCACCGCGGCGGCCCCTTCGCGCATCGCCACCGCGGCGATGTCGAGCGAGCGCAAGCGCAGCGCCGGGTCGAACACGTCGCTCACCAGGATGAACTCGTCGGCTTCGGTGAGGTCGGCCAGGCGCTGCAGGCCACTGCGCACCGCGTCGGGCCCGCCGATCACCGCCGCGGCGAGGAAGTCGCCGATGCCCTGGCGCTCGTGCGGCGCGAGCGAGGCCACGTAGTTCTCGCGCGGCGGCGGCAGTTGCCCGCGCCGGCCCGTGAGGATGCCCAGCACGCGCTGGTAGGTGCTGCTCGCCAGGTACTCCGCTTCATCGTCGGTGGGCGCGGCGATCAGTGGCACGCCGATCGCCGCGTAGGGCTTGGCCAGCGTGGCCGAGGGCTGGAACTCGGCGCGGTAGATCTCGAGCGCCTGCAACAGCATGCGCGGCGCGAAGTGCGAGGCGAACGCGAAGGGCAGGCCGCGCTGGGCCGCGAGGCGGGCCGAGAACAGGCTGGAGCCCAGCAGCCAGATCGGCACGTTCGTGCCCTGGCCCGGCATGGCCACCACGCGCTGGCCCGGCTGCACCGGGCCCAGGAAGGCCTGCAGCTCGGCCACGTCGCGCGGAAAGTCGTCCTCGGTTTCCACGCGGTCGCGGCGCAGCGCGCGCATGGTCAGGCCGTCGGTGCCGGGCGCGCGGCCCAGGCCCAGGTCGATGCGGCCCGGGTAGATCGAGGCCAGGGTGCCGAAGGCCTCGGCCACCACCAGCGGCGCGTGGTTGGGCAGCATCACGCCGCCCGAGCCCACGCGGATGCGTTTCGTGGCCCCGGCGATGTGGCCCACGAGCACGGCCGTGGCCGAGCTCGCGATGCCGCTCATGTTGTGGTGCTCGGCGAGCCAGTAGCGCGTGAAGCCCAGTTGCTCGGCGTGCTGCGCGGTGCGCGTGGCGATGGCGATGGCGTCGGCCACGGTGCCGCCTTCGCGCACGGCCACAAGATCGAGCATGGAGAGGCGGATGTCGGCAAGGCGGGCCATGGGTTCACTTCTCCTGCAGGTCGATGGCGGCCGAGTTCATGCAGTAGCGCAGGCCGGTGGGCGCAGGGCCGTCTTCGAACACGTGGCCCAGGTGGGCGCCGCACTGGCTGCACACGGTTTCGGTGCGCACCATGCCGTGGCTGCGGTCGACGATCTCGGTGATCGCGCCCGGCACGGCCTTCCAGAAGCTGGGCCAGCCGCAGCCGGCGTCGAACTTGGTGCCGGCGTCGAACAGGTGGTTGCCGCAACAGATGCAGTGGTAACTGCCGTCGGCCCAGATCTCTTCGTACTTGCCGGTGAAGGGGCGCTCGGTGTGGGCCTGGCGTGTGACCTCGAAGGCGCGCGGCTCGGCGCCCTTGGCGGCCAGGATCTCGCGCCACTCGGCGTCGGTCTTTTTGATGGGGAAGTCCATGTCGCGGGCTCCTTTCGGGTCAGGAAGAACAGCTGATCTCGATCTGTTGCGCCCAATCGGGCGGGAAGGCGGCGAGGTCGTCTTCGCCCTCACGATCGTCGAAGGGCGCGGCCAGCGCCTGCTGCAGCCGCCGCACCTCGGTGAAATCGCCTTGCTGGGCGCGCTCGATGGCGATCTGGCCCAGGTGGTTGCGCAGCACGATGCGCGGGTTCACGCGGCGCATGGCCGCGGCCGTGGCGGCGGCGTCGAAGCCGGGCTGGGACTGCAGCCGCTCGCGCCAGCGTTCGGCCCAGGCGTCGAAGGCCTCGCGCTGCAGGAACAGGTCGCGCACCGGCGCACTGTCGCCGGCCACCGCGTCACACAGGCGGCGGAAGCAGATGGTGAAGTCGACCGCGTCCCGGGCCATGAGCTGCATCAGGGCCTCGACCAGTTCGGCGTCGCCCTCGGCCGTGGCCTGCAGGCCGAGCTTGGCGCCCATGCGGCGCGTGAGCGCGGCCGGGAACAGGGCCTTGTAGGGCTCGAGCGCGTCCAGCGCCTGCTGCTGCTCGTCCATCAGCGGCAGCAGGGCCTGGCCCAGACAGAACAGGTTCCAGTAGGCGATGTTGGGCTGGCGGTGGTAGGCGTAGCGCCCGCCGTGGTCGCTGTGGTTGCAGACGTGGGCGGGGTTGAAGGCGTCCATGAACTGGAACGGGCCGTAGTCGATGGTGAGCCCGAGGATGCTCATGTTGTCGGTGTTCATCACCCCGTGGCAGAAGCCCACGGCCTGCCACTGCGCCAGCAGCGCCGCCGTGCGCGCGCTCACGGCCTCGAGCAGGTTCGCGTAGGCATTGCCTGCGGCGCTGCGGCAGTCGGGGTAGTGGCGGTCGATCACGAAGTCGGCGAGCCGGCGCAGCTCGGGCGTGAGGCCATTGGCCGAGAAGTGTTCGAAGTGGCCGAAGCGCACGAAGCTGGGCGCCACGCGCGCGACCACGGCGGCGGTCTCCACGGTCTCGCGGATCACGGGCTGCGGCGAGCCCGTGAGGCTGAGCGCGCGCGTGGTGGGAATGCCCAGGCCGTGCATGGCCTCGCTGCACAGGTACTCGCGGATCGAGCTGCGCAGCACGGCACGGCCATCGCCCATGCGCGAGTAGCGCGTGAGGCCGGCGCCCTTGAGCTGCACCTCGATCGGCCCCTGGGGCGTGTGCAGTTCGCCGAGCAGGATGGCGCGGCCGTCGCCGAGCTGGCCGGCCCAGACGCCGAACTGGTGGCCGCTGTACACGGTGGCCACGGGCCGGGTGCCCGCGATGGGCCGCGAGCCGCTCAGCGCGGCCACGGCCTCGGGCCCGGTCAGGCGGGCGGGATCGAGGCCGAGCTCGCGCGCCAGCGGCGCATTCAGCGCCACCAGCTGCGTCTCGGGCAGGGCGGTGGGCGGGGTGTCGGTGTGGAAGGCGGGCCCCAGATCGGCGAAGCCGGCGTGCCAGGCGGGGCCGAGGTCCAGCGCGTCGGCGGCGTGGGCGGGGGCGGCGAGCGCGGTGTTCATGGGCGATATTGTCGGCCGGGCGTGTAATCCGGCATGGTCTCAGGGCCTTGTGTGCGGACCACCCCGCCGCAATGTTGACAATGCGCGGTTTGGTGGGGGCGTGTTCCAAGCCCGCGCCGGGGGACCCACAACGACATGAACACCGACCATGCGCACTGACGCCCGCGCGATCCTTTTCGTCGACGACGAGGCCTTGTCGCGCAAATGGTTCGAGCGCTGCTTCAGCGACGAATTCGAGATCGCCAGCGCCGCCAGCGTGGACGAGGCGCTGGCCCTGTTGGCCACGCGCGGCGACGACTTCGCGGTGCTGATCACCGACTACCGCATGCCCGGCCAGGACGGCATGAAGCTGCTGGCGCGCGCGCGGCGCGATTACCGCCACCTGGTGCGCATGCTGGTCACGGCCTATGCCGAAAAAGACGTGGCCATGGCCGCGATCAACCAGGGCCACGTGCTGCGCATTCTCGAAAAGCCGCTCGAAGACGCGCTCACGCGCGAAGCGCTGCGCGAGGCGCTGGCGCTGTTTCGCAGCACCGCGGTGGAGCGCGCGCTCAACGAGAGCCGGGCCGCCAGCCTGCGCGAAACCCTGGGCTTTCTCGCGCACGAACTCAACACCCCGCTCACCACGGTGCGCGGCAGCGTGGGCGCGGTGATCGAGCGGCTGCGCCCCGCGCAGCCCGGCGATCTGCCCGGCACGGTGCGCTTCGAAGAGGGCCAGCCCGGCGAGGTGCTGTCGGCGCTGCAGCGCGCCGAGCGCCGCGCGCTGTACTGCCAGTCGCTGGTGTCGACCTTCGTGCAGTCGGCGCGCGACGCCCACCCGGGCGCGCAGCCGCAGACCGTGAGCGCCAGCGGCCTGATCGCCGCCTTGCTCGACGAATACCCGTTCGACGACACCGAGCGCCAGTGGGTACACACGCGGGTGCAGCGCGACTTTCGCCTGCCGGGCCGGCGCGACCTGCTGTACCTGGTGCTGTGCACGCTCACCAAGAACGCGCTGCAGGCCTTGCGCGGCCGGCCCGCGCCCGCGCTGTGCATCGAGGCCGGTTGCGAGGATGGCCCGGGCGGCCCGCACGCCTGGATCCGCTTCACCGACAACGGCCCGGGCATCGCGCCCGAGGTGCTGGCGCGGCTCACGCGCGAGCCCGTGACCACGCGCGCGGCCTCGGGCGGCAACGGCATGGGGCTGATGTTCTGCCAGCGCGTGATGCAGGCCGCCGGCGGCACGGTGCGCGTGGCGTCGACCGAAGGGCAGGGCACGCGGGTCGAGCTGGGCTTCGAACGCAACGTGATGCCCGCCGCGCCCGGTTCTGCCTGAGCATTTCTGTTGCCTTCGGGACAACCCCGGCGCGAAAAGGCCGAAGGGCGGGCTAGCATGCCCGCACCCCTTCAAAACTCCGGAGACCTTCACATGCTGGGCCAGATGCAGAGCCAACCGCTGCTGATTTCCAACCTCATCGTGCATGCCGAGCGGCACCACGGCAGCACCGAAATCGTCTCGCGCCGGGTCGAGGGCGACATCCACCGCTCCAACTGGGCCACGGTGGCGCGCCGCTCGCGCCAGGTGGCGAACGCGCTCGACGCCCTGGGCCTGGCCTTCGGCGACCGCGTGGCCACGCTGGCCTGGAACGGCTACCGCCACCTCGAGCTCTACTTCGGCGTGAGCGGCACCGGCCGCGTGCTGCACACCCTGAACCCGCGCCTTCACCCCGAGCAACTGGTGTGGATCGCCAACCACGCCGAGGACAAGGCGCTGTGCTTCGACATGAGCTTCCTGCCGCTGGTGAAGGCGGTCTGGAGCAAGTGTTCCACGGTGAAACACTGGATCGCGCTGTGCGAGGCCGACGCGCTGCCCGCAGACCACGGCATCCCCGGCCTGGTGAGTTACGAGGCCTGGATCGCGGGCCAGAAGGACAGCTACGTGTGGCCCGAGTTCGACGAGAACAGCGCCTCCAGCATGTGCTACACGAGCGGCACCACGGGCAACCCCAAGGCCGCGCTGTACTCGCACCGCTCCACGCTGCTGCACGCCTACGGCGCGGCGCTGCCCGATGCCCTGGGCTGCTCGGCGCGCGACGCCATCCTGCCCGTGGTGCCCATGTTCCATGTGAACGCGTGGGGCCTGCCGTACTCGGGGGCGGCCGTGGGCTGCAAGCTGGTGTTCCCGGGCCCCGCGCTCGACGGCAAGTCGGTCTACGAACTGATCGAGGCCGAGAAGGTGACCATGGCCGCGGGCGTGCCCACGGTGTGGCAGATGCTGCTGGGCCACCTGCAGCAGAACGGCTTGAAGTTCAGCACCTTGAAGCGCACCGTCATCGGCGGTTCGGCCTGCCCGCCGGCCATGATCAAGGCGTTCAACGATCAGTACGGCGTGGAGGTGCTGCACGCCTGGGGCATGACCGAAATGTCGCCGCTGGGCACGGTGTGCCACCTCAAGAACGCACAGCTTGACCTGTCGCCCGCCGAGCAGATGGCGGTGCGCCTCAAGCAGGGCCGCGCAGTGTTCGGCGTCGACATGAAGATCGTCGACGAGGCGGGCCAGGAGCTGCCCTGGGACGGCAAGACCTACGGCGACCTGCTGGTGCGCGGGCCCTGGATCATCGCGAGCTACTTCAAGGGCGAGGGCGGTGACCCGCTGCGCTACGACGAGCAGGGCCGCGGCTGGTTCCCCACGGGCGACGTGGCCGTGATCGACGCCGACGGCTTCATGCAGATCACCGACCGCAGCAAGGACGTGATCAAGTCGGGCGGCGAATGGATCAGCTCGATCGACGTCGAGAACATCGCCATGGCGCACCCGGCCGTGGCCATGGCGGCGTGCATCGGCATGAAGCACCCCAAGTGGGACGAGCGCCCGATCGTGGTGGTGGTGAAGAAACCCGGGGCCGAGGTCACGCGCGCCGAACTGCTGCAGTTCTACGAGGGCAAGACCGCCAAGTGGCAGATCCCCGACGACGTGGTCTTCGTCGAGGCGATCCCGCTCGGCGCCACCGGCAAGATGCAGAAGATGACGCTGCGCCAGCAGCTCAAGGACTACGTGCTGCCGGGGCTGTGAGCCCGCCTTGAAAGACCTGTAACCGTCCGGGTGTCGCCTGCGGGATAGGAGCGCGGGCAATCCCTGAAACGGGCCACCGCGGTAACGACTTACGCTGCGGCGGTGTTCCCGGATCAACAGGTTCTTTCAAGGAGACAAGCGATGAAGTGGTGCATGAAGTCCGTGGCGGGTGCCGCCATGCTGGTGGCCGCCGGCGCCGTGTTCGCCCAGGCCGGAGAAACGGTGAAGATGGTTCGCATCGACCCGCTGACCGGCCTGCTCGGGCCTGTGGGGGTGAGCCAGTTCAAGGGCTACCAGTTCTTCGCCGAGAAGTTCAGCGGCAAGGGCAACCCCGCGGGCGTGAAGTTCGAGATCACCTCGATCGACAACAAGCTGAGCCCGGCCGAAAGCCTGAACGCGCTCAAGGCCGCGATCGACCAGGGCGCGCGCTACATCATCCAGGGCAACGGCTCGTCGGTGGCGCTGGCGCTGGCCGACGCGGTGGAAAAGCACAACGCGCGCAACCCCGGCAAAGAGGTGCTGTACCTCAACGACTCGGCGGTCGACCCCGACCTGACCAACAGCAAGTGCAGCTACTGGCACTTCCGCTTCGACGCCGACACCTCGATGAAGATGGAGGCGATGTCGAGCTTCATCGCCAAGCGGCCCGACATCAAGAAGGTCTACCTGCTCAACCAGAACTATTCGCACGGCCACCAGGTGGTGAAGTTTGCGAAGGAGACGCTGGGCCGCAAGCGTCCCGACATCCAGATCGTGGGCGAAGACCTGCACCCGCTCGCGCAGACACGCGACTTCGCGCCCTACATCGCCAAGATCAAGGCCTCGGGCGCCGACACCGTGATCACCGGCAACTGGGGCTCGGACCTCTCGCTGCTCATCAAGGCCGCCAACGAGAACGGCTTCAACGGCAACTTCTTCACCTACTACGCGGGCGTCACCGGCACGCCCACCGCGCTCGGCACCAACGGTGCGGGCCGCGTCTACCAGATCGCCTACAACCACTACAACATGGGTGGGCAGATGGACAAGTGGATGAAGGAGTTCAACCAGAAGTACAACGACGACTTCTACACCGGCTCCACCATCCGCATCTTCGAGATGCTGGGCGCGGCCATGGCCAAGGCCAAGTCGACCGACCCGGTGAAGGTGGCGGCGGCGCTCGAAGGCCTGGAGGTCAAGAGCTTCAACGGCGAAGTGCAGATGCGCAAGACCGACCACCAGCTGCAGCAGCCGCTGTACATGTCGGTGTGGCAGAAGGCCGACGCCAAGTACCCGTACAGTCCCGAGAAGACCGGCATGACGCTGGCGCCGGTGGCCGAGTACCCGAACTACGTGTCGAGCACGCCCACGAGCTGCCAGATGAAGCGCCCCTGACGCGCCGGCGTCAGACCCACAGAGCCCGACACGGGGTGCCGTTTCGGGCTCTTTGATTTCACCGACCAGGAGAGGTCCGAGGGAATGGAGTTTTTCATCATCTCGATGCTGAACGGGCTCAGCTACGGGCTGCTGCTGTTCATGCTCAGCTCGGGGCTCACGCTGATCTTCAGCATGATGGGCGTGCTCAATTTCGCGCACGCGAGCTTCTACATGCTGGGCGCCTACGTGGGCTACTCGGTGGCGCAGTTCGTGGGCTTCTGGCCGGCGCTGCTGATCGCACCCGTCGTGGTGGGACTGCTGGGCGCGGCCTTCGAGCGCCAGTGTCTGCGCAAGGTGCACAAGTTCGGCCACGTGCCCGAGCTGCTCGTCACCTTCGGCCTGTCCTACGTGATCGTCGAGATCGTGCAGCTCGTGTGGGGCCGCATCGCGGTGGAATTCCGCCCGCCCGAGGTGCTGCGCGGCCCGGTGTTCACCCTCATCAACCACTCCATCGACGGCATGCGCCTGGTGTGGGGCAGTGCGCCGGCCGAGCTGTGCAGCGCGGCCGACGCCGCGGTGCGCGTGGTGTGTTCGCCGTTTCCGGCCACGCGCGGCTTCATGATGCTGGTGGCCGTGGTCATGCTGCTGTCGGTGTGGCTGCTGCTCACGCGCACGCGCATCGGCCTGGTGATCCAGGCCGCGCTCACCCACCCCGAGGCGGTGGAATCGCTGGGCCACAACGTGCCACGCGTGTTCATGCTGGTGTTCGGCGCGGGCTCGGCGCTCGCGGGCCTGGCCGGCGTGATCGGCGGCAGCACCTTCCTCACCGAGCCGGCCATGGCGGCCACCGTGGGTTCGGTGATCTTCGTGGTGGTGGTGGTGGGCGGCATGGGCTCGCTCTCGGGCGCCTTCGTGGCCTCGCTGCTGATCGGCGTGATCCAGACCTTCGCCGTGGCCTTCGAGTACTCGCTGCTCACGCTGCTCGAACAGCTCGGCATGCCGCTGTCGGACGCGCTGCGCAACAACTCCTACATCAAGCTCACCCTGTCGCAAGTGGCCCCCATCCTGCCGTACCTGTTCCTGGTGCTGATCCTGATCTTCCGCCCGCGCGGCCTGCTCGGAAAGCGGGAGGGCTGACATGAAAGCACGGTCCTCGCGCTTCGCGCGCACCGCGATCTGGGGCGGCTTTGCGCTGCTGCTCGTCGTGGCGCCGATGCTCTTCAGCAGCGGCCTCGCGCTCACGGTGCTGTCGCAGATGGGCATCGCGATCATCGCCTGCCTGTCCTACAACATGCTGTTCGGCCAGGGCGGCATGCTCAGCTTCGGCCACGCGGTGTACACCGGCCTGGGCTCGTTCATGGCCATCCACGCGCTCAACCGCGTCACCGAAGGCGCGATGCAGATGCCGGTGTCGCTGATCCCGCTGGTGGGCGGCGTGGCCGGCCTGGGCTTTGCGGTGCTGTTCGGCTACGTCACCACGCGCAAGGCCGGCACCACCTTCGCCATGATCACGCTCGGCCTGGGCGAGCTGGTGTTCGCGCTGGCGCTCATGATCCCCGAGTTCTTCGGCGGCGAGGGCGGGGTGTCGGGCAACCGCATGGCGGGTCAGCCCTTCATGGGCATCACCTTCGGCCCGCAGATCCAGGTGTATTACCTGATCGCGGTCTACACCTTCGTGTGCGTGGCCGCCATGTACGCCTTCACGCACACGCCGCTGGGCCGTATGCTCAACGCCGTGCGCGACAACCCCGAGCGCGTGGAGTTCGTGGGCTACGACACGCAGAAGGTGCGCTACTTCGCCTTCATCATCGCGGGCTTCTTCGCGGGCATCTCGGGCGGGCTGGCCGCGCTCAACTTCGAGATCGTGACCGCCGAGGTGGTGGGCGCAGCGCGCTCGGGCGCCTACCTGCTGTTCACCTTCCTGGGCGGGGCCACCTTCTTCTTCGGCCCCATCATCGGCGGCGTGCTCATGGTGCTGGCCTTCGTGCTGCTGTCCGAGCTCACCAAGGCCTGGCTGCTCTACCTGGGCCTGATCTTCCTGTTCATGGTGATCTACGCGCCGGGCGGCATCGCGAGCCTGATCATGATGAACCTGCGCGTGGCCGCCTTCGGCCGGCTGCGCGAACTGCTGTGGCGCTACCTGGCGCTGTTCGCCACCGGCAGCCTCATGCTGCTCGGCGCGGCCGCGGTGATCGAAATGGTCTACCACCTGCAGCTCAGCACCACGCTGGGCGACGAGCTGCGCTTCCTGGGCCTCACGCTGCACGCGCGCGGCATGGGCAGCTGGGCCGGCGCGCTGGCGGCCACCGCCGTGGGCTTCGGTCTGTTCGAGTTCGTGCGCCGCGGTTTCGTGCGCCACTGGGGCGCCATTCAGGAAGACATCGAGAACCGCCTGCAGCAAAGGAGCGCGGCATGAGCGCCGGCACCCCGACCACCCCGGCGCTGGAGCTGCGCGACCTGCGCAAGCGCTTCGGCAAGACCGAGATCATCCGCGGCGTGAACCTGGCCGTGAACGCGGGCGAGCGCGTGGCCATCATCGGCCCCAACGGCGCCGGCAAGTCCACGCTGTTCAACCTCATCAGCGGGCGCTTCGCGCCCACGAGCGGCGAGGTGCTGCTCAATGGCCAGCGCATCGACGGCAAACGCCCGTTCGAGATCAACCGCGCGGGGCTCTCGCGCAGCTTCCAGATCACCAACATCTTCCCCAAGCTCAGCGTGTTCGAGAACCTGCGCTGCGGGGTGTTGTGGAGCCTGGGCTACCGCTACAGCTTCCTCAAGTTCCTGTCGCGCCTGCACGACGCCAACGAGCGCGCCGAGCAGCTGCTGCGCATGATCCACCTGGAGCGCAAGCGCGACGTGCTGGCCATGAACCTCACCTACGCCGAGCAGCGCGCCCTCGAGATCGGCATCACCATCGCGGGCGGGGCCGACGTGGTGCTGCTCGACGAACCCACCGCGGGCATGAGCAAGAGCGAGACCGCGCGCTTCATCGACCTCATCAAGGAGGTGACCGTGGGCAAGACCCTGCTCACCGTGGAGCACGACATGGGCGTGGTCTTCGGCCTGGCCGATCGCATCGCCGTGGTGGTGTACGGCGAAGTGCTGGCCTTCGACACGCCCGACGCCGTGCGCGCGAACGCGCGCGTTCAAGAGGCCTACCTCGGCTCGCACGTGGCCGACGCCCAGGGAGCGGGGCACTGATGCTGAACATCCGGAACCTGCACGCCTACTACGGCAAAAGCCATGTGCTGCATGGCGTGAACTTCGAGGTCGGGGCCGGCGAGATCGTGGCCCTGCTGGGGCGCAACGGCTCGGGCCGATCCACCACCGCCAAGGCCGTGATGGGCCTGGTGGAATGCGAAGGCAGCGTGGAATGGAAGGGGCAGCAGATCGTGGGCCGCAAGGCCTACGAGGTGGCCCACCTCGGCCTGGGCTACGTGCCCGAGAACCGCGACATCTTTCCCACGCTCACCGTGCACCAGAACCTCATGCTGGGCCAGAAGGGCAAAGGCAGGGGCTCGCGCTGGGGCTTCGACGACATGTACGCCATGTTCCCGCGCCTGAAGGAACGCCAGCACACCGAAGCGGGCGTGCTCTCGGGCGGCGAGCAGCAGATGCTCACGCTGTGCCGCACGCTCATGGGCGACCCCGATCTCATCATCATCGACGAGCCCACCGAGGGCCTGGCGCCCAAGATCGTGGAGCTGGTGGCCGAGTACCTGCAAAAGCTCAAGGCGCGCGGCATCTCGGTGCTGCTGATCGAGCAGAAGCTCACCATCGCCATGAGCATCTCGGACCGTGTGCTGGTGATGGGGCACGGCAGCATCGTGTTCGAAGGCACACCCGAGCAGCTCAAGGCCGATCCGGCGGTGCGCAAGGAGTGGCTGGAGGTGTGACGCGCGGGCGGCGCACGGATTGACGGGCGGCGCGGAACCCGCCCGGGGAGGGGGCGACACAAGGGGCTCTTTGTTGTCACCAGGAAGGAACCCCCATGATCAAAGCCAGCCGACCCGTCTACACAAGTCCGCTCAGCCGCCAAAGCGCTGCGCTCCCTCCCTCCGAACAGGCCAGCCAGCACGCTGCGTGTCAGGCGCTGGGTGATGCCTTGCGAAAGCGCGACTGCGAGATCCGTGACCTCGAACTGCAGGATTCAGGCTCGCCGCTGCACATCTTCGAGTGCCTGCCGTTCAACACGAGCCTGGTGTCCTTGAACATCGAGCACACCCGCAAGCTCGACGACACCAGCGCCACCTTCAAGCCCCTCGAGCCGCAGGACTACCAGTACCTCGTGGAGTGTCTTGAGCAGCGCTCCCCGCAGCGGCCGCTGGAGCTGCTGTACGCACCCGGCAACGCCTTCACGGTCGATCAGCTCGATCGGCTGGCCCACAGCGGCACCGCCGTGATTCCGACGGAAACGCCACCGCCACGCCCCGAAGGGCCCGCGGCCCCGCACGCGCCGGATGCGCTGCAGCTGCCCCTGCCGCCCAACATGCTCACCAAGACCTACCTGAACACCGGGGGCGCGGCGTTGGCCTTGACTCATCTGATCAAGACCCACCAAACCCACATTGCGCTGACGGGCACGCATGTGGCGTTCATGGGTTGCATGCAATTGGAGATCCTGCTTTCCGTCACCGTGGATTCGCTGGTCAGCGTCGATATGCGCAGCGCCAAGTTCGATCGCCTCGACCTGGTGCTCAAAGGCATCGAGGCGCGCACCAGGCCCCTGGACACCCTGTGGATCGATGCCTTCGTGCTCAACACGGATGACCACTGGGTCGCGCTGGTGCAATTGCTCTTGCACCGGAAGATCCGTGAGCTCGTGATCAACCCCGAAGCCGTGACGGAGCGTCAGGCGATCCAGAAACGCAACCTTCAAGTCATGCCGGAATTGGCCCGGCGTCTCGCCTTGCAAGGTGTGAAGATCTGGCGAGGCGATTGCTGCATCCACCCCGCCGCGGCCCGGCCCGAACGCCCGTCTTCGTCGAAAACGGCGGCCACGCACAGCCCCGTGCCCGTCGTGAGGCCAAGCGATGCCATCCTGGACGACCAGGCGCTTGTCGACGGCCTGCGCCGACGCGACAGCGCGGCATTGGCCCGCCACCTGTCTGCCAGCAATGCCACGCTGCGCTGGCCCTACGCATCCATGGATTGGGCCGATGCCAGCCGCGTGGGCTACGCGCTCTGCGACCAGGCGGATTGCCTCCTGGGCCTCGACCTGTCGGCCTGCACCTACTACGAGCCGGCGCCATCGAAATGGAAGCTGTTGCCCAGCGACTCAACGGCCATCTCGAAGCTGCTGCACGAGCTCGATCAACGCCTGGCCATCAAACCCAGCGCGTACCTGGGGCTGCTGGCGCTCAATGCCGACTGCCTCAGGAAGAGCGACTGGGCGAGCCTCAAGGCGCTGGTCAAGGAAGGGGCCATCCTGAAACTGAAATTCAGCGGCACCAACGACAAGACCCGGAGGAAGATCGAGCGGCTGCTCGAAACCGTCCTGACCGCCGGCTCGCCGACGCTGATCAGCCACGACTGAGCCGGGGCGGCGGGCGGGGCGATCACACCGGCGGCACCGGCGCCGACGGGTCCGCCGCCTTTACCCCGCAGTGCCGCCACAGCGCCTGCTCGCTGGCTTCGAGCAGCTCCTTGAGCTCACGCGTCCACGCGGCGCCTGCGGGGCGTTTGCCCTCGAGCCAGACCGCATAACGCTCGCGGGCCCGCGCGTGCAGGGCCTGCGCGCCCACCTCACCGGCCAGACCCACGAGCGCGTGCAGGCGTTCCGACACCCGATCGGCCTGACCCGCTTCGGCCGCCTGCTGCATGGCCTGCAGGTGGCCGCGCAGATCGAGCAGGGCGTGGGGCAGCAGCTCGTGCAGCATGCCCAGGCGCTCGAAGTTGTCCAGGCGGGCCAGGTTGAGCAGTTCGGCCTGGCCGGCAGCGCCAGAGGCCGCTGGCGCCGGTGCCGGCGTTGCGGGTTCGGCCACGCGGCCTTCGAACGCGGCCCCGAGCGCGCGCTGCAGGGCGGTGGCGTCGATGGGCTTGGCCAGCACACCCTGCATGCCCGCCTCGCGCGCGGCCGCCTGCACGTTGGCCGAATCGTTGGCCGTGAGCGCCAGCACGGGTACGCGCCCCACGTGGCCCGCCAGGGCCCGCAGGCGCTGCGTTGTCTCGATGCCGCTGAGCCCGGGCATGTTCACATCCATGAGCACGGCATCCGGCAGCGGGCCGGCCTGCAACAGATCCAGCGCGTGCTGGCCATGCTCGGCCTCGATCACGTTCACGCCCAGTTCGCCGAGCAGGGCGCGTGCGATGGTGCGGTTGAGGGCCTGGTCGTCGACGACGAGGACGGTGCGGCCGGCGAGCGCACTCGGCACAGCTGCCGCGGGCAGGGGCATGACTTCGGCCGAACCGCGGGGAAAGACGAGGACGAACTCGGTGAAGGCCCCGCGCTCGGAGCGGCACAGGATGTCGCCACCCAGCGCCCGCATCACCCGTCGGCAGAACGACAACCCCAGACCTGTGCCTTCGGCCTTCCCGAGGGTCTGGAATTCCTGGAACAAGGTCGGCAACAAGCGGGGGTCTATGCCGGGGCCCGTGTCGCGAACCCGCACGAGCGGCTCAGGCTCGGCCTGCACCACCACCTCCACCTTCATCTGGGGGTGCAAGGGCAGGTAGTACAGCGCGTTGCGCAACAGGTTGAACAGCACCAGCTCAAATGCGGTCTGCTCCCCACGGAAGCCGAAGTCGCCATCGACCCGCAGTTGCACACATTCGCGCGCCTGGACCGATTCGTAGGCGTAATCCGCCAAGGCCCGGCGAACGCAGCGCTCGGCCGACAAGGGCACGAGATCCTCCTGGCGTGGACGCCGGTCGCTGATCTGCTGCAGTGTGATGGTGATGGATTGCAGGCCGCGGCTGATGGCCGCATGGCCCTGCTCGACGGCGCGGGCGGCGGCAGAGCCGTGCGCCACTTCACCATCTATCACGCGCAAGGCGTGCTGCACCTGGGCCAGCGGGGTGCGAACCTCATGCGCGATGGCCCCGGCCAGGCCTGCGTACACCTTGCGCAAGCGTTCGAGTTCGGCGCGCTTCTGGCCATAGTGGGACAACGCCCCCGCCACGACCACGAGGATGGACGTCAGCGCCGCAATCGTGAATGCCGACGGTATCTGGGCATCGGGTTCGGTGTACAGGTAGGTGGCGGCCGCCAGCACATAGCCACTCACCAGCATCACGACCGCGTTGCGCCAGTCGGCAAGCAGAATGATGAGCACCGTGCCCATCACCATATTCACCACCGACAGGGCGCCGCCCTGATTCTTCAAGGCGGTGAAGGTGAGCAGGAACGACAGGCAGTAGAGAACGACAAGATACGAATAGGCCGTGTACCAGGGCCGCAACCGGCTTGGCCACCAGCGACGCAGCGCAAGCCCGATACACAGCAGGGTGGCGGCCACGCGCCAGTAGAGGTCGTCGTAACGCGGCGGCACGATCGAAGTGAGCCGCAGCAGATAAAGAATGGGAAACGCCAGCGCGCCCACCACGCCGATCCACTGCAGCAGTGGCTGGTTCTCGTGGTGCAAGCAGTAACGTTCGTACAGACGACGCAAGACCTGCCTCATTGGACTCCTCTCCCTGACGACCGGCCTCTTGTTGTGTTCACGCTAGGGTCGCGGGCGGACTCTAGCAGTTGCCCCCGACGGCCCGACGGCGCCAGGGTCCCCATGCCCGAAAGATCAGACGAGCAGGGCGGGAATCTGGCTGTCCATGAACTCGGGCAGATCCACCTTGAGCGCGCGCGCCACGGAGCGCACGTCCCCATGCACCAGGGCGGCGTCTGCGCCATCGACCGTGGTGGTGCGGGTGTGGATCTGGAAGCCGAAGCGGCGGTAGAGGCGGTACAGGCGCATGTGGCAGGAACCATGCAGGTGGCGCACCTTCACGGTCTGAACCAGTTCGGCAAAGGCCAGCGACATGCACTTGGGCAGCATGTCCCCGCGGCGATGGTCGGGTGACATGATCAGGCGGCCGGCCTCCCAGCTGTCAGGGCCCACCAGCTCGGTGCCGGCGCTTGCAAAGCCCCAGAAGCGTTCGGTCACGGTCACACCGTGGCCCGAGGGAATGAATCGGATGGTGGCGATGGGCTCGTTGCCCAGCATGATGGCCATCACCACACCCAGTTCATCCTTGAGCTCCTCCATGGCCGCAAGCGCGGGGTCGATGCGGTACTCGGTCTGGGTGTCGGCCAGCGCGCGCAGGTGCTTGACCATGAGGCGCTGTGCGCGCGTGCGCAGCACCACCGCATTGAGTTCCTGTGGTGCTTGCTGCCAGCCCGCGCCCGGCGTGCTCCAGCCAAAGGGTTGAACCGGCGAAGAAGCAAGGGTTTTGGTCAGGTCCATGGCGCGTCCTCAAAAATGGGTAGGGGGTATGTGTCAAATTTGACACTTGACCATTTTCTGACGACATCCCAGCAACACCCAGGCCCAGGTGAGCGCCAATGGGGTTGCATTTGTGGCTTTAGAGGCGGCCGCGGCCCGCAAAAGGCGCAGGGATGGGGGCGCTTGCGCCAGCCTGTCCGCCAGGCCCGGCAGTTGTTCATCGACAACACCTCGCCGGTTCATGCCCCGTGGACGCGCGAGGTGATGGCGTGGCCACCCCGCACAAAGCAGGTCTCGGCTCGGGGAAACCCGTGCGCCCACCCGTTTGTCCCGACCGCGACAAACCCCGATTGCCGGGTAAGGTGGCGTTCCTAGAATCGCAAAAGCGAACGACCGTTCTTTTCCCGTTATCAAGGAAGCCACATGACTGCCGAGTACAAGGTCCACGGAGACATCGCCCTCATCACCCTGAACAACCCGCCGGTCAACGGCCTGGGCCTGGCCACGCGGCAGGGCATCACCAACGGCCTGGACCAGGCGCAGGCCGATCCCGCCGTGAAGGCCGTGGTGATCACGGGCGCGGGCAAGGCTTTCTCGGGTGGGGCCGACATCCGCGAGTTCGGCACGCCCAAGGCGCTGGCCGAACCCAACCTGCTGAGCGTGATCCTGGCGGTGGAGAACTGCCGCAAGCCCGTGGTGGCCGCGATCCACAGCGTGGCCATGGGCGGTGGCCTCGAGCTTTCGCTGGGCTGCCATTACCGCATCGCCGCGCCGGGCGCCAACATCGCGCTGCCCGAAGTCAAGCTGGGCCTGATCCCCGGCGCCGGCGGCACGCAGCGCCTGCCGCGCGTGATCGGCGTGGAGGCCGCGCTCAACATGATCGTGAGCGGCGAGCCCGTCAAGAGCGAGATGCTCGCCCAGTTGCCTGGCCAGAAGCTGTTCGACAAGCTGGCCGCCAGCCCCGAGAGCCTGCTCGACGAGGCCCTGGCCTTCGCGCGCGAGGCGGCGGCGAAACACGCCGATGGCAGCGCGTTGCCGCTGGTGCGAAACCTGCCTTGCAAGCACAAGGACGGCGACGCCTACTTCCAGTTCGCGCGCAACATGGTCAAGGGCATGGCCAAGAACTTCCCCGCGCCCGCCAAGTGCGTGGACGCGGTCGAGGCCGCGACCAAGCAGAAGTTCGACCAGGGCATGCTGTTCGAGCGCGAGATCTTCATCAACCTGATGTGGACGCCCGAGTGCCGCGCGCTGCGCCACCTGTTCACCGCCGAGCGCGCCGCGAGCAAGATCCCCGACGTGCCCGAGGACACGCCGCAGCGCAAGATCGAAAAGGTCGCCGTGATCGGCGCTGGCACCATGGGCGGCGGCATCTCGATGAACTTCCTCAACGCGGGCATTCCCGTGACCATCCTCGAGACCAAGCAGGAAGCGCTGGACCGCGGCGTGGGCGTGATGCGCGGCAACTACGAGGCCCAGGTGAAGAAGGGCAAGCTCAAGCAGGACAAGCTCGACGCGCGCATGGCCCTGCTGACCACCACGCTGGACTACGACGCCATCAAGGACGCCGACCTCGTGATCGAGGCCGTGTTTGAAGAGATCGGCGTGAAAGAGGCGGTGTTCAAGAAGCTCGACGCGGTGATGAAGCCGGGCGCGATCCTCGCGTCCAACACCTCCACGCTCGACGTCAACAAGATCGCCAACTTCACCCAGCGCCCGCAGGACGTGGTGGGCCTGCACTTCTTCAGCCCCGCCAACGTGATGAAGCTGCTCGAGGTGGTGCGCGGCGACAAGACCGCCAAGGACGTGATGGCCACCGTGATGAGCGTGGCCAAGAAAATCAAGAAGACCGCCGTGGTCTCGGGCGTGTGCGACGGCTTCATCGGCAACCGCATGATCGAGCAGTACGGCCGCCAGGGCGGCTTCCTGCTCGACGAAGGCTGCACCCCCGCGCAGGTGGACCGCGCGATCGAGAAGTTCGGCTTTGCCATGGGCCCGTTCCGCATGGGCGACCTCGCGGGCAACGACATCGGCTGGGCGATCCGCAAGCGCCGCTACACCGAGAAGCCCGACATGAAGTACAGCAAGACCGCCGACCTGCTGTGCGAGAAGGGCCGCTTCGGCCAGAAGGTGGGCAAGGGCTGGTACGACTACGTGCCGGGCAAGCGCGACGCCATCCCCAACGCCGAGGTCGAGCAGATGATCGCCGACCACCGCAAGGCCCTGGGCATCACGCCGCGCAAGATCTCCGACGAAGAGATCGTGCAGCGCCTGGTGTTCTCGCTGGTGAACGAGGCCGCGCACATCCTCGAAGAAGGCATTGCGAACAAGGCCAGCGACATCGACGTGGTCTACATCTTCGGCTACGGCTTCCCGGTGCACCGCGGCGGCCCGCTCAAGTACGCCGACGAGGTGGGCCTGTTCAACGTGGTGCAGGCCATGAAGCGCTTCCAGCGCAACCCGCTCGACGACGCGAAGTTCTGGGAGCCCGCACCGCTCATCCAGCGCCTCGTCGCCGAAGGCAAGAATTTCAACGGCTGATGGCCGCCCCCGAATCAGGAGACTTCACATGAGCAACGCCGTCATCGTTTCCACCGCCCGCACGCCGCTCACCAAGAGCTGGAAGGGTGCCTTCAACATGACCCATGGCGCCACCCTGGGCGGCCATGCGGTGCGCGCCGCGCTCGAGCGCGCGGGCGTCGAGGCTGCGCACGTCGAAGACGTGATCATGGGCTGCGCCAACCCCGAGGGCGCCACGGGCGCCAACATCGCGCGCCAGATCGCGCTCATGGCCGATCTGCCGGTGAGCGTCTCGGGCATGACCGTCAACCGCTTTTGCTCGTCGGGCCTGCAGACCATTGCCCTGGCCGCCCAGCGCGTGATCGCGGGCGAGGGCGATGTGTACGTGGCCGGCGGTGTGGAAAGCATTTCGTGCGTGCAGCAGGAGATGAACCTGCACATGCTGCGCGACCTCGACCTCGACAAGAAGAAACCCGAGATCTACTGGAGCATGCTGCAGACCGCCGAGCAGGTGGCCAAGCGCTACAACATCTCGCGCGACGCCATGGACGAATACGGCGCCGCCAGCCAGCAGAAGGCCTGCGCCGCGCAGGCCGCGGGCAAGTTCAACGACGAGATCGCGCCCATCACCGTGACCGCGGGCGTGGCCGACAAGACCCTGGGGCTGATCACCAAGAAGGTCACCGTGAGCGCCGACGAAGGCCTGCGCGAAGGTACGACCAAGGAAGGCATCAGCGGCATCAAGCCCGCGCTGCCCGGCGGCGTGGTCACGGCCGGCAACGCCAGCCAGTTCAGCGACGGCGCGGGCGCCTGCGTGGTGGTGAGCGAGCAGTACGCCGCGCAGCACAACCTCAAGCCCCTGGGCCGTTTCCTGGGCTTCGCCGTGGCCGGCTGCGAGCCCGACGAAATGGGCATCGGCCCGGTGTACGCCGTGCCCAAGGTGCTCAAGAAGCTGGGCCTGAAGGTCAGCGACATCGACCTCTGGGAGCTCAACGAGGCCTTCGCGGTGCAGGTCATCTACTGCCGCGACAAGCTCGGCATCCCGGCCGACCGCCTCAACGTCAACGGCGGCGCAATCGCCGTGGGCCACCCCTATGGCGTGTCGGGCCAGCGCCTGACGGGCCATGCGCTGATCGAGGGCAAGCGCCGCGGCGCCAAGCGCGTGTGCGTGACCATGTGCATCGGTGGCGGCATGGGCGCCGCCGGCGTCTTCGAAGTGCTGTAAGGGCAGGGCGCACCATGAGCCTGCGCCCCACCATCGACTTCCTGCTGCACGACTGGCTCGGGGCCGAGGCCCTGAACCAGCGCGCGCGGTTTGCCGATCACAGCCGCGAGACCTTCGACGCGGTGCTCGACACCTGCGAGCGCATCGCGCGCGAGAAGTACGCGCCCTTCAACCGCCTGGTCGACACGCAGGAGCCGCGGTTCGATGGCGAGAAGGTGATCCTGCCGCAGGCCACGCACGACGCGTGGCAGGCCTATGCCGAAAGCGGCATGCTCAGCGCCGCGCAGGACTACGACATCGGCGGCATGCAGCTGCCCTACACGGTCGAGGCCGCGGCCAATGCCTTCTTCGCCATGGCTTCGGTGAGCATCGGCGCGGGCATGCTCACCGTGGGCAACGCCAACCTGCTCATGGCGCACGGCAGCGCGGCGCAAAAGCGCGTGTTCGCGCTCAACGAGTTCTCGGGCCGCTTCAGCGGCACCATGTGCCTGAGCGAGCCCCAGGCCGGCTCCAGCCTGAGCGACGTGGCCACGCGCGCCGTGCCCGACGGCGAAGGCTTCGAGGCCGACCCGCTGGGCCCGCGCTTTCGCCTCAAGGGCAACAAGATGTGGATCTCGGCCGGCGAGCACGAGCTGAGCGAGAACATCGTGCACCTGGTGCTGGCCAAGATCCCCGGCCCCGACGGCCGGCTGCCGCCGGGCGTGAAGGGCATCTCGCTGTTCATCGTGCCCAAGAAGCTCGTGGACGCCGATGGCGCGCTCACGGGCGAGCGCAACGACGTGGCGCTCGCGGGCCTCAATCACAAGTGCGGCTGGCGCGGCACCACCAACACGCTGCTGAACTTCGGCGAAGGCAAGTACCCGGTGCGCGGCGCGGCCGGCGCCATCGGCTACCTCGTGGGCCAGCCCGGCGAGGGCCTGCGCTGCATGTTCCACATGATGAACGAGGCCCGCATCGGCGTGGGCATGGCCGCCACCATGCTCGGCATGGCGGGCTACCACGCGAGCCTCGACTACGCGAAGAACCGCCCGCAAGGCCGACCCGTGGGGCCCGAGGGCAAAGACCCGAACCGGCCGCAGAGCCGCATTATCGAACACGCCGATGTGAAGCGCATGCTGCTGGCGCAGAAGAGCTACTGCGAGGGCGCGCTCGCGCTCGAGCTGTACTGCGCGCGCCTGGTCGACGAACAGCACACCGGCGCACCCGAGGCCGCCGACGAGGCGCGGCTGCTGCTGGAGGTGCTCACGCCGATTGCCAAGAGCTGGCCCAGCGAGTGGTGCCTGGAGGCCAACAGCCTGGCCATCCAGGTGCACGGCGGCTACGGCTACACGCGCGATTTCCCGGTGGAGCAGTACTGGCGCGACAACCGCCTGAACATGATCCACGAGGGCACGCACGGCATCCAGGCCATGGACCTGCTGGGCCGCAAGGTGCTGATGGAAAACGGCCGCGGCCTGCAGCTGCTGGCGCAGCGCATCAACGCCACCATCGAGCGCGCCATCCAGCAGCCCGAACTCGCGGCGCACGCCAACGCGCTGGGCCAGGCGCTGCAAGCGGTGGGTGCGGCCACCAAGGCCGCCTGGGCCACGGGCAATCCGGCCGAGGCGCTCGCCAATGCCGTGCCCTACCTGCAGGCCTTTGGCCACACGGTGCTGGCCTGGATCTGGCTCGACGTGGCGCTGGCTGCACACAGCGCGCCCGAGAGCGCCGCACGCACCGGCCGGCTCGCGGCCATGCGTTTCTTCTTCCACTACGAATTGCCGAAAATCGGCGCCTGGCTCGGGGTGGTGAGCCGGCGCGATGCGACCTGCGCCGACCTGCCCGAAGCCGCTTTCTGACGACCGACGGGAGGACCGACATGCTGCGCCACATCGTGATGTGGAAATTCAAGGACGAGGCCGGGGGCGCCGACCGCGAGACCAACCTGCGCAAGGCCGAGGCCCTGCTCATGGGCTGTGCGAAGCTGCACCCCGGCACCGTGCAGTTCCAGGTGGGCCTGGCCCGCCCGGGGCTGGAGTGCACCTACGACCTGGTGCTCGACAGCACCTTCACCGATGCCGCGGCGCTCGCGGCCTACCAGAACCACCCGACGCACGTGGCCATCAAGCCCTTCATGAAGGCCGTGGTGGCCGAACGGCAGTGCATGGACTTCATCACCGACAACACCGAGGCAGACAAGACATGACCCGCACCATCTCCCAACTCTTCGACCTCAAGGGCCGCACCGCGCTCATCACCGGCGGCTCACGCGGCCTGGGCCTGCAGATGGCGCACGCGCTCGGCGAGGCCGGCGCGCGCGTGCTGATCAGCTCGCGCAAGGCCAGCGACCTCGAAGCCGCCACGGCCGAACTCCAGGCCGCGGGCATTGACGCGCAGTGGATCGCGGCCGACGGCCAGAACGAAGAAGAGTGCCGCCGCCTCGCCAAAGAGGCCATGCAGCGCCTGGGCCGCATCGACATCCTCGTGAACAACGCGGGCGCGGCCTGGGGCGCACCGGCCGAAGACCACCCGGTCGAGGCCTGGGACAAGGTGATGGACCTCAACGTGCGCAGCTACTTCATCCTGAGCCAGGAAGTGGCGCGCCTGAGCATGATTCCGAACAAGCACGGCACCATCATCAACACCGCGTCCATCGCGGGCCTGGGGGGCAACCCGCGCGGCATGAAAACCATTGCGTACAACACGTCCAAGGGCGCGGTGATCAACTTCACGCGCGCGCTCGCGGCCGAGTGGGGCGACCACGGCATTCGCGTCAACGCCATCTGCCCGGGCTTTTTCCCGAGCAAGATGACCCAGGGCACGCTCAAGGCCATGGGCGAAGAGAAGCTGGCCGCGCACGCGCCGCTGGGCCGCCTGGGCGACGACGAAGACCTCAAGGGCCTCACGCTGCTGTTCGCGAGCGACGCCGGCAAGCACATCACCGGCCAGTGGCTGGCGGTGGACGGCGGCGTGTCCATCATCACGGGAGGCTGAACATGCCCCCACGCTCCGCCGCTGCGCGGGTCGCTGCCCCCCGAGGGGGCGCGTTTCGCCTTGGGGCGGCCCGGCGGCGAAACAGCCTCTGAACGCCCATGGAATTTTCCGTTCGCATCCCCTTCGTCGAGCTGCTCGGCTTCAAGCTGCGCCGCATGGAAGGCGGCGAGGCCGAGATCGGCTTCGACCCCTCGGGCGAGCACCTGAACTCGTTCGACGTGGTGCACGGCGGCGCCACTATGACCCTGCTCGACGTGGTCATGGCGCATGCCGCGCGCTCGGTGGAGCCCAGCATGGGCGCCGTGACCATCGAGATGAAGACCAGCTTCATGCGCGCCTCGCAAGGCGCGCTCACGGCCAAGGGCCGTCTGTTGCACCGCTCGGCCACCATGGCCTTCACCGAAGGCCAGGTGTTCGACGCCCAGGGCCGGCTGTGCAGCCATGCCACCGGCACCTTCAAGTTCGTGCCGCGCCTGCCCACCGGGGCCGGCAGCACGCAAGCCCTCAACCGCATTTCGACCGACTGACCCCGAGGAGACCCCCATGCCCGCCAACCGCCAGATCCTGCTCGACAACCGCCCGCAGGGCGAAGCCACCACCAGCAACTTCAAGCTCGTGACCAGCGAGACGCCCGCGCTCAAGGACGGCCAGGTGCTGGTGCGCCACCACTACCTGAGCCTGGACCCGTACATGCGCGGCCGCATGAACGACAGCAAGAGCTACGCGGCCTCGCAGCCGCTGGGTGAGGTCATGATCGGCGGCACGGTGGGCGAGGTCGCCGAATCGAAGCACCCCAAGTACGCCGTGGGCGACAAGGTGGTGGGCATGGGCGGCTGGCAGGAATACAGCGTGGTCGATGCCGAGCAGCCCGGCGCGCTGCGCAAGGTCGACACCACCCACGTGCCGCTGAGCCACTACCTGGGCGCCGTGGGCATGCCCGGCGTCACCGCCTGGTACGGCCTGGTGAAGATCATCAATCCCCAGCCCGGCGACACCGTGGTGGTGAGCGCGGCCACGGGCGCGGTCGGCAGCGCCTTCGGCGCGCTCGCCAAGGCGCGCGGCTGCCGCGTGGTGGGCATCGCAGGCGGGCCCGACAAGTGCAAGTACGCGGTCGAGGAGCTGGGCTTCGACGCCTGCATCGACTACCGCCTGCACAAGGACATGTACTCGCTGGCCAAGGCGCTCAAAGAGGTCTGCCCCAAGGGCATCGACGGCTACTTCGAGAACGTGGGCGGCATGGTGCTCGACGCCGTGCTGCTGCGCATGAACGCCTTCGGCCGCATCGCCGTGTGCGGCATGATCGCCGGCTACGACGGCCAGCCGCTGCCACTGGCCAACCCCGCGCTGATCCTGGTGAACCGCCTCAAGGTCGAGGGCTTCATCGTGAGCGAGCACATGGAGGTCTGGCCCGAGGCCCTCAAGGAACTGGGCACGCTCGTGGCCACCGGCAAACTGCGCCCGCGCGAGACCATCGCCCAGGGCATCTCGGCCGCGCCCGAGGCCTTCCTGGGCCTGCTCAAAGGCAAGAACTTCGGCAAGCAGTTGGTGAAACTGGTGTAACCCCCCGCGCCGCCTGCGGCGTCACCCCCCAGGGGGCGCCAGCAGCGGCCCGGCAAAGCCGGTTCCGCGCTGGCCCTCGAATGGAGATGCCATGACCGTGACACACGAGGTCTTCAACCAGCCGGCGCCGCTGGCCGATGTGAACCTGTTCGAGACCAACCGGCCGCTGCAGGCCGCGCTGGCCTTCAACGCGCCCGGGCTCGACACCACGGCGCTGCGCGAACTCGGCGCGCTCGCGGGCAGCGCCGAGTACCAGACGCACGCGCGCCTGGCCAACGTGTTCACGCCCCAGCTCAAGACCCACAGCCGCGTGGGGCAACGCATCGACCAGGTGGAGTTCCACCCGAGCTACCACGCGCTGATGCGCGCGGCCGTGGGTGCGGGCCTTCATGGCGCGGCCTTTGCGCCCGAGGCGCGGGCCACGGGCCATGCGCACCTGCAGCGCGCGGCCGGCTTCATGCTGTTCACCGAGCTAGAGCCGTCGGTTCTGTGCCCGATCTCCATGAGCTACGCGGTCACGCCCGCGCTGCAGGGCAATGCGGCGATCTATGGCGACTGGGCGCCGCAGCTCACCAGCCGCGCCTACGACCCGGCGCTCAAGGTCTGGCGCGACAAGCCCGGCGCCACCATGGGCATGGGCATGACCGAGAAGCAGGGCGGCTCCGACGTGCGCGCCAACACCACGCATGCCGAGCCCGCGGGCGAGGACGCCTGGGGCCGACGCTTCGTGGTCACGGGCCACAAGTGGTTTTTCTCGGCGCCCATGTGCGACGCCTTCCTCATCCTCGCGCAGACCGCGAGCGGCCTGAGCTGCCTGTTCCTGCCGCGCGTGCTGCCCGACGGCTCGCTCAACGCGATCGCGATCCAGCGGCTGAAGGACAAGCTCGGCAACAAGGCCAACGCGAGCTCCGAGGTCGAGTTCCTGGGCGCCAGCGCCTGGCTGGTGGGCGAGGAGGGCCGCGGCGTGCCGCAGATCCTCGCCATGGGCACGCTCACGCGGCTGGACTGCGCGCTGGGCACCAGCGGTCTGATGCGCCAGGCCTTGTCCATCGCGCTGAACCACACCACGCAGCGCAAGGCCTTCGGCAAGTTCCTGATCGACCAGCCGCTGATGAAGAACGTGCTGGCCGATCTGGCGCTGGAAAGCGAGGCCGCCACCGCGCTCGCGCTGCGCCTGGCGCGCGCCTTCGACCGCCCCGACGACGCCCACGAGGCCGTGATGGCGCGCCTGCTCACGCCCGTGGCCAAGTTCTGGATCTGCAAGCGCGGCAGCCACTTCGCGCAGGAGGCCATGGAATGCCTGGGCGGCAACGGCTACGTGGAGGAGGGCGGCGAGGGCATCATGGCGCGCATCTACCGCGAGATGCCGCTCAACTCGATCTGGGAAGGCGCGGGCAACATCATGGCGCTCGACCTGCTGCGCGCGATCCGCAAGGCCGATGCCGCCGCCGCGCTCGCGCACGAACTGGCGCCCGCCAAGGGCATGCACCCCGCGCTCGACCACCTGGCCGCGCGGCTGCCGCTGCGCGTGGAAGAAATGGCCACCGAAATGGAGGCGCGCCGCCTCGCACAGGACGTGGCGCTGGCGGTGCAGGCCGCGCTGCTCGCGCAGACCGCGCCCACGGCCGTGTTCCACGCCTTCTGCGATTCCCGCCTGGGCGGGCACTGGGGCCACAGCTTCGGCTCGCTGTCCGCGGGCACCGAGGTCGACGCCATCCTCGCGCGCGCGCTGCCGCGCTAACCTCACGGCCATGCACGCCACCACCATGCACGACCTGATCCTGCACCACTACCCCATGTCGCCGTTCGCCGAGAAGGTGCGCCTCATGCTCGGCTTGAAGGGCCTGGCCTGGCACAGCGTGCACATCCCGGCCGTCATGCCCAAGCCCGACGTGATCGCGCTCACCGGCGGCTACCGCAAGACGCCCATCCTGCAGATCGGCGCCGACATCTACTGCGACACCGCGCTGATCGCCGACGTGCTCGAACACCGTGTGGCCGAGCCGCCGCTGTTTCCTGCGCACGCCCGCGGGCTCTCGCGCGCGCTCGCGCAGTGGGCCGACACGCCGCTGTTCTGGGCCTCCATGGCCTACACGCTCAGCCCCAAGGGCGCGGCCGCGATGTTCGCCAACCGCCCGCCGGGCGAAGGCCAGGCCTTTGCGGCCGACCGCGCGGCCATGCGCACGAACATGACGCTGCTGCGCCCGGCCGACGGCACCAGCGCCTACCGCAGCTACCTGCGCCGCCTGGCGAACATGCTCGACGACCAGCCCTACCTGCTGGGCGAGGTGCCCTGCATCGCCGACCTCGCGGCCTACCACCCGCTGTGGTTCACGCGCACGCTCAACCCCGTGCTGGCCGACATCTTCGACGCCACGCCCGACGTGCTCGAGTGGATGGACCGCATCGCCGCCATCGGCCATGGCCGGCCGCAGCGCCTGAGCAGCACCGAGGCCGTGGGCATCGCCCACGCGGCCACGCCCGAGCCCATCCGGCCCGACGAGGTGTTCCAGGACGACCACGGCATTCCCCTGGGCAGCCGCGTGAGCGTGGCCGCCGAGGCCTTCGGCACCGAGGCCACCGAGGGCGCCCTGGTGGCCGCCACACGCACGCGCTACACCCTCGAACGCCACGACGAGCGCGCGGGCACGGTGCATGTGCACTTCCCGCGCGTGGGCTATGTGCTGAAGGAAATCAAGGCTTGACCCCGTCCGACATCCGCTGGCGCTGCCTGCCCTTTGCCGACCTGGGCC
Source organism: Hydrogenophaga sp. T2 (assembly GCF_049843535.1). Classification (NCBI taxonomy): domain Bacteria; kingdom Pseudomonadati; phylum Pseudomonadota; class Betaproteobacteria; order Burkholderiales; family Comamonadaceae; genus Hydrogenophaga; species Hydrogenophaga sp. T2. Next base: position 112,431 of record NZ_JBBHZJ010000007.1, on the reverse strand, counting down.
CGCACGCGCTGTACGCGCTGCTGCGCCTGCGCACCGAGGTCTTCGTGATGGAGCAGCAGTGCCTGTTCCAGGACATGGACGGCGCCGACCCCGACTGCCACCACCTGCTGGGTGAGCACGATGGCCGCCTGCTGGCTTACGCGCGCCTGGTGCCCGCCGGCCTCAAGTTCAGCGAGGCCAGCATCGGCCGCGTGGTGAGCGACCCGGCCGCGCGCGGCACCGGTCTGGGCCATGTGCTCATGCGCGAAGCGGTGCAGCAGCTGGAGCGGCTCTGGGGCGCGCAGCCCATCCGCATCGGCGCGCAGGCGCGGCTGCAGGCCTTCTACGAACAGCACGGCTTCGTGCGCGATGGCGACATCTATCTGGAGGACGGCATCGACCACATCGAGATGCTGCGCCCCTGACCCCCACAACCCAACGAGGAGACACAACCATGATGCAGGACTTTGCCGGCAGGACCGCGGTGCTCACGGGCGCGGGCTCGGGCTTCGGGCTCGAATGCGCGCGCATCGGCGCGGGCCTGGGCATGAACCTGGTGCTGGTCGACGTGCAGGCCGACGCGCTCGAACGCGCCGAGGCCGAGATGAAGGCCGCGGGCGTGAAGGTGCTGGCGCGCCGCGTCGACGTGTCCGACGCCGCGCAGATGGAAGCGCTGGCGCGTGACGTGCACACCACCTTCGGCGCACCGCACTTCGTGTTCAACAACGCGGGCGTGGGCTCGGCCGGCATGATCTGGGAGAACTCGGTCAAGGACTGGGAATGGGTGCTGGGCGTGAACCTGTGGGGCGTGATCCACGGCACGCGCCTGTTCACCCCGATGATGCTGGCCGCCGCCAAGGCCGACCCGCAGTGGCGCGGCCACATCGTGAACACCGCGAGCATGGCCGGCCTGCTCACCCCGCCCAACATGGGCATCTACAACGTGGCCAAGCACGCGGTGGTGGCCTTCAGCGAAACGCTCTACCAGGACCTGCGCCTGGTCACCGACCAGATCGGCGCGAGCGTGTTGTGCCCGTACTTCGTACCCACGGGCATCAGCCAGAGCCACCGCAACAAGCCCGCCGAACTGGCCGACGAGAAGCCCACCCGCAGCCAGCTGATCGGCCAGGCCATGACCGACAAGGCCGTGAGCTCGGGCAAGGTCACGGCGGCCGAGGTGGCCAGCCGCGTGTTCGACGCGCTGCGCGAGGACCGCTTCTACATCTTCAGCCACCCCCGGGCGCTGGGCAACGTGCGCTCGCGCATGGAGGCCATCGTGAACGCCACCAACCCGCCCGACCCCTTCCTGGAGCGGCCCGAGGTGGGCGAACAACTGCGCCAGGCGCTGCGCGCCGGCTGATCAGCCCCGCGTGGGCGCCCCGGCCAGTGCCTCGGCCAGCGCCTGCGCCGACAGTGGCGCGCAGCCCTCGGCCTTGTTGCTGATGGTGACGAAGGCGTTCTGCCCCGCGCCCGTGACGCCGCGCAGCGTGCGCACGAGCAGCGCGCGTGTGTCTTCGTCCACGTCGTGAATGCGGTCGTAGGGCGCGTACTCGCGTTGCGCGTCTTCGTAGCCGTAGGCGCCGTGCAGCGGGTTGAGGTTCCAGCGGCACACCAGCGGCCCCGGCCAGAGCGCACGCAGCAGCGGCAGCTGTTCGGCCAGGCGCGGCATCTTGGCGTGCAGGCCCAGGCAGTAGGTGGCGCCGCTGTCGCGCAGCACCGCGGCCAGCGCGGGCGCGACCTCGGGCGACAGCCACTCGGGGTTGCGCACCTCGACCGCGATCACGCCATCGGGCGTGGCGCTGCGCACGTCGGGCAGCGCCTGGAGCAGCGCGCGCAGGCGTTCGAGCACGTGCGGCAGGCGTTGCCGCTGCGCGAAGGGCAGGGGGCTGAGCTGGAACACCAACGGGCCGGTGCGCTCGCCCAGGCCCGCGAGTGCGGGCTGCACGAAGGCCTGCACGGCCGCCGCGGGGTCGAGAAACAGCGGGTTGGGCTGGCGGCCCTGGCCGTCTTCGCCACGCACCAGCGCGTCGGTCACCAGGGCCGGCGCCTTCACCACGAAGCGGAAGTCCGCAGGCACCTGGGCCGCGCAGCGCGCGTACTCGGCCTCGGTGAGCGGGCGGTAGAAGCCGCGGTCGATGCCCACGGTGCGCAGCACGGGGTGCTGCGCGTAGGCCGACAGGCCCTGCCGGGCGAGCGTGGATTCGGCGTACTCGCGCGCCCACACGATGCCGGCCCAGCCCGGGTAGCTCCACGAGGAGCTGCCCAGGCGCAGCCGCGGCGGCAGGGCCTGGGCGAGCGTGCGCAGCGCCGGCCCGTGCTCAGCGGGCTGCACGCCGCGGGCGGGCGCCGGCGGCGGCGCATCGGGATCGGGGAACAGCGGGTTCTGCATCGGGCGCGATCATCGCCGGCCCGGGGCACGCCAGCGCGCCAGCCAATCGCGCCAGCCTGGCCGGGCGCTGCCCGCCGGCGGCACGGAGTCGGGGCCGCCCGCGGCCTCGTCGGGGCCGGGCAGTGGCACGGGTGCCTGCCGGTGGCGCTGCAGCGCGCCCTCGATCGCGCGGCGCAGGCTGTCGCGGGTGGTTGGCAGGGTGACGAAGCGGTGGATCAGGCCTTCGTTGATCAGGTGCTGCAGGCCCAGCGCGTCCTGCGAGGCGCTGCAGACCACCACCGCCGGGCGCTGCTGGCGCCGCCGCAGCGCGCGCACCAGGGCCGCGGTGTCGCCCGACAGGGGCACCTGGTGCACCAGCACCACGGCCACGCGGCGCTGGGCCAGCAGCGTGAGCGCATCGGCGGCGTCGTCGGCCGCCAGGGGGCGGGCCAGGCCCTCGCAGGCGTCCTGGCAGACCGCGGCCAGCGCCGCATCGGCCTGCACCAGCAGCAGCTCGGGCAAGTGCTCGGCGAGCGTGTCGGGTGCGGTGGCCTGGAAATCGCTCCAGCCCATGCGGCTCATGCGCGCCAGCCGCGCGGCCTCCTGCACGGCCTGCAGCAGTTTCTGGGTGTCCCAGGGTTTGCTGATGAAGCGGAACACATCGCCTTCGTTGATCGCGGCCACCACCGCGTTGAAGTCGGCATACCCCGTGAGCAGCAGCCGCACGGAATGGGGCGACAGCACCTTGGCCTGCTGCAGGAACTCGGTGCCGCTCATGCCGGGCATGCGCTGGTCCGACAGGATCACGTCGAAGCGGTCGCCGCGCAGCAGCGCCAGCGCCTGCGCGCCGTCCGAGGCCACGGCCACCTCGAACTCCCGGCTCAGTTGCCAGCGCAGCGCGCGCAGCAGGGCGGGCTCGTCGTCGACACACAGCACTTTGGGCAACGCGTGGGATTTCATGGCGGGCGGTGGCTGAAACCGCGGGATGCTAGGCAGGGCATACGGCCCTCCGGATACTGCTTCGGCAGTATTTCGGACCGCTGCGCGTGAACAAGTGCCCGGCCCCCGCCAGGGCTTGCCGCGACCGCCGCGCCCGGGCGTTTTCGAACGGCGGGCGGCGGGTGCTGTGGCACACTCGCGCGCTTTCCCCGTGGCCGGCCGGCCCCGCCGTCGGCCGCCACCGCTTCGACCCGAGACATGCAGAAGATCGTTGCGCAGATCGCGCAGGACCTGAAGGTCCGCGAATCCCAGGTGCAGGCCGCCGTGGACCTGCTCGACGGTGGCGCCACCGTCCCCTTCATCGCCCGTTACCGCAAGGAAGCCACCGGCGGCCTCGACGACGTGCAACTGCGCGAGCTCGATGGCCGGCTGGCCTACCTGCGCGAGCTCGAAGACCGCCGCGCCACGGTGCTCAAGAGCATCGAGGAGCAGGGCAAGCTCACGCCCGAACTGCGCGCCGCGATCGAGGCCGTGCCGACCAAGCAGGAGCTCGAAGACCTGTACCTGCCCTACAAGCCCAAGCGCCGCACCAAGGGCATGATCGCGCGCGAGGCCGGCATCGAGCCGCTGGCCGACGCGCTCTGGGCCGACCCCACGCTCGACCCCGCGGCCGAAGCCGCGGCTTACGTGAAGGCCGAGAAGGGCGAGGACGGCAGCGACTTCACCACCAGCGCCGCCGTGCTCGACGGCGTGCGCGACATCCTCTCCGAGCGCTGGGCCGAAGACGCCACGCTCGTGAAGGCGCTGCGCGAATGGCTCTGGGCCGAGGGCCTGTTCACGAGCAAGCTCGTGGCTGGCAAGGATCAAAACGCGCCCGAGGTCGCCAAGTTCCGCGATTACTTCGACTACAGCGAGCCGATCGCGCGCGTGCCCTCGCACCGCGCGCTCGCGGTGTTCCGCGGCCGCACGCTCGAATTGCTCGACGCCAAGCTGACCCTGCCCGAAGAGGCGGTGCCCGGCCAGCCCAGCCTGGCCGAAGGCCGCATCGCCCTGCACCTGGGCTGGCGCCACCAGGGCCGCCGGGCCGACGACCTGCTGCGCAAGTGCGTGGCCTGGACCTGGCGCGTCAAGCTCAGCCTCTCCAGCGAGCGCGACCTGTTCGCCCGCCTGCGCGAGAGCGCCGAGGCGGTGGCGATCCAGGTGTTCGGCAACAACCTGCGCGATCTGCTGCTGGCCGCACCGGCCGGCCCCAAGGTGGTGATGGGCCTGGACCCGGGCATCCGCACCGGCGTGAAGGTGGCCGTGGTGGACGCCACCGGCAAGCTGGTGGACACGGCCACCGTGTACCCGCACGAGCCGCGCCGCGACTGGGACGGCGCGCTGCACACCCTGAGCCAGCTGTGCGCGAAGCACGGCGTGCAGCTGATCGCCATCGGCAACGGCACCGCGAGCCGCGAGACCGACAAGCTCGCGGCCGACCTGCTCAAGCGCCACCCGGGCGCGCAGAAGGTGGTGGTGAGCGAATCGGGCGCCTCGGTGTACTCGGCCAGCGAATTCGCGAGCCAGGAAATGCCCGACGTCGATGTGAGTCTGCGCGGCGCCGCGAGCATCGCGCGCCGCCTGCAGGACCCGCTGGCCGAGCTCGTGAAGATCGATCCCAAGAGCATCGGCGTGGGCCAGTACCAGCATGACGTGAACCAGAGCGAGCTCGCGCGCCAGCTCGACGCGGTGGTGGAAGACTGCGTGAACGCGGTCGGCGTGGACCTGAACACGGCGAGCGTGCCGCTGCTCTCGCGCGTGTCGGGCCTGTCGGGCGCGGTGGCCAAGGCGGTGGTGCGCTGGCGCGAGTCGCACGGCGCGTTCCGCAGCCGCCAGCAGCTGCTCGAGGTGAGCGGCCTGGGCGCCAAGACCTTCGAACAATCGGCCGGCTTCCTGCGCATCCGCGACGGCGACAACCCGCTCGACATGACCGGCGTGCACCCCGAGAGCTACCCGGTGGTGCAGAAGATCATCGAGACCACCGGCCAGCCCGTGCAGTCGCTGCTGGGCCGCGCCGACATGCTGGGCAAGCTGCGCCCCGAGCTGTTCGCCAACGAGACGGTGGGCGTGATCACGGTCAAGGACATCCTCAAGGAGCTCGAGAAGCCCGGCCGCGACCCGCGGCCCGACTTCCAGGTGGCGCGATTCAACGAGGGCGTGGAAGACATCGCCGACCTGCGCGAGGGCATGGTGCTCGAAGGCACGGTGAGCAACGTGGCCCAGTTCGGCGCCTTCGTCGACCTGGGCGTGCACCAGGACGGCCTGGTGCACGTGAGCCAGCTCAGCCACAAGTTCGTCAACGACGCGCGCGAGGTCGTGAAGACCGGCGACATCGTGAAGGTCAAGGTGCTCGAGGTGGACGCGGCGCGCAAGCGCATCTCGCTCACCATGAAGCTCGACGCCACGCCCGCGCGGCGCGGCGACGGCCCGCGCGACAACCGCTTCGAACCCGCGCGGGGCGGCGGGCGCGCCCGCCAGGAGGCGGCGGTGCCGTCGGCCATGGCCTCGGCCTTCGCGAAGCTCAAGCGCTGAGGACAGGGCCCGCCACGCGGGCACAGACGGCGCTGCCAGGCGGCTGGACGGTAGGTAAATCCCCATCAAGTCCGGCCGCGATCTGCCGATGACCCAGGAAGAAATTCCTGGTCTCTTCGCGCGTCAATCCATGGACTTACAAGCCCTGCTCAATTACCCGGGCGCCTTGCCCGCGATGTCGCGCACCGTCGCCGATCTCATGTCGGAGATGAACAAGGACGATCCGAGCCCGCGCCGCGTGGGCGAGCTGATCGCCCAGGACCCCTCGCTGACCACGCGCGTGCTGCGCCTGTCCAACTCCTCGTTCTTTCGCGCCAGCCGCAAGATCGGCGACGCCCACGAGGCCGTGGCCATGCTGGGCATGACCCACGTGCGCTCGCTGGTGATGGCGGCCGCGCTGGGCTCGAGCTTCAAGAACGTGCCCGGGGTGAACCTGCCGCAGTTCTGGCGCTACAGCCTGCGCGCGGCCGACATCTCGAAGTCGCTCGCGGGCCTGCTGCGCCTGAACGAGGCCAACGCCTACACCGCGGGCCTGATCCATGCCATCGGCGATCTGGTGATGCACATCGCCATGCCCGACGACATCGGCCCGCTCGACATGGGCACGCCGCCGCTGGACCTGCAGCGCGCGAGCGCCGAACGCAACCGGTTTGGCTACACCTATGCCGAGGTGGGTGCCGGCATGGTGGAGCGCTGGAACTTCCCCGAAGCCATTGTGAATGCGCTCAAGCACCAGACCGAGCCCTTCGAGGGCGAGGTCTACGAGCCGCTGGCGGGCGTGCTGCACCTGGCCTCGTGGCGCGCGCGCGCCGAAGAGATCCAGCTCGACGACAGCGGTCTGGCCGCGACCTTCCCGGACATGGTCGGCATCTCGCTCGGTCTCGATCTGGGCGCGGTGCTGGGCAAGGACCCCGAGGAGTGGTCGTTCGAGGACGCGCTCGCGGCCTTCGTGGATTGAATCGAAAGTCCTCAAGTTCTCCTGCCGTCCATCGATAAAGCAGGCAACAGGTCACACTTCAATTGCGGGTACTGCCATGAACCTTGAAAAGCTCCTCAAGCAACCTCAGGCCCTGCCGTCGGTCCCGAAGGTCGTGCGCCAGCTGATCGACACCTTCGAGCAGCCCGACGTGGACCCGATGCGCGTGGCCTCGCTGATCGAAGAAGACCCGGTTCTCACGGCCAAGCTGCTCAAGACCGCCAACTCGGCCTTCTTCGGTCTGTCGCGCAACGTGACCAACGCGCGCGAAGCCATGAACATCCTGGGCCTGATCAAGGTGCGCGCCCTGGTCGTGGCCAGCGCCCTGGGCGAAGGCTTCCACACCGTGGGTGGCGTCAACCTGAACCAGTTCTGGCGCTACAGCCTCAACGCGGCCAACCTGGCGCGCTACATCGCGCTGCCGATCCGCATCGACGAGAACACCGCCTTCACCGCGGGCCTGATCCACGGCGTGGGCGAACTCGTGATGCACGTGGGCATGCCCGAGGCCATGATCGAGCTCGACCGCGCCGTGCCCATGCTCGACCTCAAGCGCGCCCGCGCCGAGCGCAGCCTGTTCGGCTACAGCTACGCCGAGGTGGGGGCCGCGCTGGCGCGCGAATGGAAGTTCCCGCGCCGCATGATCAACGCCATCGAACACCAGACCGCGCCGTTCGACAACGACGTGTACGAGCCGATCGCGGGCGTGATCCACATCGCCTCGTGGCGCGCGCGCGCCGAGGAGCAGGACATGCGCGGCGAGCTGCTGATCAACACCTACCCCGATCCCGTGGGCCTGGTGTTGGGCATCGACCCCGACACCGTGGTCGCCGACCGCATTCCCTCGATCTCGCGCGAGACCGACTTCGACGAGCCCGACGAGTCCGCGGCCGCAAACAACAAGGATTCGGTCGCGCACTGAGCCGCGGCCCCGACGGCGGGCCCGCGGCTCGCGGACAATCCGCGCCATGCGAGCACTGCGCCTCTACGCCGGGCCCCTGGCCCTGCAACACCTGCGAGACCACGGCCTGCGCCCCGACCACGTGGGCGTCATTCCCGCCGCTGCCGGCGGCCCCAAGGGCCTGATCCTCGGGCCCATCGACCGGCTGCTGTTCGGCCACTGGCTGCGCGATGCGCCCCAGACCATCCACCTCATCGGCGCCTCCATCGGCGCCTGGCGCATGGGCACGGCCTGCCTGCGCGACCCGGTGGCCGCGCTGCAGCGGCTCGAGCACGACTACATCCACCAGCACTTCGAGCTGCCCCCGGGCCAGCGCCGCCTCACGGCGCAGCAGGTCAGCGAGGCCTTCTCGGCCAACCTGCAGGCCTTCTACGGCGGGCGCGTGGACGAGGTGCTGCAGCACCCGCGCTGGCGTCTGCACATCGTGACCTCGCGCGGGCTGCGCCTGCTGGCGCGCGACGGCCGCTGGCGCACGCCACTGGGCTACATGGGCGCTTTCGCGGCCAATGCGCTGCACCGCCGGGCCCTGGGCGGCTGGATGGAGCGCGTGGTGTTTTCAGCGCCCGATGCGCCGCTGGGCGGCGTGAGTGCGCTGCCCTTCGGCACCCAGGACCTGCGCACGCGCCAGATCCCGCTCGGCCCGGGCAACTTCATGCCCGCCATGCAGGCGAGCTGCTCCATTCCCTTCGTGCTGCGGCCCGTGGCCGACATCCCCGGCGCGCCCCAGGGCACCTACTGGGACGGCGGCATCACCGACTACCACCTGCACCTGCGCTACCACGCCAGGCCCGAGGCCCCGATCGTGCTGTACCCGCACTTCCAGAAGGCGGTGGTGCCGGGCTGGCTCGACAAGGCCTGGAAGCGGCGCCACCGCAGCAGCGACGCACTCGACCACATGCTGGTGCTCGCCCCCGACCCGGCCTGGGTGCGCACGCTGCCCAATGGCAAGCTGCCCGACCGAACCGACTTCCAGCGCTACGGCCAGGACCTGGGCGCGCGCGTGGCGGTGTGGCAGGCCGCCGTGAAGGCCGCGCAGCAACTGGCCGACGAGCTGGACGAGTGGCTGGCGCGGCCCGACCCGTCGCGCGTCGAAGCGCTCTGAACCGCATCCGGCCAGCGGCCCGCCGGGCGGGATAATCGCGCCGTGACCGCCGCCTACCTCACCGCCGCCCTCTACCAATTCGTCGACCTGCCCGACCACGCCGAGTGGCGCGAACCCCTGCAGGCGCTGTGCGCCTCGCACGGCGTCAAGGGCACGCTGCTGCTGGCGCGCGAAGGCATCAACGGCACCATCGCCGGCCCTGAGGCGGGCGTGCGCGCCGTGCTCGACTGGCTGCGCCGCGACCCGCGCCTGGCGCGGCTGCAGCACAAGGAATCGTGGTCGCCCACGCCGCCGTTCCACCGCCTCAAGGTGCGCCTCAAGCGCGAGATCGTGACCCTGGGCGTGCCCGGGCTCGATCCCACGCGCACCGTGGGTGAGTACGTGAAGCCGGCCGACTGGAACGCGCTGATCGGCCAGCCCGACGTGCTGCTCATCGACACGCGCAACGACTACGAGGTCAAGATCGGCAGCTTCGAGGGCGCGATCAACCCGGGCATCCGCAGCTTCACCGAGCTGCCGGCCTGGCTCGCGCAGCAGCAGGCACTGCAGGCCGACAGGAAGACCCGCGTCGCCATGTTCTGCACCGGCGGCATCCGCTGCGAAAAGTCCACCGCGCTGCTCAAGATGCAGGGCTTCGAGTCGGTCTACCACCTCGAGGGCGGCATCCTCAAGTACCTCGAAGAGGTCCCGCCCGAGCAGAGCCGCTGGCGGGGTGAGTGTTTTGTGTTCGACGAGCGCGTGAGCATGGGCCATGGCCTCAGGCCCGGGGCCTCGTCGCTGTGCCGCTCCTGCCGCTGGCCGCTGAGCGACGAGGACCGCCGTTCACCGCTGTACCAGGAAGGGGTGAGCTGTCCGCACTGCCACGCCCAGCGCAGCGACGAGGATCGGGCACGGCTGGCCGAACGCCACCGCCAGGTGGAGCTGGCGCGCCGCCGCGGCCGCCCGCACATCGGCTCGGCCGTGCAGCCGACTCGGCCGCCTCAAGCGGCCCAGACCCAGAACGGGTCGGCGTCCGACTCGCCGACCGACTGAGACGCACCCGCGCGCGCGGCCGTGGCCTCGCCGGGCCGATCACCCAGCACCTGCCGCAGGCGGCGCCCCGCCGGCGACAGCTTGAGCCAGGCGCCCGCGTGCAACAGGGCCTGTTCACACACTTCGGGCTGGGGCGTGCTCAGCCAGCGCGCGGCCGAGGCTGCGGCCATGGCCAGCAGCCGCTTGGCCGTGGAGGGCGGGGCACCGCGCCAGGCGCTCACCATCAGCGCCTGCGCACGCACCGGGTCGCCTTCGAGCAGGGCCAGCGAGGCGTTGACGGCCGTGAGCAGCGCGGTGCGCGATCGTCCCGTCGGGCCCTCGGGGGCCTGCAGCAGGCCGCGCCAGTGCACGAGCGCATGGCGCGAGCGGGCCTGCAGCGCGGTGTCGATCGCAAACAGCCAGGCATCGTCGCGAAACCAGATGCCGGCCTGAGAGAGCGCGGGCCAGGCCTTTTCGATCAGGGGGAGGGCGTTCGCGTGCTGGGCGTGCAGCGCCAGCCGCCGCGCCTGCAGCCAGGCGAGCACGGCCTGCGGGCGCGGCTCGTCGCGCGCGGAATCGGCGCCGAGCGTGGCCACGCAGGCGTCGAGGGTGGGGTGTTCGCCCAGGCGCGCGCTGAGGTCGCCCAGCGTGAGCAGGCACAGCGGGCGGATGCCCGTCCAGCCGCAGCGCTGGGCCAGTTCGTGGGCGCGCTTCATGCGTTGCCAGGCGAGGTTGAGTTCACCGTCTTCGGCGCGCAGCATGCCGCACAGGTTGAGCAGCAGCGCCTGCAGCCCGTCGGTGGCGACGAGCGCGTCAATGCTGGCGTCCAGGCGCTCGATGCCCGCGAGCTCGACCACTTCGCCGCCGCTCAGGCGGTGCTCGAGCTGCGACAACAGCCACCAGCGGCGCGCCGCCGAGGTGGGCACCACGTCGCGCGACAGCAGGGCCTGGCGCCACCATTCGGGTGTGTCCACCACCGATTGCGTGGCGCACAGCAGGTGCGCGGCCACCGCGGCCGCGCGCTGCGCCCGCACCGGCCAGTGCGGCCGCGCGAGCCTGGCCATGGCGCGCTGCACGCGTGCGGCCACGCCGCGGGTGTCGCCCCGGTGCCATTCGGCCTGGGCGGCCGCGAGCTCGGCCCAGGACTCGGTGTCGGAGTCGCCCGCGGCGTGGGCCTGGTCGCGCAGCTGCAGCGCCTGCGAAAGCGCCGCCGGGTCGCCGCGCCACGCCGCCTCCATCACCAGATCGGCCTGCTGGGCCGGCGTGGACTGCACGAGCGGCATGGTCCAAACACTGGACAGCGTGGGCCCGCCGTCGCCCAGGGTGGGCGGCGTGGCATGCGACAGCGAGGCCAGGCGTTCCCAGCGCATGTCTTCAGAGGCGTCGGACGGGCTCGCGAGCATGTCTTGCAGGCGCACCAGCCAGGCCGCTGACTCGGCCGCGCGCCACACCGCCTGGAACGGAGAGGACGAACTCGCGCGCAGGCGCACCGGCGATGAGGGTTCGATGAGCAGGTCGAGGCAGGCGTCAAACCCCTGGGGCCCTGGCGCCACCTCGCAGCGCGCTTCGGGCGGGCGCAACGGCCCGCGCTCGGGCGGTGTGCCGTGAATGGCGATGCCGTGGCTGTTGAGGGCCCAGGCGCCGAACGCGCCCAATGCCGACGGCAGCCAGGCCGGCGCGCCGGGCATGTTGCGCAGCCGGGGCTCTTCCCAGCTCCAGGCCTTGGCGCCCGATGGGGCCTGCAGCTCGGCGGGCTCGATGCGCCGGTGCAGCACCTCGCCCACCACGCGGTAGCCCACCCGGTGCACGGTGCGCAATGGCCCGTCGGTGCCGTCGGCCAGGCGCAGCGCCTTGCGCACCTTGAGCACGCTCTGGGCGATCACCGACATGGTCACGAAGCGGTTCGACCAGACGTTGTCGAGCAGCTCTTCCTTGCTCACGACACGGCCGGCGTGGCGCAGGAGGTAGACGAGGAGATCAAAACAGCGCCGCTCCATGGGTCGCACGATGTCTTCGCATCGGAGTTCGCGCCGGTCCGTGCGCAGCACGAACGCGCCGAAGCGGAACTCTTCCGCGGTCCACGCGGCGTCGTGGGACGCGGCGTCGCGGGCATCGCGCCAGCGCCTCGCGCTGCCCCCATTGCTGTGCTTGGGCATGACGGCTTTCCTCACCTGAAAAGGCGATTAAAGCACTGCCAAAGTCGTCAGTTTTTCGTGATTTCTGGGGGTGACATGTACGTCAAAAGTGGATCAGGCCCAGGACGCTTCAAGCATTTCGCGGTAGTCCTCGGGCGTGGCCAGGCGCGGATTCGTCTTGTGGCAGTGATCGGCCAGCGCGCCGTCGATCACGCGATCGAACACGCCCGGGTCCACGCCCATGGCGCGCAGCCCCGGCGGCAGGCCGAGGCGCGCGCCCATATCGCGCACGGCCTCGGCCACATCGCCGATGGATCCAAGACCCATGGCCTCGGCCATGCGCTGGAGGCGCTGCTCTTTCTGCATCGATTCGGTGGCGGCGTTGAAGCCGATCACCGCGGGCAGAAAGACGGCATTGAGCGTACCGTGGTGCAGGCGGGGGTTGATGCCGCCCAGGCTGTGGCTGAGGCTGTGCACACAACCCAGGCCTTTCTGGAACGCCATGGCGCCCTGCATGCTCGCGCTCATCATGTTCAGGCGGGCCTCGCGGTCGTTGCCGTTGCGGGTGGCGCGCTCGATGTGGGCCCAGCCGCGGCGCAGGCCGTCGAGGGCGATGCCGTCGGCCGGCGGGTTGAAGGCCGCGCTCATGAAGGTCTCCATGCAGTGGGCGATGGCGTCCATGCCCGTGGCCGCCGTGAGCAGCGGCGGCAGGCCCAGCGTGAGCTCGGGATCGAGCAGGGCGGTGCGGGGCACGAGGTGCCAGCTGTGGAAGCCGAGCTTGCGGCCGTCGTCCACGATGATGATGGCGCCGCGCGCGACCTCGCTGCCGGTGCCCGCGGTGGTGGGCACCGCGATCAGCGGCGGCACGGCGGCCGTGATCCTGGGCGAGCCGCCTTCGATGGTGGCGTAGGTCTTGAGCGGGCCTTCGTGTGTGGCCGCGATGGCCACGCCCTTGGCGCAGTCGATGGCGCTGCCGCCGCCGAGCGCGATCAGGCCGTCGCAGCCTTGCGAGCGGTACAGATCGGCCGCGGCGCGCACCGCGGCCTCGGTGGGGTTGGACGGGGTCTGGTCGAACACCACGGGCCGCAGGCCCGGCAGGGCCGCCAGCAGCCGATCGAGCAGGCCCGCGGCCTTCACGCCGGCATCGGTCACCACCAGCGGCCGGCCCATGCCGATGCGCTCGCACTCGGCCTGCAATTGGGCCAGCGCGCCGAAGTCGATGACGATGTTTGTCACGTACAGGATCTGGGGCATGGGTGTCTCCGGTTATGTTTCGGGCTTCGCCGCGCACTATAGGCAAGCCGCCCGCGAAGGCGGTCGCCCAAAAGACAAAGCACGCATGTCCCACCCCCGTTCACCGCGCCATCGGCTCACGCCCGCCATGCGCGGCCTCATCGAGCGCATCGAGCGCGCCGGCTACCCGCCGTTCCACACCCTCGCGCCCCACGAGGCGCGCGCGGCCTACGCACAAAGCGCGGGCGTGCTCGACGTGCGGCCCGCACCCTTGCCGCGCGAGACCGCACTCGAGATTTCCACGCGGGACGGCGCACGCCTGCCCGCCAGGCTCTATGCGCCCGAGGCCGCTGCAGCCCTGCCGGTCCTGCTCTACTTCCATGGCGGCGGCTTCACCATCGGCAGCGTGGCCACGCACGAGCCGCTGTGCCGCACCCTGGCCCACGGCGCGGGCTGCGCGGTGGTGTCGGTCGACTACCGGCTGGCCCCCGATGCGAAGTTTCCGACCGCGGTGCACGACGCCTGGGACAGCCTGCAATGGCTGCGCGCTCAGGCCGCGGCGCTCGGGCTGGACGCGGCCCGCATCGCGGTGGGCGGCGACAGTGCCGGCGGCACGCTGAGCGCCGTGACCGCGATCGCCGCGCGCGATGCCGGCCAGGCCCTGTCGCTGCAACTGCTGTTCTACCCGGGCTGCGCGGGCCACCAGGACACGCCCTCGCACCACAGCTTCGCGCACGGCTACCTGCTGGACGAACCGCAGATCAGCTACTTCTTTGGCCACTACCTGCGCGACGCGCGTGACCGCGACGACTGGCGTTTTGCCCCGCTCGACGGCCGCGACACCAACGGCCAGACACGCGACCTCGAGGGCGTGGCGCCGGCCTGGGTGGGCCTGGCCGAGTGCGATCCGCTCACCGACGAGGGCATTGCCTACGCCGACCGCCTGCGGCTCGCAGGCGTGCCGGTCGATCTCGAGATCTACGCGGGCGTGGTGCACGGCTTCATCCAGTTCGGCCGCGCCATCCCCGAAGCCCTCAAAGCCCACCACGACGCGGCGCACGCGCTGCGCCGCGCCTTTTCCGGAGAAGCCTGACATGCCGCAACACCAACGCCAGGACTTCCGCCTGTTCCACCGCCTGCGCGTGCGCTGGGCCGAGGTGGACATGCAGAAGATCGTGTTCAACGCGCACTACCTGATGTACTTCGACACCGCCATCACCGACTATTGGCGCGCGCTGGGCATGCCGTACGAAGAAGGCATGGCCAGCCTGGGCGGCGACCTGTACGTCGTGAAGGCCACGGTGGAATTCCACGCCTCGGCGCGCATGGACGACCAGCTCGACGTGGCGCTGAAATGCTCGCGCGTGGGCAACAGCTCGCTGAGCTTTCACGGTGCCATCTTCCGCGGCGACGAGCACCTCATCAGCGGTGAGCTGGTCTATGTGTTCGCCGACCCGGCCACGCAGACCTCACGGCCGGTGCCGGCCGCGCTGCGCGAGCTGCTTCAGGCCTTCGAGGCACGCGAGGACGTGCTCGAACTGCAGGTCGGCAGCTGGGACCAGCTCGGTGACGGCGCGGCCGGCCTGCGGCGCGCGGTGTTCGTGCAGGAGCAGGGCATTCCGCTCGAACTCGAGATGGACGCGGCCGACGCCACCGCCGTGCATGCCGTGGCGCGCAACCGTCTGGGCCAGGTGGTGGGCACGGGCCGGCTGCTGCAGGCCGAACCGGGTGTGGGCAAGATCGGCCGCATGGCCGTGCACCGCGTGCTGCGCGGCAGCAGCGTGGGCCGGCGCGTGCTGCTCGCGCTGATGGAGGCCGCGCGTGCGCGCGGCGACCGCGAGGTGGTGCTGCATGCGCAGCGCAGCGCGGTGGGCTTCTACGACCGGCTGGGCTTTCAGGCGCGCGGCGAGCCGTTCCAGGAGGCCGGCATCGAGCACCTGGAGATGGTCAAGTCAGTGTGAAGGCCTCGCGCCGGTGCCGATCGGCCGCGAGCAGGGGCCGATCGCTGCCGGGGCCGTGGGTCCATTCGTCCACCTGCAGCACGCCGTTCGTGTGCCAGCGCAGCAGGGTGCTGCTGCGCGTGCCATAGGCGCGCTCGGGCATGCGCACGAAGGGGCTGGACAGCGCCCGCTCGATCGCCAGCGGCACGCCCGATTGCGGCAGCTCGGCGTCGTCGGCGAGACGGGTGTCCGTGAGGGCGTCGGCCAGCACCGGCTCGGCCGCATGGGGTTCGGCCAGCGCCTGCCGCAGCGCCCCGGCCAGCCGCCGGGCCTTGGGCCAGGGCGTGTCGAGCGTGGCGTTGGACAGCGTGTGCACGCCCGCGGACAGCGGCGCGAGGTGCAGCCGCACCGCCTGGGTCTCGGACGGGGGCGCGTGCGGCTGGGCGGGGTCGCGGTTGCTCAACCAGTGCCAGCGGCCGCGGCGCAGGTCGCCCACCACGAGGTTGAAGCCGCCGTAGCGCGCGGCTTCCAGGCCGTCGGCAAACCCCTCGGCGTCGGCGCGCGAGTCGAGCCAACGCGAGACCAGTTCGCCGCGGCTGCGGTCGCCGCGCTCCAGGCCGGGCTGGCGCACGTTGGTGAGCCAGGCCACGCGGCCGCCGGGCGTGAGGCCCATCCAGGTGCCCCCCTCGCGCAGGTCGCGGCCCGCCACCACGTCGGCGCCGCCCTCAAGGCGCCAGCGCTGCAGCGGCGCGGTCGGGCGCGCGAAATGCTCGTCGCGGTTCGCTGCCACCAGCAGCGGGCAGTCGGCCGCGGCGTCGATCGCAAAGGCGATCAGGCACATGGCGCGTCAGATGTCGTCGGCCAGGGGGTAGGGCAGGGGCAGCACCGTGAGGCGGGCCTCGCCCGCGCGCAGCGGCTGGCCATCGGCCGAGCTGGTCTGCATGGACACGATGGCGCGCCAGCCGCCCGCGGGATCGGGTGCGGCCTGCACCACGGTGCCGGTGGGCTGCTCGGCGTCGCTCGGGTGGAACACCTCCTGGCCCGCCTGCACCGACGCGCTGGCCTGCACCACGTAGGCGCGGCGCTTGAGCGTGCCGCGGAACTGGCTGCGCGCCACCACCTCCTGGCCCGGGTAGCAGCCCTTCTTGAAGTTCACGCCGCCGAGCGACTCGTAATTGAGCATCTGGGGCACGAAGGCCTCGACCACGGGCTGGGTGAGCGTGGCCACACCGCTGGCGGCGTCGAGGTAGGCCCAGCGCGCGGGGTCGAGTGCCTCGCCCGCGGGGGCGCTGCCGGCCGGGCCCACCCAGAGCGCGCGCGGCATGCCGTCGGCGGGGTACAGGCGCACCAGATTCGCCTCGCCGTCGGCCCACTGGCTCCAGGGGCTGGCGTGCAGGGCGGCCGGCACGGCATCGCCCACCAGGCCGTACACGGCGTGCGCCTCGCTCGCGTCGCTGAGCTTCACCTTGGCGCGCAACACGAACATCTGCAGCCGCTTGAGCGTGGCCGCGAGCAGGTCGCGGCTGCACACCAGCAGCACGCGGTCGTGCGTGCGCTTGAAGGCCACGAAGCTCGCGAGCATGCGGCCCTTGGCCGTGCAGAAGGCTGCCAGCCGCGCCTCGGACAGGCCGAGCAGGGCAAAGTCCTGCGTGAGCTGGCCTTGCAGGAAGCGGGTCGCCTCCTCGCCTTCCGCAGCGATCACACCCAGCGAGGGCAGGGCGGCGGCGCCATGCAGGGCGGGCGGCGCGGGGCGGGCGGTGTCGGGGGCGGGAAGGGTGGTCATGCGTTCGATGAGGGGTGGAAAGTCCGTGATCGGTGGCGGGGACCGCCGCAGGACTGATCGGGCGTGCGAATTATCATGACGGGCTTCGCACGCCGTCGCTGCCCGGCGCATTTTCCCTGCCGACAACAAGTTCTCGATGCGCGTTTTCCGAATCCTGGTGGTCTACCCGCTGCTGCTGCTCGGCATCGCCTACATGCTGGGCCAATGGTGGGTGCTCAAGCCGCTCACGCTGCCCGCGTCGGCCAGCGCCGAGGCGCCGCTGGTCTTCGAGATCCCGCCCGGCAGTTCGGCGCGGCAGTCGGCGCAACGCGTCGCGGACGCGGGGGTCGACGTGATCCCCGACCTGCTGTTCGCCTGGTTCCGGCTTTCGGGCGACTCGCGCGAGATCAAGGCCGGCGTGTACGAGATCGTGCCGGGCACCACCCCGCGGCAACTGCTGGGCAAGCTCGTGCGCGGCGAGCAGGCGCTGCGCAACGCCCAGATCATCGAAGGCCTCACGGCGCGCCAGGCGATCGACGCCCTGCGCCAATCGCCCGACCTCACGAACGACCTCAAGGACCTGAGCCTGGAGCAGGTGATGGAGCGCCTGGGCCTGCCTGGCGTGCACCCCGAGGGCCGTTTCTTTCCCGACACCTACCGGGTGGTCAAGAACGCCCCTGTCTCCAGCGTGCTGCGCCAGGCGGCGCGGGCCATGGACCAGCGCCTGGCGCAGGCCTGGGAGAAACGCGACCCCTCGTCGCCGCTGCGCTCGCCCGAAGAAGCCCTGATCCTCGCAAGCATCATCGAGAAGGAGACCGGCCGCGACGCCGACCGCGCCCGCGTGGCCGGCGTGTTCAGCAACCGGCTGCGCATCGGCATGCGGCTGCAGACCGACCCGAGCGTCATCTACGGCCTGGGCGATCGCTTCGACGGCAACCTGCGCCGGGCCGACCTCGGCACCGACACGCCCTACAACACCTATACCCGCGCCGGCCTGCCGCCGACGCCGATCGCGCTGCCCGGCATGGCCTCGCTGATGGCAGCCGTTCAACCGGCCAGAACCAGTGCGCTGTATTTCGTCGCGCGCGGTGACGGCTCCAGCCAGTTCAGTGCCACGCTGCCGGAACACAACGCAGCGGTGCGCCGCTTCCAGCTGGGCCGCTGATCCGCATGACGCTCTCCACAGCCGGTCTGTTCATCACGTTCGAAGGCATCGATGGCGCGGGAAAGTCCACGCACATCGAGGCCCTTGCACGCGCCTTCGAAACCCGGGGACGGCGCGTGGTGCTCACGCGCGAGCCCGGCGGCACGCCGCTGGCCGAGAAGCTGCGCGCCCTCGTGCTCAACGACCCCATGGACCCGCTGTGCGAAAGCCTGCTGGTGTTCGCGGCGCGGCGCGACCACCTGGTGCAGGTGATCGAGCCCGCGCTGGCCGAGGGCGCCGTGGTGCTCTGCGACCGCTTCACCGACGCCACCTTCGCCTACCAGGGCCATGGCCGCGGCTTCGACCTCGCGGTGCTCGGCCAGCTCGAACGCTGGGTGCAGCAGGGCGAGGGCGGCGGGCTTCGTCAGCCCGACCTCACGGTGTGGTTCGACCTGCCCGCGGCCGTGGCCGCCGAACGCCTGGTGGCTGCGCGCGTGCCCGACCGCTTCGAATCCCAGCCGCAGGCCTTCTTCGAACGCGTGGCGCAGGGCTATGCGGCGCGCGCGGCGCAGCACCCCGGGCGCTTCGCGCGCATCGACGCCGACCAGCCGCGCGAGGCCGTGGCCCTCGCGGTGCACCAGGCTTTCGTCCAGCGCGGCTGGCTGTCACCCCCATGAGCGCCCCGGCGGTTCTCGCCCCCTGGCTGCAGGCCCAGCTGCAGGCGGTGCTCGCCCAGCGCGGGCACGCGGTGCTGCTCGCGGGCCCTTCGGGCCTGGGCCAGTACGAGCTGGCGCTGGCGCTGGCGCGCGCCTGGCTGTGCGAGCGGCCCGGCCCGCAAGGCGCCTGCGGCGAATGCACGAGCTGCCACGCCATCGACGTGCGCACCCATGCCGACCTCTGCGTGCTGATGCCCGAAACCCTGTGCCTCACGCTGGGCTGGCCGCTCGGCGAGAGCGAACAGCGCGAGATCGACGAGAAAAAGCGAAAGCCCAGCCGCTTCATCCGCGTCGAGGCCGCACGGCAGGCCGTGGCCTTCACGCAGACCACCAGCGCGCGCGGCGGCCAGCAGGTGGTCATGGTCTACCCGGCCGACCGCCTCAACATCGAGGCCGCGAACACCCTGCTCAAGACACTCGAAGAGCCCGCGCCCGGGGTGCGCTTCGTGCTCGCCACCGAGGCCGCGCACCAGTTGCTGCCCACGATCCGCAGCCGCTGCCAGACCGTGCAACTGGGCTGGCCCGGGGCCGAAGAGGGCATGGCCTGGCTGCAGGCCCAGGGGGGCCTGAACGCCGCGGCGGCCTTTGCCTGGTGGCACGCCTCGGGCGGACGCCCCGACATGGCGCTGACGCTGTCGCGCAGCGGGCTCACGCCCGAGCAGTGGCTCAAGCTGCCGCAGTCGCTGGCGCGCGGCGACTGGAGCGCGCTGGCCGAACACCCGCCCGCGGCCCAGCTCGACGTGCTGCAAAAGCTCTGCCACGACCTCATGGCGCGCGCGGCCGGCGCACCGTCGCGCTTCTTTCCGCAGGAGCACCTGCCGCCGCCGCCACCCTGGCGGGTGCTGGCCCTGTGGTCGCGCGAGCTGCTGCTGGCGGCGCGCAGCGTCGAACACCCCTACCAGCCCGGACTGCTGCAAGAGGCCTGGGCCGCACGCGCCCGCGAGGCCCTGAACGCCGCCCGTCGTTGAAACGTGTCCGATCGTGACCCAGTGCCGAGACAAGGCCCGGGTCTGCGGCTTGAATCCCCGCAATGCCCCGGAGCCGAGCCTTTAAACTACCCCCATGAGTACCAATCCGAGCACCGCTGCGGCCCGTCCGAGCGTGATTCAGCTCTCGATCAAGGAGAAGGCCGCGCTCTACGCCGCCTACGTGCCCTTGTTCGCCGACGGCGGCATCTTCATCCCCTCGTCGCGCGACTACCGCCTGGGTGACGACGTGTACGTGCTGCTGAGCCTGCCCGACGACCCGCAGCGCTACCCGGTGGCCGGCAAGGTGGCCTGGGTCACGCCCGCCAAGGCACAGGGTGGCCGTACCCAAGGCGTGGGCATCCGTTTCCCGTCGGACGAAAAATCCCGCCAGCTCAAGCTCAAGATCGAAGAAATCCTGGGCACCAGCCTGTCTTCCGACCGCCAGACGCAAACGCTCTGACCGCGCGCGCCTTCAGGACAACGCCTCGCCGCCCCGGGCCGCGAGGCGTTTTTCATGGATCATTCCCCGATGTTCACCGACTCGCACTGCCACCTGAGCTTTCCCGAGCTGCACAGCCAGCTCCCCCAGATCCTCGACGCCATGAGCGCCGCGCGCGTGGACCGTGCGCTGTGCATCTGCACCACGCTCGAAGAGTTCGACACCGTTCACCGGCTCGCCCTCGAACACGACCGCCTGTGGGCCACCGTGGGCGTGCACCCCGACAACGAAGGCGTGCGCGAGCCCACGCTCGATGACCTGCTGGCCGGTGCGGCGCGGCCGCGCGTGGTGGGCATCGGCGAAACCGGGCTCGATTACTACCGCCTGGGCGAGCGCACCCTAGCCGACATGGAATGGCAGCGCGAGCGCTTTCGCGTGCACATCCGTGCCGCTCGCCAGACCGACCTGCCGCTGGTGATCCACACGCGCTCGGCCTCGGACGACACGCTGGCGATCCTGCGCGAGGAGGGCGGCTTCGGCGGCGCGGGCGACTTGCCCCACGCGCGCGGCGTGTTCCACTGCTTCACCGAAACCGCGGCCGTGGCCCGCGCCGCGCTCGACCTCGACTTCTGCATCTCGTTCTCGGGCATCCTGACCTTCCGCAACGCCGCCGAGCTGCGCGACACCGCGCGCCTGGTGCCGCTGGACCGGCTGCTGATCGAGACCGACAGCCCCTACCTGGCACCGGTCCCCCACCGCGGCAAGACCAACACCCCCGCGTTGGTGCCGCACGTGGCGCAGCAGGTGGCCGAGATCCACGGCGTGAGCGTGGAGCGCGTGGCCGAGGCCTCGACCGCCAACTTCCTGCGCCTTTTCAACCGCGTGCAACCCGGCACGGGCACCGCATAAATCTCATGTATTGCATGAAAAACATGAAAAAGCGCGATGTTCTGAAAGCCTTTTTGGCGCTATCGATTGCCCCTGCGGCGTTCGCCAACGCCTACGACGACTTCTTCACCGCGATCAAGCGCGACGACACCAGTGCCTTGTTGCTGCTGCACCTGCGCGGCTTCGACCTCAACACCCTGGATCCGAACGGCCAGCATGCCCTGTACCTGGCCTTGCGCGACGGTGCCGAGCGCGTGGCGGCCTATCTGCTGAACCAGCCGGACGTGAAGGTCGAGTACCGCAACGCCAAGGACGAGTCGCCGCTGATGATGGCCGCGCTCAAGGGCCGGCTGGCGCTTGCGAAAAAGCTCATCGAGCGCGAGGCCGAGGTCAACAAGCCGGGCTGGGCGCCGCTGCATTACGCCGCCACGAACCCGGGGGAGGGCAGTGTCGCGATGGTGGACCTGCTGCTCGAGCACCACGCCTACATCGATGCACAGTCGCCCAACGGCAGCACCCCGCTCATGATGGCCGCGCTCTACGGGCATGCGCGCGTGGTGAAGCTGCTGCTCGACTCAGGCGCCGACCCGCTGCTCAAGAACGAGCAGGGCCTGACCGCCATCGATTTCGCGCGCCGTGCGAGCCGCGATGCCGTGGCCGCGACGATTGCCGCCGCGGTGCGCGCCCAGCAACCGGCGGGCCGCTGGTAGCCGCTCCGGGCGCCTGAAAACTTCGCGCAAACTTAAGGCGCGGCGTAGGTGAATCCCACATGGCGGTGGCTTCACCGGATGACGACAATCCCAGGCTTTGCATCCCCGAGGAGACGTCGTGCAATTCAGAAGCCAGAAAGACTTCGTGTCGGGTCTGCTGTTCACCGCCGTGGGCATTGCCTTCGCGGTGGGCGCAACCAACTTCGACATCGGTGGGGCCGCCCGCATGGGCCCCGGTTACTTCCCGCTGTTGCTGGGCATCGTGCTGGCCCTGCTGGGCGTGCTGGTCACGCTGCAGTCCTTCAGGCGCAGCGCGGCCCAGGACAAGATCGACAACATCGCCTGGCGCCCCCTGGTCTTCATCCTGCTCGCCAACCTCGCGTTCGGCGTGCTGCTCGTGGGTCTGCCCTCGGTGGGCCTGCCGCACTTCGGTCTCATCGTCGCGATCTACGCGTTGGTGATCATCTCGGGCTATGCCCGCCCCAACAGCAGCCTCAAGGAATCGGTCGTGCTGGCCACCATCCTGGCCGTCGGCAGCTACGCGGCTTTCGTTTACGCCCTCAACCTGCAGTTCCCGGTGCTGCCGTGGTTCCTGGGCCAGTGATCTCGGAGACATAACAACATGGACCTGATCCAAAACCTGTCATTGGGCTTCAGCGTCGCCTTCACGGCGCAGAACCTGCTCTACGCCTTCGTGGGCTGTCTGCTGGGCACCCTGATCGGCGTGCTGCCGGGCCTGGGCCCCGTGGCCACCATCGCCATGCTGCTGCCCGTCACCTACGGCCTGGAGCCGGTGTCGGCGCTGATCATGCTGGCCGGCATCTACTACGGCGCCCAGTACGGCGGCTCCACCACGGCCATTCTGGTCAACCTGCCCGGTGAGTCTTCGTCGGTGGTGACCGTGCTCGACGGCTACCAGATGGCGCGCCGGGGCAGGGCGGGTCCTGCCCTGGCCGCTGCGGGCATCGGCTCGTTCTTTGCAGGCTGCGTCGGCACCCTGGTGCTGGCCGCCTTCGCGCCGCCGCTCACCGAGGTCGCCCTGAGCTTCGGCCCCGCCGAGTACTTCGCACTCATGATCCTGGGCCTGATCGGCGCCGTGGTGCTGGCCTCGGGCTCGCTGATCAAGGCGCTGGCCATGATCGTGCTGGGTCTGCTGCTGGGCCTGGTCGGCACCGACATCAACTCCGGCGTCGCGCGCTTCTCGTTCGACGTGCCCGAACTCACCGACGGCATCAACTTCGTCGTGGTGGCCATGGGCATCTTCGGCTACGGCGAGATCATCGCCAACCTGGCGCAGGACGAGTCCGAGCGCGAGGTGTTCACGGGCAAGGTCACCGGCATCTTCCCGACCGCCGAAGACTTCAAGCGCATGTTCCCGGCCATGATCCGCGGCACGGCGCTCGGTTCGGCGCTCGGCATCCTGCCCGGCGGCGGCGCGCTGCTGTCGTCCTTCGCGGCCTACACGATCGAGAAGAAGACCAAGCTCAAGCCCGGTGAACTGCCGTTCGGCCAGGGCAACATCCGCGGCGTGGCCGCGCCCGAATCGGCCAACAACGCCGGCTCGCAGACCTCGTTCATCCCGCTGCTCACGCTGGGCATTCCGCCCAACGCCGTGATGGCGCTGATGGTGGGTGCCATGACCATCCACAACATCCAGCCCGGCCCGCAGGTGATGACCAGCAACCCGGACCTGTTCTGGGGCCTGATCGCCTCGATGTGGATCGGCAACGCGATGCTGATCATCCTGAACCTGCCCCTGATCGGCATGTGGATCAAGCTGCTGACCGTGCCTTACAAGTGGCTGTACCCGGCCATCGTGCTGTTCTGCGCCATCGGCGTGTTCTCGACCAACAACAACAGCTTCGACATCTGGATGGTGGCGGCCTTCGGCCTCATCGGCTACGTGTTCATCAAGCTCGGTTGCGAACCCGCGCCGCTGCTGCTGGGCTTCATCCTGGGCCCGATGATGGAAGAGTACCTGCGCCGTGCGCTGCTGATCTCGCGCGGCGACTGGTCGGTGTTCGTCACGCGCCCGATCTCGGCCTCGCTGCTGGCCGCTGCCGTGCTGCTGCTCGTGATCGTGCTGCTGCCGGCCGTGAAGAAGAAGCGCGAGGAAGCCTTCGTCGAGGAATGACGGGCTGATTCAAGCCCCGACCAGCTGGCTTGGTCGGGGCTTTTATTGGGACTCATGACATTCCACGATGTATATTATGTAAATATAAACATGGGCCACAGCAAACGGGCCCGACCGCCCTCAGCTCACCACCGCCAGCACCACGTCCGACGCCTTCACCAGCGCCGTGACGGCCGCGCCCGGCTTGAGGCCCAGCTCCGCCACGGCCGTCTGCGGCACCACGGCCACCACCTCGAGTGCCTCGTCCACGCCACCCGCATCCGGCGTGCGCACGATCACCTCGGCGTTCACCGCGCCCGGCGTCACCCGCACCACGGTGCCGGCCAGGCGGTTGCCGGCCGACACGCGCGCCTCGCCCAGGCCCACCGCCAGCAACACGGCCGACGACTTCACGAGCGCGATCACCGGCAGCTGCGGCTTCAGGCCCAGCGCCTCGGTGCTGTCGCGCGTGACCATGGCCGACAGCCGCTGGCCACCCGGCAGGCGCAGCTCCACCTCGTCGTTGACCGCTCCGCTGTGCACGGCCGTGACCTCGCCCAGCCACTGGTTGCGCGCACTGGTTTTCATGTTCAACACCTTCAACATCGAGAACGGCTGCTCCAGGTCCATCGCGTCCTGCTCGAGCAGCTGCAGGAATCGCTGGTGCACAGCTTGCACCTGGGCGTAGCGCTCCACCAGACGCTGGCCATAGGCCGTGAGCAGCGTGGAGCCGCCGCCGCGCCCGCCCGTCACGCGCTCGACCACGGGCGTGCGTGAGCGCTGGTTCATGGTGTCGATGGCGTCCCAGGCGGCCTTGTAGCTCATGCCGAAGGCCTTGGCCGCCTGCGTGATGGAGCCGTGCTCGGCCACCGCGCGCAGCAGCGCGATGCGGCCCTGCCCCGCCACGTTCGCCCCGTCCATGGACAGCCACAGCGCGCCGTGCACCTGCAGCCGCTGCTTGCCCCGGTTTTTTTTCGTCGCCATCGCCGCCCCTGCGCTGATCGGAATCCGAGCGTATCAGCGTGCCGGTGCCACCACGCGGCCCGCGTCGAGGCACACCACGTCTTCGGCCAGCGCGCGCACGTCATCGTCGTCGTGCGTGATCACGAGCATGGGCAGTTGCAGCGTGGTCTGCAGCGCCTTGAGCTCGTCGCGCAGGCGCTCGCGCAGCCCTTTGTCGAGCGCCGCGAAGGGCTCGTCGAGCAGCAGCGCGGCAGGCTGCGACACCAGTGCGCGCGCGAGCGCCGTGCGCTGACGCTGACCACCCGAGATCTGGTGCGGGTAATGGCCGGCCACGCCGCCCAGCCCGAAGCGGTCGATCCAGTGGTCCACCGCCTCGCTCTGTACGCCGCGCGGCGGGTTGCGCGGGCCGCGGCTCAGCGCGAAGGCCAGGTTCTGGCGCACCGTGAGGTGCGGGAACAGCGCGTAGTCCTGGAACATGTAGGCCAGCCGGCGCTGCTGCGGGCTCAGGTTCAGGCCCTGCGCGCTGTCGAACAGCACACGCCCGGCCACCACCACGCGGCCCGCGTCGGGCGCCGCGATGCCCGCGACCATGCGCAGCGTCTGCGTCTTGCCCGCGCCCGACGGGCCGAACAGCACCACGCGCCGGGCGTGCGAGCGAAACGCGAGGTCGATCGGGAACACCGAATCGCCCTGCCGCAACCGCTTGCGCAGCGCAATGTCCCAGACCGGTTGAGGCACGGCGTTGACGGGTGCCATGGCTCAGCCCCGGCTCGCCACACGGCCCGGCGCGAGCCGCCCCGCCGCCAACAGCACCGCCATGCAGGTGAGGGACGTGACGGCCACGAGGAAGTTGGCGGTGTGGTCCTGGCCGGCCTGCACCGCCTCGTAGACCGCGATCGACAGCGTCTGCGTCTTGCCCACGATGCTGCCCGCCACCATGAGCGTGGCGCCGAACTCGCCGAGCGCGCGCGCGAACGCCAGCAGCAGGCCCGCCAGAATGCCGCGCCACGCCAGTGGCAGCGTGACCCGGAAGAACAACGCCCCCTCGCCCACCCCGAGCGTGCGCGCGGCGTCTTCGAGTTGCGGGTCCACGGTTTCAAAGGCCGCGCGCGCGGCCTTGAACACCAGCGGGAACGACACGATGGTGGCCGCGATGATGGCCGCCTCTGCGGTGAAGATGAGGCGGATGCCGAAGTGCTGCAGCAGCCACGCGCCCAGCACGCCTTGCGTGCCGATCACCACCAGCAGGTAATAACCCAGCACCGTGGGCGGCATCACCATGGGCAGGGTGAGCGCGGCGTCGAGCACGTCGCGCCCCGGGAAGCGGCCGCGCGCGAGCGCGAAGCCCACGGCCGTGCCCAGCACCAGGTTGATGGCCGTGGCCCAGCCCGCCACCTGCAGGGTGAGGGCGAGCGGCGTCCAGGCCTCGGTCACGGTCGCGCGGCCTCAGGGCTTGCCGAAGCCATGGCGCGCCAGCACGGCCTGCGCCGCGGGCGTGAGCAGGAAGGCCACGAAGCGCTCGCCCAGAGCCGCGTTCGGGCCGGCCACGACCGGCGCCACCGGGTACACGATGGGCCGGGCCGTGGGCACCGCGAAGGCCACGCGCACCTTGTCGGGCATGAGCGCCGCGTCGGTGGCGTAGACGAAGCCCGCGTCGACCTCGGCACGCTGCACGTAATCGAGCGCCTGGCGCACGTTGGTGGCGCCCACCATGCGGGCTTCGATCGCCCCCCACTGCCCTGCCGCTTCGAGCACGCCCTTGGTGTAACGGCCCACGGGCACGCTGGCGGGCAGGCCGATGGCGATGCGCGCGTAGCCGGGCTGGGCCAGATCGGCCAGCGACGCCGGCGTGCGCGGGCTGTTGGCGGGCACGATCACCACGAGGCGGTTGGACACGAAGTCGCGCCGCTGCGACGCCTGCACGAGCCCCAGCGCCTGGGCCTGGTCCATGGTGTCCTGGTCGGCGCTGGCGAACACGTCGACCGGCGCGCCCTTGGCGATCTGCTGCAGCAGCACGCCCGAGGCCGCGAAGTTGTATTGCACCCGGGTGCCGGGGTGCGCGGCCTCGAACAGCGGCGCGATGTCTCGCAAGGCATTCCCCAGGCTGGCGGCGGCCGACACCGTGAGATCGGCGGCCTGCACCCCCAGGGCCAAGCCGGCGCCGAACAACAAGGACAGACCGCGGATCAAGGGCTTGCGCATGGGGTGGTGGCGTTGGAAGCGGCGGAGGAAAAGCGTTGTATCCGAGTATATATAACGCCTCGTGGCATTTTTCTTGCGATCGACGTCGGTGCTGGTGCCAATTCGGCCGGCGCGCGGTCGGTAGAAACACCAGCCAGCGGCCCCGGGCCCCCCGTATTCACAGACCTACAATCGCCCCACTTTCCATCACCGTGGCCTAAAGCCTCACCACCGGAACCTCGTCATGAAACAGCTCCTGATCACCACGACCCTGATCGCTGCCGCCACCCTCGTGGCCTGCGGCAAGAAGGAAGAAGCCGCACCGGCGCCCGCGCCCGCCCCGGCCGCCGCCGCCCCTGCCCCGGCCGCCGAACTGCCCGAGCTCAAGGTCGCCATCGATCCCACCTACGAGCCGTTCACCTTCAAGACCCCCGACGGCAAGCCCACCGGTTTCGACGTGGACATCGCCGAAGCCATCTGCAACGAGATCAAGCGCAAGTGCACCTACGTCGAACAGGTGTGGGACAGCATGATCCCCGGCCTGCAAGCCAAGAAGTACGACGTGATCGTCAGCTCCATGACCATCACCGACGAGCGCCTGCAGGTGGTCGACTTCAGCGACAAGTACTACTTCACCCCGAGCCGCATCGTGGTGAAGAAAGAAACCCCGTACACCGACAACGCCTCGCTCAAGGGCAAGAAGATCGGCGTGCTCAAGGGCAGCACGCAGGAGAAGTACGCGCTGGGTGAGCTCAAGACCGTGGGCGCGAACATCGTGCCCTATGAGGCCCAGGACCAGGTCTACCTCGACATCAAGTCGGGCCGCCTCGACGGCACCGTGGCCGACCAGGTCGAGGTCAACGGCGGCTTCCTGAGCAAGCCCGAAGGCGCTGGCTACGGCTTCGTGGGCCCGGTGCTCGACGATCCCAAGTACTTCGGCACCGGCGTGGGCGTGGCCATGCGCAAGGGCGAAACCGAGCTCAAGACCGCGGTCAACAACGCCATCAAGACCATCCGCTCCAACGGCGTCTACGACACCGTCGCCAAGAAGTACTTCGACTTCGACGTGTACGGCAAGTAAGCCGAGCGGATCTTGTCCGGCTACTACCTGCTGATCCTGCAGGGCGCCCTCCTCACGGTGGGCGTCTCGCTGGCCTCCCTCGCGGTGGCCATCGTGCTGGGCCTGGCGGGCGCGGCGGCCAAGCTCTCGGGCCGCCCGCCCTTCGTGGTGCTGGCCACGGTCTACACCACCGTGGTGCGCGGCGTGCCCGAACTGGTGCTCATGCTGCTGATCTTCTACGGCGGCACCATCGGCCTGAACCACCTGCTCGCGGCCTTCGGCAGCCAGCGCTCGGTCGACATCAATCCCTTCCTCGCCGGGGTGCTCACCATCGGCTTCATCTACGGCGCCTACATGACGGAGACCTTCCGCGGCGCCATCCTCGCCATTCCGCGCGGGCAGATGGAAGCCGCCTGGGCCTTCGGCATGGGGCCGCTGCGCACCTTCCTGCGCATCACGCTGCCGCAGATGGTGCGCTACGCCATTCCCGGCTTCACCAACAACTGGCTGGTGCTGATCAAGACCACGGCGCTCGTGAGCCTGATCGGCCTGCACGAAATGACCTACCTGGCCAAGCAGGCCAGCTCGGCCACGCGCGAGCCCTTCACCTTCTTCTTGTTCGCCGCCGCGCTGTTCCTGGTCTACACCTCGGTGTCGCTGTGGGCACTGCGCTGGGTCGACCGCCGCTTCAGCCTCGGCGTCAAGCGCGGCACCGTCTGAGGCCCCACACGCATGCGCTGGGACGTCATCTTCCAGGCCAAGCACCTCGCGCTGTACGCGCAGGGCGCGGCCACCACGCTGAGCCTGCTGCTGGCCTCGCTGCTCATCGGCGCGGTGCTGGCGCTGGTGTTCGCGATCGCGCTCACGCAGGGGCCGCGGCCGCTGCGCTGGCTGGTCGGGGCCTACACCTATGTGATCCGCGGCACGCCGCTGCTGATCCAGGTCTACCTCATCTACTACGGGCTCGCGCAGCTCGAATGGATCCAGGCGCGCTGGGACGCGGTCTGGCCCTGGGTCTACTTCAAGGACGCGTTCTTCTGCATCCTGCTGGCGTTCAGCCTGAACACGGCGGGCTACACGGCCGAAATGCTCGCGGGCTCGATCCGCGAAACCGCGGCCGGCGAGATCGAGGCCGCGCAGGCCATGGGCATGGGCCGATGGCTCGCGCTGCGCCGCATCGTGCTGCCCAGCGCCATCCGCCGCACCCTGCCCGCCTACAGCAACGAGGTGGTCATGATGCTGCACAGCACCAGCCTCGCGAGCGCGGTGCCCGCCATGCTCGACATCACCGCCGCCGCGAGCCGCATCTACTCCGACTTCTACCTGCCCTTCGAGGCCTACGTGTTCGCGGCCGGCATCTACCTCACCATCACCTTCAGTCTGGTGGGGCTGTTCAAGCTGGGCGAACGCCGCCTGCTCGCGCACCTGGCGCCGCGCACGCACTGACGCCGGCCGGCACCGAGGACATCGCCCCATGCGCCGCACCGAACACGCCTTGCTGAGCCCGAGCCTGGGCGTGCAGAAGACCCTGGTGTCGTTCCACGCCGGCGACCCCGCAGCGCGGCCCAAGGTCTACCTGCAGGCCAGCCTTCACGCCGAAGAACTGCCCGGCATGCTGGTGGCGCACCACCTGCGCACCGCGCTCGAGCAGGCCGAGCGCGAGGGACGCATGCGCGGCCAGGTGGTGCTGGTGCCCGCGGCCAACCCCATCGGCCTGGCGCAGCGGCTCGACCACAAGGCCATGGGCCGTTTCGAGTTCGACACCGCGCAGAACTTCAACCGCCACTACCCCGACCTCGCGGCCGCGGTGTTCGACACCGTGCGCGAGCGCCTCGGCCCCGACGGCGCGGCCAACGTGGCCCTGGTGCGCCAGGCCGTGACCGACTGGCTCGCCGCCTGGTCGCCCAAGACCGAACTCGAGAGCCTGCGCCGCCAGCTGTTGCAGCTCGCGCACGACGCCGACGTGGTGCTCGACATGCACTGCGACTGGGAAGCCGTGATGCACCTGTACGCCGAAGGCGCGTGCTGGCCGCCGCTGGAGCCGCTGGCCTGGCTGCTCGGCTGCCGGGCCGTGCTGATCGCGCGCGACTCGGGCGGCGGGCCGTTCGACGAATGCCTGTCCGGCCTGTGGTGGCAGCTCGCCGAGCGGCTGCAGGCCGCGGGCATTCAGCACCCCCTGCCCCAGGGCTGCGCGAGCACCACGCTCGAATTCCGCGGCGAGGTCGACGTGGCGCACGAACACGCCGAGCGCGACGCGGCCGCGCTGATGGCCTACCTTGTGCACCTGGGCGTGATCGCGGGTGAAGCGCCCGCCATCCCGGCGCCGAGCTGCCAGCCCACCCCGCTCGCGGGCTCCGAGACCCTCACCAGCCCCGTGCCCGGCGTGGTGGTGTACCGCGCGCGCCCCGGCGACGTGCTCGCCGCGGGCGATCTCGTGGCCGAGGTGATCGACCCGACCGCGCCCGGCGCCTCGCGCGTGCACCGCGTCACCGCGGGCGTGGCCGGTGTGCTCTACGCCACCGTGGCCGAACGCTACTGCGTGGCCGGGGGCGAGCTGGGCAAGATCGCCGGCGCCATCCCCTTTCGCACCGGCGCCCTGCTCGGCGCCTGACACCGCCTTATTCCCAGAGTCCATGACCGCTGCCCCCACCCCGTCTTCCAGCGCACCGCTGCTTTCGGTGCACGACATCCACAAGCGCTTCGGCCAGAACGAGGTGCTCAAGGGCGTGTCGCTCGAAGCGCGCGCGGGCGACGTCATCAGCCTGATCGGCAGCTCGGGCTCGGGCAAGAGCACGCTGCTGCGTTGCATCAACCTGCTCGAAAAGCCCAACGCGGGCCGCATCGTGCTCGGGGGCGAAGAGCTGCGGCTCAAGGCCGACAAGCACGGCGAGCTGCAGGCCGTCGACGCGGCCCAGCTGCAGCGCCTGCGCACGCGCCTGGCCATGGTGTTCCAGCACTTCAACCTCTGGGCCCACATGACGGTGCTGCAGAACATCATCGAAGCGCCGGTGCACGTGCTGGGTGTGCCGCGCGAGCAGGCGGTGGAGACCGCGCGCAAGTACCTCGAACGCGTGGGCCTGCGTGGCGTTGAAGACCGCTACCCCGCGCACATGAGCGGCGGCCAGCAGCAGCGCGTGGCGATCGCGCGCGCGCTCGCGGTGGAGCCGGCCGTGATGCTGTTCGACGAGCCCACCTCGGCGCTCGACCCCGAGCTCGTGGGCGAGGTGCTGCGCGTGATGAAGCTGCTCGCCGAAGAAGGCCGCACCATGGTGGTGGTCACGCACGAGATGGGCTTTGCGCGCGAGGTGTCCTCGCACCTGATCTTCCTGCACAAGGGCTGCATCGAGGAACAGGGCGTGCCGGCCGAGGTGCTCGCGCGCCCGAAGAGCGAGCGGCTCTCGCAATTCCTCAAGGGCAACCTGAAGTAGGCCCGAGGCCCGCTCAGGGCCGCAGTTCGAGCGTGTGCTTCCAGGCCGGGGGGTTCAGGCTCAGCGGCCGGTGTTCGTTGGCGGCCCAGGTGGCGCTCATGTCGCGGTAGCGGCTGGAGAACAGGTTGCCGCTCTGGCCGGTCTGGTAGATGAACACCGAGCGGTCCAGGTCTTCGAGGTCGTAGAGCGCGCGCAGGCTCGCGGCGTGGCGGTTCGCGTAGGGTGCGTCGGCCTTGTCCAGGTGGTACTGGCCCACGTTCACGGTGAACGGGTCGCCGCCCGTGGGCACGCGCACCTCGAACAGCTTGGCCAGCGGCTTCACCTCCGACATCGGCCGGTGCACCGAGATCGCGGGGTGGGCGTCGCCCCAGCGCCAGCGGGCCACGTCGGCGCCATGCACGGCCTGCAGGCGGTCGAGCGCGCGCGTGAGCGCGGCGCCGCTGGCCTGGGCACAGCCCGCCGGGCCGCACCAGGCCTTGTTGTCCGATTCCAGAATGCCTTCGACCGCGTTGCGGAACAGGCGCTTGCCGTACAGGGTCTTGAAGCGCTGCTCGCCCAGGCGGCCGCCCACCACACCGCGCGTGAACTCGTCGACCCAGGCGCTGTAGATCAGCGGGGCCGCGGCGTCCGCGCGCATCACGCCATCGAAGCCCTGCAGCGCCTGCTGCGCGGCCGCGGCCAGCGGGTGGGCGCTTTGCGCCTTCTGCAGGAACGGCAGCAGGCGCAGCGTGGACGCGGCATACAGATCGCCCTGGATGCGCTGCAGGCTCGCGAGGTCGTGCTGGGGCGTCTGTTCGAGCAACTGCGCGATGCGCTCCATGCGGTAAGGCGCGGCCCAGTCCTGCGTGAGGAAGTGCGGGTAGTCGGGCCCGTGCACGCGCTGGTTGGCGGTGGCGACCCAGCCACGCGCGCCGCCGTCGTCCTGCGGCGTGTCGGCATACGGCAGCCAGCCGGTCCAGTCGTAGCGCGCTTCCCAGCCCGGCGATGGCGCCACGCCGCGGATGTCGTTGTCGGGCGCTCGCACCGGCACACGGCCCGCGGCCTTGTAGGCGATGCGGCCCGCGCGGTCGGCCATCACCACGCTCTGCATGGGCGCCTGGAAGTCGGCGAAGGCCGCGAGCAGTTCGTCCACCGACTGCGCCCGGTTGGCTTCGAGCGTGGCCAGCACGTTGCCGTCGTCGGCCTCGAGCGCGGTCCAGCGCAGCGACAGCACGAAGCGGCTGGTGTCGATCACCTCGCGGTGCAGCGCCTGCGCGTCACTGAGCACCGGGCCATGGCGCGTGTGGCGCACCATGTGCGTCACGTCGGGCTGGCCCTTGACCTGGATCACCTCGGGCCGCACCGTGAACGGCGCCCACGCGGGCTGGCCGTCGGCCGAGGGCACGCGGTACTGGCCCGGGTTGTCGGGGTTGATCTGCTCGAGGTAGAGGTCCTGCACGTCGGGGCCGGTGTTGGTGAAGCCCCAGGCCGCGTTGGCCGTGCGCCCCAGCACCACGAAGGGCGTGCCGGGCAGCGTGGCGCCGATCACGTCCAGGCCCTTCTGATCGGGTGTGTCGGGCGCCTGCAGCCGCGCGAAGTACCAGATGGCGGGCGCGCTCAGGCCCAGGTGCGGGTCGTTGGCGAGCAGCGGCTTGCCGCTGCGCGTGCGCGAGCCGGCCAGCACCCAGTTGTTCGAGCCCTTGCCCTCCGAATGGCCGAAGGTGTCGGTCCAGGCGCGCAGGTCCTGGGCGATGCGGCTGCGCAGGTCGTGCGCGGGCGGCTCGGACACGGCCGACTGCTTCTGCCCCGCGCCGTTGCGGTACACGCCGAGTTCGCGGTAGAGCTTGCCCAGGTCGGCCGACGCGGCGCGCGGCTCGCCCGGGTACGGCGGGAACAGCTCCCACAGCGCATCGGTGTCGAGCACCTGCAGCGCGGACAGGCGCGCGAACTCGTTGCCCCAGTTGCCGCCCAGGTCGAGCGCCAGCATGATCGACCAGCCCACGCTGTCGGCCGCGTCCCACCAGCCGCCGGCCGCGGCCGCCTCGCGCGGGTTCACACCCAGCAGCAGGAACTCGGGCGTGCGCGCTTCTTCGGTGTGGGCGAAATAGGCGTTGATGCCCGCGCTGTAGGCCTCCACCGCGGCCTTGGCCTCGGGCGGCAGCAGACCGAGCTGGCGCACCGCGGCCTGGCGGATGCCCAGGGTGCGCATGAGCTTGTCCGTTTCCAGCGTGGCCGGGCCCAGGAACGACGACAGCGTGCCGCGCATGACCGCGCGGTTGAACGCGAGCTGCCAGCCGCGCTCCTGCGCGTGCACGTAGCCCAGCGCCATCCAGGCATCGGTGCTGCGGCTGGCCAGCACGTGGGTCACGTCGCTCGCATCGCGGCGCACCTGCACGGGCGCGCTGAGGCCGCTCAGTTGCAGCTGGCCGTCCAGCACCGGCAGGGTCTGGCGCGCGTACCACAGACCACAGGCGGCGGCCACCACCAGCAACAGGCCCAGGGCGGCAAATACTCGGCGGATCCAGCGCATCACGGTGTTCTCACGGGCTCGGAAGGAGCCGGCGAGCATATCGCCAGACACCCCCATGGGGTACCGAGCGCTGTCGCGTCCGATCAGGCCGTGGCGGGGTTGCGGCCGAGCACCATGCGGCCGTTGACGAGCTTGAAGCTCACGGTGGGCGCGCTGAAATCCGAGAACGGCGCGCCGAGCGCGATCTCGCCGTCGCCGGTGAGCAGCACCTCCTGGCGGCGCAGGGCCACGAGCGTGTCGCTGCCGGTGAAGCGCACCCAGGTGCCATAGCTGCTCAGGTCTTCGAGCACGTAGTTGCCCGCGCGCAGTTCGATCTGCGCGTGCATGCGCGACACGCGCGGGTCGTTCACCACGAAGCCCGCCTCGGGCACGCGGCCGATGCGCACCGGCAGGTCGTCGGCGCCGAACGTGCGGGTGGCGTCGAGCCAGGCGAGTTCGATGCCGACGAAATCGGAGTCTTCGCGCGGCGAAACCGCGTGCAGCGCGGCCGGCATGGTCAGGAACTCCGACTGCATGTCGAGCTGCCATTCGATGCGGAAGACCTCGCAGGGGTCGACCTTGCCCTTGATGCGGATCGGCCCCAGGCTGCGACTGCGCACGCCCGAGCGCGCTTCGAGCTGCTGCACCACCGTGTCGGTGGCAAAAATCTGTTCGGGCCCGGCCAGGTCGCTCAGGCGCGAGGCCAGGTTCACCGCGTCACCGAAGCAGTCGCCGTCGACCCACACCACCGGGCCGCGCGCCAGGCCCACCTGCATCAGCAGCTTGAGGTGCGGCGGCCACTGCTGCACGCGCTTGGCGTGCTCCTGCTGGATCTGGGTCATGGCCTCGACGCACGCGCGGTTGTCGGCAAAGGCCATCAGCACACCGTCGCCCAGCATCTTGACCACCGTGCCGCCGTGCGCCTGGCCACGCGAGCCGATCCACTGGGTGAGCTTGGTCACGGCCTTGGTGGCGCGGTCGTTCCCCAGCGTTTCGAAAACCGAAGTGCTGCCGGTGAGGTCGACGAAGGCAATCGTGAGATCTGACATGGGACAGGCGGGGTCGCGGCGATTAAAGCATGCACATGTTCACGCCTTGGTTCATCGGCCGCCGAGACGGTTTTCTTCAACGACACACGGATCAAAGTGCAACTTGAACGGATCGCCGGTGCTGCGCCCGGGGTATGCAAAGGTATTAATAAGCTGAGGCATCACCTCAACCCCTTGCAACAAGTGGCTGATTTTGCTGTTGTTTTTTTGTGCTACAGATCTTGTGTCATTGCGCCGATATACATCAAACCGTATCCTGCGTTTCCCTTTGCATACCCCTTTTGTCCACGAGCAAGCCCATGCGCTGGTTCAAACCCAGTCTTCGCAACAGCATCTCGGCCCTCATCGGGCCGCAGCCGCATGCGGACGAAGAAGACGCCCTCGAGCCGGTGCGCCGCGCCATGCTCGATGTGCTGGGTGAAGAAGGGGCGCGCATGAACCCGGCGCTCAAGCGCCGCCTGAAGTTCATGCACGACGCGCACAGCCTCTGGTACGCGCGCGGCGAACTGGTGGCCGTGCTGAGCCAGATCCATGGCGAAGCGCTCGCGGTGCACCGCGTGCAAGGCCTGTCGCCGCACTTCCAGGGCCTGATCCCCAAGGCCCTGATCGACGCCTCCGCGCGCGGCCGCCGGCACTGAAGCCGCGGCACCGCACGGCCTCAGTGGCCGTGATCGTGCGCGTCGTGCCCGTGCCCCAGGTGGCCCCAGTAGATCAGCGCATTGCGCCCTTCCACCGCGAAATCCACCGTGCGGCCCACGGGCAGCAGCACCTTGGTGGGCACATGGCCGAACGGCAGGCCGGTGTAGACCGGGGTCTTGGTCTGTGAGCGGAACCAGTCGATCACGGTCTTGAGCGAGTAGCCGCGGTCGTGGCCCGGCACCAGCTTGAAGCGGTTGAAGCCGCCCAGCAGCACGGCCTTCTGGGCATCGACGATGCCGCTGCGCAGCAGCTGCGTGAGCTGGCGCTCGATGCGGTACGGGTGTTCGTTCACGTCTTCGAGGAACAGCACACCGCCCTTCACCGCGGGCAGGTAGGGCGTGCCCACGAGCGCGCACAACACGTTGAGGTTGCCGCCCCACAGCGTGGCCTGGCGCACGTGGCGCTCGGGTTTGGCGGCATGGGCCTTGGCGTCGGCCGCGGGCAGCGTCCAGCCCGAGCCCTCGCCCGCGCCGGCCAGCAGGTCGTCGAAGCAGGCCTGCATGATCTCGTCGGGCTCGCCCTCGGGGCCGAAGTCTTCACCCAGGGCCGGGCCGGCCCAGGTGGTGGCGCCGGTTTTGGCAAGCACCGCGAGCTGCAGCGCGGTGAAGTCGCTCAAGCCCACGAACTGCGTGCCCTTCTCGATCGCCCGGGCGATCGCCTTGTAGGGCAGCGCGGGCAGGATGCGCGTGAGCCCGTAGCCGCCGCGCGCGATCAGCGCCACGTCGGCGCCGCTGGCCGCGGCGCGGCCGATCGCGGCCACGCGGGTGGCGTCGTCGCCGGCGAAGCGGGTGTGGCTCGCGAGCGCGGCCTCGTCGATCTCGATCTCGTGGCCCTGGGCCTGCAGCCGCTTCACGCCGCGGCGGAACGCGGCCTTGTCGCGCACCGCGCTGGAAGGGGAATAGATGTAGATGTGGCTCATGGTCAGCGGGAAAAATGCGTCACGGCGGCGCGTGCGATGGCCTCGCCGTGCTCCTGCACGAAGTGGCCGGCCTGCGGCAGCAACAGGGGTTCGGGGCAGCCGCGGATGTCGGCGCGCAGGGCGCGCATCACGGGCTCGCCGAGCACCGGGTCCTGCAGGCCGATCGCCATCAGGCTCTCGCCCTGCCAGCGTTCGCGCCAGAAGTCGCGGGCCTCGCGCGAGACCGCCGCACCCTCGCTGTCCGGGTGCTCGGGCACCAGCGGCGGAAACGCGCGCAGCGCGGCGCGATGGCCGCGGTCGGGAAACGGCGCGTCGTAGGCCCGGCACTCGGCCTCGCTCATGTGCGGGTTGCCGCGCGCGAACAGGCGGCCGACCGCGAAATCGGGCTTCTTCGCGCACATCTCGCGCCAGGCCAGGAAGCCGGGCGACAGCGGCGTCTCGCCGGTGGCCAGCGTGGTGTTCATCACCAGCAGGCCGCGGTAGCGCTCGGGCGCGGCCATGGGCAGCGTGAGACCCAGGATGCCGCCCCAGTCCTGCACCACCAGCACCACGCGGCGCAGATCGAGCCGCTCCACGAATTCCAGCAGCACCTGCCGGTGCCAGCCGAAGCGGTGCGCGCCTTCGCGCTTGGGCTTGTCGCTCTTGCCAAAGCCGATCAGGTCGGGCGCCACCACACGGTCGCCCGCGGCCAGAAACACCGGGATCATGTGGCGGTACAGGTAGCTCCACGCGGGGTTGCCGTGCAGGCACAGCCAGGTGCGCGGCGCATCGCGCGGGCCTTCGTCGAGGTGGTGCAGGCGCAGGCCCGCGAGCGCGGGCAGCTCGCTCAGGTAGTGCGGCGCCCAGGGGTAGCCGGGCAGGTCTTCGAAGGCGCGCTCGGGCGTGCGCAGCGCGTCTTCGCGCAGCGGGTGCGTTGGGGTCTGCATGCGTCGCTCCTGGAAAAAGTCGCGCAGCAGCGCGCCGCAGT
Organism: Hydrogenophaga sp. T2; assembly: GCF_049843535.1. Taxonomy (NCBI): domain Bacteria; kingdom Pseudomonadati; phylum Pseudomonadota; class Betaproteobacteria; order Burkholderiales; family Comamonadaceae; genus Hydrogenophaga; species Hydrogenophaga sp. T2. Next base: position 74,722 of record NZ_JBBHZJ010000007.1, on the reverse strand, counting down.
CCGCGGCCAGCACGCCGCCTTCGATGCGGGTCTGGTGGTTCAGCCGCGGCTCGCCGAACAGGTCGAGCACCGAACCGGCCACGCCGGTCTTGGGGTCGGCCGCGCCGTACACCACGCGCGCCAGCCGCGCGTGCAGCATCGCGCCGCTGCACATGGCGCAGGGTTCGAGCGTGACGTAGAGCGTGCAGCCGTCGAGCCGGTAATTGCCCAGGCGCTCGGCGGCGGCGCGCAGCGCCTGCACCTCGGCGTGGGCCGTGGGGTCGTGGCGCGCGATCGGGGCGTTGCGGCCGCTGGCGATGACCACGCCGTCCTTGACCACCACCGCGCCCACCGGCACCTCGCCCGCCGCGGCGGCGGCGCGCGCTTCGGCAAGCGCGAGCTGCATGAACGCGGAATCGTCGGGCAAGGGCATGCGTCGAGTGTAGGGGAGCCCCGCGCAGCGCCCGCGCCGCCGCCGGTGCTCTGGCATGATCGCGGGTTGCCCGGGTAAACCCGGACGTTTCTTCCTTCCCCATGCAGCCCACCCCGAGCAGCGGCCGGCAATGGGAGCTCGACGCCTTGCGCGGGCTCATGCTGGTGCTGATGACGCTCACCCACATGCCCACCGGCTACTCGCCGGTGCTCAGCCAGCCCTTCGGCTTCGTGTCCGCGGCCGAAGGCTTCGTGCTGATCTCGGCCATCCTGGCCGGGCGGGTGTATGCGGCGCGCGCCGAACGCCACGGCTTCGCCGCGCTGCGCCGCGGCCTGTGGCAGCGCGCGGGCAAGCTCTACCTGTGCCACGCGGGCCTGCTGCTGCTGGCCTTCACGCTGATCGCCTGGCTGGGCGTGGTGCGGCACCAGGGCGGTGTCACGGGACTGCTCGAGTACTTCTTCATCGCGCCCGCCACCGCGGTGCCCGCGGCCTTTGCCTTGGCCTACAACCCGCCGCTGCTCGACGTGCTGCCGCTCTATATCGTGCTCATGCTGGTGTCGCCCTGGCTGATCGCGCACGGCCAGCGCCACGGCTGGCGCGGTCTGCTGTGCCTGAGCGTGCTCGTGTGGCTGGCCGAGCAGTGGGGCCTGAGCGCGGGCCTGCACGCGCTGGCCCGGGACCTGGGCTGGCCCGTGCCCTACCGCGACATGGGCGCCTTCCACACCTTCGGCTGGCAGCTGTTGTGGGTGGTGGGCCTGTGGCTGGGCGCGCGCCGCGCGCCCTGGCCCGTGCTGCGCTGGTGGGTCTGGCTGCCTGCGCTGGTGTTCGTGGCGACCACGCTGGTGTGGCGTCACACCGTGGGGCAAGACCCCATGCCCGGCGTGCCCGCCGTGGCCGCGCTGTTCGACAAATGGTCGCTCGGCCCGCTGCGCCTGCTCAACCTCGCGGCCATGGTGGCGCTGCTGCTGGCCAGCGCGCCGCTGTGGCGCGCCCTGCCCCGCCCGCTGCCGCTGGAGCTGCTGGGCCGGCAATCGCTGCCGGTGTTCTGCGCCCACATCGTGATCGCGCTGCTCACGCTCGCCTTCTTCGGCTCGGTCGAGGTGCTGCGCCCGCGCAGCACCGACCTGCTGCTGCTGGCCGCGGCCTTCGCGGGCCTGTTCGCGGTGGCGCTGGTGGCGCAGCGGCGCGACCAGGGCGGCGGCCTGCGCCTGGCCGACGCGCTGCGCTGAGTCAGCGCGGGCTCAGGGCTGCCTCAGGCGCGGCGCGATCAGCTCGCGCCACAGCGCATAGCCCGCGGCGTTCAGGTGCAGCCGGTCGGGGGCGTACAGCTCGGGCCGGGGCCGGCCCTGTTCGTCGAGCATGGGGCCGTGCACGTCGATGTAATCGAGCAGCGGCTGGCCCTCGGTGTAGGCGCGGATCAGGCGGTTGGCGCTCTGGATCGCGGGCAGCAGCGCCTGGCGCGCGGGGCTGGGCTTGATGGACACGAACGCGATGCGCGTGCCCGGCGCGATCTTGTGCACGTACTGCACGAAGCGCTCGTAGCGCAGCAGCACGTCCACCGGCGAAGCGCCCTCGTCGATGTCGTTTTCCCCCGCGTACAGCACCACCTGCCGCGGCTGGTAGGGCGTGACCAGCCGATCGGCGAACAACACGCAGTCGGCCAGCCGCGAACCGCCGAAGCCGCGCTTGAGCACCCCCGGGTGCGGCGCGAACGCGGTCTCCAGGCCGTCCCACAGCCGGATCGAGGAACTGCCCACGAACAGCACACCGCCCGCGGGCGGCCGCGCGCGGCGGTCCTGTTCGGCGAAGGCGTCCAGGCTGCTGCGCCAGCGCAGTTCGGCGCTCGCCAGATCGATGGCGCTCACCGCGAGCGACGGCGGCTGGGGCGGTCCCTGCAGGGGCGGCGGCGGCAGCGCGTCGGCGGCGAGGACCCCGCCGGCGCACAAGGCCAGCACCAGCGGCACGAGGCGGGTGTGCATGGCCGCCCTCACACGAGACCGAGGCGGCGCATCCAGCCCGCCAGTGCCTGCTCCTGCACGCCGCCCTGTTCGTACAGGCGCAGCATCTCGGCGTGCGACTCGCGCCGGTGCTGGTTGAGCTTGACCTTGCAGCGCAGTTCGAGCACGCGGAACTCGAGCGCGTGGATGCCTTTCATGAGCCCGGTCTGGAAATCCTCGGGCAGGCCGCGCCACTGCGCCGCATAGGCCGGGTCGTGGTCGTGGATCAGGTGCTTGAGCAAGCGGTCCTTGTCGTCGAAGGCCTCGACGAAGCGGGCCTCGACGCGCGCCTGCACCATCAGGTAGTTCCAGGTCGGCACGCGCGCCAGGTCGGGGTAGACGCGCGGCGTCATGTAGGCCTGCGGCCCCTGGAACACCAGCAGCGCCTGCGGCCGCGCGCGCAGGTGCGCGGCGTGCGGGTTGGGCCGGGCCACGTGGCCCAGCAGCACCATGCCCTCGCCCACCGGGCCGTCCGCGGGGACGTGGATGGGCAGTGGCGTGACGAAGGGAAAGCCCTCGTCGTCGGTGGAGACGAGCTGCGCGAACGGGTGCTGGCGCATCAGGTCGCGCGCCACCGCGGGATCGGGGTGGGCGAACTGGGGAGGCAGGTACACGAAAGACTCGGCGGGTACGGGTAGGGGGTAGTCGCAAGCGTAATGCATGCGCCGCGGTTCCCCCGGACCGGCCCCGGTGCGATGATGGCCGCCGGTCACTGCCACGGGGGCCGCCCATGCCTGTCCCGATCACCGACTGGTCCTTCATCCACCACCCGCTGTTCCAGAGCCTGGTGCTGCCCGCGCTGGCCTGTGCCTTGGCCCTGCTGGCCCTGCGTGCGCTGCGGCCGGCGTGGGCACCCTGGGGCGCGGCACTCGGGCTCGCCGCGGCGTTCCTGGTGTGGCCCGGGCCGGTGTGGCCGCCCACGGCGCACGCGCAGTGGCTGCCCTGGGTCGGGCTGCTGGCGCTGGGCGCCGGGCTGGCCCTGGCGCGCTGGCCCCGCGCCGCGGCGCCGCTGTCGCGCGGCCGCGCCACCGCTGTGCTGGTGACCACGGGCCTGCTCGCGCTGGCCCTGGCGGCGCTCGCGGGGCTGGGCGGATCGCTGCTGCTCGCGCAACTCGCGCTCATGCCCGCCGCGGCGCTCGCGGTGCTGCTCGCCGCCGTGTGGCTGCCGCCGAGGGCGGGCACGCGCCCCGGCCTGGCCGCGCTGCTGCCGCTCGCGGCCGTGCTGCTGGCCCTCGCGCTGCTGGTGGCCGGGCAGTGGCACGTGGCTGAGGCGGCCCGCGGCGCACCCAAGACGGACGACCCTTATTACACGCCCGGCTGGCGCTGAACACGGGTAGGTGAGCGGGCCACAGGGTGTAACACGCGCCGCTGGCCGGCCGCGGGGGGGCGGTGCCATGATGCCCGCATGCTGCTGTCCCCCGAGTCCGCGCGCCGCCTGCCCGACCCGACCGAGCCCGGACCGGGCGGGCTTGCCGACGTGCCACCCGACTGGCCCGCCGTGTGGGAGGCCCTGCTCGCGGTGCGCCACGGCCGGCCCACCACCGCCCTCGCCTTCCAGCCCGACACGGGCTGGCGCCTGGCGCAGCCGGTGGACGCGCGCTGCCAGGCGCTGTTCGACCTCTACCGCCCGCTGCTCGACGCGCGCAGCCGGGCGCACGAGACGCCCTGGGTGGTGGCCCAGATGGGCCAGAGCCTGGACGGCTTCGTGGCCACCGCCACGGGCGATTCCTACTACGTGAACGGCGCCCACAGCCTGGTGCACCTGCATCGCCTGCGCGCGCTGTGCGACGCGGTGCTGGTGGGCGCGGGCACGGTGGCGATCGACAACCCGCAGCTCACCACCCGCCGGGTGAGCGGGCCGCACCCGGTGCGCGTGCTGCTCGACCCCGAGGCACGGCTCGATGGCCAGGCGCGCGCCCTGCACGACGGCCAGGCGCCCACGCTGTGGGTCTGCGACGCGCGCCACGCCGAGTCCGCCCGCGCGCGCTGGCGCAGCGCCGCGGCGCCGGGCGCGGCCGCGACGGCCGAGGTGGTGCCCGTGCCCGGCCTGCTCGGCGACGGCGGCGCGTGCGAGCTGCCGCGCGCGCTGCAGGCCCTGGCCGCGCGCGGCCTGCGTGTGCTGTTTGTCGAAGGTGGCGGTGTCACGGTGTCGCGCTTTTTCGCGGCCGGGCTGCTGCAGCGGCTGCACCTGTCGGTGGCGCCGGTGCTGGTGGGCGAAGGCCGGCGCGGCCTGCGCGTGCCGCCGCACGCGGTGATGGCCGACTGCCCGCGCCCGCCCGCGCGCATGGTGGTGCTGGGCGACGACGTGCTCTGGGACCTCGACCTCGCGGCCGGCGCCGCGGGCGGCTGAGTCCATCGCGCCGCGCGGCGGGTCTCAGCGCGCGGGCCAGGCCAGCAGGTCCAGATGCCCCACCCGCAGGCGGCCGCGCGCCACCTGCGCGAGCCGGCGCTCGCGCCAGCCGCGCACCAGCGGCGCCTGCGCCGGGTCCTGCTCCTGCGCGGCGCGCGCCAGGCCCTCGATCAGCGCGCGCTGCAGCGCGCCGTCCGGATCGTGCGGCGCGGCCACGCGCCAGTCGCTGCGCGCCAGCCGCACGCGGTAGCCGCGCTCGCGCAGCAGCCGCGCCAGCATGGGCACGGCCTGCGCGCCCAGCGCCGGTCCCAGGCCCTTGTCGCGCCGCTGGTGGGCGGCGAACAGCGTGTCCACGGCGGCGTCGTGCGGATCGCGCGGCGACCAGACGTGACGGCCGTCCACGCTGAGTGCGAAGAACAGCGTGGCGCGCGCGCCGCTGGCATGTGCCACGAGCGCGCGCAACCACGCCTCGCCCACCAGATCGAGCAGCGCCGAGGCCGTGACCAGGTGCGCCGCGGCCCAGGGCAAGGCCGCAAAGCCGCGCGCAAGATCGGTCTGGCGGCGCAGCACCTCGGCGCTGAAGCCCGCGCCCTGCCAGCGCAGGCGCCCCGCGTCCGCAGGCGCGAAGCCGGGCTGATGGTCCCAGCGCGCGAGCAGCGATTCATCGTGATCGATCACCAGCCATTGCTGCGCGCCGCCCAGGCGCGGCGCGAGCCAGCGCAGGTTGGCGCCGGTCCCGCAGCCCAGGTCCATCACGCGCCAGGGCCCGCTGGCGGGCGCACGCGCGCGCAAGGCCTGCAGCAGCGGCGCCGACGCGGCGCGCGCCGCGGCATCGAAAGGCTCGCGCAGCGCGAGCCAGTCGGCGCTGAACGCGGCGCCGGCCTTCATGCCGCCACCGCGTCGATCAGCGCCGCGAAGCGCGCGGCCTGCTGCGGCCAGGCGGGCAGGCGCTGGGCCGCGGCACGCGCACCGGCCGCGAGCCGCGCGCGCAGCGCGGCGTCGCCGATCACGGCCGCGAGCGCCGCGCGCCACGCGGACGCGTCGCCCGCCGGCACCAGCAGGCCGGCCTCGGGCGGCACGGTCTGCGCGAGCGCGCCCGCGCGACTGGCCACCACGGGCAGGCCGTGCTGCAGGGCCTCGTTGATCACCATGCCGTAGCCCTCGTGGCGCGAGGCCAGCACGAACGCGTCGGCCGCGGCGTAGCGCGCCTGCAGCGCGGCCTCGGCCAGCTCGCCGTGCCACACCACGCGCGGCGCGAGCGGGCCCGACGCGGTCAGCGCGTGCAGGGCCCGGGCGTGCGCGGCGTCGCGCGTGGCGCTGCCCACGGCGTGCAACCGCCAGTCCAGGTGCAGCAGCCCGCCGAGTGCGCGCAGCAGCAGGCCGTGGTCCTTGCGCGGGGTCAGCGTGGCCACGCAGAGCAGCTCGACCGGCCCGTCGGGTGCGCGCGGCCGCGGCACGGGCACCGCAACCGGGTCCGCGCCCGGCTCGACCACCGCGATGCGCGCGGCCGGCACGCCCAGTGCGGCCACGTCGTGCGCGGTGTGCTGGCTGGGCACCACCACCTGGTGCGCGTGGCGCAAGGCTTCGCCTTCCTGCCGCCGCAGGGCTTCGGCGAGCGCGGGGGCCAGCCCGGTTTCGAGGTGCAGCGGGTGGTGCACCAGCGCGACCCAGCGCAGGCGCTGCGCGTGCGGCGCCACCTGCGCGGCCAGCGCGCCGAAGGCCAGGCCGTCGGCCACCACGCAGGCGCCATCGGGCAGCGCGGCCAGCGCAGCGGCCGCACGCGCCAGCGCCGCGGCGTCGGGGTGCGGCCAGTCGCCGTCCAGGCGCAGCACGTCCACCGCCCGGCCCTGCGCGCGCCAGGCCTGGAGCAGCCGGCGGTCGTACACGTAGCCGCCCGTGGGCGTGTGCAGATCGCCCGGCACCAGCAGCACCCAGGGCGCGCGCGCACTCATGCCGCCACGAGCGGGCCTTCGTAGGCTGCCCAGGCCACGTGCGATTCCTGCAAGGACACGCGCAGGGCCGTGAGCCCGCCGGTGGCGCTGCCCGGCACGGCGTGCGGGCCCAGATCGCCCGCAGCGATGCGCTGTGCGAGGCGGTCGAACACCACGCGCGCGAGGAACTCGGTGGTGGTGTTGCGGCCCGCGAACTCGGGCAGCTCGTCGAGGTTGCGGAAGTTCAGTCGGCCCAGTTCTTCGTGCAGCACCTGCGTGGCCAGGCCGATGTCGACCACGATGCCGTCGGGGTCGAGCGCGGGCCGGCGCAGTTCGAGGTCGACCACGTAGGTGGCGCCGTGCAGGGCCTGGGCGGGGCCGAAGACCGCGCCGCGGAAGCTGTGCGCGATCATGAAGTGGTCTCGGACGGTGACGCTGTACATGCGGAGGTCTCGGGTGTCGGTCTCAGGCGGGGTGGTCGATGCGCTGGCACAGCGTGTCGCGGTCGCCCGCGGCCAGGCGCGCCAGCACCTGGGGCAGTTCGTGAAACGGCGCGTGGTGGGTGATGAGGCGGTCGAGCGCCGGGTCGGTCAGCAGCGACAGCGCCAGCGCCAGCCGGCGGCCATGCGTCCAGCGCGCGCGCTGCGCCGTGGCCACCTGCCCCACCTGCGAGCTGCGCAGCGTGAGGCGCTGCGCGTGAAAGGCCTCGCCCAGCGGCAACGGCACGGCACGGGTGCCGTACCAGCTGAGTTCGAGCACCGTGGCCTCGAAGCCCGCGAGCCGCAGCGCCGTGGCCAGGCCCGCCGGGTGCCCGCTCGCGTGCACCACGAGGTCGGCCTCCCCACGCGCGGCCTCGGGCAGCGCAAAGTCCGCGCCCAGCGCCTGCGCGAGCGCGGCGCGGCCGGGGTTCGTGTCCACCACCTGCACCGCGCAGCCCGGCATGCGCGCCGCGAGCCAGGCCACCAGCAGGCCCAGCGTACCGCCGCCCACCACGCTCACGCGGTCGCCGACGCGCGGGGGCGCGTCCCAAAGCGCGTTGACCGCGGTCTCCAGGTTGGCCGCGAGCACGGCGCGCGCGGGCGGCACGCCCTCGGGCAGCGGCGTGACCGCGGCCGCGGGCACCTGGAACACGGTCTGGTGCGGGTGCAGGCAGAACACCACGCGGCCGAGCAGATCGGCGGGCCCGGCCTCCACGCGGCCCACGCTCACGTAGCCGTACTTCACGGGCGAAGGGAAATCGCCCACCTGGAAAGGCGCGCGCATGCGCTGCGCCTCGCTCGCGGGCACCTCGTGGCGGAACACCAGGCCTTCGGTGCCGCGGCTCACGCCGCTGTGCAGGCAGCGCACGCGCACCTCGCCCTCGCGCAGCGGGCCCAGGGTTTCGGCGCGGATTTCGGCCCGCGAAGGACCGGTGATCCAGCAGGCCAGCGCGGCCATGGGGGCGTGGTGGGGCGAAGGAGCGGTCACGGGCCTGGGTTGGGGTTATTCGGGGCGCCGACTTGCGCCGCGCGGCCAAGCCGCGCAACCTCGGGGGGCTGCACGCATCTTAGAAGGCCCGACCGCGACCCGCTCCGCGACCCGCCATGAATCCCACCCTCGCACCCGACCATGCCCCCGCCGACGCACCGGCCCGCGCGCTGCGGCGCGAGGCCGCGCGTGCGCTGCTGGCCGTGGGCCTGCTGCTGGCGGCCGCGACGGCCGCGCTGGATGCGGTGTTCGGCCTCGGGGCCGACCACGTGCTCAAGGCGCTGGCGGCCTATTCGATCGGCGCGCTGCTGGTGTGGCGCGGGCTGGCCGGCGGCGCACACCCGCACGCGCGCTTCGGCGCGGCCAACCGCATCACGCTGCTGCGCCTGGCCGGCATGGCGCTGGTGGCCGGGCTGGTGGGCGATGCCTTGCCGCTGGCCCAGGGGCCGGCGGGCTGGGCCCTGATCGGCTTCGCCACGCTGATCGCCGTGCTCGACCTGCTCGACGGCCACCTCGCGCGGCGCGAAGGCCTGGCCAGCCGCTTCGGTGCGCGCTTCGACATGGAGACCGACGCCGCCTTCACGCTGGTGCTGAGCGCGCTCGTGTGGCAGGCCGGGCAGGCCGGGCCCTGGGTGCTGGCCGCGGGCCTGATGCGCTACGCCTTCGTGGCTGCGGCGGTGCTGTGGCCCTGGCTCGATGCGCCGCTGCCGCCCAGCAAACGCCGCCAGACCGTGTGCGTGGTGCAGATCACCGCGCTCATCGTGTGCCTGGGGCCCATCGTGCCCGCGCCGCTGGCCACGGCCATCGCGGCCATCGCCCTGCTCCTGCTCACGGCCTCGTTCGCCGTGGACGTGTCGACCCTGGCCCGGCAGCGCCGCGCCTCACCGGAGACCACGCCATGAAGACCCCTGCCCTGCTCGCCACCGCCACCCTCGCGCTGGCCCTGGCCGCCCCCGCCGCCCGGGCCCAGCCCGCGCGCTACGAGCTCGACCCCGACCACATCTCCATCGGCTTCCTGGTGGACCACGTGGGTTACGCCAAGGTGCTGGGCCTGTTCCGCTCGGCGCGCGGCAGCTACCGCTTCGACGAGGCCACGGGCGCGCTGTCGGACGTGCGCATCGAGGTGGAAACCGCGAGCGTGTTCACCAACCAGCGCAAGCGCGACGAGCACCTCAAGGGCCCGGACTTCCTCAACAGCGGCGAATTCCCGCGCATGGTGTTCACCGCGAGCGGTGCCAAACGCACGGGCGATCGGCAGTTCGAGATCGCGGGCCAGCTCGAACTGCTGGGCAAGTCGCAGCCGCTCACGCTGCAGGCCACCTGGAACAAGAGCGCCGAGTCGCCCGTGGCCGGCGGCTTCGGCCGCAAGCCCTATGTGATGGGCGTGTCGGCGCGCGGCAGCTTCAAGCGCAGCGCCTACGGCATGAACTACGCCGTGGCCAACGGCTGGGTGGGCGACGAGGTGCCGCTGATCATCGAGTTCGAGGCGGTGCGCCAGTGACGCCAGGCCTGGCCTGGCTGCTGCGCTTCGGCGGCGCGTTCGCGCTGCTCAACGCCCTGCTCACCTTCGAGAACCGCTGGCCCGGTTTCGGGGTGCACGCCATGCCGCGGCTGTCGTTCGAGCTTTGCCTGGGTCTGGCCGCGCTGCTGGCCTGGGTGGCCTGGCGCGGCCCGCTCGGGCGGCGTGCGCTGACGCTGCTCGCGCTGGGCTTCGCGGCGCTGGTGCTGGTGCGCTACGCCAACGTGACCGCGCCCGCGCTGCTCGGGCGCCCGGTGAACCTCTACTGGGACGGCCGGCACGCGCTGGAGCTGCTGCGCGTGGCCGCGGGCTCGCTGCCCGCGTGGCAGGTGGCGGCGGCCGCGGCCGCCGTGGTGATCGGTGCCGCGCTGCTCGTGCGCGCCGCGCGCGCGCTCATCGCGCTGCTCGCGCAGGCCCTGCAGGCGCCGCGCCCGCGGCCCTGGCTGCTGGCCGGGGTGGCCGCGCTCAGCGCGAGCTACGTGGCCTATGTGCCGGGCGAGCGCGACACGCGCTGGTTCTTTTCGCTGCCGATCACGCCCACGCTGTGGCAGCAGGCCGGGCTGCTGGCGCGCGTGGTGCTGCCCGCGCAGCACGACGGCCTGGGCGAGAGCCCGACCTTCGACGGCGGACTGCAGGCCCTGGCCACGCCGCAGGGGCCGAGCGACGTGCTGCTGGTGTTCGCCGAGTCGTACGGCATGGTGGCCTTCGACCGGCCCGAGCAGGCCGCGGCCCTGGCCGGCGCGCGCGCGGCCTTCGAGGCCACGGCCCGCGCGCAAGGCCTGGAGGTGCTGAGCGCGCGCGTGGGCTCGCCCACCTTCGGCGGCGCTTCCTGGCTCGCTCACGCGGGCCTGCTCGCAGGCGTGGACACGCACGACCCGGCCGACCACGACCTGCTGCTCACCAGCGATCGGCCCACACTCGTTCGGCATTTTGCGAACCACGGCTACCGCACCGTGGGCTGGATGCCGGGCCTCAAACGCCCCTGGCCCGAGGGCCGCTTCTACGGCTTCGAGCGCCTCGCCGACGACGCCGGCATCGGCTACCAGGGGCCCGACTTCGGTTACTGGCGCATCCCCGACCAGGCCGCGATGGCCCTGCTGCGCGCGCAGGAGCTCGATGCGCCCGCACGCGCCGCCGACGCGCGGCCGCGCTTCGTGGTCTTTCCCACCACCAGCACGCATGCGCCGTTTCACCCGCTCGCGCCCTTCGTGGACGAGGTGCAGCGCCTCACCGGTCCGCAGGCCTACAGCGCCGGCGAGGCGGCCCGCGCGCTGGCCGCGCCGCTCGCGCTGCGCGAACCGCTCGCGCCCTACCTCGACAGCCTGCGCGGCCAGTACGCCTGGCTCGCGCAGCACCTGCGCCAGCCGCGGGCCGCGCCGCAGTTGCTGATCGTGGTGGGCGACCACCAGCCGCCCGGTGCGGTGAGCGGGCGCGGCGCGCCCTGGGAGGTGCCGGTGCACGTGGTGGGCGCGCGCGGTGCGCTGCGCCAGCACCTGCTGGACGAGGGCTTCGTGCCCGGCCTCACGCCACCGGCGCAAAGCCTCGGGCCCCTGCACCGCCTCACGCGCGTGCTGCTCGACGCCTTCGACGCGCCGCAGCCGCCCGACGACGCCGACTCACCCGGCGAGCCAGGCATGCACGTCGCCCGACGGCGCGCCCTCGGGCAAGGCACCTAGCCAGGCGCGCAGGGCTGCGGCGTCCAGGCCCTCGGGCGGGCGCAACCGCAGTTGCTCGCCCAGCGAGACCGCATAGCGGTAGCGGCCGGGGCCGGCGAGTGCTTCGAGCCGGTCCACGCAGGCCAGCGCCAGGTCGCGCACCGCGGGCACGAACTCGAAGGACATCGCGGGCAGCGCCTGCCCCAGGCCCATGAGCACCTCGGGCTCGAAACCCTCGACGTCGATCTTCACGAAGTCGGGCACGCCGTGCTGCGCGATCAGCGCGTCGAGCGTGCCCACCGCCACCGAGGGCCCGGGCTGCCAGCGCACGCCGCGAAACGACGCGCTCGCGCCGGCGCGCGCCACGAAGTCGCCCGAGAGCGTGGCCACCGTGGGCGTGCGCGGGCTCGCGAACAGGGGCGCACGGCCTTCGGCGCGGCCCAGCGCGCCCTCGAACAGCACCACCCGGCCCGCCTGCACCGCGGGCGCGAAACGGCGCGCCAGCCGCGCCGCGAGCGCGGGCTGCGGCTCCACCGCGACCACGCGCGCGCCCAGCTCGAGAAAGGCCTGCAGCCGGTTGCCCGTGTGCGCGCCGACGTCGAAGGCCAGCCCGCCCGCGGGCACGAAGCGGCGGTAGAAGCGCCGCAGGCGCGCGCGCCGCCCCGGAATGCCGTGGTAGATCAGCAGCGAGCGCCACAGGCCGAGGCGGCTGTGCAGGGCGTCGATCCAGGGGGCGCGTGCGGGCATGGCCGCAGGATAGCCGCGGCCCTGGCCCGCGCCGGCGGTTTGCGCGCGAATCGCCGGGCTTTTCGGCGCATCGCCCGCGGGCGCAGCCGGTAGCCTCGTGGCATGCCCACACCCGAGCTCCCCGCATGAAGATCTGCATCACCCCGCGCGAAGGCCTGTACCAGGTGCTGGCCGCCGTGTTCGACGCCTTCGACCGCGTGCCCACCGTGGCCGAACTCGGCGTGCTCAAGGGCGACAACGCGCTGCAGCTGCACCAGACCCTGCGCCCCGAACAACTGCTGCTGGTGGACGCCTGGAGCGCCGCGTCGAACGCCGCCTACTGCCCCTTCGAACAACTGCCGCCCTGGGTCACGCCGGTGGCCGAGTACGCCTACTACTACGGCGGCCCGATGGACGACCCGCAGACCTGGGAGCGCCTGTACCAGAGCTGCGCGAGCAAGTTCGACGGTCACAGCGAGGTCAGCCTGATCCGCCAGGACTCCTTCAGCGCCTACGAAACCGTGCGCGAGCGCGTGGCCGGGCGCGGGCTCGACCTGCTCTACGTGGACGCGAACCACCAGTACGAATACGTGCTGCGCGACCTCATGACCTACCAGGACCTGGTGCGCCCCGACGGCCTGCTCATGCTCAACGACTGCTGCCACAGCGAGAAAGGCGCGCGCCAGAACCTGGGCGTGCTCGAAGCCCTGGGCAGCTTCATCAAGCGCAGCGATTTCGTGCCCGTGGCCATGACCAACACCGACTGGACCGACGTGGTGCTGGCACGCAAGGGCTCGCACATGGTGGAGGCGATCGACACCGTGCTGGTCAACGCCGACATCCCCTTCGTGGAGCTGCCGCACCAGCTCATCACGGCGGCGCGCATCCGCAACGGGCGGATGGGGGCGAACCTCAGCTTCTGCTGAGGGCCGGCGCGCTCACTCCCACTCGATCGTCGCCGGCGGCTTGCTCGACACGTCGTACGTCACCCGGTTGATGCCGCGCACCTCGTTGATGATGCGGCCCGAGACGCGCTTGAGCAGGCTGTAGGGCAGCTCGGCCCAGTCGGCGGTCATGAAGTCGCTGGTCTGCACCGCGCGCAGCGCCACCACGTAGTCGTAGGTGCGGCCGTCGCCCATCACGCCCACGCTCTTCACCGGCAGGAACACGGTGAAGGCCTGGCTGGTCAGGTCGTACCAGCTCTTGCCCGAGTTCGGTTCGATGGTGGAGCGCAGCTCTTCGATGAAGATCGCGTCGGCGCGGCGCAGCAGGTCGGCGTATTCCTTCTTCACCTCGCCCAGGATGCGAACGCCCAGGCCCGGCCCCGGGAAGGGGTGGCGGTAGACCATGTCGTGCGGCAGGCCCAGGGCCACGCCGAGTTCGCGCACCTCGTCCTTGAACAGGTCGCGCAAGGGTTCGAGCAGCTTCAGGCCGAGCTGCTCGGGCAGGCCGCCCACGTTGTGGTGGCTCTTGATGGTCACGGCCTTCTTGCTCTTGGCGCCGCCCGACTCGATCACGTCGGGGTAGATGGTGCCCTGCGCCAGCCACTTCGCGCCCTGCTTGGACGCGCCGCTCGCGGTGAGCTTGGCGGCCTCGGCCTTGAACACGTCCACGAACAGGCGGCCGATGATCTTGCGCTTCTGCTCGGGGTCGCTCACGCCGGCGAGTTCGCCCAGGAACAGCTCGCTCGCGTCCACCCGCACCACCTTGGCGTGCAGCTTGCCCGCGAACATGTCCATCACCATGTCGCCCTCGTTGAGGCGCAGCAGGCCGTGGTCGACGAACACGCAGGTGAGCTGGTCGCCGATGGCGCGGTGGATCAGGGCCGCGGCCACCGAGGAATCGACACCGCCCGACAGGCCCAGGATCACCTCTTCGTCGCCCACCTGGGCGCGGATTTTCTCGACCGCCTCGGCGATGTGGTCGCGCATGACCCAGTCCGCGCGGGTGCCGCAGATCTCGAGCACGAAGCGCTCGAGGATGGCGCGGCCCTGCACGGTGTGCGTGACCTCGGGGTGGAACTGCACCGCGTAGAAGCGGCGCGTCTCGTCGGCCATGCCGGCGATGGGGCAGCTGTCGGTGCTGGCCATGAGCTTGAAGCCCGGGGGCAGCTCGGTGACCTTGTCGCCGTGGCTCATCCACACCTTGAGCATGCCGTGGCCTTCGGGGGTGGTGAAGTCGGCGATGTCCTTGAACAGCGCGGTGTGGCCGCGCGCGCGCACCTCGGCGTAGCCGAACTCGCGGGTGTTCGAGCCCTCGACCTTGCCGCCGAGCTGCTGCGCCATGGTCTGCATGCCGTAGCAGATGCCCAGCACCGGCACGCCCAGCTCGTAGACCGCGTCGGGGGCCTTGTCGTCGACCTCGTACACGCTCGCGTGGCTGCCCGACAGCACGATGCCCTTCAGGTGGCCGTCGGCCGCGAATTCGCGCACCCACTCGCTGCTCACGTCGCAGGGGTGGACCTCGCAGTACACGTGCGCTTCGCGGATGCGGCGCGCGATGAGCTGGGTGACCTGGGAGCCGAAATCGAGGATGAGGATCTTGTCGTGCTGCATGTTCGTGGGACGGGTCGGCGGGAGAAATGAAAAAGGCCGTCGCTCGCGACGGCCTGTGGAACGGCGGGACTCAGTCCGCTCGGTAGTTCGGGGCTTCCTTGGTGATCTGCACGTCGTGCACGTGGCTTTCGCGCATGCCGGCCGCGGTGATCTGCACGAACTCGGCGCGGTCCTTCATCTCCTGGATGGTGGCGCAGCCGCAGTAGCCCATGCTGGCGCGCACGCCGCCCGCGAGCTGGAAGATGATGGCCACGACCGAGCCCTTGTAGGGCACACGGCCTTCGATGCCCTCGGGCACGAGCTTGTCGGCGTTGGGGTTGCCGGTGCTGCTCTCCTGGAAGTAGCGGTCGGCGCTGCCCTGCTGCATGGCGCCGATGGAGCCCATGCCGCGGTAGCTCTTGTAGCTGCGGCCCTGGTACAGGATGACCTCGCCCGGCGCTTCTTCGGTGCCCGCGAACATGCCGCCCATCATCACGGTGCTCGCGCCCGCGGCGATGGCCTTGGCGATGTCGCCGCTGTAGCGGATGCCGCCGTCGGCAATGAGGGGCACGCCCGTGCCCTGCAGCGCGGTGGCCACGCTGTCGACCGCCATGATCTGGGGCACGCCCACGCCCGCCACGATGCGGGTGGTGCAGATGGAGCCCGGGCCGATACCGACCTTGACCGCGTCGGCGCCGGCCTCGACCAGCGCCAGCGCGGCCGCGCCGGTGGCGATGTTGCCGCCGACCACGTCGACCTGTGGGTAGTGCTGCTTGACCCAGCGCACGCGGTCGATCACGCCCTTGCTGTGGCCGTGCGCGGTGTCGACCACGATGGCGTCGACGCCGGCCTTGACCAGCGCCTCGACGCGCTCTTCGGTGCCTTCACCCACGCCCACCGCCGCGCCCACGCGCAGGCGGCCGGCCGCGTCGCGCGCGGCGTTCGGGAAGTTGAGCTGCTTGGTGATGTCCTTGACGGTGATCAGGCCCTTGAGCTCGAAGGCGTCGTTGACCACCAGCAGCCGCTCGAGCTTGTGCTTGTTGAGCAGGGCCTTGGCCTCTTCGGGCGTGGTGCCTTCGGGCACGGTGATCAGGCGCTCGCGCGGCGTCATGATCTCGCGCACCGGCAGCTCGTAGCGGGTTTCGAAGCGCAGGTCGCGGCCGGTGACGATGCCGACCACGCGGCCCGCGTCGACCACGGGGAAGCCCGAGACACCGAGCTCGTCGGACAGCTTCATGACCTGGCGCACCGTGGTGTCGGGCGCGATCACCACCGGGTCGCGCAGCACGCCGCTCTCGTAGCGCTTGACCTTGGCCACGTGCGCCGCCTGTTCAGCGGCCGAGAGGTTCTTGTGGATGATGCCCATGCCGCCCTCTTGTGCGATGGCGATTGCCAGTCGGGCCTCGGTGACCGTGTCCATGGCCGCGGACACGAGGGGCAGGTTGAGCTGGATGTTGCGGGAGAAACGGGTGGCCAGCGAAGTGTCCTTGGGCAGGACCTGGGAGTACGCGGGCACCAGCAAGACGTCGTCGAACGTGAGCGCGTTGCCGAGGAGGCGCATGAGGGGTATCTCCAAAAACGGCATTGTACCCAGGCCCTCCGGGCCTTCGCCGCGCGGGGCCATGGCGGGCCTGCCGTCCGGGCTGCCCCAGGGCCGCTTGGGCGGGCGTCCTTGACGGCCCGCCGCCCCCGCGTTCTACACTGCCCGGATGCGCAAATCCCACCGCCCCCACCGCCTCCTGGCCCAGGCATCGCTGGCATTGGCCACCGCCCTGGCGCTGCCCGCCGCCCTGGCGCAGTGGCAATGGATCGACAGCACCGGCCGCAAGGTGTTCAGCGACACCGCGCCGCCCGCGGGCACGCCGGACAAGAACATCCTCAAACGCCCCGGGCAGGCGGGCCCCATGGCGCCCGTTGCGCCGGCGGCGCCTGCCGAACCCACCGCGGCCAGCCCGGCCGCGCCCGCCGCCCCGCAGTTGCCCGCCAAGGACAGCGAACTGGAAGCGCGCAAGAAGCAGGCCGAGGCGGCCGAAGAGGCCAAGCGCAAGGCCGAGGCCGAGCGCGTGGCGCGCGCCCGCGCCGACAACTGCAACCGCGCCACCCAGGCCCGCAACACGCTCGACTCGGGCATGCGCGTGGCCATCACCAACGCCAAGGGCGAGCGCGAGTTCATGGACGACAAGACCCGCGCAAACGAGCGCCAGCGCATCGAGCAGATCATTCGCAGCGAGTGCGGGCCCGCGCCCGCGGCGCAGTGAACGCCGGCCCGCGCCGGGTTCAGTAGCCGGCCTTGGAATTCGGACGGCGTTTGGCGAACAGGCCCGCCGAGCGCGCGCCCTGCCCCACGAAGCGCTCGCGCCGCGCCACCTTGGGGTCCACGCGCAGACCGCGCAACAGCTCCACCCGGTCGCCCTCGCGCAGCGGCTGCCCGCCCGCGCAACGCCGGCCCCAGACCGCCAGGCTCAGGCCGTCCACCGCAGCGAAGCGTTCGTGCCAGCCCGCGGCCCTCAGGGCGTCGGCCACGGTGGCGCCTTCGGCCACGTCCACAGCGGCTTCGTGCACCTCGCGCGGTCCGCTCGCGAACACCAGGGTCACGCGCATGCCTCAGGCCTCGCCGTAGACCTGGTCGGCCCGCTTCACGAAGGCATCGACCAGGCTGCCCGCGATGCGGTCGAACACCGGGCCCACCACGGCCGCCAGCGTGCCGCTCGAAAAACCGTAGCGCAGCGTGAACTCCACCTTGCACGCGCGCTGGCTGCCGTCACCCAGCGGCGTGAACAGCCAGCGGCCATCGAGCTGCGAGAACGGGCCGTCGACCAGCGCCATGTGGACCTCGCGGTCTTCGACGTGCAGGTTGCGTGTGGTGAAGCTCTGCTGCAGACCCGCGATGGCCATGCCCACGCGGGCCACCATGCCGTCATCGAGGCGTTCGATCACGTCGGCGCGGTCGCACCAGGGCAGAAAATGGGGGTAGTGCTGCACATCGGTCACCAGCGCGAACATCTCGTGCGCGCTGTGCCACAGCAGCACCGACTTGTTGATGGTTTTCATACAATGCCGGTCCCTCGCGCCCCGCTGCCGGGGCACTCGAAAGGTCGCGCTGATTCTAGGTGGCCTTGCAGCACAGGCCCTCAGGCCCCAGATAGAAGCCCATGGCCACCTCCCAGAAATCCAAGCCCGGCACGGGCGACAGCCGCATCGCCGACAACAAGAAGGCGCTGTTCAACTACGCCATCGAGGAACGCTACGAGGCGGGCATGGTGCTGCAGGGCTGGGAAGTGAAGGCCCTGCGCGAGGGCAAGGTGCAGCTCACCGACGGCTACGTGGTCATCCGCGAAGGCGAACTGTTCCTCATCGGCTGCCAGATCAACCCGCTGCGCACCACCAGCACCCACGTGAGCGCTGACAGCGTGCGCACCAAAAAGCTGCTGCTGCACAAGGAGCAGATCAACCGGCTCGTGGGCAAGGTCGAGCAGAAGGGCTTCACGCTGGTGCCGCTGAACCTGCACTGGAAAGGCGGCCACGTGAAGTGCGAGATCGCGCTGGCCAAGGGCAAGGCCGAGCACGACAAGCGCGACACCATCAAGGAGCGCGAGGGCAAGCGCGAGGTGGAGCGCGCCATGAAGCACCACCAGCGCTGAGGCGCTCGGCCACGAGCTCGCCGATCGCCAGGCAGCTCGTGAGCCCGGGCGATTCGATGCCCAGCAGGTTCACCAGGCCGGGCAGCCCGTGCTCGGCGGGGCCTTGCACCACGAAGTCGGCCGCGGGTTCGTGCGGCCCGCTGATCTTGGGCCGCATGCCCGCATAACCCGGCAGCAGCGCGCCGTCGGGCAGACCGGGCCAGTAGCGCCGCACCTCGGCGTAAAAGGCTTCACCGCGCGCCGGGTCCACCTGCAGGTCGGCGGGGTCGTCGACCCATTGCACATCGGGCCCGAACTTGGCCTGGCCGCCCAGGTCGATCGTGAGGTGCACGCCCAGGCCGGCCAGGTGCTTGTCGGGCTCGGGCGCGGGGTAGATCAGGCGCGTGAAGGGCGAACGCCCGCTCAGCGTGAAGTAGCTGCCTTTGGCGTAGAACGGCCGCGGCACCAGGCCCGCGGGCATGCCCTCGATGGCCTGCGCCAGCGCGCAGGCCTGCAGGCCCGCGGCGTTCACCACGCGTTCGGCGAGCAGTTCGGTGCCGTCGTCGGCCTGCAAGCGCCAGGCCGTGCCGTCGCGCAGCACGGCGTGCACGTTGGCGTGCAGCGCCACCAGACCGCCCGCGTGTTCCAGGTCGCCCTGCAGCGCGAGCATCAGGCCGTGGCTGTCGACGATGCCGGTGGACGGCGACAGCACCGCGCCGCGGCAGTCGAGCGCAGGCTCCAGCGCGCGGGCCTCGTCGGCCGTGAGCAGGCGCAGATCGTTCACGCCGTTGCCGGCCGCGCGCGCCACGATGCCGGCCAGCGCGCCCTGCTGCGACGGCGTGTTCGCCACGATGAGCTTGCCGCAGCGCCGGTGCGCGATGCCGCGCTCGGCCGCATAGTCGTAGAGCAGTGCCTTGCCGCGCACGCACAGGCGCGCCTTGAGCGAGCCGGCCGGGTAGTAGATGCCTGCGTGGATCACCTCGCTGTTGCGCGAGCTGGTACCGGTGCCGATGGCGGCCTCGCGTTCGAGCACCCAGACCTCACGCCCTTGCAGCGCGAGCGCGCGCGCCACGGCCAGGCCGACCACGCCGGCGCCGATCACCACCGTGTCCACGCGCTCCAGGCTCACCGCGCGCGCTCCATGAGTTCGCGCAGCCGCGCCGCCGGCACCGCGTAGGCGATGCCCGAGGGCTGGCTCAGCGCCGACTCGCGCGTGCCCTTGAGCAGCACCATGTTCATCACGCCCACCACCTCGCCGGTCTCGGGTCGGAACAGCGGCCCGCCGCTGTTGCCGGGGTAGGCCACGGCGTCGAGCTGGAAGAGCGAGAAATTGCCCGAGCGCAGGCCGCGGATGGCGTTCTCGCGCAGGCGCTCGGCATCGGGGCTGGGCAGCAGCGCCGCGGTGATGCTCGACACCATGGCGCGGTGCACCACGTGCGAGTAACCCAGCAGGTTGCCGATCGGAAAGCCCATGAACGCCAGGTCATCGCCCTCGCGGACCTTGCCGGAGTCGCCGATCGGCAGGCCGGGGCCGATGGCGCTGTCGAGCGTGAGCAGGGCCAGGTCGCTGCGCTCGTCGAGTGCGCCCAGGTGCACCGGGTGGCGCGCCCAACCGCCGTCGGGCCGCAGCACCTGGACCACCAGGTCGGCGTCGGCGCCCGGCAGCACGTGCGAACACGTGACCACCTGCTGGCCGCGGCCGATCAGAAAGCCGCTGCCGCGCAGCTGGAAACGTGGCGTGTCGGTTTCGCGGTAGGTGCCCACGAGCACGACCGAAGGCTTGACGCGTGCCACCGTGTCCGCCATGCCGGCGGCCCGCCCTCTCAGGGGCGCGGCGATGGCGGCGGCGCCCATGGCCAGCAACTCGCGTCGGCGCATGATCAACCGGCTTTCGGGGGGCTGCGCCAGGCCATCACGGCCTTTTGCAGCAGGTGGCGCGCCAGCAGCAGCGGCGGCATGCGCAACCAGTGGCCGCGCAGGTACAGCGCGCTGCGCGACACGGTTGTCAGGGCACTGGCGAACAGCGGGTGGTCGGGTTGCAGGGCGCGCCGGTACAGGGCGTCCACCAGCGGCTGGCGCCAGCGCGCGCGGCCCTGCGAGGCCAGCCAGCCGGCCGCGGCCGCGGGCGTGGGCCATTCAAGCACCTGGTCCAACTGGCGCAGGGCCTGGGCAAGCGGGGCCTGCCAGCCCAAGGCGTCGGCGCGCGCCAGCAGCGCGGGCCAGAAGGCGCTGTCGCGACCCAGTTCGTCGAGCAGCAGCTGCAGATCGACCAGGCCGCGCAGCCCCATCTCGAGCTCGCCTTCGGTGTAGAGGTGGGCGGCGCTGTGCAGCACCAGGTCGGCGGGCCCGAGCGCGCAGACCCCGGGCCAGCCGGGCAGCGGGCGCGCGGCGGCCAGGATGGCGTCCATCTGCGGCGGCAGCGCGCCCGACAGCGGCACCAGCGCATGGTGCACATCGAGCACGGTGCCGCGCCGCAGGTGGCGCATGGGGGGCAGCTCGTGCATCCAGGTGCGGTAGTAGTGCTGGTCGTAGGCGTCGGGCTTGGTGCTGACCCAGCCATGGATCATGAGCACCGATTCGGCCTCGCCCAGGCGCGCGCGCGGCACCAGGATGTCGATGTCCGACACCATGCGGCCTTGCCCGGCCTGCATACCGCCCAGCACGTAGGCCGAGCCCTTGAGCAGCACCAGCGGCAGGCCGATGCGGCCGAACAGCGGCTGCAGCCGGCGCACCTCGTGCCGCAGCTCGTCGTGCTGGCGCAGCGACAGCCGCCGGGCGGCGTCGAAGTGGCGCCACACCGGGGCGGGAAGCTCGGTGTCCAGGCCGGCGCCCGCCAGGCGCTCGGCCATGCGCGCCAGCAGGTCGGCGCGGCGGCCGACGCGCACCACCAGATCCCACTGCGCCAGGCTCAGGCCGCGCGCGCTCGAGGGCTCGCGCAGCAGCTGCACAACGGGTCGCAGGGCCGGGTGCATCAAGCGCCGGCCCCTTCGTCCACCGCGGTACGGCGCTGCGCCTGCACGAGTGCGTCGAACCAGGCGGCGGCCTCGTCGAGATCGCCATAGCTCAGACGCAGCGTGTCGCAGGCCTCCACGGTGGCGGCCAGCCGCTCGAAGCCCTGCGGCCCGTGCACGTGGTAGTTGAAGCTGTTCGAGGTGAATTCCACCAGTGCCGTCGGACGGTCCAGCGCTTCGGTCGTGAGGGAGGCGCCGGCGCTGAAGCGCGGCAGCACGATCCAGCGCGGGGTGGCACGCTCATGGGCGCGTGCCAGGCTGTCGGGCGAGGCCTGCAGGTGGGCCACCATGCCCTTGGCCGTGTCGTGCGCCACCGGGCCGATCACCGCACCGGGAATGCGCTGCGAGATCACCTCGATGGAGCGGTTCTTGAGGCTGATGGGCCGCGGCGATGCGGTGAGCCCGCCGTGCGCGGGATCGATCAGCGCGAGTTCGTCGGACAGCAGCCGCCAGCCCTGGTGCATGAGCCACGCGCAGAGCGTGCTCTTGCCCGAGCCGGGCGGGCCCGGCAGCAGCACGGCGAGGCCGTCGCGCTCGAGCACGGCCGCGTGAATGGTGATCCAGCCGTGGCAATGGCTGGTGACGCACCAGTTCAGCCCCCACTCGAACAGCGCAAAGGCCTCGCCGCGCGCGAGCGGCGTGAACGGGCGCATGCCGTCCACGTCGAGCTCGCACAGGGCGCCGCTCCAGCCGCGGCGCGGCACCAGACCGATGTGGAAATCGCAGAACGCCTCGGTCGCATCGAGCACGGCATGGGCCGCGTACAGCCGGTGCACGCCATCGGCCACCACCGGTATGGGGCTGCGCAGGTGGACGTTGAACGGTGGAATGGCCAGCACCAGGCCGGGGCCGGCCAGGCGTTCGCCGAGCTCGGCGCGGCTCAGATCGCCCACGCGCAGCGCCGCGCTCATGCCACCACCCGCTCCAGCAGGCCCAGGTGTTCGAAGTGCAAGAGCTGCTGTCGCACGCCGTCCACCTCGTCGGTCTCGGGGGTGTCCTGCAGCATGCGGCGTGCGAGGTCGTCGGGTGTGTGCTCAGCGCCGTCGAGCATCAGGGCCAGCAGTTCGGCCGCGACCGCGGTGAGCGCGTGAAGGCTGCTGTCGGCGGCGTCGTACACCACCGAACCTTCGGGCCAGGATTTCAGGACAAGGGCGTCAGGGTGCCGGCAGATCCAGCGGTCTTCGGACGCCTCGGCGGTCACAGGAAGGAAGGACCGTACACCGTGTCGAAGTAGGCCATGGTCTGGGCCAGGGTCCAGGTGGTGCCGGCGAACGGCGACCACACGCCCTGGTTGTTCCAGATCGCCTGGCACTGGCTGGTCGTGAGCATCACGACGGTCGGGTCGTTGCGGTAGGCCACCGCGGTGAGGTACGCCGCGACCACGTGGCGCGCCAGCGCCGCGTTGTACTGGTTGCCGCCCATCTCAAGCACCTGCTGCAGCGACTTGCCTGCATAAGCGCTGCCCGGGTTGGCGACGAAGCCAGTCGTGGTCGAGATGAATTGCGTCGCGGTCTTGAAGTTGCGCTCGAGACCGGCGTTGTTGTTCTTCCAGTAGCCGTGCGAGCGGCACTCGTAGTCGGTCTTGATCTCGCGCTGCGCGCTCACCTTCATGTTGGCCGCACGCAGCGACGAGAAGGTGGACGGCTTGACGCACGAATGGTCGCCGGCCAGCACGGTGTTGCTCTTGACGGCAGCGACCACGGGCGCCGCACTCAGGCCGGCCCGCACGATCTGTCGGCGCGACAGGCCTCCACGGGGCGCGGGGCGCTGGGGGGTCGGGTCTTGGGTCGGTTGGGTCATGCTGGGCCTCTCTTGGCTGACACCCTGGGGAGCATCATGGATACCCCCGTGGTTTGGGCGGATTCTACGTCGTTCTGTAGCAAAAAGTAATCGGTTGGGGCCCGGCGGCGGCCTTATTGCGCACCTTTGCCGGTCAGCACCACGCCGACCGTCTCGAAAAGCACCACCAGATCAAGGAACAACGAGTGGTTCTTCACGTAGTACAGGTCGTACTGGAGCTTCTCGGCCGTGTCTTCGACCGTCGCGCCGTACTGGAAGCGCACCTGCGCCCAGCCCGTGACACCGGGCTTGACGCTGTGCCGCACCGCGTAAAAGGGAATTTCCTGGACCAGCTTCTCGACGAAGAAGGCGCGCTCGGGGCGCGGGCCCACCAGGCTCATGTCGCCGCGCAGCACCGACCAGATCTGGGGCAGCTCGTCGATGCGCAGCTTGCGAATGACCTTGCCGACGCGGGTGACGCGGCTGTCGCCCGCCGTGGCCCAGCGCGGCACGCCGTCTTTCTCGGCATCGGTGCGCATGCTGCGGAACTTCACCACGTCAAAAGGCTTGCCGTTCAGGCCCACGCGCTCCTGGCGGTAGAAGATCGGACCCGGGCTTTCGAGCTTGATGATGACGGCGGTGACCAGCATCACCGGCAGCGACACCAGCAGCAATACCAGTGCGCCCAGCAGGTCGAACAGGCGCTTGATGGAGGAACGGATCACGCCCTGGTTGAAGCCCTCGCCGAAGATGAGCCAGCCCGCCGACACCGCGTCCAGGCGGATCTGGCCGACGTTCTGCTCGTAGAAGGTGGCGATGTCGGTCACGCGAACGCCGCTGAGCTTGCAGTCGAGCAGCTCGCGCATGGGCATGCTGCCGCCGCGCCGCTCCGACAGCGCCACCACGATTTCGTCCACGCGCTTGGCGGCCACCACGTCGGCCAGCCGTGGCGCGGGTGGCAGGATCGCTTCGTTCGGCACCACCTGCTCGCGCTCGTTGGGGCCGGCCAGGTAACCGCAGAGCTCGGCATTGGCGCCGCGGCGGCTGAGGCACTTGCCCACGGCGTGGGCGCGTTCGCCCGTGCCGAACACCAGCACGCGCCGCTTGGCGACCGACTTGGGCAGGAACTCGCCGGCCACCACCTGGTAGATCAGCAGCCCGGCCGTGACCATCATGATCAGCACCACCGACCAGGTGCGGCCGTAGAAGGCCTGCAGCGGCATGAGCAGCAGCACGCCCACCACGAACAGGGTGGTCAGGCAGAACGACACCAGCGAGCGCGCGATCGCCTGGCGCGTGCTCAGGCTGCTGTGGCGGTCGTAGAAGCCCAGGGCCGAGTTGATCGCGAGGAAGCCCACGCCCATGATCAGGCCGCGCACCAGGCCCTGGCTGATCTGCGTCGGGTTCAGGTCGGCCGGTTCGGACAGGGCGATGAGGGCCCCGAGGAACACGCCCGCCACGAGCGACACGTCCAGCAGCAGCTGGAACACCGTGCGCCGGTCGAAGTAGTGGTTGAAGATCTTGATCACGCGGTCTTGCCGAGGGCATCGGTGATGCCCGCATCACGGCGGCTGATGTAACCCGGTCGAGGATAACGGTCGCTACAAGTCAGAACAATCGTTTACATCCTGACTTTGTGTGATGTTTTTGGCTTCAACTGCAGGCACATGCCCAGACCGAGCCAGACCAGCAGCATCAGGCGCGGCATTTCAGCGCTGCTGATCAAAAGCCCGAGCAGGCCCATAGCCAGCGCGGCCGCCAGCATGCCGGGCGCGGCCGACCAGGGGTCGGCGCGGCTGGCCCGCCAGCCTGCCAGCAGGGCAGCGCCGAGCAGCACGAGCAGGCCCGCCAGGCCCGGCGCGCCGCGTTCCAGCAGGAACTCCAGGTAGAGGTTGTCGACATGCCAGGGTTCGAATCGCCCCTGGGCGGCGCCCACCCAGCGCGCCGCGCCGGCACTGAAATCGGTGTTGCCCAGGCGCTGCCGGCCGCTCGTGTCCCACAGCTCCAGCCGGTCCACGCGCACCGTGGTGCCGGGGGTCAGCACCGACACGCCCAGCACGGCGGGCCGAACGGACGCGAGCCAGCCGTCGCGCTCGAAGGCACTGCCGCGCAACACCGTCTCCACCAGCGGCGCGGGCGAGACGCCGGCTTCGCTCGCCGGCACCTGCACACGCCGCCACTGGCAGCGCCGGTCGTAGAGCAGGTGCCGCTCGCAAACGCTCAGCAGCAGCGTGGCCGGCTGCGACGCCGCGATGGCCCAGCGCACGCTGTGGCCGCCGGGTTGCAGCCCATAGAGGCGCTGCGACAGGCCGAACAGGTGGCCGATGCGGGGGTCGCTCAGCGGGCCGCTGAGCCAGGGCCGCACGCCGCCCTGCCCCTCGCGCCGCCATTCGAGCCGCCCGGGGAATTCGCCCTCGCCCGGCACGGCCCCGTAACGCGCGGGCAGTTGTCCCGCACCCAGCCCCCAGCCGATCGGGCGGCCCTCGAGGGTGTCCAGCGCGCGGCCCCAGTGCTGCAGGCGCGAGCCGAGGTCGCCTGCGGACGTGGCCAGGCGATGCTGCAGATCGGAGCCCATGTAGAGCCCCCAGCCGAGCTGCGCGCTGAGCAGGCCCGCGAACAGCACCCAGTGCCAGCGCTGCCGGCGCGACCAGCCCGGCGTGGGCCAGCGCCCCGCGCAGGCGAGCAGCAGCACGATCGCCACCGCCGCCGCGACCACAAGCGCCCGCGATTGCGTGGCCACCAGCACCTGCAAGGCCAGCAGGTGCAGCCCGGCCAGCACCCACCAACGCCGGCCTGGGCGCTCGCGCAGCAGCGCCCAGGCTGCCAGGGGCAGCGTGCAAGCCAGGTAAACGTCGATCGCTCCGCCGCCCAGGCGCATCTCCCAGAACCAGCCGACGGCGCGGTAGCCAGGCAGTGCCAGCGGCCAGCCGCTGAAAGCCACGAGCTCCAGCAGCACCGCGCCGCCCACCAGGGCCAGCCCCAGGGCTTGGCCAAGCGTCCAGCGCCAGGCCAGGCGCTCCGCATCGCCGGCGTGCGTCGCGAGCCACAAGGGCAACAGCAGCGAGGCCCACACGAACGCCTTGCTCGCAGGCCACAGCAGGCCCGGCTCGGCGGGCGGCGGGGCCCCCCAGACCGGGGCCGCACCGCCGAGCAACACGAGCGCGCCGCACAGCCAGAACAGCGCCAGGCGCCGCGTCAACCTGGGCGGCCCGGTGTCGGCGGTGCGAACGGCCAGCCGCGCCAGGACGCCCGTGGCCGTCGCGAGCACGAGCAGGTCGGTCTCCTCGGCGGCCCAGGGGCCCGTTTGCAGGCCCAGGTCCACCACCGGCAGCAGGCTGGCGAACACCACCACCGAGCCGGTTGGCCGGGCAGCGGCCAGTGCGGCGATCGAGATGAAGGCCACCACCGCCCAGCCCGGGCCCAGGGGGTGCTGGCCGGCCCACCAGAGGCCCAGCCCCGCCGCGCCCAAGGCGCCCAACAGGGCCGCGATGCGCCAGGCGCCACCGCCACGCAGATGTGCGACCATCGGGTTAAATGTATCCAAAGGAAACAGTCCGAACATGTGTGATTTTGACCTCACGCATCCCCCTTCCGAGGGAAACACCCCCTTTGGCCACCCCCTGCTGGCGGGCCGGCAACCTACATCCTGAATCGGTGATGACACAAAGCCGTGGAACCATCGCGCCGCTGGCGGCGTGTTGACCTCGCGAATGCGCGATCCCGCGCCGCCCGCTCCCCCGCTTCCCCGACATCCGCGCAGACCTTCATGCGCTGGCCGTGGTTGTGCCGTACCTGCTCTTTCTTCATCATCGATGAACCCCAACGCCGGCGCTTCGCCTTCGATCAATCGCTCGCGGATGCTGTGTTCGCTGCTCGCTACCCTGGCTTTGTCTGCCTGCGGCGGCGGTGGCGGCACCCCCACCGAGATCAGCCGGTCGACCCCCGCGCCCGCGCCCTCCTCCGGCGTGCCCTCGCCCGCCCCGGCGCCAGCCCCCGCGCCTTCGCCGGCGCCCTCCGGTTCGCCCGCTCCCTCCCCGGCCCCCGCACCTGCCCCCGCGCCTGCCCCAGCCCCCGCGCCTTCGCCGGCCCCTGCGCCGGCCGCCGGCGCCGCCGGCCTGGCTTGCGCCAGCGGCGCGATCACCTGCATCGAGGTGTCGGCCGCCAGCGCGCAGACCAGCGTGCCCGTGACCTTCGGTCAGCCTTTCAAGCGCGGTGATTGGTCCAGCAACACCCAGGGCCTGGTGGCGCGCGACGCCGCGGGCAACACCGTGCCGCTGCAGGCCGACGAGATTTCCACCCACAGCGACGGCTCAGTGCGCTTTGCCGTGCTCAGCGCGCAGCTCAACAACCTGGCGGCCAACACCCCGCGCATCGTCAACTTCTACACGGCCGCCAAGACCACGCCCAGCGTGACGCTGCCCGCTGCGCCCAACTGGAACCTCAAGGTCACCGCCACGCTGTCCGACGGCAGCGTGCTCACCGCCGACCCCCAGGCTCAGCTCGTGCAGCAGATCGCCTCGGGCAGCAACCGCCGCCTCCACGGCCCCGTGGCCAGCGAGTTCACCGTGGTCGCGCCCATGATGCGCGCCAACGGCACCGCCCACCCGCACCTGGTGGCGCGGCTGCACACCCGCCTCTACGACAACGGCACGCGCTTTCGCACCGACGTGGTGATGGAGAACACCCGCACCTTCACGGCCAGCCCCTCCAACATCACCTACTCGCTCAACGTCACGGCCAACGGCAGCACGCTGCTGAGCCAGCCCAGCTTCACCCACTACCACCATGCGCGCTGGCACAAGGTGGTCTGGAGCGGCGGCGTCAACCCCAATGCCCGGGTGCGCCACCACATGCCCTACTTCCTGGCCTCGCGGGCGACGTGGAACTACAACCTCGGGCTCAAGATCCCCGAGACCACGCTGGCCAACGAAGCCAAGTACCTGGCCGCGGCCCAGACCGGCCCGATGCAGCCGGCGCTGCTGGACACCAACTTCCCCGGCACCGGCGGGCGCCCGGAGATCGCGCCCGTGCCGCGCTGGACCGCGCTGTACCTGATCACCCAGGACGACCGCGCCCGCGCCTCCATGCTGGCCAACGCCGACGCCGCCGCGGGCGTGCCCATCCACTACCGCGACGAGAACACCGGCCACCCGGTGAGCATCGACGGCGCCAACGCCAACCTCAGCCTGAAGTACGGTACCTCCAGCCCGGCGGTTCCGGCGGGCATCGGCTCGACCATCTGGGAACCCGATGGCGCGCACCAGGGCTCGTTCTCCTACATCCCGTACCTGGTCACGGGCGACGCGTTCTACCTCGAGGAGGCCATGTTCTGGGCCGGCTGGAACATCGCCGCGGCCGACCCGTACTACCGCGACGGCGGCAAGGGCATCATCAAGGCCGAGCAGGTGCGCGGGCAGTCCTGGGGCCTGCGCTCGATGGCCGAGGTCGCCTTCGCCATCCCCGATGCGCACCCGAAGAAGGCGTACTACCGCACCATCTTCAACAACAACCTCACCTGGTTCGCCGAGACCTACGGCAAGTTCACCGCGCCCTGGATCTCGCCCATGGGTGCCGTGGTCTCGCAGTACAACAACGACCAGTCGCCGTCGTACGAGAGCGACTTCATGACCATCGTGCTGAGCTGGCTCAGCGAGAACGGCGAGACGCCGGCCACCACGGCGCTGACCAACATCGCGCGCATGCAGGTCGATCGCTTCATGGCCGAGTCGCAGGGCTTCTGCACGGCCAAGGCGCCGGGCTACTGGCTCAACGTGAAGAACGCCTCGGGTGCCTACGTGACCACCTGGCGCGACTACTACACGCTCAACTACGGTGCGCCGCCCAGCTCCTGCGCCGGTGTGGCCGTGGAAGGCTACCCCGACTGGGCCGCCGGCTACGCCGCCGTGGCCCGCGCCATGCTGGGCTCGGCCGCCAACGCCGGAGTGGCCAACGCCGCAGCCGCCTACACCCGCTGGGTGGGCTTCACGCCCCTCATCGACACCGGCTCGGCCGGCTTCCTCACCGAGCCCCAGTACGCCATCGTGCCGCGCTGAGCGCCGTCACAGCATCGGCCGCAGCTCGCGCGCGGCCTCCTGCAACAGCGGCAACAGGTCGCGCAACAGCGCGTCCTCGCCCATGCGATCGGGCGAAACCACCACATTGAGGGCAGCCAGCGTGCTGCCCTTCATGTTCCTGAGCGGGACCGCCAGGGCCAGCACGCCCAGCTCGTGCTCTTCGCGGGCGATGGCGAAATCGTCGCTGCGCGCCTGCTCGATGCGCGCGCGCAGCGCCTTGGGGTCGACGATGGTGCCGGGCGTGAGCCGCTGCAGTTCGCGGCCGCGCACCCAGGCGTTGAAGGCCTGGGGTCGCATGGCCCCGAGCAGCACGCGGCCGGTGGACGTGGCGTGCGCCGGCAAGCGCGTGCCCAGGTGCAGGCCGTAGGGCAGCAGGCGCTGCGCCTGCGGCGAGGCGCTGCGTGCCACGATCACCACCTCGTCGCCGTCGAGCACCGCCACCGAGAACGACTCGCGCGAAAGCAGGGCCAGCCGGTTCAGCGTGGGCTGCACCAGGCGCGGCAGCCGCGCCGACGCGAGGTAGCTGCCCGAAAACCGCAGCACCTTGGGCGCGAGCCAGTAGTGGCTGCCGTCGGTGTCGAGGTAGCCCAGGTGCGCGAGCGTGAGCAGGTGCCGGCGCGCGGCCGCGCGCGTGAGGCCGGCGCGCTCGGCGGCCTGCGTGGCGTTCAGCCGCTGGCGCTCGGTGTCGAAGCTCTCGAGCACCGAGAGCCCTTTGGCCAGGCCTTCGATGTAGTCGGCGCGTGCAATGGCGGGTTCGGTCACCGGGACCTCCGAAAGTTTGCGCGATGATCGCACAAGCTGCGCGCTGTCCGCGCACACGATGCGCGTGGCCGTTGAGGCGCGGCGACCGGCGCTCTAGCCTCGGGGTTTGTTCTGACACCCGGAGACAAGTCCCATGCGAACCCAGGTCGCCATCATCGGCGCCGGCCCCTCGGGCCTGCTGCTCGGCCAACTGCTGCACAAGGCCGGCATCGACAACGTGATCATCGAGCGCCAGA
The DNA here is from genome assembly GCF_049843535.1 of Hydrogenophaga sp. T2. NCBI lineage: Bacteria > Pseudomonadati > Pseudomonadota > Betaproteobacteria > Burkholderiales > Comamonadaceae > Hydrogenophaga > Hydrogenophaga sp. T2. Next base: position 44,649 of record NZ_JBBHZJ010000007.1, on the reverse strand, counting down.
GCGGCGACTACGTGCTCGGCCGCATCCGCGCCGGCATCCTCGAGCAGATCACCGTGGACCTGCTGCACGAAGCGGGCGTGGGCGCCGGCGTGGACCAAGGCGGCACGGTGCACCACAGCATCGAGCTGGTGTTCAAGAACACCCGCCACCCCATCGACGTGACCGGCCTCACGGGCGGCAAGGTGGTGACCGCCTACGGCCAGACCGAGGTGACGCGCGATCTCATGGAAGCGCGCAGCGCCGCCGGCCTCACCACCTTGTACAGCGCGGGCAACGTGAGCATCCACGGCTTCGACGGCACGAGCCCGAGCGTGCGCTACGAGAAGGACGGCCAGAGCCACGAGTTGCAGTGCGACTTCATCGCCGGCTGCGACGGCTTCCACGGTGTGTGCCGTGCGAGCGTGCCCGAAGGCTCGATCACCGAGTACGAGAAGGTCTACCCCTTCGGCTGGCTCGGTGTGCTCGCCGACGTGCCGCCGGTGTCGCCGCACGCGGTGGTGTATGCCAACAGCGAGCGCGGCTTCGGCCTGTGCTCGATGCGCAGCCTCACGCGCAGCCGCTACTACGTGCAGTGCCCGATCGACGACAAGGTCGAGGCCTGGAGCGACGACCGCTTCTGGGACGAGCTGCGCCGCCGCCTCGACCCGGCCATGGCCGAGGCCATCGTCACCGGCCCCAGCATCGAAAAGAGCATTGCGCCGCTGCGCAGCTTCGTGGCCGAGCCCATGCGCTTCGGCCGCCTGTTCCTCGCGGGCGACGCGGCGCACATCGTGCCGCCCACGGGCGCCAAGGGCCTGAACCTGGCCGCCAGCGACGTGAAGTACCTGTCGTCGGCCTTCATCGAGCACTACCGCGAGAAAAGCAACGCGGGCATCGATCACTACTCGCAGCGCGCCCTGGCGCGCGTGTGGCGCGCTGAGCGCTTCAGCTGGTGGCTGACCTCGCTCATGCACCGCTTCCCCGACACCGGCGGCTTCGGTCAGAAGGTGCAGGAGGCCGAGCTCGATTACCTGGTGAACTCCGAGGCCATGTCGCGCACGCTGGCCGAGAACTACGTGGGGCTGCCGCTGAATTTCGGCGAAACTCCGCGTCCATGACCCGAGCCCTCAAGCCCCTGCGCGGCGTGCGCGTGCTCAGCCTCGCGCTGAACCTCCCCGGACCGGCCGCCCTGATGCGCCTGCGCGCACTGGGCGCCACCTGCACCAAGGCCGAACCGCCTGGCCGCGATGGCGGCAGCGGCGACCCCATGGGCCAGTACAACCCGGCCGCCTATGCGCAGTTGCACGAGGGTGTCAAATGCATCACGGTCGACCTCAAGACCGAGGCCGGCCAGGCCGCGCTGCGGCGCGCGCTCGCGCGCACCGACGTGCTGCTCACCTCGTTCCGCCCCTCGGCGCTGACCAAGCTCGGGCTGTCGTGGAAGGCGCTGCACAAGGCCTATCCCACGCTGTCCATGGTGGCCATCGTGGGCGCGCCCGGTGAGCGCGCCGAGGAACCCGGGCACGACCTCACCTACCTGGCCGACGCCGGCCTGGTCACGGGGCTGGACCTGCCGGCCACGCTGTTCGCGGACATGGGCGGTGCGCTGCTGGCCACCAACGCCGCGCTGCAGGCCGTGCTGCTGGCCCGCTCCAGCGGCCGTGGCAGCTTCCACGAGGTGGCGCTGTCGGACGCCGCCGCCTGGCTTGCCCTGCCCCGCCAATGGGGCCTGACGCAGCCCAAGGGGGCCGTGGGCGGCGCGCACGCGGGCTACCGCGTCTACCCCTGCAAGGACGGCCGCGTGGCCGTGGCCGCGCTCGAACCGCACTTCGCCGCCGCGCTCTGCGAGGCCGCCGGCGTGCCCGTGGGCGGCATGGCCACGCTGTTCGCTCCCGCCACGCACCAGGCCATCGCGGCCTTCTTCGCCGGTCGCACGCGGCGCCAGCTCGACCGGCTCGGCGCCGAGCGCGACATCCCGCTGCACACGCTGGCCTGAACCGGCGCGACAAACGCCACTTTTTCGGCGGTTTTCCGGCGGCCCGGCGGGTGGGCCGAGGTGGACAATCGCGAGATACCCCCGTTCACCGGCCATGAAAAAGCAAGGCGTCATCGTCCGCTGGGACCCCGCACAGGCCTGCGGCCACATCCGCAGCCCCGACACACCGGCCGAGGTGTATTTCCACATCGGCGACTACGACGGGCCGCACCCCGTTGAAACCGGCACCCCGGTGGTGTTCAACGAAATCGTGGTGGGCGGCAAGGGGCCGCGCGCGCTGGCGGTGCGCCTGCCGCCACCGCCGCCGCTGCGCCGCGAGGCGGCCGAGCCGGCCCCCGAGCCGGTGCTCGCGGCCACCGGTCCTTCGCCCGCGCAGCGCTGGCGCGAGGCGCGCGACCGCAAGCGCCAGGCCATCACGGCCCTGGCGCTGCTGGGCGGCTGGTCGTTGCTGTGGCTGCTGGGCATCGCCTTCGGCCGTTTTCCCTGGGTGGTGCTCACGGGCGTGGTGCTCGTGAACGCCGCCGCCTTCTTCCTCCACTGGCGCGACCAGTACGTGGAGAAGGAAGGTGGTGAGCCGGTGCCGACGGAGCTGCTGCACCTGGTGGCGGCGCTGGGCGGCTGGCCGTCGGCCTGGCTGGCCCAGCATGCGCTGCAGCACCGCCTGAACGAGCCCGCTTTTCAGCGGGTCTTCATCGCCAGCGCCGCGCTCAACGTGGTCGCGCTGTTCTTCTGGGTGGTCTGGCCGCTGGCCGGGCGCTGACCGGTCGTTGCACGGCGCCGCGGCGCTCAGCGCGGCTTGGGCCGGCGCGCCGCGCCGCCCGTGCCCGCCCGCGGCGGCAGGCCGGTGTGCTGCGTGAGCAGGCGGCCCTTGGCCACCGGCTGCCCGGCCCCCGGCGCGCGCGCCTGGCCGGGCGGCGTGCTGTTCTTGCGCCGCGCGCTCTGGTAACCACCGTCGGTGAGCGGCTGGTAGGTCGGGATCAGGTGTTGCTTGCCGTTGCCGATGAGGTCGGCGCGCCCCATCGCCTTGAGCGCCTCGCGCAGCAGCGGCCAGTTGTTCGGGTCGTGGTAGCGCAGAAAGGCCTTGTGCAGGCGGCGGCGCTTCTCCCCGCGCACGATGTCCACGCGCTCGGAACGACCGCCCGGTCCGATGTCGCGGTGGATGCCCTTGAGCGGGTTCAGACCCGAGTGGTACATGGCCGTGGCCGTGGCCATGGGGCTGGGGTAGAAGGTCTGCACCTGGTCGGCGCGGAAACCGTTGCGCTTGAGCCAGAGCGCGAGGTTCATCATGTCCTCGTCGCTGGTGCCGGGGTGCGCGGCGATGAAGTACGGGATGAGGTACTGCTTCTTGCCCGCCTCTTCGCTGTACTTCTCGAACATCTGCTTGAAGCGGTCGTAGCTGCCGATGCCGGGCTTCATCATCTTCGACAGCGGGCCGCTCTCGGTGTGCTCGGGCGCGATCTTGAGGTAGCCGCCCACGTGGTGCTGCACCAGCTCCTTCACGTACTCGGGGCTCTGCACCGCGAGGTCGTAGCGCAGGCCCGAGCCGATCAGCACCTTCTTGATGCCCTTCAAGGCGCGTGCGCGGCGGTAGATCTTGATCAGCGGGCCGTGGTCGGTGGTGAGGTTCTGGCAGATGCCCGGGTAGACGCAACTGGGCTTGCGGCAGGCGGCCTCGATCTCGGGCGTGCGGCAGCCCAGGCGGTACATGTTGGCCGTGGGGCCGCCGAGGTCGCTCACCACGCCGGTGAAGCCCTCGACCTTGTCGCGCATCTCCTCGAGCTCGCGGATGATCGAGTCTTCGGAGCGGCTCTGGATGATGCGGCCCTCGTGCTCGGTGATCGAGCAGAAGGTGCAGCCGCCGAAGCAGCCGCGCATGATGTTCACGCTGAAGCGGATCATCTCCCACGCGGGGATCTTGGTCGCGCCGTCGTGGCGGCCGTGCTCGTCGGCGTAGGACGGGTGCGGCGAGCGCGCGTACGGCAGGTCGAACACGTGGTCCATCTCGGCCGTGGTGAGCGGAATGGGCGGCGGGTTGATCCACACGTCGCGCGCGGTCGCGCCCTCGCCGTGCGCCTGCACCAGCGCGCGCGCGTTGCCGGGGTTGGCCTCCACGTGCAGCACGCGGTTGGCGTGCGCGTAGAGCACCGGGTCGCTCCTGACCTGCTCGTAGCTGGGCAGGCGGATCACGGTGCGCTCGCGCGGCGGGCGTTTGCCCTTGCCCTGCAGCGCGGGGTTGGGCACGAAGGTCAGCGGCTGCACGGCCGCGCCTTGCGGCGAGGCCGTCGCATCAGGCGACTCGTCTTTCGAGCACGACTGGCCCTGCGACTGCGCCGCCTCGCTGGTGGTCATGTAGGGGTTGAGGTGGGCTTCGACCGGCCCGGGCTGATCGACCTCGGTGGAATCGATCTCGATCCAGCCCTCGGCGCTCGGGTCGCCCGGGCGGCGGATGAAGGCGGTGCCACGCACGTCGGTGATGGCCTCGACCGGCGTGCGCGCGGCCAGGCGGTGCGCGACCTCGACCAGCGCGCGCTCGGCGTTGCCATAGAGCAGCAGGTCGCACTTGCTGTCGACCACGATGGAGCGGCGCACCTTGTCGCTCCAGTAGTCGTAGTGGGCGATGCGGCGCAGGCTGCCTTCGATGCCGCCGAGAACGATGGGCACGTCCTTGTAGGCCTCGCGGCAGCGCTGGCTGTAGACGATGGCCGCGCGGTCGGGGCGCTTTCCGCCCACGTCGCCGGGCGTGTAGGCGTCGTCGCTGCGGATCTTCCGGTCGGCGGTGTACCGGTTGATCATCGAGTCCATGTTGCCCGCGGTCACGCCCCAGAACAGGTTGGGCTTGCCCAGGGCCTTGAAGGCCTGGGCGCTGGTCCAGTCGGGCTGGGCGATGATGCCCACGCGAAAACCCTGGGCCTCGAGCACGCGGCCGATCACGGCCATGCCGAAGCTCGGGTGGTCGACGTAGGCGTCGCCGGTGACGAGGATGACGTCGCAGCTGTCCCAGCCGAGCGCGTCCATCTCGGCCCGGCTCATGGGCAGGAAGGGCGCTGTGCCGAAGCGCTTCGCCCAGTAAGGGCGGTAGCTGGTCAGCGGCTTGGCGGGCCGGTGGAAAAAGGAGACGTCGATGGGGGCGTTCATGGCGCGATGGGCGCAAAAGGCGCGCCGTGCGGGCGCCGCGCAAAACGCGCGATTTTACCGGCCGCCCCCTGTTTGCGCAGCCGTGGGCCCTCTCACTTGGGCTTGAGCTGCCAGTCGGGCACGCCCCCGGCGGCCTGGCGCGCCGGTGCCGGGGCGCTGGCCTGGGCCTGCCGGCGGCTTTCCAGGCGCTGCGCGGCCAGCTTGGCCGTGAGCTTGAGCCGCGTGAGGTCCTCGAAGCTCACGTGTCCGTTGGGCTCGAAGCTGAAGCAGCACAAGGTGCCATAGACCTCGCCGTTGCCGAGCACCAGCGGCGTGCTCAGGTGGGTGCCGATGGGAAACGGCAACTCCTTGAGCAGGGGCGCGGCCGCGGGCTCCTTCTTCGCATCGGCGATGTACTGCGGCAGGCGGCCATCGACCACGCGCTGGCACCAGCTCTGCTCGAGTGGCGCGCCCTCGCCTTCCGCGATCACCTTCACGCCCGGGGCCTGGTCGACCTTGCGGAACACGCGCTCGCCATTGACGAACTCGGAGACAAACACCACGTCCATGCCCATGCGTTCGCGCAGCAGCTTGAGCACCTCGCCGATCGAGCGGTCGATGCCTTCGTCGGTGTTGTCGGCGGTGGCCACGAGCAGTTCGGACACCTGCACCGAGATGCTGTCGGGGCCGAAATCGGAAGGAGCAAAGGGATTCATCTTCATGCGCCGGTTTATAGCGGCGCACGGTGTATCAAGGTGTTTTTCCGCCCGCCCCTGCATGGGCAATCAGGCGGTCGATCATCTCCAGCAGCGTCTTGCGCTCGGCCGCGCTCAGGCAGCCCATGATCTCGCGGTTGCGGCGCTCGATCAGCGCCATGGCGCGCTGGTGCAGCTGCGCCCCGCGGCGCGACAGGCTGAGCACCACGGCCCGCGCGTCGGTGTCGCTCGCGCTCTTGAGCACCAGCTCGCGTGCCACCAGCATCTGCGCAGCGCGGCTGGCCTGGGCCTTGTCGAGGTGGGCGTGCGCGGCAAGGTCGTTGACCGACAACGGACCGAACGCGCCCACGGCCGCGAGCGCACGGCCCTCGGCCACGCCCAGCCCGAGCTCGTCGGCATAGGCCTGCGCAGTGGCGCGGTCGGTGAGCTTGCCCAGGCGGTGCAGCCGCCAGGTGAGCTGCTCGCCCAGCGGCCGCGCGGGCTTCATGCCAGGGGCTCCTGCAGGCAGCGCACGCGGGCCTGCTCGATCAGCGGCAGGGCCGCGGCGGCGTCGGGCAGCCGCGCGAGCAGCGACAGGCTGAGCATGGCGAGCATCAGCGGGGCCTGCGGCTCGCCCACGTCGCCCAGGGCCTTGCACAGGGCGGTGTAGCTGGTGTCCAGGTCGGTATCGGTCATGCGAACACTCCGGTGGTGGCGAGCGCCTGCGCCACGGGGCGCGGATCGAGGCCGTGCCAGCGGCCCATCACGTAGCCGTCGGGGCGCACCAGCACCAGCGCGGCCTCGTCGGGCCCTTGCAGGCCGTGGCGCTGCCAGGCCTGGCCGTGCACGTCCATGGCGGCCGTGATGCACACCGCCTCCACGCCCTCGGGCAGGGCCGGCGCGGCGCCGCCGAACACCAGGCACACGAAGCCCTGGCCGTAGCGGCGGCTCAGGTGGGTCTCGCCCTGCGGGCCGCGCAGCAGCGCTTCGGGAGCGGGCGAGCCGGGCGCAGCGACGTTGTTCGCCCAGGCGCCGTCGTCGGCCACGTTGAGCACCGAGCCGGTGTACGCGATGGGCGCCGATTGGCGCGGGTTGATCAGCGCGCGCACGTGCGGGTCGTCGACTGCGAGCCGCAGCGCGGCCTCGCGCATGAGGCGGAAGGCGAAATCGGGCGGCGCCATGAACTCGGTGCTCTTGGCGCCGTAGGCAAGGTTCTCGTGCGTGGCGTGCACGCGCTCGGTGCTGTAGCTCTCCAGCAGCGCCTCGGGCGACTGGCCGCGCACCACGCGCGCGAGCTTCCACGCGAGGTTGCCCGCGTCGTCCAGGCCCGAGTTGAGCCCGCGCACGCCGAAGATCGGCACCAGGTGCGCGGCGTCGCCCGCGAAGCACACGCGCCCATAGCGGTAGCGCGGCAGCGTGAGGCACTTGGCGTTGTAGATCGAGATCCACAGCGGCTCCCAGGGCTCGGTCTCGCCGATCATCTGCAGGTGGCTCTGCACGCGCGGCAGCACGTTCTCGGGCTTGACGGCTTCGGCCGGGTCTTCGTCGTCGCGGATCTGGTAGTCGATGCGCCAGACCTCGTCGGGCTGGCGGTGCATGAGGATGGTCGAGCCGGGGTTGGACGGCGGGTCGAACCAGGCCAGGCGCTCCACTGCGCGGCGCGTCTTCTGGCGGATGTCCACGATCACGTAGCGGCCCTCGTACTGGGTGCCTTCGAGCTGCAGGCCCATTTGCTCGCGCACCGTGCTGCGGCCGCCGTCGCAGGCCACGAGCCAGTCGGCGCGCAGCCGGCGCTCGCCGGCGGGCGTGTCGATCGTGAGGTCCACGCCGTCGGCCTGCGGCTGCACCGCGCGCACGCGGTGGTTCCAGAATACCGCGCCGCCCTCGCCCATGGCCTGGTGCGCGTAGGCCTCGACGTAGAACTGCTGGATGTTGACCATGGGCGCGAAGCGCTGCGTGGGCTCGCTGGGCATCTGGAAGTGCAGCACCTCGGTCTCGCGGAAGTGGCTGCGCCCGCCGACCCAGCCCAGGCCCTTGCCCACCAGCGGCGCATCGGCCCCGACCCAGCCCAGGATCTCCTGCGAGCGGCGCGAGATGCAGATGGCCCGGCTGCCGGTGCAATAGGCCTCGTCGGCTTCGATCACCACGCAGGCGATGCCCTGGCGCGAGAGCAGCGCCGCCAGCGTGAGGCCCACCGGGCCGCCGCCGGCGATGGCCACGGGAATGTGTTCGGGAAGGGTCGGGTTCATGGTTCCGAATTGGTTGCGGGCGCAACTATATAGGGATTCCCATGCCCACCGGCGCACCACCCGTCGATACGATGGACCGACCCCATTGCGACCCACACCTGGAGACCCCCATGCCCGTTTTCGACACCCTGCGCATCGACCACGACCCGCAGAACCCGCGCGTGGCGCGGCTGCTGCTCAACCGCCCCGAGCACTACAACGCGATCACCGACCGCACGCCGGCCGACATCCGCGCCGCGGTGGAATGGGCCAACGCCGACCCGGCCGTGCACGTGATCGTGGTGGAAGGCGCGGGCAAGGGCTTCTGCGGCGGCTACGACCTGGTGCACTACGGCCAGGGCGAGATCGACCACCCCTGCCAGCAGGAACGACACCCCTGGGACCCGATGGCCGACTACGCCGTGATGAAGCGCAACACCGAGGACTTCATGAGCCTGTGGCGCAGCGCCAAGCCCACCATCGCCAAGGTGCACGGCGCGGCCGTGGCCGGCGGCAGCGATATTGCGCTGTGCTGTGACCTGCTGGTGATGGCCGATGACGCGCGCATCGGCTACATGCCCACGCGCGTGTGGGGCTGTCCCACCACCGCCATGTGGACCTATCGGCTCGGCCCGGCGCGCGCCAAGCAGCTCATGTTCACGGGCGACGTGATCGACGGCCGCACCGCACTCGCCTGGGGCCTGGCCAACGAGGCCGTGCCCGCCGACCAGCTCGACGCGCGCACGATGGCGCTGGCCGAACGCATCGCGGGCGTGCCCTCGTCGCACCTGGCCATGCACAAGCTGGTGGTCAACCAGGTGATGCTCACCATGGGCCTCGAACAATCGCAGCAGATGGCCACCGTGTTCGACGGCATCACGCGCCACAACCCCGAGGGCCTGTGGTTCCGCCGCTATGCCCAGGAACAGGGCTTCAAGGCCGCGGTGCAGTGGCGCGACAGCGGCCAGCCCATCCCCGAGGGCGATGAGGCGCGCGCGCTGATCCGCGAAATGGAGTCGCGCCGGCCGCCGCGCGGCTGACCCCTGTTCATCTGGACACAGGTCTTACGGAACCGTCCCGGATGTAAGGCCTGTGCTGCCTAGCATGGCGGCTCTCGCATCCCGCACCATCACACCAAGGAGAGTCACATGGCACTGCAGTTCGGCAAACGCGACAACGAGCAAGCCCGTCCGCTGGGTTCCGGCATGGCCAGCCCGCGCCCCACCCCCGGCGCCTACGGCAGCACCGCCACGTCCCCGTCCAGTCCCGAACCGCAGGCCCCGGCGGCCAGCCAGCCGGCCGCGAGCACCGCCACGGCCACGCCCGAAGGTGGCAGCAAGCTCATCGTCGGCCCGAACATCAAGCTCAAGGGCGTCGAGATCCAGGACTGCGACACGCTGTTCGTCGAAGGCACGGTGGAGGCCACGATGGACTCGCGCGTGATCCAGATCGCGCAGCAGGGGGCGTTCAAGGGCTCGGCCGAGGTCGACGTGGCCGAGGTGCACGGCACCATCGACGGCAACCTCACGGTGCGCCAGAAGCTCGTGATCCACGCCACCGGCAAGGTCACGGGCCGCATCCGCTACGGCAAGGTCGTGATCGAGGAAGGCGGCCAGCTCTCGGGCGACGTCGAATGCGCGGCCGCGGCCACGGGCAAGGCCACGCAGGCCGCGGGCAGCAAGCCGTCCATGGCGCTGGCGGCGTGAGCGCGGCGCGGGCCTGACGCGCTGGCGCAAGGCCCGCCGGCCCCGGTATGCTCGGGGCCATGTATGCCGAGTTCTTCGGGCTCGAGCGCGAGCCCTTCTCGATCGCGCCCGACCCGCGTTACCTCTTCATGAGCGAGCGCCACCGCGAGGCGCTCGCTCACCTGCTGTACGGCATCCGCGGCGGCGGCGGCTTCGTGCTGCTCAGCGGCGAGATCGGCGCCGGCAAGACCACCATCTGCCGCTGCTTTCTCGAGCAGGTGCCCGAGAACTGCCGGGTGGCCTACATCTTCAATCCCAAGCTCACGGTGGGCGACCTGCTGCGCACCATCTGCCGCGAGTTCAACGTCGAGGTGCGGCACGAGGGCATGGGCCCGGCCACGGTCAAGGACCACCTCGACCCGCTCAACGAATACCTTCTGGCCAGCCACGCGCGCGGCGAGCGCAACCTGCTCATCATCGACGAGGCGCAGAACCTCACGCCGCACGTGCTCGAGCAACTGCGCCTGCTCACCAACCTCGAAACCAGCGAACGCAAACTGCTGCAGATCGTGCTGATCGGGCAGCCCGAGCTGCGTGATGTGGTCGCGCGGCCCGAGCTCGAGCAACTCGCACAGCGCGTGATCGCGCGCTACCACCTCGAAGCCCTCAACCCCGCCGAGACGCGCGAGTACATCCAGCACCGCCTGCAGGTGGCCGGCCTCAAGGGGCCGGTGCCGTTCGCCCCCGCGGCCATCGAGCGCATCCACCAGCTCTCGCGCGGCGTGCCGCGTCGCATCAACCTGCTGTGCGACCGCGCCCTGCTGGGCGCCTACGCCTCGCAGCAGCACCGCGTGGAGCGCGCCACGGTCGACAAGGCCGCCACCGAGGTGTTCGACGACGTGTCGCGGCCGCGCCGGCCCGATCGCCGCGCCGCCCAGCAGCGCCCCGCGCGCGCTCGCTGGAGCGCGCTGGCCACGGGCGCGCTGGCCGGTGCCGTGGTGGGGGCGGCCACGGCCGCGGCCGTGGCCTGGTTCTGGCTGCAGCAGCGCGTCCCGGCGCCGGTCCCGGCGGCCGCCGTGCAGCCCGCGCCTGCGCCGTCACCGGCCACGGCCACGGCCGCCGCCGGCCCCGCGGCCTCGCCGGTCGAGGCGCGCGCGGCCGCGTCGGCCGAGGTCGAGCTGCCCCTGGCCTGGCCGCCCGCGTCCGCGCTCATCGCGAGCGACACCGAGGCCTGGCGCGCCATCGCACCGCTGTGGGGCGCGAGCCTCACGGGCAACGACCCTTGCGCCCAGGCCATCGGCGCAGGCCTGCAGTGCTACCGCACCGACCGCATGACCGTGCACGGCCTGCGCCAGCTCAACCGCCCCGGCGTGCTGCAGCTGCGCCTGCCCGATGGCGCGAGCGGTCGCCTGCTGCTCACCGCCCTGAACGGCGACAGCGCCGTGCTCGGCCGCGGCGAGCAGCGCTGGCGCGTGCCGCTCACCGAACTCGCCGAACGCTGGCAGGGCGACTACGCCACGCTGTGGCGCCTGCCCCCGGGCCAGACCACGCGGCTGATCGACGGCCGCAGCGGCCCCGCCGGGGCCTGGCTGGCCGAGCGCATCGCCGCGCTGCAGGCGCAGGGCCGGGTGCCGGCCTCGCGCGACGAACCCGCGGCGCGGCTCGCGAGCTTCCAGCGTGCCCAGGGCATCGACGCCGGCGGCCCGGCGGGCCCCGTCACCTTCATGCAGCTCAACCTGGCCAGCGGCGTGGACGAGCCCCGGCTGTTGCCGCGATCCTGAGGCCACGCCATGTCCTACATCCTCGATGCCTTGCGGCGCGCCGACGCGGAGCGCGAACGCGGCCGCGTGCCCGGCCTGCACACCCAGGTACCGCCCACGCGCACAGGCGACGCGGCGCGCTCGGGCGAGGGCCGCGGTGCGCGTCGGCCGTGGCGGCTGGCGCTGTGGCTGATCGCGCTGCTCGCGTTGCTGGCCGTGGCCGCCGGGTGGTGGTTCGGCCGTGGCAGCGCGCCGGTGACGGCCCAGGCCCCTGCGCCGGCGCCCGCACCGGCGGTGGCCACTGCGCCCCCACCCCCGGCCCCGCCTGTTTTGCCGACCCCACCGGCCCCATCGGCCCCACCCGCACCGGTACAGCCGGTACAGCCCATCCTCGCGCCGCCTCCGCCGCCTCCGCCCGCTCGCGCGACGGCCCCCGCCCCCTCTCCCGCCGCGGCGTCCACGCCCGCGCCCGCCCCCGCGGCCAAACCCGCCGCCGCCGGCCCCGCGCCGGCCGACGAGGCCCTGCCCCGCGTGGCCGACCTGCCCGAGCCCGCGCGCGCGGGCCTGCCCGCGCTGAAGGTCAGCGGCGCCACCTACGCCAGCAATCCCGCGCTGCGCATGCTCATCGTCGACGGCAAGGTGCTGCAGGAAGGCCAGGACATCGCGCCCGGCCTCAAGCTCGAGACCATCGGCCCGCGCGCCGCGGTCATCAACCACCAGGGCCAGCGCCTGCGCCTGACCTACTGAGCCCATGGCCGCATCCCGCCCGCTGCTCTGCGTGGAGCAACTGCATTTCGCCTGGCCCGGCGCCGCGCCGCTGTTCGACGGCTTTTCGCTGCAGGCGGGCCCGGGCCTGACCTGGGTGTGTGGTGACGAGGGCGTGGGCAAGACCACGCTGCTGGCCCTGATCGCGGGCGCACTCGCGCCGCAGGCCGGCCGTTTTGAAGCCGCCGGCACCGACCGCGCCCGCGACCCGGACGGCTACCGGCGCCAGGTGTTCTGGGTCGACCCGCGCAGCACCGAGCACGATGCCATGCCCGGTGCCGGCTACCTCGAAGCCGCGGCCCGCCACTGGCCCGCGCTCGACGAAGACCTGCTGGCCGACTGCGTGGATGGTTTCGGGCTCGACGAGCACCTGCACAAGCCGCTCTACATGCTGTCCACGGGCAGCCGGCGCAAGCTGTGGCTGTGCGCAGCGCTGGCCTCGGGCGCGCCCGTGACGCTGATCGACCAGCCCTTCGCCGCGCTCGACACGCCCTCGATCCGCTTCCTGCGCGGCTGCCTGGCCGACGCCGCAACGGCCGCCAGCGCCGGCACGCGCGCCTGGCTCGTGGCCGACCACGAACCGGCCGAGCCCGGCGTGCCCGCCGCCACCGTGTGGCTGCCGGCCCGCGCGGGCTGAACCCCGCAAGCCCTCAGCGCGCCCCCAGGCCCATCTGGCGCGAAATCAGCTCTTTCATGATCTCGTTGGTGCCGCCGTAGATGCGCTGCACGCGCGCGTCGGCGTAGGCGCGGGTGATGGGGTATTCCCACATGTAGCCGTAGCCGCCGTGCAGCTGCACGCATTCGTCCATCACCTTGCACTGCAGGTCGCTGCACCAGTACTTGGCCATGCTCGCGGTGGCCGAGTCGAGCTTGTCTTCGACAATCAGCTCGCAGCACTTGTCCACGAACACACGCGCCACCTGCACCTCGGTCTGCAGTTCGGCCAGGGTGTAGCGGGTGTTCTGGAACGCGCCCACCGTGCTGCCGAAGGCCTTGCGGTCTTTCACGTACTGCACGGTCCAGTCGATCGCGGCCTGCGCCGCGGCCACCGCGCCGATGGCGATCTGCAGCCGCTCCCAGGGCAGCTGCTCCATCAGACAGACGAAGCCGCGGCCCACGAAATCGGGCCCGCCGAGCACGTTCTCGGCCGGCACGTGCACGTTGTTGAAGAACAGCTCGGCCGTGTCCTGCGCCTTCAGCCCCAGCTTCTTCAGGCGTTTGCCCTTCTCGAAGCCGGGCATGCCGCGCTCGACCAGCAGCAACGTGGTGCCCTTGGCGCCCGCGGCCGGATCGGTCTTGGCCACCACGATCACGAGGTCGGCGTGCCAGCCGTTGGTGATGAAGGTCTTGCTGCCATTGAGCCGGTAACTGCCATCGGGCTGCACCAGGGCCGTGGTCTTGATGCCCTGCAGGTCGCTGCCTGCGGCGGGCTCGCTCATGGCGATCGCGCCCACCATCTCGCCCGTGGCCAGGCGCGGCAGGTAGTGCCGCTTTTGCGCCTCGGTGCCGTAGTGCAGGAGGTAGGGCGCCACGATCTCGCTGTGCAGGCCGAAGCCGATGCCGCTGAAGCCGCCGCGGGCCAGCGCCTCCATCTGGGCCACGGCATAGAGCTTGTCCACGCCCGAGCCGCCGTAGGCCTCGGGCATGGTGGTGCAGAGAAAGCCGTTTTCGCCGGCCTTGCGCCAGACCTCGCGGTCCACGTAGCCCTGCTCCTCCCAGGCCTCGTGGAAGGGGGCGATTTCCTTGTCCACGAATCGCTGGAAGCTGTCCGCGAAGGCGGCGTGGTCGGCATGGAAGAGGCTGCGTTCGATCATGATGTCTCCAAGTGGACGCCCGATGGGATTTTTAGCAAGCAGTTGCTTGGCAAAAGTCTATACTGGCCCGGGTTTTCGGTGATCACCGAGGAGACACGCACATGAGTGAAGCGGCATTCATCTTCGACGCCATCCGCACGCCCCGGGGCAAGGGCAAGAAAGACGGCAGCCTGCACGAGGTCAAGCCGGTCGACCTGCTCGCCGGCACACTGGACGCGCTGCAGCGCCGGCAGGGGTTCGACACCGGCGCGGTCGACGACGTGGTGATGGGCGTGGTCTCGCCCATCGGCGAGCAGGGCTCGGTGATCGCCAAGGTGGCAGCGCTCAAGGCCGGCTGGGACTGGCGCTGCGCCGGCGTGCAGCTCAACCGCTTCTGCGCGTCGGGGCTGGAGGCGGTGAACACCGCGGCCATGAAGGTGGCCAGCGGCTGGGAAGACCTGGTGGTGGCCGGCGGCGTGGAGAGCATGAGCCGAGTGCCCATCGGCTCCGACGGCGGCGCCTGGGCGCAGGACCCGGCCACCAACAGCGCCACGCTGTTCGTGCCCCAGGGCATTGGCGCCGACCTGATCGCCACGCTCGAAGGTTTCACGCGCGAGGACGTCGATGCCTACGCCCTCGCCTCGCAGCAGCGCGCGGCCGCCGCGCGCAGCGAAGGCCGCTTCCAGCGCTCGGTGGTGCCGGTGCAGGACATGCTCGGCCAGACCCTGCTCGGCGAAGACGAGTTCATCAAGCCGCACACCACGCTGGAAGGCCTGGCCGCGCTCAAGCCCGCGTTCGAGCAGCTCGGCGCCATGGGCTTCGACGCCGTGGCCTTGCAGCGCTACCCGCAGGTCGAGCGCATCGAGCACGTGCACCACGCGGGCAATTCCTCGGGCATCGTCGACGGTGCGGCCGCCGTGCTGATCGGCAACGAGGCCGCGGCCAAGGCCCACGGACTCACGCCGCGCGCACGCATCGTGTCGGTGGCGCTGTCGGGCGCCGACCCGACCATCATGCTCACCGGCCCCATGCCCGCATCGCGCAAGGCCCTGGCCAAGGCGGGCCTCACGGTCGACGACATCGACCTGTTCGAGGTCAACGAGGCCTTCGCCGCGGTGCCCATGAAGTTCATGCGTGAGATGGGCGTGCCGCACGAGAAGGTCAACGTCAATGGCGGCGCGATCGCGCTCGGCCATCCGCTGGGCGCCACGGGCGCCATGATCCTGGGCACCCTGCTCGACGAACTCGAGCGCCGCAACCTCAAGCGCGGCCTGGCCACGCTGTGCGTGGGCGGGGGCATGGGCATCGCGACCATCATCGAGCGGGTTTGAACGCATGAAGACCATCCAGTACGAACTGCACCAAGGCGTCGCCACCATCACCTTCGACGAGCCCGGCTCGCCGGTGAACACCATGTGCGCCGACTGGCAGCGCGACATGAGCACCGTGACCGGCCTGGTGGTGCGCGACAAGGCGCTCATCAAAGGCATCATCCTCGCGTCGAACAAGAGCACCTTCTTCGCGGGCGCCGACCTCAAGGCCACGCTCAAGCTGCAGGCGGCCGACGCGCCGCGCGTCTTCGCCGAGATCGAGCAGCTCAAGAAGAACTTCCGCACCCTCGAAACCCTGGGCGTGCCCGTGGTGAGCTGCATCAACGGCGCTGCGCTCGGCGGCGGCTGGGAGGTGGCGCTGGTGGGCCACCACCGCATCGCGCTCGACAACCCGCGCATCCAGCTCGGTCTGCCCGAGATCACGCTGGGCCTGATCCCGGGCGCCACCGGCATCACCAAGATGACGCGCCTGCTCGGCCTGCAGGGCGCGCAGCCCTACATCCTCGAGAGCCGGCTGTTCAACCCGCGCGAGGCGCTCGAGCTCGGCCTGGTGCACGAGCTCGCGCCCGACGCCACCACGCTACGCGCCGCAGCCGAGGCCTACATCGCCACCCACGCGAGCGCCCAGCACCCCTGGGACGCCAAGGGCTACAAGATGCCCGGCGGCACGCCCGCCAACCCCAAGATCGCGGGCATGCTCAGCGTGGCGCCCGCGGTGCTCAAGCAGAAGACGCGCGGCCTCTATCCCGCGCCCGAGGCCGCGCTCGCGGCCATGGTCGAAGGCGCGATGGTCGACTACGACACCGCGCTGCGCATCGAAAGCCGCTACCTCGCCCAGCTCATCGTGAGCCCGGTGGCGCGCAACATGATCACGGCCTTCTTCTTCCACCTGAACGCGGTCAAGGGCGGCAGCTCGCGCCCCGCCGACGTGCCCCGGTTCAAGCCCCGCAAGGTCGGCATCCTGGGCGCGGGCATGATGGGCGCGGGCATTGCCTACGCCCAGGCCAGCCGTGGCATCGACACCGTGCTCGAAGACGTGAGCCTGGAGAACGCCGAGCTGGGCCGCGCCTACAGCCTGCGCGTGACGCAGCCGCGCGTGGACAAAGGCCAGATGAGCGTGGTCGCGCAGCAGGCGCTGCTGGCGCGCATCACGCCCACCGATCACGCCAAGGACCTGCAGGGCTGCGAGCTCATCATCGAGGCCGTGACCGAGAACCGCGACGTGAAGGCGCAGGTCACGCGCGAGGCCGAGGCCCAGCTCGCGCCCGGCGGCTTCATGGCCAGCAACACCTCCACCCTGCCCATCACGGGTCTGGCCAAGGCGGTGGCGCGGCCCGAGAAATTCGTCGGCATCCACTTCTTCAGCCCGGTCGACAAGATGCAGCTGGTGGAGATCATCCGCGGCCAGAAGACCGACGACGAGACCATCGCGCGCGCCTACGACTACGTGCAGGCCCTGGGCAAGCTGCCCATCGTGGTGAACGACTCGCGCGGCTTCTACACCAGCCGCACCTTCGGCACCTTTGTGATGGAAGGCGCGACCATGCTCGGCGAAGGTGTGCCGGCGCCGGTGATCGAGAACGCGGCGGTGCAGGCCGGCATGCCCGTGGGCCCGCTCGCGGTGCTCGACGAAACCGCGCTCTCGCTCGCGGTGCACGTGCTCGACCAGACCCGCGCCGATTACAAGGCCGAAGGCAAGGTGTACGAGCCGGGCTCGGGCGAGCTGCTGGTGGAGCGCATGGTGAAGACGCTGCGGCGCGCGGGCCGGCACGCCGGTGGCGGCTTCTACGACTACCCGCCGGGCCAGCGCAAGCACCTGTGGCCCGAGCTCAAGGGCCTGTTCGAAGACCCCACGCTCGATTGGTCGCTGCAGGACGTGAAGGACCGGCTGCTCTACCGCCAGTCGGTGGAGACCGTGCGCTGCCTGGCCGAAGGCGTGCTCACCACGGCGCACGACGCCAACATCGGCTCGATCTTCGGCATCGGTTTTCCGGCCTGGACCGGCGGCGCCTTGCAGTTCGTCTATGGCCAGGGCATCGATGCATTCGAAAAACGCTGCGATGATCTCGCGCGCCGCTTCGGCCAGGGCTTTCTGCTCGATGGCGCCGCGCGCGACGCCATCCGCCGCTTCGCGCCCCAACCCTGATCGTTCCTTTCGCTGCTTCGTCGCCCATGTCCCGTCTGCACAACAAGGTCTGTCTCATCACCGGCGCCGCCCAGGGCATCGGCCTGGCCACCGCCGAAACCTTTGCGCGCGAAGGCGCGATCGTGATCCTCGCCGACCTCAAGCCCGAGCCCGTGGCCGAGGCCGTGCGGCGCTGCCAGGCGCTGGGCGCGCGGGCCGAGGGCCATGCGCTCGACGTCACCGACCGCGCGCGTGTGGACGCCGTGGTGGACGAGGTGCTCGCGCGCCACGGCCGCATCGACGTGCTGGTGAACAACGCCGGCATCACCCAGGACGCGCGCCTGCAGAAAATGACGCTCGAGCAATTCGATCGCGTCATCGACGTCAACCTGCGCGGCGTGTTCCATTGCGCCCAGCGCGTGGCCGACGCCATGGTGCAGCAGGGTTCGGGCGTGATCCTCAACGCCTCGTCGGTGGTGGGCATCTACGGCAACTACGGCCAGACCAACTACGCCGCCAGCAAGTTCGGCGTGATCGGTTTCACCAAGACCTGGGCCCGCGAACTCGGGCCCAAGGGCGTGCGCGTGAACGCGGTCGCGCCCGGCTTCATCGAAACGCCCATCCTCGGCACCATCCCCGACAAGGTGATCGCCGAGATGCAGCAGCGCGTGCCGCTGCGCCGCCTGGGCCGACCCGAGGAAATCGCCAGCGTTTATGCCTTCCTTGCGAGCGACGACGCGAGCTACGTCAACGGCGCCGTGATCGAGGTCAGCGGCGGCATGTCGGTGTGATGCCCGAACCCGAACCCGCAACCGAGGCTGCCCCCGCCAGCCCGCGCTCGCGCCGCGAGCTGTTCACCGCCTTTACCTGGCTCGCCCTGCAGGGCTTCGGCGGCGTGCTCGCCGTGGTGCAGCGCGAGCTGGTCGAAAAGCGCCAATGGCTCACGCGCGAGCAGTTCGTCGAGGACTGGGCGGTGGCGCAGATCATGCCGGGCCCCAACGTGGTGAACCTGGCCATGATGATCGGCGGCCGCCACTTCGGCCTGTCGGGTGCGCTGGTGGCGGTGGCGGGCATGCTGCTCGCGCCGCTGGCCCTGCTGCTCGTGATGGCCGTGCTCTACACCCAGCTCGCGCACGCACCCGCCGTACAGGGCGCCTTGCGCGGCATGGGCGCGGTGGCCGCGGGCATGATCGCGGCCACCGGCATCAAGCTCGTGGCGGCCCTGCGCAACAACGCCATGGGCATGGGGGCCTGCCTCGCCTTCGCGGCCGCGAGCTTTGCCGGCGTGGGGCTGTTGCGATGGCCGTTGGCCTGGGTGCTGCTGGCGCTGGGCCCGCTGGCCTGCGGCTGGGCCTGGCGCCGGCTGGCCGCACGGAGCACCGCATGAACACGTTGCCGATCGCCGTCGACTGGTTCGACCTGTTCCTGCACTTCCTCACGCTCTCGCTGCTGGCGGTGGGCGGCGCGATCACGGTCGCACCCGACATGCACCGCTACCTCGTGACACAGCACGGCTGGCTCAGCGACGCACAGTTCACCGCCTCGATCGCACTCTCGCAGGCCGCGCCCGGCCCCAACGTGCTGTTCATCGCGCTGCTGGGTTTCAACATCGGCCTGAACGCGGGCGGCGGCCCGCAGGGCGGCGGGTGGGCCTGGGCGCTGGGCCTGTTCGGCGTGTGCACCACCATGCTGGCCATCCTGCTGCCGTCTTCGGTGCTCACCTACACGGCCACGCGCTGGGCGCACCACAACCGCGAACGCCGCGCGGTGCGCGCCTTCAAGGCCGGCATGGCGCCCATCGTGGTGGCGCTGCTGATCGCCACGGGCTGGCTGCTCACGGCCGCCCACAACGAGCCGGCGCGAGACTGGCGGCTGTGGCTGCTCACCGCCGCGGCGGTGTTGCTCGTGTGGCGCACCCGCATCCACCTGCTGTGGCTGCTGGGTGCGGGGGGCTTGCTGGGGGCGATGGGCTGGGTGTGAGCCCCGGCGGGCGGTTTCAGCGCCCGATCGGCAGGTAGTCGAAGCCCATGCGGCGCACGAAGGCCGGGTCGTAGAGGTTGCGGCCGTCCACGATCAGCGGCTGCTTCAGGCGCTGCTTGATGAGGTCGAAGTCCGGGCTGCGGAACTCCTTCCACTCGGTCACGATGACCAGCGCGTCCGCACCTTCCAGGGTTTCGTTGGGCGACTTGGCGTAGCTCAGGCCTTGCACGCCCTTGAGGACGCGCTGGGTTTCCTCCATCGCGGCCGGGTCGTAGGCGGTCACGGTGGCGCCGGCGGCCAGCACCTCGTGGATGAAGCTCAGGCTCGGCGCTTCGCGCATGTCGTCGGTGTTGGGCTTGAAGGCCAGGCCCCAGAGCGCGATGTGGCGGCCCTGCAGGTTCTCGCCCAGGCGCTGCTTGAGCTTTTTCGCAAGCACCTGCTTTTGCGCGTCGTTGGCGGCCTCGACCGCCTTGAGCACCTTGAGCTCCAGGTTCGCGTCGGTGGCCGCGGTCTGGATCAGGGCTTTCACGTCTTTGGGGAAGCAGGAGCCGCCGTAGCCCGCGCCGGGGTACAGGAAGTGGTAGCCGATGCGCGGGTCGGAGCCGATGCCCTGGCGCACCATCTCGATGTCGGCGCCCAGCTTCTCGGCCAGGTTGGCCAGCTCGTTCATGAAGCTGATGCGCGTGGCCAGCATGGCGTTGGCCGCGTATTTGATGAGCTCGGCGCTGCGCACGTCGGTCACCACCAGGCGCTCGTGGTTGCGCTGGAACGGGGCGTAGAGCGCGCGCATGAGGAAGATGGCCTGCTCGTCGCTGCCGCCCACCACGATGCGGTCGGGGCGCATGAAGTCGTCGACGGCCGCGCCTTCCTTGAGGAATTCCGGGTTGGACACCACCGCGAAAGGCGTGTCCACGCCGCGCTGAGCGAGCTCGTCGGCGATCGCGGCCTTGACCTTGTCGGCCGTGCCCACGGGCACCGTGCTCTTGTCGACCACCACCTTGTAGTCGGTCATGAGGCGGCCGATGTTGCGCGCGGCGGCCAGCACGTACTGCATGTCGGCCGAACCGTCTTCGTCGGGCGGCGTGCCCACGGCGATGAACTGGATGGTGCCGTGGTTGACGGCGCGCGCCACGTCGGTGGTGAAGTGCAGGCGGCCAGCGGCCACGTTGCGCGCCACCATTTCCTTGAGCCCGGGTTCGTAGATCGGGATGCCGCCCGACTCCAGAATGCGGATCTTCTCGGGATTCACATCGAGGCACAGCACGTCATTGCCCACCTCGGCCAGGCAGGCACCGCTGACCAGGCCCACATACCCCGTACCCACCACCGTGACTTTCATGTTCCGTGTTTCCTTTGCGTCATCCCTCTTCCTCGGGGACGGCGCATGATAGCGGCGCAAATTGACAACCAAGGTACACGCCTGGGGGGTATTCCATGAAGAAATTCCTGTTCCAGGTGTTCATCGCGCTGCTCGGTCTCGGCGCGCTGGGTCTGCTGGCCGCTGCGGCCTGGCTCTGGGCCAGCGACACCGGCCGCCAATGGCGCGCGCAGCTCGGCGAGCGCAGCCCCAACGACGCGCTGCGCCACCTGCAGCGGCGGCTGCAAGGGCACACCCGGCTCGAGGCCGTGCTGCTCCCCGCCCTGCAGGCCGCGCAGCGGCGCCTGGAAGTCGAGCCCCCGGCGGGCGTGTTGCCCGATCTGGGCAAAGGCCAGCGCAGCGAGCCGGCGCCTCGGCCCGCCGGGCTCGTGCAGACCCGGCGGGTGGACAGCCCGCAGGCCATTCGCGAAGCCTTGCTGCAGGCCACGCCCGGCACCGACATCGTGGTCGCGCCCGGCCTCTACCCCTTCGAGACCAAGCTGCGCCTGGGCCAGGACGGCACGGCCCTGGCGCCCATCGCGCTGCGCGCGGAGCGCCCGGGCACCGTGTGGTTCGCGTTCGGGCAGGTCGAGGGCGTGCTGGTGGACAAGGCCCACTGGCGCTTCGAGAACCTCGACATCCGCGGCGTGTGCCCGCGCCACGACGACTGTGAACACGCCTTCCATGTGGTCGGGCGCGGCCACCACGTGGTCATCCGCAACAACCGCATCCGCGACTTCAACGCGGCCATCAAGGTCAACGGCTGGGACGGCGACTGGCCCGACCACGGGCTGCTGGCGCAGAACACCCTGGTCAACAGCGGGCCTCGGCAAACCGACAAGCCGGTGGTCATGTTCGACCTCGTCGGGGCCAGCCATTGGCGCATCCAGGACAACCTCGTGGCCGGCCTCGTGAAGGCCTATGGCAACCAGGTCTCGTACGGCCTGTTCGCCAAAGGCGCGAGCGAAGACGCGCGCTTCGAGCGCAACCTGGTGGTCTGCACACCCAGCGGCATTTCGCAGCCGGGCGTGCGCGTGGGCATTTCCTTCGGCGGCGGCGGCACCGACCCGGGCGCCTGCCGCAGCGAGCGCTGCGCCGCGCACGAGCACCGCGGCGGCCTGGCCGCCAACAACATCGTGGCCCATTGCAATGACGTCGGGCTCGACGCCAACCGCGCGCAGGACATCCAGCTGCTGCACAACACGCTGGTCAATACCGCGGGCATCGGCGCCCGCAACGGCTCCGGCGTGCGGCTGCGGGCCAACCTCTCGGACGCCGGGGTGTGGGTGCGCGACGGCAGCCGGGTCGACCGCCAGCTCGATGCCCGGCTCGCCGAGTTCTTCGATCCGGCACTCGCCCGTGCATTGCAATGGCGGGCGCAGCCCACTACTGCCAATGCGGGGATTCCTGCATTTGCCGAGACCGACTTTCACCGCATTCGGCGTTCGGAAATTGCCATTGCGGGCGCATTGAATTGATCTTAAATAGGCTTGTCACGCTTTTCCGACATTTTGTGACAATTGCCCTTGCCGGGCATTGATTGGCCATTCGGCTTGCAAATTCTTACCCGCCTGCCAGGCCGGCCGCTGAATTTTGGCGGTCAATAATCCAGACGCGTGATTTTGTCCGGTTTTTGCCGCCGGTCCATCCCGTCGAACCTTCCATCTCCCTTCACTGGATTTCCCCGCACAAGCGTGGCGGTTGCCCCCATTTGTGTCTATTCGTAAGCAATTTACCGTTCGTCTGTGGCCGCTGACCGCCCAACAGCGCGAATTTCCGCACATCGTTCGCCGAAAACAGCTTGTCCTTTGTGCGGCTTTTCACGAAATCGTCAACCGTAAAGTCCGCCACAGTGCAGCCGAGAAATGGGAGGAAGGCCGCCCGGTTGTGAAAACAGTCACAGCCCTTCGCCAATAGGAAGCCCCCTGAATACCTTTTTCGGATAGGCCTCCTCGAACCCGAATCGCTTATCAACCTTTTGTCGAGTTTCTGGATCATATGCAACCCGAACTGATTACGAGCACCCCCCAGCCGGCCCGCGCGGTGCTCGCCGCCCTCTTTGCGGCCGCGACCCTGAGCGCCTGCGGTGGTGGAGGTGGCAGCACCCCGGCCCTCGAGAGCACGGCATCGGCGACCGAGGTTTATCCCGCCGATATCGAAACGATGGACGCCGCGGAACGGCTGCGCCGCTACCCGAATTGGCGGCCGCGGACGACGGCACCTGCGCCGGCTCCCGCACCTGCGCCGGCTCCCGCACCTGCGCCGGCTCCCGCACCTGCCCCGGCTCCCGCACCTGCCCCGGCTCCCGCACCTGCCCCGGCCCCCGCGCCTGCCCCGGCCCCCGCACCTGCGCCGGCCCCCGCACCTGCGCCGGCCCCCGCACCTGCGCCGGCCCCCGCACCTGCGCCGGCCCCCGCACCTGCGCCGGCCCCCGCACCTGCGCCGGCCCCCGCGCCTGCCCCGGCTCCCGCGCCTGCTCCGGCACCGGCACCGGCACCGGCACCCGCCACCGGTCCTGGCGGCCTGGCCTGTGCCACGGGTGCCATCACCTGCGTTGAGGTGTCCGCAGGCAGCGCACAGACCAGCGTGCCCGTGACCTTCGGTCAGCCCTTCCGCCGCGGTGACTGGTCCAACACGCAGGGCCTGGTGGCGCGCGACGCCGCGGGCAACACCGTGCCGCTGCAGGCCGACGAGATTTCCACCCACAGCGACGGCTCGGTGCGCTTTGCCGTGCTCAGCGCGCAGCTCAACAACCTGGCGGCCAACACCCCGCGCATTGTCAACTTCTACACGGCCGCCAAGACCGCGCCCAGCGTGACGCTGCCGGCCGCGCCCAACTGGAACCTCAAGGTCACCGCCACGCTGTCCGACGGCAGCGTGCTCACCGCCGACCCCCAGGCCCAGCTCGTGCAGCAGATTGCCTCGGGCAGCAACCGCCGCCTCCACGGCCCCGTGGCCAGCGAGTTCACCGTGGTCGCGCCCATGATGCGCGCCAACGGCACCGCCCACCCGCACCTGGTGGCGCGGCTGCACACCCGGCTCTACGACAACGGCACGCGTTTCCGCACCGACGTGGTGATGGAGAACACCCGCACCTTCACGGCCAGCCCCTCCAACATCACCTACTCGCTCAACGTCACGGCCAACGGCAGCACGCTGCTGAGCCAGCCCAGCTTCACCCACTACCACCATGCGCGCTGGCACAAGGTGGTCTGGAGCGGCGGCGTCAACCCCAATGCCCGGGTGCGCCACCACATGCCCTACTTCCTGGCCTCGCGGGCGACGTGGAACTACAACCTCGGGCTCAAGATCCCCGAGACCACGCTGGCCAACGAAGCCAAGTACCTGGCCAGCGCCCAGACCGGCCCGATGCAGCCGGCGCTGCTGGACACCAACTTCCCCGGCACCGGCGGGCGCCCGGAGATCGCGCCCGTGCCGCGCTGGACCGCGCTGTACCTGATCACCCAGGACGACCGCGCCCGCGCCTCCATGCTGGCCAACGCCGACGCCGCCGCGGGCGTGCCCATCCACTACCGCGACGAGAACACCGGCCACCCGGTGAGCATCGACGGCGCCAACGCCAACCTCAGCCTGAAGTACGGCACCTCCAGCCCGGCGGTTCCGGCGGGCATCGGCTCGACCATCTGGGAACCCGATGGCGCGCACCAGGGCTCGTTCTCCTACATCCCGTACCTGGTCACGGGCGACGCGTTCTACCTCGAGGAGGCCATGTTCTGGGCCGGCTGGAACATCGCCGCGGCCGACCCGTACTACCGCGATGGCGGCAAGGGCATCATCAAGGCCGAGCAGGTGCGCGGGCAGTCCTGGGGCCTGCGCTCGATGGCCGAGGTGGCCTTCGCGCTGCCCGACGCGCACCCGAAGAAGGCGTACTACCGCACCATCTTCAACAACAACCTCAGCTGGTTCGCCGACACCTACGGCAAGTTCACCGCGCCCTGGATCTCGCCCATGGGGGCCGTGGTCTCGCAGTACAACAACGACCAGTCGCCGTCGTACGAGAGCGACTTCATGACCATCGTGCTGAGCTGGCTCAGCGAGAACGGCGAGGCGCCGGCCACCACGGCGCTGACCAACATCGCGCGCATGCAGGTCGATCGCTTCATGGCCGAGTCGCAGGGCTTCTGCACGGCCAAGGCGCCGGGCTACTGGCTCAACGTGAAGAACGCCTCGGGAGCCTACGTGACCACCTGGCGCGACTACTACACGCTCAACTACGGTGCGCCGCCCAGCTCCTGCGCCGGTGTGGCCGTCGAGGGCTACCCCGACTGGGGCGCCGGTTACGCCGCCGTGGCCCGTGCCATGCTGGGCTCGGCCGCCAACGCCGGTGTGGCCAACGCCGCGGCCGCCTACACCCGCTGGGTCGGCTTCACGCCCCTCATCGACACCGGCTCGGCCGGCTTCCTCACCGAACCGCAGTACGCCATCGTGCCGCGCTGAGAACCAGCGCCACCCGGACGGCAAAGGCCGTCACCGCTGACCGCGGTGACGGCCTTTTTCATGGGCGGCGCTCAGGCCGCGACCGGGGCGGCCGCGCTGGCGCGCGCCCACAAGGCGAGCGGCGTGGAGAACTCGCCGCCGCGCTCGCGGAAGTGGCGCAGCACGATGTCGATGCGGTCGAGGAATTCGCGCAGGTCCGCGCCGGTGCGCACATAGGGCGTGTGGCCAGGCACCAGCGAAGGCGAGTGGTAGGTCAGCGTGAACACCCGATGGCCTTGCGCGAGCATGGCGTCGATCAGGCGTTTCTGCACCGGCGCGTCGAAGCCTTCGGGGCTCAGGCGCGCGCGCCACAGGGCATTGAGGCGGCTCAGGCTGCCCTGCACGTGCAGGCGCTGCATCAGCGGGCTATCCCACAGCGCGGGCAGGCGCCGCCCCATGCGCCAGGCCCAGCCGCCATAACCCACCGTGAGCGGCACTTCGAGCAGGCGGCGCGAGGCATCGGTGAAAAAGGGCTCGGCGGGCATGCCCAGGTAGTCGGGGCCGTGGCTGTGTGCGAACGTGGTGTCGGGCACGAAGCTGCAGTCCACGCAGTAACCGAGTTCGAGCAGGCTGTCGAAGGTCTTGGGCCCCAGGCCGTAACGGCCGGCCTTGAACACACGCGGCGCGGCGCCGAAGGCCTGCGCCACGGCCTCGGTGCTCGAACGCAGCTTGGCGGCCTCGAGCGCGGGCGGCAGATTGCCGTGGAAGGAGTTGAAATTGGTGACCGCCTCTTCGTGCGGCGGCGTGATCCAGGGGTGGCAGTGCGTGCCGAAGCCGGCCAGGCCCTGCTCCACCAGCCCGCGCAGCGTGGCCACCTCGCGCGACACGGCCACGGCGTGGTTGACCACGTAGGTCGGCTGCACGCCATACCGGGCAAACACCTCGTGCGCCCGCCCCTGTTCGGCGATCGAGCCCGTGGTACGGGCATTGCGGTCAAAGGGCTTGGACCAGTCGAATTCTTCTTCGGTGTCCACCACCACCAGCAGCACCGGGCGCTCCAGGCGCAAGCCGGCCTCGACGGGGACGATCGGTGGCAGTGTCATTCAACGCTCCCTGGCGTTCGACCCGCCGGCACACCCCGCTCCTCCCTCGATAGCATGTCTTCTCCTCGCGATGCCCCATGGTATTTGTGTCGTGCGCCGTCCCGGCTGTGGTCCGGATGCGACTGCGGCCACAGCCTAGCCGCACCATCCGACCCCGGACACGCACGTTTCATCCGTCTTGACCCGTAATTCCAATTAGTTCACATACTCTCACCCGTATGGGGGTAGCGGCTGTGCGCAGGGTAGTTACAGTTGGTTTCGGGTAGTGCTATTTTGTATTAGATTTCCCGGTTTCGGCGAAGAGGGGCGGTGATTCATGAGTGAGAAGACGCGCGGGGCCGCGCAGGCTGGAGAGCCGCCTTTGCTGGGCGACTGGCTGGTGCGTGGCGCCTCGGCCTGGCCCGAGCGCGCCGCGCTCGAAGCGGCCGGCGGCGACAGCTTCGGCTACCAGGCCCTGCTCGCCCGCGTCGAACAGGAGGCCGCCCACTGGCGCCAGGCCGGCATTGCCCCGGGCCAGCGCATCGCGATCGCCGCCACGCGCTCGCCCGACTCCGTCATCGCGATCCTCACCGCCGCCCACCTGCGCGTGGGCTATGTGCCACTCGACCTCGCCTACCCGCCCGAACGCCTCAAGGCCATGCTCGAAGACGCGGCCCCGCGCGCCGTGGTGGGCGAAGCGCCCGCGCTGCAGCGCCTGGCTGAGCTCGTGGGCCCGGTGCCCACGCTGGAAAAGCCCGCGCCCGACACCGCCGACCTGCACGCGGCCCGACCCGACCTGGCCTACGTGCTGTTCACCTCGGGCTCCACCGGGCGCCCCAAGGGGGTGGCCATGGGCGAGCGGCCGCTGCGCCACCTGATCCACTGGCACGCCCGGCACCCGCGCCTGGGCGAGCCCGCGCGCACACTGCAGTTCGCGCCGCTGTCGTTCGACGTGCACTTCCAGGAGATCTTCTCCACCCTGGCCTGCGGCGGCACCCTGGTGCTGGTGCCCGAAGCCGAGCGCCGCGACCCGGCCTTGCTGCACCGTGCGCTGATCGAACGCCGCGTCGAACGCCTGTTCGTGCCCTATGTGGCGCTGCAGATGATCGCCGACGCCTCGCGCGAGGCCGTGCCTGTCGACCTCAAAGAGGTGGTGAGCGCGGGCGAGCAGCTCACGGTCACGCCCGCGATCCGGGCCCTGTTCCAGCGCCTGCCTGGCGCCGAGCTGCACAACCACTACGGCCCCACCGAGAGCCACGTGGTCACGGCGCACGAGCTCACGGGCGATGCCGCCCACTGGCCCGAGATCCCGCCGATCGGCGTGCCGCTGCCCCATGTGCAGGTGGCCCTGCACGAGGCCCAGCCGCTGGAGGACGGCACCACCCAGGGCGAGCTGCTGCTGGGCGGGGACACGCTGGCCAACGGCTACCTGGGCCGCGCCGAACTCAGCGCCGAGCGCTTCCGCCGCGACGCCGACGGCCGCGCCGGCACCTGGTACGTCACGGGCGACCTGGTGCGCCAGGACGCGGCCGGCGTCATCACCTACCTCGGCCGCGCCGACCAGCAGGTCAAGGTCGATGGTTTCCGCATCGAGCCCGGCGAGGTCGAGGTGGCGCTGATGGCCCACGAGGCCGTGAAAGAGGCGGTGGTCACCGCGCCCGACCTGCCCGGCGTGGGCAAACAACTCGTGGCCCACGTGGTGCTGCACGCGCCCGCGGGCGCCGACGCGCTGGCCGCGCTGATCGGCCAATGGCGGCAGTTCCTGCGCGCGCGCATGCCCGAATACATGGTGCCGGTGCGCTACGTCGCGCTCGAGCGCCTGCCCGTGACCCCCAGCGGCAAGATCGACCGCCGCAACCTGCCGCTGCCCGTGGTCGAGGCCGCGCCGGCGGCCGCCGCCACCGAACCGCGTGCGCTGGTGCGCCAGCTCTGGCAGGAACTGCTGGGCCTGCCCGCACTCGCCGACGACCAGAACCTGTTCGACCTCGGCGCCAAATCGCTGCTGGTGATGCGCTTCGTGGCGCGCCTGCGCGAGGCCGGTGTGAACCGCGTGGGCGTGGCCGACGTGTACGACCGCCCGACCGTGGCGGGCATCGCTGCCGCGCTCGAAGGCCAGCGCGCCGCGCGCGGCCCGCGCCGCAGCGCGCCGGTGGGCGCCACCCAGGGCATCGCCATCGTGGGCATGGCCGTGCGCGTGCCTGGGGCGAACGGGCTCGACGCCTTCTGGCAGGCCCTGCTCGAGGGCCGCGAAGGCATCCGCCATTTCCGGCCCGAGGAGCTCGACCCCGCCGTGCCGGCCGAGCTGCGCGCGCGGCCCAATTTCGTGCCCGCGCACGGCATGCTCGACGAGGCCGACCGCTTCGACGCCGCCCACTTCGGCATTTCCGCGCGCGAAGCCACCATGCTCGATCCGCAGCAGCGCCTGATGCTCGAACTGAGCATTGACGCGCTCGAACACGCGGGCATCGACCACACGCGCGGCCACGACCGCATCGGCGTGTACGCGGGCACCGGCAACAACGCCTACGCGCCCGCGCTGCGCCAGGAACAGCCCCAACTCGTGCAGCAGTACGGCGAGTTCGCCACCATGCTGGCGAGCGAGAAAGACTACGTCGCCACCCGCATAGCCAACCGCCTCAACCTGCGCGGTCCGGCGATCAGCATCCACACCGCGTGCTCCACCAGCCTGGTGGCGCTCACCCAGGCCTGGCACGCGCTGGCCAGCGGGCAATGCGACGTGGCGCTGGCCGGCGGGGCCAACGTGCACGTGCCCCAGGCCACGGGCTACCTGCATGTCGAAGGCGGCATGGAATCGGCCGACGGCCACTGCCGACCCTTCGACGCCCAGGCCAGTGGCACGGTGTTCGGCAGCGGTGGCGGCATGGTGGTGCTGCGCCGGCTCGAAGACGCGATCGCCTCGGGCGACACGGTGTACGCCGTGGTGCGCGGCGTGGGCATCAACAACGACGGCGGCGACAAAGCCAGCTTCACCGCGCCCAGCGTCAGCGGCCAGGCCGAGGCGGTGCGCATGGCGTTGGACCACGCGGGCATCGACCCACGCTCCATCGGCTATGTCGAGGCCCACGGCACCGGCACCTCGCTGGGTGACCCGATCGAGATCGCCGCGCTCACCCAGGCCTGGCGCGACGGCACGGCCGACAACGGCTTCTGCGGCATCGGCTCGGTCAAGGGCAACGTCGGCCACCTCGCCGCGGGCGCGGGCGTGGTGGGCCTGATCAAGGCCACGCTGGCGCTGCACCAGGGCACCATCCCGGCCACGCTGCATTTCCGCGCGCCCAACCCGCAGATCGATTTCGCGCACACGCCCTTTCACGTGATCGCGGCCAACACGCCCTGGCCGCGCACGCCCGCCGCGCCGCGCCGCGCGGCCGTCAGTTCGCTCGGCGTGGGCGGCACCAACGCGCACGCGGTGCTCGAAGAAGCGCCCGCGGCCCGACCGCTGCCCGCCGACGACGGCCAGCGCTGGCTGCTGCCGCTGTCGGCGCGCACGCCCGATGAACTGCTGGCGCGCGCGCGCGACCTGGCCGACCACCTCGAACGCCACCCCGAACTGCCCCTGGCCGGTGTGGCCGCCACGCTCATGCGCGGTCGCCGTGCCATGGGCCAGCGCGCCTGTGCCGTGGCCACGAGCACCGCCGAGGCGGTGCAGGCGCTGCGCCAGATCAAGAGCGCGAGCGCGGCCAGCGCCGCGCCGCGCGTGGTCTTCGTGTTCCCGGGCCAGGGCTCGCAGCACCCCGGCATGGCGCGCGGCCTGTTCGACGAATCGCCCGCTTTCCGCGACGCCTTGCAGAACTGCCTGCGGCGCGTGCAGGCCCGCCTCGGCACCGACCTGCTGCCCTGGCTGCTGCACGACGACCCCAAGGACGAGGCCGTGGGCCGACAACTGGCCGAAACGCGCCACGCCCAGCCCGCGCTGTTTGCCATGTCGTACGCGCTCGGCGCCTGGCTGGAAAGCCTGGGCATCCGCGCGCAGGCGCTGATCGGCCACAGCATCGGCGAGTACGCGGCCGCCTGCCATGCGGGCGTGATGTCGCTCGAAGACGCCGTGGCCGCCGTGGTCGCGCGCGGCCAGGCCATGTTCGACCAGCCGCCCGGCGCCATGCTCGCGGTGCGCCTCGCGGCCGACGCGCTTGCGCCGCGCCTGCCGCCCGAGGTGGAGATCGCAGGCTGCAACGCGCCCGCGCTCACCGTGGTGGCCGGCCCCTTCGCCGCCATCGAGGCCCTGGCCGTCACGCTCGAAGCCCAGGACGTGGGCTGCACGCGGCTCAAGGTCTCGCACGCCTTCCACAGCGCCGCGATGGACGGCGCGCTGCCCCGCGTGCAACAGGCGCTGGCGCAGGCCCGGCTGGCCGCGCCGCGCGTGCCGGTTTACTCATGCGTGAGCGGCGAGCCGCTCACCGAAGCCCAGGCCACCGACCCCGCCTACTGGGCCCACCAGGTGCGCGCACCGGTGCTGTTCAGCAAGGCCGTGAGCGCCGAGCTCGCGCACGCCGACGTGGTGTTCGTCGAGGTCGGCCCCGGCCAGGCGCTGTCGGCCCTGGTGCGCCAGCACCGCACCGCGAAGAACACCGTGCCGCGCAACCTGGCCCTGCTGGGCCCGGCGCAGGAACCCGGCCAGCCCGCGGTGGTGGCCCTGTCGGCCATCGGCGCGCTCTGGAGTGCCGGGGTCGAGCTGGCCTGGCCGGTCGCCGCGACGGCGCCGCGCGTGGCCCTGCCCGGCTACCCCTTCGCGCGCACCCGCCACTGGTTCGAGCGCCGCACCCCCGCGGCCCCCTCGCCCGTCACCGACGCCCAGCCCGCGCTGGCGTCCCCTTCTTTTCCCGAGCAGCTTCCCATGCCCATGAGCCGCATCCCCACCATCGAAGCCGAACTCAAGCGGGTCTTCAGCGACGTCTCCGGCCTGCCCGCCGCCGAACTGGCCAGCGACGCCACCTTCGTCGACCAGGGCCTGGACTCGCTGTCGCTCACCCAGGCCACGCTGGAGATCGAACGCGTGTTCGGCCTGAAGCTGCGCTTCCGCCGCCTGCTCGAAGACCTGGACACCGTCGCCAAGCTCGCGGCCCTGCTGGACCAGCAACTGCCGCCCGGGCGCTTTGCTCCGGCCCCCGCGCCCGCGCCGGTCGTGGCCCCGGTGGCGCAGGCCGCGCAGGTCGCGCCCGCGGTGGCGCAGATGGCCGTGCCGGCCATGGCGCCGATCCACCCGACGGCCGCCTTCGTGCCCATGGCCCCCCTGGCCCCCGTGGCCGGCGGCGCCGCCGTGCACCAGCTGATCCAGCAGCAGATGCAGCTCATGTCGCAGCAGCTCGCGCTGCTGTCGGGCGTGCCCGCCGCGGCCGTGGCGCCGGTGGTGCTCCAGGCGGCGCCGGTGGAGGCGCCGTCCGCCGCTGCCCCCGCTGCACCCGCAGCGGCACCGGTGGCCAGCGCGGCGCCCGCGCCCGCCGCCCAGCCCGCCGACAGCGGCGAGCCCACGCTCAAGTCGCTGGTTGAAAAACCCTTCGGCGCTTCGCCGCGCCTCACCCTGCAGGCTGGCCAGGACTTCACGCCCGCGCAGCAGCGCTGGATCACCGACTTCATCGCCCGCTACAACGCGCGCACCGGCAAGTCCAAGACCTTCAGCCAGGACAACCGCAAGGTGATGGCCGACCCGCGCGTGGTGACCGGCTTCAACCCGCTCTGGAAAGACCTGGTCTACCCCATCGTGGTCGACCGTTCCAAGGGCGCCCAGCTCTGGGACCTCGACGGCAACGAATACATCGACCTGCTCTCGTGCTTCGGCGCCAACATGCTCGGCTACCAGCCCGACGACGTGCTGGCCGCCATGCACCAGCAGCTCGACCTCGGCCTTGAGGTGGGCCCGCAGCACCCGCTGTCGGCCGACGTGGCGCGCCTGATCTCGCGCTTCACCGGCATGGAGCGCGTGGGCTTCTGCAACACCGGCTCCGAGGCCGTGATGGGCGCCATGCGCATCGCGCGCACGGTCACCGGCCGCAAGAAGATCGCCATCTTCACCAACTCGTACCACGGCATCTTCGACGAGGTCATCGTGCGCGGCACCCGCCAGCTGCGCTCGCTCTCGGCCGCGCCCGGCATCCTCGCCAACGCGGTGGAGAACATCCTGGTGCTCGACTGGAACAGCGAAGAGTCGCTCAAGGTGCTGCGCGAGCAGGGGCCGCAGCTCGCGGCCATCATGACCGAGCCGATCCAGAACAAGTACCCCAACATCCGCCCGCGCGAGTTCGTGCAGGCGCTGCGCCAGATCGCCGACCAGTCGGGCTGCGCGCTGATCTTCGACGAGGTCGTCACGGGCTTTCGCGTGGGCCGCGGCGGCGCGCAGGAGTTCTACGGCGTGCGCGCCGACATCGCCACCTACGGCAAGGTCATCGGCGGCGGCCTGCCCTTCGCGGCCATCGCGGGCAATGCGAACTGGCTCGACGCGCTCGACGGCGGCCACTGGCAGTACGGCGACGACTCCTACCCCGAGGCCGGCGTCACCTACTTCGCCGGCACCTTCGTGCGCCACCCGCTCGCGCTCGCGGCCGCACACGCCTCGCTGCTGCACATCGACCGCCAGGGCCAGGCCTTCTACGACACCATCAACGCGCGCACCCAGCGCATGGTCGACCGGCTCAACGCCGGCTTCGCGCAGCGCGGCGCGCCCTGCAACGCGGTGAACTGCGCGTCCATCTGGCGCCTGCACTGGGACGACGGGCAGAAGAACGTCAGCCTCTTCTACTACCTGATCCGCCACCTCGGCCTGCACGTGTACGAGCAGTTCG
Source organism: Hydrogenophaga sp. T2 (assembly GCF_049843535.1). Taxonomy (NCBI): domain Bacteria; kingdom Pseudomonadati; phylum Pseudomonadota; class Betaproteobacteria; order Burkholderiales; family Comamonadaceae; genus Hydrogenophaga; species Hydrogenophaga sp. T2. The sequence goes on along the minus strand of NZ_JBBHZJ010000007.1, from coordinate 11,525 downwards.
GCCACTTCGTGACCGAGGCCATGACCGACGAGATCACGACCCGCATCGCCGACACCATGCTGCAGGCGCTCGACGAGCTCATGGCCCTGGGCTTCATCACGCGCCGCGACGGCGGCTCGCCCGGCGGCGGCCAGCCCGTGCCGCCGCTGCCCGGCAGCGCGCCCGCCCCGGCGGGCACGCCCGCGCCCGTGGCCGGTCCGGCCCCGGTGGAGGCCGCGCTCTCGCCCGGCCAGACCGAGCGCTGGCTGGTCGGCGCCTTCGACGACGCCGCTCGCCGCGCGCTCAACGAGTCCTTCTGCGTGAGCCTGCGCGGCAACGTGAGCAAACCCGCGCTGCGCCAGGCCCTGCAGGACGTGGCCCAGCGCCATGCCGCCTTCCACCTGAGCTTCGACACCAGCGAGCCGCGCCAGCACGCGCACGAGCCGCGCCCGGTGGAGATCACCGAGGTCGACCTGCGCCACGAGGCCGACGCCGATGCCGCGCTCGACGCCTTCTGCACGCGCGCGAGCCAGCGCGACTTCCCCTTCGACCAGGCCCCGCTCGCGGCCTTCAGCCTGCTCGACCTGGCCGACGGCCGCGTGGTGGTGCACGTGGTCGCCAGCCACCTGATCTTCGACGGCTGGGCCTCGAGCGTGTTCAACGCCGAGCTCGCCGAGGCCTACCAGGCGCGCTGCCGCGGCCAGGCGCCGCAGTTCAAGCCCGCCGAATCGCCGCTGGCCTTTGCCGAGGCCGAGCAGGCGCGCATGGACAGCCCGCAGGGCCGGGAAGCCCTGGCCTTCTGGCGCGAGGCCCTCAAACAGCCGCCGGCCCCGGTGAACCTGGGCGACCGCAACCCCGAAGGCCGCCGCCAGTTCAGCGCCGACACCGTGCGCGTGCGCCTGGCCGGCGAGCGTTACGAGCGCCTGCGCAGCCAGTCCAAGGCGCGCGGCGCCACGCTGTTCCAGTGGCTGCTCACGGCCGTCACGCGCCTCATCCACGAGCGCAGCGGCCAGCCCGAGTTCGTGGTGAGCATTCCCTACGCAAGCCAGTCGCTGCAGCGCCATGGCCCCCTCATGGCCGACGGCGTGCTCGACCTGCCGCTGCGCCTGTCGTGCGGCCCGCAGGACAGCGACGAAGCCCTGCTCGCGCGCGTGCGCTCGCACCTGATGGACGCGCTCGAGTACCCGGTGATGACCCAGGGCACGCTCGCGCGCGCGCTGGGCCTGCCCAGCCGCGGCGACCGCCCGCCGCTCACCGGCATCTACTTCAACCTCAACCCCAAGGTCGACCTCTCGGCCTACCTGCCGCTGCAGGCCGCCCTGCACGAAGGCCGCAAGCAGGGCATCCTGGCCGAGCTGTTCTTCAACTTCTATGAGCAGGACGACGCCCTCACGCTCGACCTGCACCACAGCGCCGAGTTCTTCAGCCCCGCGTGCGCCCAGGCGCTGGTCGATGGCCTGGTGGCGCAGATCGACCGCCTCAACGGCGTGAGCGCCGCCGTGAAAGCCCCGGCCGTGCCGGCCAGCGCTGCGCCCGCGGCGCGCAGCGTTGCCCAGCCCGGCCCCGCCGCCAGCGCCGACCCGCGCCTGATCGCCTGGAACCAGGCCACCGACGTGCCCTTCGACGTGGCCACGCGCGTGGAGGCCTCGGTGAGCCGCCAGGCCCAGGCCTCGCCCGATGCCACCGCGCTGGTGGCCCAAGGCGTGTCGCTGAGCTACGGGGCGCTCGAACGCCGCGCCAACCAGTTCGCGCAACTGCTCGCGCAGCGCGGCGTCGGCCCCGGTGGCCTGGTGGGCGTGTGCCTGGCGCGCGGCCCCGAGCTCGTGCCCGCGCTGCTGGGCATCCTCAAGACCGGTGCGGCCTACGTGCCGCTCGACCCCAACTTTCCCAAGGACCGCCTGAGCTACATGGCCGAGGACGCCGGCCTGCGCCTGGTGATCACCGAGGCCGCAAACGCCGCGCTCAGCGGCCTGCCGCGCGAGCAGCAGCTGCGCGTGGACGACGACCGCGCCGCCATCGACGCCGCGAGCGACCAGGCCCTGCCCGCGCCGCACAACCCCGCGGGCGACGCGCCCATGTACGTCATCTACACCTCGGGCTCCACCGGCAAGCCCAAGGGCGTGGTGGTGCCGCAGCGCGCGGTGAGCAACTTCCTCGCGAGCATGGGCCGCGAGCCCGGCCTGAAAGCCAGCGACCGGCTCATGGCCGTCACCACGCTGTCGTTCGACATCGCGGTGCTCGAGATCTTCCTGCCCCTGGTCACGGGCGCCACCACGGTGCTCGCGCAGCGCGACGAGATCATGGACGCCGAGGTGCTCGGCCGCCTGCTCGGCGAGCAGCGCATCAACGTGATGCAGGCCACGCCCACCACCTGGCACATGCTGCTCGACGCCGGCTGGCAGGCGCCCGCGGGCTTTCGCGCGCTCTGCGGCGGTGAACCGCTGCCGCCCTCGCTCGCGGCCAAGCTCCTGGCCCAGGGCATCGAGCTCTGGAACATGTACGGCCCCACCGAAACCACGGTCTGGTCCACGCTCAGCCGCATCACCGACGCCGCGCAGAAGATCAGCATCGGCCACCCGATCGCCAACACCCAGGTCTGGGTGCTCGACGAACAAGGCAAGTCCTGCGCCATCGGCCAGGAAGGTGAGCTGTGCATCGGCGGCACCGGCGTGGCCAACGGCTACTTCAAGCGCGAAGAACTCACCGCCGAGCGCTTCGTGGCCGACCCCTTCAGCCGCGTGCCCGGCGCGCGCCTGTACCGCACCGGCGACCTCGCGCGCTGGCTGGACAACGGCACGCTCGAACACCTGGGCCGGCTCGACTTCCAGGTGAAGATCCGCGGCTACCGCATCGAACTCGGCGAGATCGAGGCCCGCCTGGCCGCGCTGCCCGGCATCGCGCGCACCGTGGTGATGGCGCGCGAAGACACGCCCGGCGACGTGCGCCTGATCGCCTACGCCGTGCCCGCGCCCGGCACGACATCCGCCACCACGCCCGAACCCGCCGCGCTGCGCGACGCCCTGCGGATCGGCCTGCCCGACTACATGGTGCCCCAGCAGGTGGTGCTGCTCGAGACCCTGCCGCTGCTGCCCAACGGCAAGATCGACCGCAAGGCCCTGCCCGCGCCCGTGGCCACCGCACCGGCCTCCAGCGGCCCGCTCAAGCCGCCGTCCACCGACACCGAGCGCACCGTGCTCGAGGCCATGCAGGCCGTGCTCAAGCTGCCCGCCGTCGGCGTCGACGAAGACTTCTTCGCGCTCGGCGGCCATTCGCTGCTCGCGGCCAAGCTCATGGGCCAGCTCAACAAGGGCCTGGGCCTGCAGCTCAACCTGCGCGTGCTGTTCGAGTCGCCCACGGTGGAAAAACTCGCGCGCGCGATCGACAACGAGCGCGGCGGCAAGACGCCCAAGCGCGCCCCGCTGGTGCACGAGCCCGAGCGCCGCCAGGCGCCGCTCACGCAGATGCAGGAGCGCATCCGCTTCATCGAAGAGATGCAGCCCGGCCGCGTGGTCTACCACGTGCCCTCGGTGCACCGGCTGCGCGGCCCCATGCAGCCCGAGCTGTTCGACCGCGCCTTCCAGGCCATGGTGCAGCGCCAGGCCTCGCTGCGCACGGTGATCGTGCGCGACGGCGACACCTGGGTGCAGCGCACGCTCGACCACGTGCCCTGCTCGCTGCTGCCCGTGGAAGACCTGAGCGAGCTGCCCGCCGATCAGCGCAACGACGCCGCGATGGAGCTGGTCGGCCGCTGGCTGCACCAGCCCTTCGTGCTCGACCAGGCGCCGCTGTTCCGTGCGCGCCTGATCCGCCTGGACACGCAGGAGCACCTGTTCTTCTTCATGACGCACCACGTGGTCTGGGACGGCTGGTCGTTCGACCTGCTCTACGAGAACATGAGTGCGCTCTACACCGCCATGCTCGATGGCAGCGAGCCCGCGCTCGCGCCCATGCCGCTGCAATACACCGACTTCGCGGCCTGGCACAACACCTGGATGCAGAGCGAGGAGATCGCGGGCCAGCTCGACCACTGGCAGCGCCAGTTCGTGCAACGCCCGGTGCAGACCCCGCAGGCCGACCTGCCGCGCCTGCCCGGCGCGCAGCGCGTGGGCGCCACCGAGTTCATGCGCATCGAATCGGCCGACGCCGAACGCGTGCGCGACATCGCCAAGCAGACCGGCTCCACGCTGAGCATCGTGGCGCTGTCGGTCTACGCCGTGCTGGCCTCGCAGCTGTTCGACGAGCCGCAGCCCACCATCGGCGTGCCGGTGCGGGGCCGCCCGCACCCCGACCTCGAGCCCATCATGGGCTTCTTCAACAACATGCTGCCGGTGCGCCTGGCGGTGCGTCCCGAGCTGACCTGGATCGAGTGGATCAAGCACGTGCGCGCCACCATGGTCGAGGCCTTCGCCAACCAGGACGTGCCCTTCGAGCGCATCGCCGCCGCGCTGGAAAACCTGCAGCCCGGCCAGCACGGTCGCCTCTACCAGGCGCTGTTCACCTTCCAGGACGCGCGCGCCCGGCCCAAGAACTGGGGCCCGCTCACGCACGAGCGCACGCGTTTCCGCCACCGCGGCGCGACCGAAGACCTGAACTTCTGGCTGGTCGAGATTCCCGCCGGCATCGAGGGCGGCATCCAGTACGACACCGGCCTGTTCCTGCCCGAGACCGCGGCCTGGCTGCGCGAGCGCTTCCTGGCCACCTTCCTGGGCCTGGCGAAACAGCCGAACCAGCGCATCGCCGACGCCTTGCAGGCCACCGAGGCCGACCGCGCCCGCGTGCTCGCGCTCGACGCCGCCCCCGTGCAGGGGCCGGACCTGCTCAAGCTGCTCGAGCGCCACAGCGGCGCGGCCGTGCTGCGCCAAGGCGAGCGCAGCCTGAGCGCGGGCGAACTGCTGCAGCGCGTGCAGGCCGCGCGCCCCGCACCCGACGCCACCGACCCGATCGACCAGCTGGTGCAGGCGCTCGCCGGCCCCGACCGGGCGCGCGCGTCCGACACGGTCGAAGCGCTGGCCGCGCAGGTGCAGCTGCTGCCCGGCGACCGCCTGCTCGCCATTGGTGCGCGCCCCGGCCTCGCGCTGGCGCTGCTCGGCCTGGCCGCGCGCCAGGGCGCCGAACTCGTGCTGTTGCCGGCCGACGCCGCGCAGCGCCCCGACACGCTGGAGGCGCTGCGCGCCGACAGCACCGGCCTGGTGGCCGCCGACGCGGCCGCCTGGTCGGCCCTGCTCGCGGCCAATGCCGGCCGGGCGCTCTCGGGCATCGCCGTCATCGACGTGCGCGAGAACAGCCAGGAGCTCATGCAGGCGCTGAGCGCCACGCAGGCCAGCGTGCTGCAGATGGCCACCGACACCGCCACCGGCCTGCCGCTGGCCGCGGGCTGGGCGTCCGGCGTGGCGCAGCACGCGGTGTTCGGCCGCCCGCTGCTGGCCGGCACCGTGGTGGTGGGCGAAGCGGCCGACCGGCCCGCCGGCCTCGCCGTGGCCGCACCGCTGTGGCTGCGCGGCAGCGATGGCGCGTGGCGCGCCAGCGGCATGCGCGCGCGCTGGCGCGCCGATGGCGTGCTGCAGTACCTGGGCGAAGACGGCCCGCACGCCGTGCTGGCCGGCGAGCGGCTGGCGCTCGACGCCCTGGAGAAAGACCTTGCGCAGCTGCCGCTGGTGGCGCGCGTGGCCAGCGCGCTGCACACCACGGCCACGGGCGAACGCCGCCTGCAGATCGGCATCGAACTCGACGCCAGCGTGCCCGACGGCGGTGTCGACGCCCTGATGGAGCGCGCCGGCCAGCGCCTGAACGCCGCGCTGCCGGCGGCCGCGCGCGCGCGCACCGACCTGCTGTGCCTCGAGCGCCTCGCGAGCACCCCCGACGGCCGCCTGCTGGCCACCGCCTCGCGCCCGCGCCGCCGCGCCGCGAGTCAGGCCGCCGAGCACTTCCAGGGCAGCGCCACCGAGCGTGAAGTTTTCGCGGTCTGGAGCGAGCTGCTGGGCACCACGGCCATCCGCCGCAACGACAATTTCTTCGACCTCGGCGGCACCTCGCTGAGCGCCATGCAGGCGGTGCAACGGCTCGAAAAGCGCATCGGCAAACAGGTGAGCCCGCGCCGGCTGGTGTCCGAATCGCTGGCCCAGCTCGCCGCCGCCTACGACGGCCTGCAGGCCGAAGCGCCCGCGCCCGCCGCCGCCAACCCGGCCCCGGCCGGCACCGCCCCGGGCGGGCTGCTGGGCCGGCTGCGCCGGCTCGTGCAGCGCGCCTGAGCCCTCCTGCGCCCATGAGCATCTCGATCCAGCATTTCGGCACGCCCGAGCGCCCCATGGTGGGCGTGCACCTGGCGCCCGACAACGGCGCGTCCCCGCGCGCGCGCTTCCTGCTGTGCCGCCCCATCGGCCAGGAAGCGGTGCGCAGCGCCGCCGTGTTCCGCGTGGCCGCCGAACGCCTCTCGCGCGAGGGCGTGGAGACGCTGCGCTTCGACTACCACGGCACCGGCGATTCGCCCGGTGACGAGCAGGCCCAGTCGCTCGACGACTGGGTGCGCGACACCTTGACCGCGCACCAGCAGCTCGCCGGCGACGGCAGCGTGCCCGTGCACTGGTTCGGCATGGGCCTGGGCGCGGTGATCGCGCTGCGCGCCGCGCTGCTGGCCCCCACGCCGCCGCGCCACCTGGTGCTGTGGGAGCCGGTGCTCGACGGCGCGGCCTACCTCGAAGCGCTGCTGGCCGGCCACCGCCAGGAACTCGCGATGATGTTCGCCCAGCCCTGGGCGCAGCTGCGCGCCAGCGGCAAGGTGCAGGAGCCCCAGGTGCCCGGCGACGTGCTCGGCTTCGCGCTCGGCGAACGCCTGGTGGCGGGCCTGCGCGAACTGGGTGCGCTCAAGCTCGCGCCGGCGCTGCGGCGCGGGCTGCGCATCACCTGCGCGCTCAAGCCCGGCCAGGCCAACCCCTTCGAAGCGCACGCCGGCCTGCCCGCGCTGCGCCTGCACACGGTCGAACACCCCACCGACTGGATGTCGAGTCAGGCCATGGGCACCGCCATCGCCCCGCCCGACATCCCGCGCGTGATGCTCGCCACTCTGAACTGATCCCATGCAGGAACACACCCGAATCGTGGGCGCGGAGGGCCATCTCGTGGCCACCTTCACGCCCGCCAACCGGCTGCCCGGCGCGTCCACGCCCCTGGTGGTCATCCTGAGCAACTCCGGCGTGATCCCGCGCAGCGGGCCGCACCGCATCAACGTGCTGCTGGCGCGCGTGCTCGCCGACATGGGCATACCCTCGGTGCGCTTCGACATGAGCGGCCTGGGCGACAGCCAGCGCAGCAGCAGCACGCGCACCGTCACGCAGCAATGGGTGGCCGATACGCGCGACGTGATGGACGCGGCCCAGGCGCAGTTCGGCTGCGGCCGCTTCATGATGGTCGGCCTGTGCTCGGGCGCCATCATCGGCCACCTGGTGGCGCTCGAAGACGCGCGCATGCGCGCCGTGCTGCTGTGGGACATGTACGCCTACCAGACGCTGCAGTCGCGCCTGCGCACCCTGGCCTTCAAGATCGGCCGCGCCGGCCTGGCCGGCTCGGCGCAGAAGGCCGCGGTCATGCTGCTGCGCCGGCTGCGCCTCGTGGCGCCCGACAACACCCCGCCCAAGCCCAAGGGCGAGATGTCGACCTCGCCGCCCAAAGAAGAATTCATGGCCCGTGTGGAACGCCTCACCTCGCAGGGCGTCGAACTGCTCTTCGCCTACTGCGGCGGCCAGCCCGAGTGGTTCAACCACCGCGGTCAATTCGCCGCCATGTTCCGTGGCCAGCCCTGGCTGCCCCGCGTCTCATTCGAAATGCTCGAGAACACCGACCACCTCATCACCAGCGGGCCCGCCAAACAGGCGTTCATCGACATGACGACGGCGTGGATCCGTCAGAAGCTGGTGCGCGCATGATGGCTCCGCCTGCGGCTGCTGCCCCCACCGAAGCCAGCGCCTGCCCGACCCTCTCACGCCTGTTCCTGGCGCGCTGCGCGGACCCGCGGCAACCGGCCTTCACGTTCGTGCGCGGCGCGCTCGATCAGACCGAGTCGCTCGACCGCGGCCAGCTGCAGCAGCGCGTCACCGCCCTGGCCAGCCGCCTGCTCGCGTGCAGCACCGCCGGCGACCGCGTGCTGATCGCCCTGCCCCCGGGTCTCGATTTCGTCTGCGCCTTCTGGGCCTGTCTGCTCACCGGCCGCGTGGCCGTGCCCGTGCCCGCGCCCGACGCCGCCCGCCTCAAGAACAGCGCGCCGCACCTGCAGGCGGTGGCGCGCGACGCCCAGGCCGCGGTGCTGCTCTGCACCGAGGGCATCCGCGACATCCTGGCGTCCTCGCCCGAGTCCTTCGCGCTGGACACCGCCCATTGCGTCCTCGTCGATGCCGAGCCCGACGGTGCGGCGCCCGACACCGCCGCGGTGCTGGCTGCGGCCGATGCGGTGAAGCCGCAATCGCTGGCCTACCTCCAATACACCTCGGGCTCGACCTCGGCCCCGCGCGGCGTGATGCTCACGCACCAGCAGGTGCTGGCGCAGTGCCGCCACGCCACCGCGGCCCACGGCATCGGGGCCGACAGCCGCATCCTGTGCTGGCTGCCGCACTACCACGACTACGGTCTGGTGCTCGGCCTGCTGTGGCCGTTCCACGCCGGCGCGCCGGCCTGGCTGATGTCGCCCCTGGCCTTCCTGCGGCGGCCCCTGCGTTGGCTCGAGGCGGTCGAGCGCTGGCGCATCACGCACAGCGGCGCACCCAACTTCGCCTACGTCGCCTGCCTCAAGGCCTTGGACGACGCACCGGGCTGGCAGGCCGCGCTGGACAGCCTGCTCAACTGCAGTTGCGGCGCCGAGCCCATCCACGCCGACACCCTGCGCCGCTTCAGCGAGCGCCTGGCGGTGCACGGCCTGCGCGCCGACGCGGTCAAGCCCGCCTACGGCATGGCCGAAGCCGTGCTCTGCGTGAGCACCACGCCCGCGGGCCGCGGCCTGGAAGCCGACCGCCTCGACCCCGATGCGCTGGCCGCCCACGCCGTGCGTGCGGCCGCGCCCGGTGCGGACCGCGTGGCGCCCATCGTGGCCTGCGGCGAGCCCATCGGCGGCCTGGAGCTGGCCATCGTGGAACCCGCCAATGGCGTGCGCCTGGGCGAGTCGCAGATCGGCGAGATCTGGGTGCGCGGCGACTGCGTGGGTGCGGGCTACTGGCAGCAGCCCGAGCGCACGCGCGAAACCTTCGAAGCCACCCTGCCCGATGGCAGCGGCCCCTGGCTGCGCACCGGCGACCTCGGCTATCTGCGCGCGGGCTCGGTCTTCGTCACCGGCCGCCTCAAGGACCTGATCATCGTGCGCGGGCGCAACGTCTACCCGCAAGACATCGAATGGACCGCGCAGGCGGTGGACCCCAGCCTGCGCGCCGGGCACGGTGCGGCGTTCGCGCTCGCCGGCCCCGAAGGCGAAGCCGTGGTGCTGGTGCAGGAGCTCGACAAGCGCGAGCGCGACGCCGACCTGCCCGCCCTGATGGCCGCGATGCGCCGCGCCGTGGCGCATGAACACGAACTGCCGCTGCACACCCTGGTGCTGGTGCGCTCGGGCTCCCTGCCCCGCACCTCCAGCGGCAAGATCCGCCGCCACCGCTGCGCCGAGCTGTTCCAGGCCGGCGAACTGCAGGTGGTGCTGCAACAGCGCTTCGGTGCCGACGGCGCCACGCCGGGCGAGAGCGATCTGGGTGACCTGGTGGCGCGCTTGCGCTCGGCCACGGGCGAAACGGAACAACAGGCGGCCATGGCCGCCCTGCTGCTCGCGGCCTGCGCCGACGCCCTGGGCCGCGAAACCCAGGCGCTGTCGCTGGCCCATTCGGCCGTCGAAAACGGCCTCGACTCGCTCAGCGCGGTGCGCGTGCTCGCGCGCCTCGACGAAGCCCTGGACCTCGCGATCGCACCCGGCGCCTTGCTGGCCCAGCCCGACCTGGAAAGCGGCGCGCACGCGCTGTGGCGGGCCTGGCGCTCGCGCGCGCCCGCGGCCGCCAGCCCGCACCGCGACGCCCCGCTCACCCCCGATCGTGTGCCCCTGGCCGAGCTCGACGCCACGCACCTCGAACGCCTGGCCGCCCGCGTGCCCGGCGGCCCGGCCAACGTGCAGGACGTCTACCGCCTCGCGCCCCTGCAGGAAGGCCTGCTGGTGCTCGCGCAGCTGCAGCCGCGGGGCGACGCCTACGTGGCGCGCCAGATCGGCGCGTTTGCCGACCGCGCCGCGCTCGACGCCGCGCTGCAGGGCCTGCAGCGCCTGGTGCAACGCCACGGCGCGTGGCGCACCCTGTTCGCCTGGGACGGGCTGCCGCACCCGGTGCAGGTGGTGCTGCGCGAGGCCAGCCTGCCGGTGCACGAGCACGCCGCCGCCCCGGGCGACGACGCGCTCGCGCGCCTCGAAGCGCTGAGCGACCCGCTCACCCACACGCTCGACCTCGCGCAAGCGCCGCTGGTGCGCTGCGACGTGCTGCACGACGCCGCCCACGGCCGCTGGCTGCTGGCGTTGCGCATGCACCACCTGGTGTTCGATCAGGTCTCGTTCGACCTGGTGCGCGAAGAGCTCGACGCCATCGTGGCCGGCCGCGAAGCCGAGCTGCCGCCGGCGCCCGACTACCGCGATTTCGTGCAGGCGACGCGCGCCGGGCTGGCCGCCGACCACGACGCTTTCTTCCGCCAGCAGTTCGCGGGCCTCGACGCCGGCACCCGGGCCTTCGGCCTGGACCGCGCCGAGCCCGGCGAGGTGCGCAGCCACCGCCTGCGCCTGCCGCACGCCCAGGCCGCGCGCCTGCGCCGCGCCGCGCGCCAGCATGGCTGCACCAGCGCCACGCTCACGCACACCGCCTGGGCCCTGCTGTTGGCGCGCGCCGCGCAGCGCAGCGATCCGGTCTTCGGCACCGTGCTCTCGGGCCGCCTCACCCCCGCGGCGCGCCTGGGCCGCACGGTCGGCCTGTTCGTCAACACCCTGCCGCTGCGCCTGCCGCTCGCGGGGCTGAGCGCCGCGCGCGCGCTGCGCCAGACCCAGAGCGCCCTGCGCGAACTCGTGCGCCACGAACAGGCCCCGCTCACGCTGGCGCAACAGGCCGCCGGCCTGCCGCACGGCGAGCCCCTGTTCAACACCAGCTTCAACCACCGGCACCAGCCCCTGGCCGCGCCCGCGGGCCTGGGGCGCCCGGTGTCGCGCTGGGAACGCACGCACTACCCGATCGCGGTCGCCATCGACGACCTCGGCGACGGCTTCGAGATCGGGGCCCAGTGCGCCGCCGGCATCGCCCCCGAGGCCCTGGCCGCGCAACTGCAGCAGGCCCTGCAGGGCCTGGCCGACGCGCTGCTCGACGCGCCCGATACGCCCGCGTTGGCCATCGAGGTGCTGCCGCCCGCACAGCGCCACCAACAACTCGTGGACTGGAACGCCAGCGCGCACGACGCCTTCGATGCGCGGCCCGTGCACCGCCTCGTCGAGGCCCAGGCCGCGGCCACGCCCGAGGCCACCGCCGCGGTCTTCGGCGATCAAAGCCTGAGCTACGCCC